>NZ_JBDPLU010000020.1:0-168522 GCF_039871525.1 Streptomyces sp. B6B3 | reverse complement strand
TCAGCGGGCCGGGAGAACTCAGGAGTCCATCCGGCGCCCACGCGGCCACCGCGAAACCCGTCTACATCAGTCAATCCAGCGGCCCCTGACGAGGTCGGCCTGGAACCGCCTACTCACGAATTAGGAGAACCAGCATGCTCCGCCGCTTCCGCAACCTCGTCCGCCTCGGCCCGATCGAGGTCGGCACCGCCAACGACCGGCACGGCAACGAGAAACACACCGCCGCCTGCACCGCGCCCCGCTGCGGCTTCTCCGCCGAGTACGACACCCGATCCGCCGCCGAACTCGCCGCCCGCACCCACCGCTGCCCCGCCCACTGAAACGGAGACGAACCGCCGTGACTGTCAGCCTGCCGCTCGTCGTGATCCTCGGCCTCATCGCCTGGGGCGCCGTGAAGTTCCTCGGCGTCCGCCCCTGGCTCGTCGTCGTGATCGCCCTGTTCGGCTTCTACCTCTCCGACACCTTCGTCGCCCCCGCCATCGACTCCGGCACCCGCTCCGGCGTCGACATCGTCAACAACGACCAGGACTGAACCCCGACACCGCGCGAACGTCCCGGGGCGGCCTCGATACCGCCAAGCATCCGCCGCCCCGGGACTGAGACCCCTCCACGACCGAACGCCGCGAAGGAGCAGTCCCATCATCACCCGCACCATCCCGCCCCCGCTGCCCGAACTCGGCAGGCTCGCCGCCACGGGCACCCTGCCCGCACTCGGGCAACAACTCTCCGGCCTCGCCGGCTGCGTCCGCCCGGTCCGCCTGGCCGGACACCGCACGGAACACCACCTCGACACCACCACGGGCGAGATCGGCGCCGCCGTCCGGCACCTGGCGTCGGAAGACCTGCCCGCCGGGCATCTCCTCGTCCGCTGCAACAACCGCCGCACCACCCGCTGCGCCGCCTGCGCCGAGACCTACCGCCGCGACACCTACCACCTCATCACCGCCGGACTCCGAGGCGGCAAAGGCACCCCGGAACGAGTCGCCGCCCACCCGCGCGTCTTCGCGACGCTCACCGCGCCGAGCTTCGGCCCGGTCCACAACCGCCCCAACGGCCGGCCCACCTGCCGCTGCGGCGACATCCACGCGCCCGATGACGAACGCCTCGGCACGGCCATCGACCCCGACCGGTACGACTACGAAGCCGCGGTGCTGTGGAACGCCCACGCCGGGGCCCTGTGGCGGCGCTTCACCATCTACCTTCGGCGGGAGGTAGCCAAGCGCGCCGGCCTCACCCAACGCGCCTTCGCCACCCACGCGCGGGTCTCGTTCGCCAAGGTCGCCGAGTACCAGAAGCGCGGCGCCGTGCACTTCCACGCGGTCATCAGACTCGACGGACCCGAGGGCGGCGCCACCTCGCCTCCCGGCTGGGCGTCCGCCGAGCTGCTGACCGACGCGATCCGTGCGGCTGCCGCCGCCGTGCTCGTGACCGGGCCGGTCGTCGACGGACGGGCCCACGCCTTCACCTTCGGCCGGCAACTCGACGTCCGCACCATCCGCTCCGCCGACTTCGACGGCGGCTCCGAGCTGACCGACCAGGCCGTCGCCGGCTACATCGCCAAGTACGCCACCAAGGGCGCCGAGACCGCGACCGGAACCCTCGACCGGCCCCTGCGATTCCTCGCCGAACTGGCGCCGCTGAACATCTCCGACCACGCCCGACGCCTCATCCGGGCCGCGTGGACCCTTGGGGCCCGCAAGGACCTGGAACACCTCCGCCTGCGCGCCTGGGCCCACATGCTCGGCTTCCGCGGTCACTTCTCCACCAAGTCCCGCCGCTACTCCACCACCCTCACCGCGCTCCGCGACGCACGCGCCGAATGGCGCCGCGTCCAGGCCGGCGAGACAAACCAGCCGGGCGAGACCACGCTCGTCCTCGCCCACTGGGCCTACGCCGGAACCGGCCTGAGCCCCGCCGAACAGTGGCTCTCCGCCTCACTCGCACCCGCCCCCGGAACCCCCGGAACGGAAGGAGAACCGACCCCGTGACGACGGCACCGATCACGAGGAAATGGCACACCACCGCCGAAGTCGCCGCCATGCTCGGCTTCGGCCTCTCCAAAACCAAGATGCTCGTCCTCACCGGCGAGATCCGCTCCGTCAAGGTCGGCCGCAACCGCCGCATCCTCCCGGCCTGGGTCGACGAATACGTCCAGCGCTGCGCCGCCGAAGCCGAAGCCGCGGGGGAGTGGGCGGCATGAGCGGCAAACGAGGCAACGGCGAAGGCTCCATCTACCCCTACCGCAACGGCTTCGCCGCCTACGCCTGGGTCACCACACCCGAGGGCGGACGCAAGCGGAAGTACGTCTACGGGCCCACCCGGGCCGTCGTCCACGAGAAGTGGATCAAACTCCACGCCGAGGCCAGCAGAGGGCCGGTGGCGACCAGCGTGCCCACGCTCGGCCAGTACCTCGCCGACTGGCTCAAGGAGGTGGTTCAGCCGGAGCTGAAGCCGAAGACGAATGAGACGTACGCGATGCACGTCCGGCTGTACATCACGCCGGGCCTGGGAGCGAAGCGGCTCGACAAGCTGACCGTCCGCGACGTGCGGAAGTGGATCAACGACCTGATGGTCCAGTGCCAGTGCTGCGCCCAGGGCAAGGACGCCAAGCGGCCCGAGCGGCACCGGGACCCCATGCAGCGGCGGCACTGCTGCGCGGTCGGCCGGTGCTGTCAGCAGTTCCCCTCCCGGCGGACGGTCCAGGACGCCCGGACGGTGCTGCGGTCGGCGCTCACGCACGCCATGACCGAGGAGTTGATACCCAAGAACGTGGCCGGTCTGGTCAAGGTGCGGTCCGTGCGGCGGAAGAAGCCGCAACCCTGGTCCGTGGAGGAGGCGCGGACCTTCCTGGAGGCCGCCCGCGCGGCCGGCGACCCGCTCTACCCGGCGTACGTGCTGACGCTGGTCCTCGGCCTGCGCCGGGGCGAGGTGCTCGGGCTGACCTGGGACAGCGTGGATCTGGACGCGGGGGAGCTGACCGTTGAGCACTCGTTGCAGCGCATCCAACGGCGGCTCGTGCACGACGAGACCAAGACGGAAGCCTCGACGGCCGTGCTGCCGCTGCCGGACATCTGCGTCGCCGCGTTGAAGCTCCGCCGGGAGGCGCAGCGGGCGGCGCGGGAGGCCGCCGGGGAGCTGTGGACGGACAACGGGTTCGTGTTCACCACGCGCCACGGGACGCCGGTCGAGCCGCGGAACTTCAACCGGCAGTTCGCCGGACGGGCCGACCGGGCGGGGGTGCGGCGCATCCGGCTGCACGACACCCGGCACACCTGCGGGTCGCTCCTGGCGGCGCTCGACGTGCACCCGCGCATCGCCATGCAGATCCTTCGACACAGCAAGATCGCGGTCACGATGGAGGTCTACACCCACGTCCCGTCCGAGGCGACCCGCACGGCGCTCCGGAAGCTCGGCCGGCACCTGGGAGAGCGGCCCTCGGCCGAGTAGCTGAGTTGCTGTACTTCGCTGCTGTACGGCACACCAAAGCCCCCGCCGATGATCTTCGGCGGGGGCTCTGACCTGCGGTGGACCTGAGGGGATTTGAACCCCTGACCCCCTCGTTGCGAACGAGATGCGCTACCAGGCTGCGCTACAGGCCCGTGGTGTCGGACGTGGAAACTGTAGCACTGGGTCGGGGGCGGGCTGAAATCCGTTACTCGCCGGCGGCGCGGGGGTGGTCGTCGTCGGCGTACTGGTCGAAGAGGGGGGTGCGGCGGGGGGGACGTGGGCTCCTGGCGGGGGCGGGGCTGGGGGGTGCCGCCGGCGCTGGTGGAGCGGGCGGAGCTCCAGGTGCCGGGGGAGTCCAGATCAACGCCGCGGGTGGTGCGGGGGGCGACGGGGGCGTTGACGTAGGTGGGGAGGGGGACGGGCGCCGGGTCCCAGGTCTCGGGCTCGTCCGGGGCCGCGCCGTCGCGGCGGCGCTGCTGGTCCTCCCACTCCGCGTGGTCGGTCTGCTCCACCACGGCCCTGGCCGGCTTCTCCGGCTCCGGGTCGGGGCGGGCGGCGGCGCTGGCCTGAGTGCGCTGGTGCAGGCGCCGGGCGGCCTCCTCGGCGCGGCGGCGGTCCAGCGCGACCGCGTAGCGGCGGTTCTCCTGGCGGCGCACGTGCACCACGTAGGCGAGCAGCAGCAGGGCGGGCACCGCCGGGACCCAGAGCAGGCCGGGGCCGGCGGAGAGCGCGAAGACGCCGCCGAGGGTGAAGGCGAGGAAGAGCACCATGGTGGTGCGCCGGCGCCGTGCGAGGACCTTGGCGCGCGCCGTGGCCGCCGCGGTCTTGCCGCCGCCGGCGGGACCGGGGCCGCCGCCGGACGCGGCCGGCTCGGCGTCGCGCGGCTGGGACGCCGCGGGCGCGGTGGCCGAGGCCGGCGCGGAGACGGGGCTGGGGCCGGTGACGGGCTCGGCGAAGGCCCGGAGGTCTGCGGAGACGTCCGGGGTGGCTGGCTCGTCGGTGGTCTCGGCCGTCGCCCCCTCGTCGGGGTCCCCCGCCGCCGCGCGCCTGCCGCGCGTCAGCAACCGCAGGGCCGTGCTGAACCGCTCCGTCGGACGGGCCTCGTTCAGCTCGTCCTGCCGGCGGAGCCACATCGGCACGAGATACGCGGCCCAGGCCCCGACGATCACTGCGAAGATGAGGCCACTGCTGCTCACGCTCACACGGTAGAGGGATTGGCGCGAGTCCATCCGCCAAATCGGGCGGTGTGTCGCCCGAACTGACGCTCCTTCCGTGTAATTCTTCGGATTGTTATAAAGCCCGGGGGTGACGGGGCCGGTGCCGGAGCCGGTGTCGCGGCCTCGCCGGGACCCGCCGAATATCGAACATTCATTTGATTTCGGCGGAATCGGCGGGGTCCGCCGAGCCCTGTCCGTCCGGTGGTGAGTCGGAGCGCGGTCGGCGCTGCCGATGCCAGCGGGGCAGCAGGCCCTCCGGCGCCTCCTCCGATGTCAGGGCGAAGACCAGATGGTCCCGCCAGGCGCCGTCGATATGGAGATAACGCGGGCGCAGGCCCTCCTCCCGGAATCCCAGTTTCTCGACGACGCGGCGGCTCGGGACGTTCTCCGGGCGAATGCAGATCTCGATGCGGTGCAGCCCGAGGGTGAGGAAACAGTGGTCCACGGCGAGCGCCACGGCCGTCGGCATAACGCCGCGGCCGGCCACCGCCCGGTCGACCCAGTACCCGATATGACCCGCGCACATCGATCCCCAGGTGATTCCGGCGACCGTCAGCTGGCCGACCAGCCGTCCCTGACACGTCACCACGAACGGCAGCATGCGCCCGGCCTGGGCCTCGCCGCGCAGGTGACGGACCATCTGGCGGAACGTGGGGCGGCGCGGAGAGAGGTGCCCGGGCGGCGCGGGCGGGATGGTCGCCTCCCAGGGGCGCAGCCAGTCGCGGTTGCGCTGGTTGATCTCCCGCCACGGGCGGTGGTCGCGCTGTCTGATGGGGCGCAGGCCGATCTCGCCGTCCACGAGTTCGACGGGCCAGTGTGTGCTCACGGCTGGTGATCGCCGCCGCGCAGCTGGTCCACGGCGTGCCGGAGCAGCGGGCGCAGCACGGTCAGGCCGTCGCGGACGCCGCCGGCGGAGCCGGGCAGGTTGACGATCAGGGTGCGGCCCGCGACGCCGGCGAGCCCGCGGGAGAGCGCGGCCGTCGGTACCTTGGCCTGTCCGGCCGCGCGGATCGCCTCGGGAATGCCGGGGACCTCGTAGTCGAGCACCCGGCGGGTCATCTCGGGGGTGCGGTCGGTCGGGGTCACGCCGGTGCCGCCGGTGGTGAGCACCACGTCGTATCCGGCGCTCACCGCGGCGCGCAGCGCCGCCTCGACGGGCTCGCCGTCCGGCACCACCTGGGGCCCCTCGACGACGAAGCCCAACTCGCCGAGCGCCTTCGCCAGCAGCGGGCCGCCGGTGTCCTCGTAGACTCCCGCGGCGGCCCGGTTGGACGCGGTCAGCGCCAGCGCCCGGTACGCGCCCCCGTCTGCGGCCCCCGCCGCCCCCGTGGTCGTCATGACGCGCGTCTCCCGTTCTCCCCGGCCTTCCCGCCGGTCTGCTCCGCGGCGGCGCGGCGCCACGTTCCCGACCTGCCGCCGGACTTCTCCTCGACCCGGACGTCCGTGATGACCGCGCCCTTGTCCACCGCCTTGACCATGTCCACGAGGGTCAGCGCGGCGACGCTGACCGCGGTCAGCGCCTCCATCTCCACGCCGGTACGGTCGGTGGTGCGGACGGTCGCCGTGATCTCCACGGCCTCGTCGGTGACGGCCAGGTCCACGGTCACGCCGGACAGCGCCAGCGGATGACAGAGCGGGACCAGCTCCGGCGTGCGCTTGGCGCCCATGATCCCGGCGATCCGCGCGGTGGCCAGCGCGTCGCCCTTGGGCATGCCCGCGCCGCGCAGCAACGCCACCACCCGCGGTGCGACCAGCACCCGGCCGGTGGCCGTGGCCTGCCGCGCGGTGACCTCCTTACCGGAGACGTCCACCATCCGGGCCGCCCCGGCCTCGTCGAGGTGGGTGAGATGCGGGGTGCTCATGAGGAGTCACGTTACTCCGCGCTCAGCCCAGCAGCACGACCGTCAGGTGTGTGCCTGGACGCACCTCGGTGGTCGCCTCCGGGATGTCGAGCAACGCGTCCGCCTGGGCGAGGGCGGCGATGAGATGGGAGGAGGCGCCGCCGACCGGGCGGACGGTGCCGACCGCCTCGCCGGGGGCGGGCGGCGCGTAGACGCCGCGCAGGAACTGCCGCCGGCCGCGCGGCGAGGTGAGTGTCCCAGGGCCCCCCTCTGCTGCGGCCGTCAGGTCGAGCCGGGCCTCGACCCGGGGACGGTGCAGCGTTTCTGGCGGGTGCCCGGCCATCGCCCGCAGCGCCGGGCGGACGAAGAGCTCGAACGAGACGTAGGCGCTGACCGGATTGCCGGGCAGGGCGAACAGCGGGACGCCGTCCAGCAGCCCGAAGCCCTGCGGCTTGCCCGGCTGCATCGCCAGCCGCCGGAAGGTCACGCCCCCGGACCCGCCGAGCGCCTCCTTGACCACGTCGTACGCGCCGACGCTCACGCCGCCGCTGGTGATCACGAGGTCGGCGCCGCCGAGCTGGTCCGCCAGCGCGGCGCGCAACGTGGCGGGGTCGTCGGCCACGGAGACGGCCCGGTGGGCCGCGGCGCCCGCCTGTTCGGCGGCGGCGGCCAGCATCGGGCCGTTGGAGTCGTGGATCTGGCCGGCCGCGAGGTCCGCGCCGGGCGGCGCCAGCTCGCTGCCGGTGGACAGCACCACCACCCGGGGCCGCGGGCGCACGGTGACCGTCGCGCGCCCCACGGCGGCGAGCAGGCCGACCTGCGGCGGGCCGAGCACCGTGCCCGCGGGGACCGCGAGGGTGCCGGGCCGGATATCGCTGCCGCGCCGCCGGACATGCTGGCCCGCGCCGGCCGGGCGGTATACCCGCACCTCGCCCCAGCCATCCCCGTCCCGCCGACCCGGGGCGGGCGACATCGCCTCCGCCGGGCCGCCGCCGACGCCGCCGTCGGTCCACTCCACCGGGACCACGGCCTGCGCGCCGGGCGGCACCGGGGCGCCGGTCATGATGCGGACGGCCTGGCCGGGACCGACCTCGGGCGCACCGCCGCCGCCCGCCGCCGCCTCGCCGACGACGGTGAGCACGACGGGGCGCTCCGCGGCGGCGTCCGCGACGTCGGCGGTGCGCACCGCGTACCCGTCCATCGAACTGTTGTCGAAGGGGGGCAGGGCCGCCGGCGCCGTGACGTCCTCGGCCAGCACGCGGCCGAGGGCGTCCGCGAGTTGCGCGTCGACCGGGTCGAGCGGTCGGATCGCCCGCAGGACGTCGGACAGATGGTCGTCGACGGAGATCAGGTCACTCAAGGTTCGGCATCTCCTCGCCGACGTACCGGCGCAGCCACGCCCGGAAGTCGGGGCCCAGGTCGGGGCGTTCGCAAGCCAGGCGGACGATGGCCCGCAGGTAGTCGCCCTTGTCGCCGGTGTCGTACCGCCGGCCGGAGAAGATCACGCCGTGCACCGGGCCGCCCAGGGACGGGTCGAGGGCCATGGCCTGCAGGGCGTCGGTGAGCTGGATCTCGCCGCCGCGCCCGGGCGGCGTCTTGCGCAGCACCTCGAAGACGCCGGGGTCGAGCACGTACCGGCCGATGATCGCGTAGTTGCTGGGTGCGTCGGCCGCGGCCGGCTTCTCCACCAGGCCGGTCACCCGGCGCACCCCGTCCCGGTCCACGGGCTCGACGGCGGCGCAGCCGTAGAGGTGGATCTGCTCGGGCGCCACCTCCATCAGCGCCACGACGCTGCCGCCGTACGCCTGCTGGACCTCGGTCATCAGGGACAGCAGCGGGTCGCGGGGGTCGATGAGGTCGTCGCCGAGCAGGACGGCGAACGGCTGGTCGCCGACGTGCGGGGCGGCGCACAGCACGGCGTGGCCGAGGCCCCTGGGGTCGCCCTGGCGGACGTAGTGCATGGTGGCGAGGTCGTTGGACTCTCGGACGCGGGACAGCCGCTCGTCGTCTCCCTTGCGGTTGAGCGCCTCCTCCAGCTCGTAGTTCCGGTCGAAGTGGTCCTCCAACGGCCGCTTGTTCCGCCCGGTGATCATGAGCACGTCGGTGAGGCCGGCGGCGGTCGCCTCCTCCACCACGTACTGGATCGCGGGCCGGTCCACGACCGGCAGCATCTCCTTGGGGGTGGCCTTGGTGGCCGGCAGGAAGCGCGTGCCGAGACCGGCGGCGGGAATGACAGCCTTGCTGATCCGGGGTCGTGGTGACGTCATGTCGGTCACCCTATCCACCGGGTGTTGGAGCGACGAGCACTTTGACGGTGTGCGTCGTGCTATGGGTGCTTTTGGCGTTGGCCGGTCGCGGGAGAGGCTGTAACCGGTCGTGAAGGGAGCGCGTGGGCAACGTGGGCAACATGGGCAACATGGACGACGACGCGGCGACGGCCCGCCGGATGAAGCGCGAGGTGCGGCGCGATCTGCTCGCGGTGCGGGCGGCGCTGGCCGACGACGAGGTGGTGCACGCCGCCGACGCGCTGGAACGGCGGGTGCTGGCGTTGCCCGAGCTCGCGGATCTGGCGCCCGGCGCGACGGTGGCGGGGTACGTGTCGGTGGGCCGCGAGCCGGGCACGGCCGGGCTGCTGGCGGCGCTGCGCGGCCGCGGGGTGCGGGTGCTGCTGCCGGTGCTGCTCCCCGACTTCGACCTCGACTGGGCGGAGTTCGAGGGCGCGGGGCGGCTGGTGGAGTCCGCGCACGCCGGGCGGTCCCGGCTGCTGGAGCCGCGGGGGCCCCGGCTCGGCAGGGCGGCGGTCACGGACGCGGCCGTGGTGCTGCTGCCGGGGGTGGCGGTGGACCGCGACGGGGTGCGGATAGGGCGCGGCGGCGGCAGCTTCGACCGGGTGCTGGGCCGGCTGGCGGCGGCGGGCGCCGAACCGGCGCTGGTCGCGCTCGTGTACGGGCACGAGATGGTGGAGCGGCTGCCCAGGGAACCCCACGACCGGTCGGTGCACGTGGCGGTGACGCCGGAGGGCGTACACAGGTTCCCCTCCGGGGAGGGGTGACCCGGGAACACCCGCCGGCGACGACGGCTCCGGACGGTGAGACGGTCTGTGTGCCGGAGGAACGGACGCGGCCGCATGCCGGCGGGAGCCCGGGCGCTGGGTGCAGGGCGCTGCCGTGACGGGGAGGGCGAGCGCGCGGCGCGGGGTGGACGAGTGACGAGGGCAGAGTGAACGGGTGCGGGCCCGTTCGCCTCGGGAGGCCGCCGGTGCGGGTCTCGGCCGGGTTCCGGCCGAGGTCCGGTTCCGGCCGGGCCGCGTGGGCCCTCGCGGCGTTCGGGACGGGCGGGGACGTGCCGCTCAGGGCGCGCGTACGGGTCTGTGCGGCGCCGCGCGCGGGGTCCGTTCGGCCGCGGGGACAGGGGGGAGCGTCGGACAGGGCGGGGATCGGTTCCCGGTGCCCGGTACCGCCGGCCCGGGTGGCGCCCGCGGCGTTCGGACCGGCGGGAACGGTGCTGCTGGGGCGGGGGGTACGGCACGCGGCGCCCGCGGCGTTCGGACCGGCGGATACGCCCGTCACCGGGTGCAACCAACGCGCGCGGCGTCCGCGTGGGGTCCCGGCGGGAAGCCGCGTCGCTAGCCCGGGGTGAGGGTCAGCGTGTCCTGGGCGGCCGCGTCGACCGCGCCCCTGGTGTGCACCCACGGCAGGTACTCGCCGGCCGCCCACATGCTGGTCTGGTCGACGTAGTTCGGATGGTAGGTGTGCCCCGACGCGCCGGAGAGGTTGATCCACAGCGAGCCGTCGAGGTCGGCCAGGTCGACGATCATCCGCATCGACGGCACCCACGTGATCTCGTACCCGCCGGCCGCGTTCCAGCCGCTGGCGTCCACCGCGTCGCTGCCGCCCGAGAGGTTGTACGGGCCGCGGTTGAGCAGCCACTGGACCGGTCCCGGGCCCTCGGTGCCGAGCGTCTGGTTGTTCAGCATCAGCCGGTGCAGCCGGCCCCAGCTCCAGGTGTCGATGTCCTTGCCCAGCTCGGCCGTCATCTCCCAGCGGGCGTCGCGCATGGCTCGGCGCAGCAACTCGTCCCGGTTGAAGGTGCCGTCCTCGGTGGCCGTGGCGGGCGTCTGCCACCAGTGGCTGTCCGGATCCTCGAGGATGCCGAGCACCACCTGGAACCACCGGTCGCCGCCGTCCGGCTGCGCGGTGTCGGGGGAGCGCTCGCCGCACTCCTCGATCAGCCGGGTGTTGCCGTTGAGGTCCTCCAGCGGCTCGGACTCGTCGGCCGGCGGGACCTCCAGGCACTGGCCCTCGACGCGCAGTTCCTTCGGCAGCTTGTTGCCGAACGCGAGCTGCAGCAGATTGCGCCAGACGGCGTTGTAGTAGGCGGCGGCGGGGGAGTCGGCGTCCTGGGAGTAGTCCCAGCCCTCCAGCAGTTGCTGGGCCTCGGAGACGTAGTCGTCGCGGATCTCGATGTCCAGCAGGTACGGCACGAGCGTCTCGGCCATCTCGTTGTGGTTGTCCAGCTGGATGTCCTGCATGTCGCCCATCGAGACCTTGCCGCCCTCCTCGATGGTGGAGGTGATCAGCTCCTCGATGCGGTTGCTGCGGGTGCCGTAGCTCCAGTCCTCGGTCAGGTGGTACTCGTACTCGTCCGGATCTATGACGGGTTGGTTGGCCGTGACGATGTATCCCCGTTCGGGGTTGTACTCGTACGGAAGGTCCCTCTGCGGGATAGAGCCGGTCCAGTCGTAGGAGGAGTCCCAACCGGGGGACGGGTACCGGCCGTCGCCCTCGCCGCGCACCGGGATGTCGCCGGGGGCCTGGTAGCCGATGTTCCCGGCGGTGTCGGCGTAGATGAGATTCTGTGAGGGAACTGCGAAGTCCTGGGCCGCCGCCCGGAACTCGTCGAAGTTTGTCGCCGCGTTGAGCGAGAAGACCGCGTCCATCGTGTTGGACGGGGTGAGCGCGGTCCAGTTGAGCGCGACCGCGTAGCCGCTGCCGCGGTCCGGCGCGTCGGCGTCCACCGGCGCGGTGCCGCCGACGTCGGCCAGCTCGGAGTCCCGGTCGGAGATGATCGGCCCGTTGACCGTGGAGCGCACGGTGATCTCCCGCGGCTCGCCGCCGGCCACCTCGATGATCTCGTCCCGCGTCTCGTACGGCACCCACTCGCCGTCGCGCAGGTACTTGCCGTCGTCCAGCTTCTCCAGCCGCAGGTCGGTGACGTCGGCGCCGAGGTTCGTCATGCCCCAGGCGATCGACTGGTTGTGCCCGATTATGACGCCGGGCATCCCGGAGAAGGTGAACCCCGAGACGTCGAACGGGCACGCCTCGGTGACCTCGTTGCAGTGCAGGCCCATCTGGTACCAGACGGACGGCAGCGACGGCGCCAGATGCGGGTCGTTGGCTAGCAACGGCTGGCCCGAGGTGGTGTAGTCGCCGGAGATGACCCACGAGTTGGAGCCGATGCCGGCTCCGTTCGGGCCGAGCAGCGAGGGGATCTCACCCAGCGTCTCGGACAGCGATCCGAGCTGGCTGCTGAGGCCCTCGGTGGCGTCGGAGTACTCCTCGCTCCGGGTGTACGGCGCGGAGTAGGACTCGGTGCCGTTGCCCGGCTCGGTGACGATCGGGGCGTGCTCGTCGTACGGGTACGCCGGGTACAGCTCGGCGATCTCCTCCTCGCTGAGCCGCCCGGCGAGCAGCGCCCGGTCGATCTCGTCCTGCATGTTGCCCGTCAGGTCCCAGGCCATCGCCTTCAGCCACGCCACCGAGTCGACCGGGGTCCACTCTTCGGGCCGGTAGTCGTTCTCGAAGCTGAGTGCCGCGTACTCGACGGACAGCTCGGCGCCGCTGTTCTCGTCGAGGTAGGCGTTCACGCCGTCCGAGTACGCCTGGAGGTACGCCCTGGTCTCCGGGGACAACTCGTTGTCGTACTCCTGCTGCGCCACCTCGTGCCAGCCCATGGTGCGCAGGAAGGCGTCGGTCTCCACCTGGCCCTCGCCGAACATCTCCGACAGCCGGCCGGCGGTCATGTGCCGCCGTACGTCCATCTCCCAGAAACGGTCCTGCGCGTGCACGTATCCCTGGGCGCGGAACAGGTCCTCGGCGGTGTCCGCGTACAGCTGCGGGATGCCGTTGGCGTCGCGTTGGACGGTGACGGGTGCGGACAGCCCGTCGAGCGCGAGCTCCCCGCTCGTCTGTGGGTAGGAAGCCCGTACGGTGCTCACCGTCCAGTAGGCGCCGTAGCCGAGCCCGGCGACGAGCACGAGGACGAGGGCGATCACGATCAGACGAGCGCGTCGCCTGGGCTTCTTGGCGCGGGGCATCTCTGTCCTTCACAGGGCAGCAAGGCAGTAGGAAGCAACCATAGACATACGGCCACCAGGGTGAGCCTACGGGGAGTCACCCGCTCAGGCCGCAGCGTTCATAGGCTGGTAAATTCTCCGCAAAGGTGGCGCATTCGCACCATCGGGACCGTCGTTCCTGGCAGCGTCGCCGCACACTGCTCCCGCGTTCGCACGATGTCAGCGTTCGAGCGAGCATCCGGGGCAGCGTTCACGGGGACGGCGTCGTGGAAACGTTCGTGAAAACGTTCATGGCAGCGTTCGTGGCAACGTTCGGAGCAGCGTTCGTGGCGACAGCGTCCGGAAGGACGGCGTCCGTGGGAGCAGAGGAGGTCCGCCGCTGACTGTCGACCGCCTCAACGAGCTGCTGCTCGGCGGCGCACTGGTCCTGCTGGTCGCCGTCGCCGCGGTGCGGCTGACCTCGCGCAGCGGGCTGCCGACCCTGCTGCTCTACCTCGCCATCGGCATGGCGCTGGGCGAGGACGGATTCGGCGTGGACTTCAGCGACGCCGAGCTGACCCGGGTGCTCGGCTACGCGGCGCTGGTGCTGATCCTGGCCGAGGGCGGGCTCGGCACGCGGTGGCGGGACATCCGCCCGGCCATCCCCGCCGCGAGCGTGCTCGCCACGGTCGGCGTCGGCGTCAGCGTCGGGGTCACCGCGGCGGCGGCGCACCACCTGGTCGGGCTCGGCTGGGAGTCGGCGCTGGTGATGGGCGCCGTGGTGTCCTCGACCGACGCCGCCGCCGTCTTCTCCGTGCTGCGCCGGGTGCCGCTGCCGCGCCGCGTCACCGGGGTCCTGGAGGCCGAGTCCGGCTTCAACGACGCGCCCGTGATCATCCTCGTGGTCAGCCTCTCCGAGTTGGACCACGAGTCCAAACACTGGCTCGAGCTGGTCGGCGGGATGGCGCTGGAGCTGGCGATCGGCCTGGTGGTCGGGCTCGTGGTCGGCCGCATCGGGGCGCTCGGGCTGCGGCACGTGGCGTTGCCGGCCGCTGGCCTGTACCCCGTCGCGGTGCTGTCGCTGACCGTCCTGGCGTACGCCGCCGGCGCCCTGGCGCACGGCTCCGGCTTCCTCGCCGTCTACGTGGCGGCGCTGGTGCTGGGCAACTCCCGGCTGCCGCACCGGCCGGCCACCCGGGGCTTCGCGGACGCGGTGGCCTGGCTGGCGCAGATCGGGCTGTTCGTGCTGCTCGGGCTGCTGGCCGACCCGAGCGGGCTGTGGCAGGACTTCTGGCCGGCCATCGTGATCGGCCTCGCGCTGTTCCTGCTGGCCAGGCCGCTTTCGGTGCTGGTGTGCCTGCTGCCGTTCCACCGGTCCTGGCGGGACCAGGTGATGCTGTCCTGGGCGGGGCTGCGGGGGGCGGTGCCCATCGTGCTCGCCACCATCCCGGTCGTCGCCGGGGTCGAGGACAGCGACCGGATCTTCAACATCGTCTTCGTGCTGGTCGTGGTCTTCACCGCGTTCCAGGCGCCGACCCTGCCCTGGCTGGCGCGGCGCCTCGGGCTCGGCGGCGGCGCCGAGGGGACGGTCGAGGTGGACATCGAGTCGGCGCCGCTGGAGCGGCTGCGCGGGCATCTGCTGTCCCTCGCCATCCCGGAGGGCTCCCGGATGAGCGGCGTGGAGGTCGCCGAACTGCGGCTGCCGGCCGGCGCCGCGGTGACCCTGGTGGTGCGCGACGGCACCAGCTTCGTGCCGCAGCCCTCCACGGTGCTGCGACGCGGTGACGAACTGCTGGTGGTGGCGACCGATCCGGTGCGGGACGAGACGGAACGGCGGCTGCTCGCGGTCAGCCGGGGCGGCAAGCTGGCGGGCTGGCTGGGGCAGACCCGTGGCAGCAGCCGGGTGCGCCGACGGCGGGAGTGAGCCGACGTGACGGTGGGAGTGAGTAGACGCGGGACCGGGGAATGTTGCACGATGGAGCGTCGTTAGCACTCACTCAGGAAGAGTGCCAGGAGGAACCCGTGCCGACGTACCAGTACCAGTGCACCGCCTGCCACGAGGGCTTGGAGGTGGTGCAGAAGTTCACCGACGACAGCCTCACCGAGTGTCCGAGCTGCCAGGGGCGGCTGAAGAAGGTGTTCTCGGCCGTGGGCATCGTCTTCAAGGGCTCGGGCTTCTACCGCAACGACAGCCGCAGCTCCTCCTCCGGCGGCAGCCCGGCCGCCGCCAAGTCCGCTGACAAGGCGGACAAGACGTCCGCCGACAAGAGCTCCTCGGACAAGGGCTCGGACAAGGGCGGCGCCTCCGGTGACAAGAAGGCCGGCTCGGGTTCCTCCTCGTCGTCCTCGTCGTCTTCCAAGTCCACCACCAGCACCGCGTCCGCGGCATGAGCGCCGGGGACGCGACAGCGTCCGACGCGGCGACCCAGACGACGACCGGTGCGGGGGCCGAGGCGGGGGCCGAGATAAGGGCCGAGATAGGGATCATCGGCGGCTCCGGGCTGTACTCGTTCCTGGACGACGTGACCGAGGTCGTCGTCGACACCCCGTACGGGCCGCCCAGCGACTCGCTCTTCCTGGGAGACGTCGGCGGCCGGCGGGTCGCCTTCCTGCCGCGGCACGGCCGCGGACATCACGTGACGCCCAGCGGGATCAACTACCGCGCCAACCTCTGGGCGCTGCGCTCGCTCGGCGTGCGCCAGGTGCTCGGCCCGTGCGCGGTGGGCGGCCTGCGCCGGGAGTACGGGCCCGGCACGCTGCTGATCCCCGACCAGCTGGTCGACCGCACCAGGAACCGCGGGCAGACCTTCTACGACGGGGAGCGGCGCGCCGACGGCACGCGGACGAACGTGGTGCACGTCACGTTCGCCGACCCCTACTGCCCGGCCGGGCGCCGGGCGGCGCTGGGCGCCGCCCGGGAGAGCGGCTGGGAGGCGGTGGACGGCGGCACGATGTGCGTCATCGAGGGGCCGCGCTTCTCCACCCGGGCCGAATCGCTGTGGCACGCGGCGCAGGGCTGGTCGGTGGTCGGGATGACCGGGCACCCGGAGGCGATCCTCGCCCGCGAGCTGGAGCTCTGCTACACGTCGCTGGCGCTGGTCACCGACCTGGACGCCGGGGCGGAGATCGGTGAGGGCGTCTCGCACGCCGAGGTGCTCGCGGTCTTCGCGCAGAACGTGGACCGGCTGCGCACCGTCCTCTTCGACGTGATCGCGCGGCTGCCCAAGGACCGCGACTGCCTGTGCGTCGACGCCCTCGGCGGTCAGGACCCCGGCATCAGCCTGCCCGCCTGAGCGAACGGCGAGCGCCGCTCAGGCCGCCGCGTCGAGGGCCAGCTGTCCGGACTCCAGCCGCAGCAGGTGGCGCTTGCGGGTCAGGCCGCCGAGGCCGTAGCCGGTGAGCGCGCCGGAGGACGCGACGACCCGGTGGCACGGCAGGAAGAGCGGTACCGGGTTCGAACCGTTCGCGGCGCCCACCGCCCGGGCGGCTCCCGTCGGCAGGTCCAGATCGCGGGCCAGCGCGCCATAGCTCGTCGTGACGCCGTACGGGATGTCGGCCAACCGGTGCCAGACCCGGCGTTGGAACGGCGTGCCCGCGACGGCGACGGTCAGGTCGAAGTCGGTCAGTCGGCCGTCGAAGTAGTCGCGCAGCTGGTCGACGACGTCCCGGAACGGCGCCTCGTCGGCGGTCCAGGCCGGGTCGGGTCCGGCCGACTCCGTCAGGTCGACGCGGGTCAGCGCATGCCCGTCGCCGACGAGAAGCAGCTCGCCGAGGGGCGAGTCGACCAGCGTGTAGCGAGGCGCCGCGTCCTGGCGCCGCTCGTGAAACCGGATCACCGTTCGGCCTCCTCCTGTCTCGATCGCCCTTCCACTCTCGGGGCGGGAACGCCCCGCCGCTGGCGGGAATCGGACATCGTCGCGGCGGCAGCATTGTGGCGGGGCGGCGGCTGACGTGACCGGTGTGGGGGACGAGGTTATCCACAGCTGTGGATCTGTCCACAGAGCGCAGCGGGATCGTCGCGGAACGTGCAGGGTGATCCGCATGAGTGCGTTCACCACCACCCCGATGTCCTCCGGCTCCGAGCTCGCGGAACCGACCGTTTCCGGTACGGCGCGCCTCCTCCCGACGACGGCGGTTCCGCCCCACCACGCCCCGGCCGGTGCGGGCACCGTGGTCCGCGTCGCGCCCTCCCCGTCCGCGACGGTGCGCGGCACGGCCGGATACGACCTCGTGAGCCCGGCCCCCGGTCCGCCCGCCCCCGAGTCGCTCCATCCCGTGCCACTCGGCTCGGGTCCGGCCGCCGTCGCCGGCCGTGCGGCCGCGCCCGGTCACGCCGCTCCGAACGTCGTGGTCCTCCCCGGGCGCCAGCCCGGGCCCGTGCCGGCGTTCCCGCCCGTGCGGCCCCGCGGCGGGCGGCACCGGCTCCGGCGGGCGGTGTGGCGCCGGCGGCGGGCGCTGGCCGTCTCGCTGGTGGCCACCGCCGCTGCCGGGTTCGCCGTCACCCTTCCCCGGGGCCCGGGCGGCGCCGACGGTCCCGTCACCGCGGCGGCGGACGCCCGGGAGGGACCGGAGAGTCGGGCCGGCGAGGCGGACGCGGGTCCCGCCCGTCTGGTGGCGGCTCCGGTGCGGATCGCCGACCCGGCGGCGGTCCGGCTGCTGCGGCCCGGGGACCGGGTGGACGTGCTGGCCGCCGCGCCGCTGCCCGGCGACGGGGGAGCCGCCCGGGTGGTGGCGCGCCGCGCCGAGGTGGCCGAGGTGCCGGCGGGCGTGCCCGAGGATGCTCTGGGCGGCGGCCTCCTGGTGCTGTCCGTGCCGCCCGAGACCGCCGCCGCGCTCGCCGGCGCGGCGGCCTCGGCGGAGCTGGCGGTGGCCCGGTGGTGATCCGATGCCCTGGCCACGGCCTTACCCGAGAGTGTGATCCCGACTGGACACGCCTCCCCGACCTGGGGCAGCGTGAGCGGATCGGACCCACGGGAGACACCGACGAGACGGGAGTGAGGGAGCGCGGTGACCGAGGAGGACAAGGGCCTCGTTGCGGGGATCAGGGTGACTCTGGCCGGCTTCAGGGAGTTCCTGATGCGCGGCAACGTGGTCGAGTTGGCCGTCGCGGTGGTGGTCGGCACCGCCTTCACGAGCATCGTCAACTCGGTGGTCGAGGGTGTGATCAATCCGCTGGTCGGTGCCTTCGGCACCCAGGACCTGGACCAGTACGAGTCCTGTCTGCGCGGCCCGTGCGACTGGAACGACGCGGGCGAGGTGGTGTCGGGGATCCCCATCCGCTGGGGTTCGGTGATCAGCGCCTCGCTGACCTTCCTCATCACCGCCGCGGTCGTCTACTTCCTGATGATCCTGCCCATCACGCGGTATCTGGCGCGCCGGGACGCCAAGTCCGAGGTGCCGCTGGCCCCGACCGAGGTGGAGCTGCTCATCGAGATCCGGGACGAGCTGATCGCCCAGCGGACGGGCGCCGCCCGGCCCGATGCGTCCGATGCCGACCAGCCCGGGCCCGAGGGCCCCGAGGCCGAGACGGCGGCGGCCGGTGCGGCCAGCGTCGCGTCCCAGCGGTCCGGTCCCGACGGCGGCCGGGCGGACTCGACCTAGCTGTGTTGTTCGGGGAGGTTGGTGACGCGGGCGTCGTCCTACAGGTGGTGCGGCGGCCGTTCCCTGAGGAAGCGCACGAGGTCCGCGGTCCCCGTGCCGCCGAGCTCCGGATCGTCGAAGGGCCGCTCGCCCCAGCCCAGGTCGGCGTCGTCGGACGCCCCGCGGTCCAGCGGGTCGTCGAAGTGGAGTCCGGTCAGCGGCCGGGGGGATCCGGGGTCGGCCGGCGGCTGCTGGCTGGTGGGCTCGGGCGTGACGGGATCCGGGTCCCGCGGTGGGCCGTCCGGCCGGGTTGTGCCGCTCATGCCGCCAGCGTACGGCGCGCCGGTCCCCGGGTGCGGCGGGACGGCCGCGGCGGCGAGCGCCTCGTGCCACCACATGTCCCGCCCGGGCACCCACGGGATCGGCCGTCCCAGTTGGGGGACGACCAGCACGCTGCGCACCTCCGGGCACCCCCAGAGGGCCCGGTCGAGGCCGGCCTTGACGTCCAGCACGGAGCCGTCCGACCGGCAGCTGTTCGCGGTGATCACGACCCTGGCGCCGGAGGTGCGGATGCGGTTGCGGACGAAGCCCAGATGGTCCCCGACGGGCAGGGTGATCCGCATCGCGCCGATCCGGATGCAGGCGAGCGTGACGACGACGGACTCCAGGGACATCGGCAGCAGCACCGCGACGGGGTCGCCGTCGCGCACCCCGAGCGAGGTCAGCGCGTGCGCCGCCTGCGTGCCCTGGCGCAGCAGCTGGGCATGGCCGAGCACGTCGGCCGGCCCGAGCCTCCGCTCGCGTCCCGTGTTCTCGTCCCCCGGGCCATGGTCATCTGGCGACATGGAGGGCAGCCTGTCGGGTGCCGATTGATGTCCGATAAACGTCCGTTGGATGTCCGAGTTGCGTCGGGCGTCGCGTGGGGAGCGGGGGGTGCCAGGGAATCGGCGCCGTGGTACGGATGGGGGCCATGAGCGATGAGCACGCCGGCGACTCCGGGGCGGCCATCCCGCCCACCGGGCCGAGGAACGCGCTGACGGACGTGGCGGGCCTCCGGGTGGGGCATGCGGGGCGGGTCGGCGACGGCTGGCTGACCGGCTGCACCGTGATCCTGACGCCCGACATGGGGGCACCTCCCGGGCCCCCAGGGCCTGGGGGAGGCACCGTGGCCGCGGTGGACGTGCGCGGCGGCGGCCCCGGCACCCGGGAGACGGACGTCCTCGACCCGCGCAACCTCGTGGAGCACATCGACGCGGTCCTGCTCGCCGGCGGCAGCGCGTTCGGCCTCGACGCCGCCGGTGGCGTGGTCGAGTGGTTGGAGGAGCGCGGGCGGGGCTTCCGCATCGGACCGCGCCCCGACCAGGTGGTGCCGATCGTCCCGGCCGCGGTGCTCTTCGACCTCGGGCGGGGTGGCGACTGGCGGGCCAGACCGGACGCCGCGATGGGCCGGGCGGCGGCCGAGGAGGCGGAGCGGGCGGGGCCCGGCGCACCGGTCGTCGAGGGGTGCGTGGGCGCGGGCACCGGAGCGACGGTGGGCGGCATGAAGGGCGGGATCGGGACGGCCAGCGCCGTTCTGCCGTCCGGCGTCACGGTCGCCGCCCTGGCGGCCGTCAACGCGGCCGGCTCGGCCGTGGATCCGGAGACCGGCGCGCTGTACGGGGAGCCCAACACCCGACCGCCGGCCGACGCGCACGCGGAGGCCCGGCGCCGGCTGGCCGCCGCCGTGGCGGAGAGCGCCCGCCGCGCGGAGGTCGCCCGCCACCCCCCGTTGAACACGACGCTTGCCGTGGTCGCGACGGACGCCGAGCTGTCGCCGGCGCAGGCCCAGAAGCTGGCCGGCGTCGCCCACGACGGGCTGGCCCGGGCGATCCGCCCCGCCCACCTGATGACCGACGGGGACACGGTCTTCGCCCTGGCCACCGGGGACCGGCCCGGGCCGGCGGGTGCGACCCCCCTCGCGGCGGCCCTGGTGTTCAACGAGCTGCTGGCGGCCGGCGCCGACGTGCTGACCCGTTCCGTGGCCAGGGCGGTGTTGGCCGCCGAGGGCGTCGACACCCCCGGCGGCCGCTACCCCTCCTACCGTGACCTCTACTGACCGGGATCTCTACTGACCGTGGCCGGGTCGCGACATGCGGCGGCCCCCGCGGCGGGTGCCGCGGGGGCCGCGTGGCGAGGGCCCGCCCGGAGGGCGGGACGCCTCAGTGCGCCATGACGGGCACCGGCTGGCCGTCGGAGAGGGCCGCGTCGCCGTCGCCGTCACCGGACCCGGCAGCCGCCGGGCCTCCCTGGTGACCCTTGCTGTTGATCAGCACGAAGGAGACCACCGCGGACAGCACCACGATGGCGAACGCCCACCAGATGGCCTCGGTGTAGCCGTGCACCATCGACTCCAACTGGAGCCGCAGCTGGTCCTGCTGGCTGGTGACGCCGGCCGCGTGCGCCGTCAGGTAGGAGGTGGTGGCGCCGGCGGCGATGGTGTTCAGCAACGCCACCCCGATCGCGCCGCCCACCTGCTGCGAGACGTTGACCATCGCGGAGGCGACGCCCGCGTCCGTGGGCTTGACGCCCTCGGTGGCCACGCCCATCGCGGGCATGAACGCCGTACCCATGCCGAGGCCGAGCAGCAGCTGCGCCGGCATCACGATGCCCCAGTAGGAGCTGTCCAGGGACAGCTGGGTGAGCAGCAGCATGCCGAGCGCGGCGACGAGGAAGCCGGGCGCCATCAGGTAGCGCGGAGGCACCCGGGTCACCAGGCGGGTCCCGATCTGGGTGGAGCCGGTGATCATGCCCACCACCATCGGCAGGAACGCCACGCCGGCCATGACCGGGGAGTAGTCGCGCACGGCCTGCAGGTAGTAGGTGAGGAACAGGAACAGGCCGAACATCGCGATGATCGCCAGGCCGAGCGCGAGGTACGCGCCGCCGCGGTTCCGGTCGGTGACCACGCGCAGCGGCAGCAGCGGAGACTTCACCCGCGACTCCACGACCGCGAAGGCACCCAGCAGCACCACCGAGGCCACGAACATGGAGATGGTGACGCCCTCGGTCCAGTCCTCCTGCTCGGCACGGCTGAAGCCGTAGACCAGGGCGACGAGGCCCAGGGAGGCGAGCACCACGCCGGGCATGTCCAGCGTCGAGCGGTTCCGCGCCGACTCGGGCTCCCGGATCACCGCCACGGCACCGGCGGCCGCGACCGCCGCGAACGGGATGTTCACGAAGAAGGTCCAGCGCCAGTCCATGTACTCCGTGAGCGTGCCGCCGAGCAGCAGGCCCACGGCCGCACCGGCACCGGCGATGGCGCCGTAGATGCCGAACGCCTTCGCCCGCTCCTTGGCGTCCGTGAAGAGCACCGTGAGCAGGGACAGCGAGGCGGGCGCGGCCAGCGCGCCGAAGACGCCCTGGAGGGCACGGGAGGCGTAGAGCATGGCCTCGTTCGTCGCGGCGCCGCCGAGCGCGGACGCGGCGGCGAAGCCGATCAGGCCGATGATGAAGGCGCGCCGGCGTCCCCACAGGTCGGCCACCCGGCCACCGAAGAGGAGCAGACCGCCGAAGGCCAGCGCGTAGGCCGTGATGACCCACTGCCGGTTGCCGTCGGATATGCCCAGGTCCTCCTGGGCCGAGGGCAGGGCGATGTTCACGATGGTGCCGTCGACGACGACCATCAGCTGGGCCAGCGCGATGAAGATCAGCGCTTTCCAGCGCAGTGGGTCGAGATCGCTGTGAGCCTTGCTCACGGCGGTTTCTGGTGGCATGAAGGTGGCTACCTTACGTGTGATCGGTGTGACGATGACGTGCTGATGAGGTCTGTGATGGAGACTCCGCGGCAGCCGGAAACTGAGCGGTCGGCCCGATTTCGGCAAGCCGGAACGGAGGCTCTGGACCGGTGAGGTCCGGTGAGGTCGACGTGGATGGTGGTGGTCGTTCGGCGCGGGACGGAGATGTGGCGGCGGCGTGGACGCGCCGGCCGCCTCAGACCTCCTGGGACCAGACCTCTTCCTTGAGGTCGGCCACCTCCAGTGCCGGGCCGGGAAGTTCGGTGCGTGCGGGGGCGCGCAGCCCGTCCAGGAAGATCTGCAGATGCCGCCGGGCCATGGTCCGACCGCCGGGGCACAGGCCGCCGGGCATCGGACGGGTCAGCCGGCCGACCGCGATCAGCAGATCGCCCGAGCCGATGTCCGAGCGCAGCTGGCCCGAGTCACGTGCCCGGTCGATCAGCCGCTGGGTGATCGAGAACACCCGCTCGCGACTGGCCACGAGCTCCGGGTGCTCCCGGTCGACGCCGGAGTCGAGCAACTCGATGCAGAGCGCCCCGAGGCAGTCGTCGGCCGTGCTCAGCATCGCCTCGCTGAGCGCTTCGAACGGATCATGATCCCCCTCCAGGAGTCTCCGCGCGCGCTCGGTGATCCGGTGGTTCACGTAGAGCAGCACGTGGAAGAGCAGCGACTTCCGGTCCGGAAAGTGCCGGTACAGCGTGGCATTCCCGACTCCGGCGCGTCGAGCGATTTCGTCCAGGGGGACCTCGCCCCCCTCCGCCACGAACGCCTCGTTCGCGGCGTCGAGGATGCGCTCCCGGTTCCGAACGGCGTCGGCACGCAGCCTCGGCCGTGCGGCGGTGTGGGTGGCGCTCACGAGAACTCCCTCTGGTTCAGGCCCTGGTGCGCGGCGAGCGCCGCACACCCTGTGCGCGTCCGGTCGGCGTCCCGCCGGACGACTGACTAAACGGAGAGGGGTTCCCCGGATATTTCGTGTCGGGGGTGTGTTCTGTGTCACAGCCTGACAGTTGGCGGAGACTGCCAGGTCAGGGCCGCGAGAAGCGGGAGTGACGAAAGCGGCGGGGGGGGGGGGCCCCGGGGCGGGGCGCCCCACCACCCGTACCCTTGATTTATCCATCGTCTGGCTCGGCATCAAATAGCGGGTGCCGAGGACAGGAGTCATCTCATGCTGATCGCTCAGCGTCCCTCCCTCACCGAAGAGGTCGTCGACGAGTTCCGCTCCCGGTTCGTGATCGAGCCGTTGGAGCCGGGCTTCGGCTACACCCTCGGGAACTCCCTGCGTCGCACGCTGCTCTCCTCCATTCCCGGCGCGGCCGTGACCAGCATCCGGATCGACGGGGTGCTGCACGAGTTCTCCACCGTGCCGGGCGTCAAGGAGGACGTCACCGACCTGATCCTCAACATCAAGCAGCTCGTCGTCTCCTCGGAGCACGACGAGCCGGTCGTGATGTACCTGCGCAAGCAGGGCCCGGGCCTGGTCACCGCCGCGGACATCGCGCCGCCGGCGGGCGTCGAGGTGCACAACCCCGACCTGGTCCTGGCCTCGCTGAACGGCAAGGGCAAGCTGGAGATGGAGCTGACCGTCGAGCGCGGTCGCGGCTACGTCTCCGCGGTGCAGAACAAGGCCGTCGGCCAGGAGATCGGCCGCATCCCGGTCGACTCGATCTACAGCCCGGTGCTGAAGGTCACCTACAAGGTGGAGGCCACCCGCGTCGAGCAGCGCACCGACTTCGACAAGCTGATCGTCGACGTCGAGACCAAGGAGGCCATGCGCCCGCGCGACGCGATGGCCTCGGCCGGCAAGACCCTGGTCGAGCTGTTCGGCCTGGCCCGCGAGCTGAACGTGGACGCCGAGGGCATCGACATGGGCCCGTCCCCGACGGACGCGGCGCTGGCGGCCGATCTGGCGCTGCCGATCGAGGAGCTGGAGCTCACCGTCCGGTCGTACAACTGCCTCAAGCGCGAGGGCATCCACTCGGTGGGCGAGCTGGTGGCCCGCTCCGAGGCGGACCTGCTGGACATCCGGAACTTCGGCGCGAAGTCGATCGACGAGGTGAAGGCGAAGCTGGCCGGCATGGGCCTGGCGCTCAAGGACAGCCCGCCCGGATTCGACCCCGCCTCGGCGGCCGACGCCTTCGGCGCGGACGACGACGGCGACACGGGCTTCCACGAGACCGAGCAGTACTGAGCACCTTCCCGGTGCCCTGAGCCACCCCCCGGGCCCTGCGGGCCCGGGGTCCGGGGGCGGAGCCCCTGGTTTCGGGGAGGGGCGGGGTGGGGGAGAAACCCCCGCGCCACCCCCTCCCGCACACATCCGCTGACATCGGTACCTGACACGGCCGGTGCAGACACGACAGGAGAGAACGATGCCGAAGCCCACGAAGGGCACCCGGCTGGGTGGCAGCCCCGCGCACGAGCGCATGATGGTGGCGAACCTCGCCACCGCGCTGTTCGAGCACGGGCGGATCACCACCACCGTGGCCAAGGCCCGGCGGCTGCGGCCGGTGGCCGAGCGGCTGATCACCAAGGCGAAGAAGGGCGACCTGCACAACCGTCGCCAGGTGATGCAGACCATCCGCGACAAGAGCGTCGTCCACACGCTGTTCACGGAGATCGGCCCGAAGTTCGCCAACCGCCCCGGCGGCTACACCCGCATCATCAAGCTGGGTCCGCGGCGCGGCGACAACGCGCCGATGGCGGTCATCGAGCTGGTCGAGGAACTCACCGTGAAGCAGGAGGCCGTGGGCGAGGCCGAGGCGGCCACCCGGCGCGCGGTGAAGGAGTCCGACCTGGCCAAGGCGTCGGACAAGGTCGAGGACGAGAACGTCAACGAGGAGCCGCAGGACGCGGCCGCCGAGGACACCGAGGACACCGAGGACACCAAGGACGAGGACAAGAAG
Organism: Streptomyces sp. B6B3; assembly: GCF_039871525.1. Taxonomy (NCBI): domain Bacteria; kingdom Bacillati; phylum Actinomycetota; class Actinomycetes; order Kitasatosporales; family Streptomycetaceae; genus Streptomyces; species Streptomyces sp. B6B3. The sequence goes on along the minus strand of NZ_JBDPLU010000020.1, from coordinate 143,490 downwards.
GACTGACCCGTCCGGTCCCCGCACGGCACACCGCCGGGCCCGTCCCCATCCGGGGCCGGGCCCGGCCCTCGTTCCGGTCCCTGGTCTCCGGCCCCGGTGTCCCAGCCCGCCCCACCGCTCCCGTGCTGTGGCGGGCCGGTGTCCATGCTCAGGGAGCGTCGGGCGACCCGTCGAAACCGTCGTAGAGGACGTAGACCCGTGGCGCGCCGCCCTCGTCCGGCAGCACGTGGTCGTCGTCGGTTCGTACCCCCGCGCGGACCACGTCGCCGGTGCGGGGATCGTAGACCCGGTACGCCCGCGGCATGGCACGGGCGTTCTCCGGGCGGAGGCTCAGCGGACCGCCGTGTTCGGCGAAGGCGAGGTACAGCCGGGTCGGGTCGGTCGTCAGAGCCCGTCTCGCGCGGGCCGACTGCCAGTCGGGGCGCATGTCGGTCAGCGGCAGGCCGTCCAGGATCCGACCGACGAGGCCGACGTGGCGGGACCCGGGGAAGTCGAGGGCCTCGCGCCAGCCCGCGCCCTCGGCGAGGTAGCGCGCACTCTGGCCGGGCTCGTCGGCGCGGTGGGCCCACTGCCACAAGCTGCCCGCGCCGTAGACGACGCCCATGGTGCCGCCCGCGCACAGGTTGCTCCACGCCTCGTGGCCCTGCCACCAGCCCTCGGCCTTGCCGCGCCGCCCGCCGTGCTCGTACGTCGGCTCGCCGTTGGCGACGGCCTTGACGGGTTGGTTGCGCCACATGTCGGCGACGCGTTCCGGCACGTGCTCGCCGCCGTGGCCGGTCTGGCACCACTGGAAGTCGAGCCAGGGCGCGTCCTGGTGGGCGTCGTTGTCCGCGTGGGGGCGGTAGTGAATGCCGCGGGGCTGGTCGTAGGCGTCCCACGCCGCCGTCTCCTCGCCGCCCGCCGCGACCTGCGGGTCCCAGCCGTCGCCGTCCCCGCCGACGAGGTAGACGGCCGGGTCGGCGCCGTATCTGGCCACCAGGTAGCGGCAGTAGCGCGCGTACTCGGACGGCGGCACCACGGTGCCCGCGACGGACAGGCCCTTCCAGCCGAAGCCCTGGAAGACCGGCTGCAACACGGGCACGATCTCGTGGTCGTGGAGGATGGCCAGCAGCCGGTCGAGGTACCGGAAATAGTCGGGGTTGAGCTGGTTGAGCCGCCCCTGGGGCAGGTCCTCGAAGCCGACGTCGAAGCCCTCGTCGGCGGTGCGGTCACGCGGGCCCGTCGCGCGCATGTCGGGCTGGACGCTCATCAGCAGCGCGGCGTTGAAGCCCTTGGCGTGTCGGTCGGCGGCGTAGACGCGCGTCTGTTCCTCGGTGGCGCGCCAGGGCAGCGCCCAGGCGGTGTCGGCCACCAGCAGTGCGGGGGTGCCGTCGGCGTGCACGAGACTGCGTCGGCCAGGGGACATCCGCCAGAAGCCGTGACGGCGGAAGCGGTTCGCGGGCGCGCCGGAGCGGCCGGTGACCTCGACGCGGCCGGTGACGCCCGCGAGGCCGCGATCGGCCACGGACGCCGAGGTGCGCCAGCGCCACCGGCCGTCGGGCAGCGGGGACGCGAAGCGGAGGCGCCAGGTGGTGCCGCCGTCCCAGAAGGCCGGGCGGCGCAGGGTGAGACCCGACTCGTGGAAGAAGTCGGCCCAGACCTCGACGCTGGCGTAGGCGTCGGGGTGGTCGTGTTCGGCGGTCAGGGTGATCTCGGCCCTGGACCACGCTGCGCAGTGCGTCGGCGACATCGTCGGCGTCGTGCTCGTCATCCCGACGGGCTCCTCTCGGCTCGGCTCACGGCTCACTCAACCGGCCCGTCGGACAGGTCCGTTCGCCGACTTGACAGGTACTTGCCACGGTCTTAGTTTCCCAGGTTGTCATAAAGATGTGCTGATGAATAAATATTCGCCACGTCATCGCCTGGGCGTGTGCCGAGCATCCAGGGGAGTTGCCACCGATGAGAACGCGACGGTTAACGCGCGGTGCGGCGGTGTTCGCGGCGGCCGTGACGCTGGCCACCACCGCTGCCTGCGGAGATGACGGGACGTCCGCGGGAGCCGAGGGGGACGGCACCGGAACCATCGAGTTCTGGGACAACAACGCCGGCGCCCGCACCGAGGTCTGGGAGCGGATCATCGCGGACTTCGAGGCCGCGAACCCGGACATCGACGTGAAGTACGTGGGCGTCCCGATCACCGAGGTCCAGTCGAAGTACGACACCGCCGTCCAGGCGGGCGGGGCCAGCCTGCCGGACGTCGGCCTGGTCTCCACCTCCTTCCTCGCCAACCTCGCCGTCCAGGGGGTGCTCGACCCGGTCAACAACCGCCTGGCCGACAGCCCGCTCGACGGCCAGCTCATGCCGGCCTTCACGGAGGCGGTCCAGGCCACCACCAACGAGGACGACACGATGTACACCGTGCCGCTCTCGGCCAACCAGGGCATCCTGTGGTACCGCCAGGACCTCTTCGAGGCCGCCGGCCTCGAACCCCCGACGACCTGGGAGAACTTCTACGCCGCGGCCGAGGCGCTGACCGACCGCGACGCGGGCGAGTTCGGGTTCACCATCCGCGGCGGCCCCGGCTCCATCGCCCAGGCCCTCGACGCGATGTACTCCCAGTCCGGCATCACCGACTTCTGGAACGAGGAGCGGACCGAGACCACGGTCAACGACCCCGCCAACGTCGAGGCCCTCGAGCGCTACGTCGACCTCTACGACGCGGTGACCCCGGAGGCCGACCTCAACAACGACTCCATCAACATGATCGCGACCTTCACCGGCGGCGCGGTCGGCATGATCCAGCACAACCTCGGCTCCTACGTCGACATGTCGACGGCCTACGGTGACGACGTGGCCGGCCTGCCCATGCCCACCGCCGACGAGAGCGGCCACCACACCTTCGTCTCCAACCCCGTCGACGGCATCGGGCTGTTCTCCTCCAGCGAGAACAAGGAGGCCGCCTGGCGCTTCATCGAGTTCGTCGCCTCGCACGAGACCAACAGCGCCTGGACGGAGTCCTCCGGCTCGATCCCCGCCAACAGCGAGGCCGCGGACGACGACTGGCTCGACGGCTACCCCGCCACCGTCGCCGCCATGGAGGCCCTCAACGACGAGGACACCACCATCGTCCAACTCCCCTACTACCTGCCCGACTGGAACGACATCACCAAGGCCGACACCGAACCCGACTTCCAGCGCGTGCTGCTGGGCGAGATGTCCGCCCAGGACTTCCTCGACAGCCTCGCCCAACAGCTGAACGACGCCCAGTCCGAATGGCTGGAGCGGCGATAGGGGGCCGCCGCGACCGTCCGCGACGCCGAGGGGCGCTGACCGGCAGTCGCGCGGCGCGTGTCGGGTGACGCTGAGGGCGGGCGCGGGCAAGGGGCGCTGTTCCCCGTGGCGTACGGCCCGTCACCCGCCCCCGGCTCGCCCCGGTCCGGCGCGGAAGACCTCGCCGAGCCGGCGGGCGAAGCCGGCCGGATCGTTCACGTAGCCGACATGGCCGCCGGGGAACAGGGCGAGCTCCAGGCCGAGTCGCTCGGCGAGCAGCACCGCCGGCCGCCGGACGTCCTGCCCGACCGACTCGCGGCCGGCCGCCACCGTGACGCGGCTCCCGGACGCCGCGAGCCCGGCCAGCGCGTCCAGATCGGGCACGAAGCCGCTGAACGACCGGACGACGTGCCCGAGGAAGAACGCGCTGTTGTCCCCGGCCGTGGGCAACTCCGGCGCGGGCCGGCCGCCGAACAGGGCGTCGCTCAACGCCTCCATGGCGGGCGCCACTCCCTCGCGCCGGAACGTCGCGTGGATCTCGTCGAGCAGCACCCGATGGCCCTCCGCGGCCGGCAGCAGGCTCAGCGCGGGCGGTTCGTGCGCCACCATCGCCCGCACCAGCTCGGGCCGGCGCGCGGCCAGTTCCAGTGCGACGAGCCCGCCGGCGCAGCTGCCCAGCACCCGGGCCGGCTCGCCGTCCGCCGCGACGTGGCGCAGCAGCCGTCCCGCGTCGTCGGCGTGCACCTCGACCCGCTGCTGGTCCGGCGGCCCCTGCAGCGGGCTGCGCGACTGGCCGCGCGGGTCGTAGCAGACGACGCGGTGATCCGCGACGAGGACGGCGGCCAGGTCCTCGAAGACGGCCGCGTCGGAGTTCCCGCCGGGGATGAGCAGCAGCGGTGGGCCCGCGCCGCGCACCTCGTAGTGCAGCGTGGCGCCCGGCACCGGCAGCGTGCCGACCTCCCGCGCGCCCGTTCCCCGTGGATGCGTGACGGTCACGACACCCAGGGTAGTCGCCGTCCCGGCCGCGTGTCCGGCGGTTCCGCGGGCTCGTTGGGCAGCGCGTGACCACTCCCGCCGGTCCCGCCGGCCCCCGGCTGCTGCTCAACGCGGAACCCTTCGGCTTCGGGCCGGCGGCCGCGGCCGCCATCCTCGCCGAGGAACTGGCGCCGGCCTGCGCGACCGTGGACTACGTCGGCGACGGCCACACGCTCGACCTGCAACGCCGGCCCCCGTACCGCGACATCCACGACGTGACAGGGCTGTCCGAGGACCAACGGCTGGCCCGGCTCACGGACCTGGCACCGCGCTACGACCTCCTCGTCACGGCCATGGACCGCACGATGGCCACGCTGGCCCGGCGCGCCGGCCTCCGGGTGGCGCTCTACGACGCGCTGACCTGGTTCTGGCGACCCGACGTGCCCGCCGTGGCCCGGGAGGCCGAGCTCTACCTGGCCCAGGACTTCTTCGGGGTGCGCGAGCGGGTGGCGGCCGATCCCGCGCTCCAGCGGCACACGGTGGTGGTGCCGCCGCTGATCCCTCCCCGGCGGGACCGGAGGCCCGGCCGGCACGTCCTGGTCAACCTGGGCGGCCTGCACAACCCGCTCTGGCCTCCCGACGTCGCCGTGGCGTACGCGCGGCTGCTGCTGGCCGCCGTCCGCGCCGCCGTGCCCGCGGACCGGCGGCTCGTCGTCGTCACCAGCCGTGGCATCGCCGCCGCGCTGGACGATCCGGACGTCGGATCCCACCCCCGCGACGCCGTGCTCGACCTGATGAGCACCGCCGCCCACGCCTGCATGACCTCAGGACTCGGCAACATCTACGACGCCGCGGCCACCGGCGTGCCCACCCTGTGGCTGCCCGCCGCCAACGCCAGCCAGCCCGAACAGGCCCGCCTGCTCGACCGGCACGGCTACTGCGACGCGCGCCTGGACTGGGCCGACATCGGCCGGCCCGTCGACTACACGGCCTCCGACCGGGCGGTCACCGAGGCACTCGTCCGCGTGGTGCGCGAGGTGACCGCCGCCGGCCCGCTGCGCGACCGCCTCGCGGCCGGCATCGCCGCGTTGACCACCGGCCTCGACGCCACCACCGGAAAGGCCCAGGCCCTCGTCGACCACTTCGGCCACGGCGGCATGCGCCACGCCGCCACCGCGATCCTGCGGTGCTGCGCTCAGCACCCGTGACCCCGGGCACCGACGGCCGAGCCCGCCGGCCCGCCGCGGCGCGCCCGTCTCACGCGTGCACGCGGCGCCGCCGCCATGTCGGGCCCCGCGCGGCCGGGCCGCAGCCCCGGGTGAGCGCGACGGCCCCCGACAGCGTGGTGGTGACCAGCAGCACCCGCGAGACGCCGGCGATCCGGAAGACCTTGCGCACCAGGGGCTGCCGGGCCACCACCCCGAGGGCGACGCCGCGCCCGCGCGCGACCCGTCGCACGCCCAGCAGCACGCCGACGCCCGTGGCGGTGACGAGCGGGGCGTGCACGTCGATGATCACGGTCCGCGCGCGGGAGCGCGCGATCAGGTCGGTCAGCCAGACCTCGACGGCGCAGGCCTCGTCGAGGTCGATGACGTCGTGCAGCTCGATCACCAGGCGGCTCGGATCGGGGCGGTAGTGGATGAACAACGCACACTCCAAGGAGAGTCCCGGTGGGGCCTCTTCCTGACCGCCAGAACCCTCTAGTGCCCCGCCCCGCCGAAACCATGCGCGCACCCGACCCGATCGGGCACGGGATGTCGGGTCCGGCGGCCGCGCGCTGCCTAGCGTGGTCGTCGTACCGGAGGAAGGGAATCGGGCGGTGCTGGACCGGCTCAACCAGGCCATGGAGCACATCGAGGGCCACCTCGACCAGTCGATCGACGTGGGCGAGGTGGCGCGCCTCGCGGTCACCTCGGAGTACCACCTGCGGCGGATGTTCTCCGCGCTCGCGGGCATGCCGCTGTCGGAGTACGTCCGGCGCCGGCGGCTCACCGTCGCGGGCGCCGAGGTACTCGCCGGCCGCGACTCGCTACTGGAGATCGCGGTGCGGTACGGCTACGGCTCGGGCGAGGCGTTCGCCCGGGCGTTCCGCGCCGTGCATGGCGTCGGGCCCGGCGAGGCCCGCCGCACCGGCGCGGCGCTCGTCGCGCAGCCCCGGTTGACCTTCCGCCTCACCGTCGAGGGGAGCAGCAGCATGCGCTATCGCATCGTGGACAAGCCGGCCTTCACCGTCGTCGGCCTCAGGGCCCGGGTGCCACTGGTGCACACGCGACCGAACCAGGCGATCATCGACTTCGTGCGCGGGATCGAGCCGCGGACGTTGGAGCGCCTGGAGCGGTTGTCGGACCAGGAGCCACGGGGCATCGTCGGGGTCACCGACGATGGGGATCCGGGCTTCGCCGAGGGCAGCGAGCTCGACTACTACCACGGGGTGGTCACGTCCGCGGCCGCGCCCGAGGGCACCACCGCCCTGGCCGTTCCGGCGGGCACCTGGGCGGTCTTCACCACCTCGGGGCCGGCGCCGGAGGCCATCCAGTACCTGTACCGGGACGCGTTCACCCAGTGGTTCCCGGCCAACCCGTACCGCACCCGCCCAGGACCCGGGATCCTGCGCACCCGCCTGTCGTCGGACGGCACCGAGGCCGACGCCGAACTGTGGCTGCCGGCGGAACGGGAGCCGCGCTGACGCCTACCCGGAGGACCCGGCGGACCCGGCGGTCCGGACGGCCGCTCAGCCGGCCGTGCCCTCGCACTCCTCGCTGCCGCCGCCGCTGCGGCACTGGCCGCCGGGGCCCTGGTAGGTGTCGGAGGTCTCCGAGTCGTAGGGAGCCTCGTCGAGCCCGGCCTCGGCGCGTTCGGAGACGAGCGAGCCGAGGGCCACGAGCAGGGCGACGCCCGCCACCAGTCCCTGCAGCGTCCCGGAGATCCGTGCCTGGTTCCGCAGCAGCAGGACGCAGCTCAGCACCGCGAAGGCCGCGACCAGCCCGAACCCGATCGCGGCGACCTCCCCGACGCTCGCCTCGCCGGGGTCCGGCACGCTCGAGGGGTCCAACGCCTCGTCGAGCGAGGACCCGATGACGAACAGGAACGTGATCCCCACACCGACCGCGTCCAGGAGCAACATGCCGAACGCCAGCCCCGCGTCGGCGCCCCGGCGCATGGGAAGCGGTGGACTCGGACTCGACAGACTCATGAGGACGACCTTCGCGGAACGCCCATGCGTGCGGATGAGTACATGTACCTAGTAGATACTCACCCGTCCCCAATTCGATGGCGTCCCCCGCCACGTGACGCCACCCTGGTCCCATGACGTTACCCAGGTACCAGATCCGGGGCCGGCACACCGACTCGACGATCACCGTCTACCAGGCGTACCCGCCGCGGATCGGGCTGCCCGCGGCCCGGGACGGGCGGTTCCCGGCCGCCTGGCAGCGGGACCGGATGACGTGGATCAAGCCGTCGTTCCTGTGGATGATGTACCGCTGTGGCTGGGGCGCGAAGGAGAACCAGGAGACCGTCCTCGCCGTCGAGATCAGCCGCGACGGCTTCGAATGGGCCCTGGAGCACGCCTGGCTGTCCCACTACGAGCCCGCGCTGCATCCCGACCAGGCCGCCTGGCGGCAGGGGCTCGGGCGGGCGCCGGCCCGCGTCCAGTGGGATCCCGAACGCGACCTGGACCTCAGGCCGTTGCCGCACCGCTCGCTGCAGCTCGGCCTCGCCGGCGAGGCCGCCCGCCGGTACGCCGACGAGTGGATCGTCTCGATCACCGACGTCACCGCGCTCGCCCGGAACATCCACGCCCACGTCCGCGACAGGGACCTCGCCGCGGCCCGCGGCCTGCTACCCGCCGAACGCCCCTACCCCGCCCCCGACGCCCTGCTGGACCACCTCCGCCCCCGAGGCGGCTGAGCCGCGCGGCCCGGACTACAGGCCCTCGTTCGGGGGCAGCCGGACGATGCGTTCGCGGTCCACGGCGAGGACGCCGTCGAGGGACTCCAGGACCGGGATCTGCTGCTCCCGGATGGTGCCCGTCAGCGAGCCGATGATGGCGTGTTCGGCGACGATCGTGAGGCCGGCCCGGCGGGCCGCCGCGACCACCTCGTCGAACCGGCCGGGGGCAACGGAGACGAGGACCCGGACCGGTTCCGGTTCGGCCGTCCCGGGCCCGGTCACGGCGCCTGGAGCAGGCCCTCGCCGATGTCCACGGCGTCCTGCGGCAGGGGGTGGGCGTCGGCCAGCAGCCGGCCGCGCAGGGTCTCGGCCGAGGCGTTCGGGTCCGCCTGGGCCAGCAGCGCCACGACGCCGGCCACGTGGGGCGTGGCCATGCTCGTGCCGCTGAGCATCTGGTGGGTGCCGTCGGGGGCGGCCGAGAGGATGTCGACGCCCGGCGCCGCGATGTTGAGCTCGCCGCCGCGACCGTTGAGCCCGGCGCAGGAGAACGGCGCCACGACCAGATCCTTGCCGAGCGCGCCCACCGCCAGGATGGAGGGGCAGTTGGCGGGACGCGTGACGGGTGACACGAACGTCGGGCGGTCGCTCTCGTTGCCCGCCGCGGCGACGATCAGCGTCCCTCGCTGCAGCGCGAGCCTGGCGATGTTCTCGTAGGTCTGCGGGAAGAGTTCGCCGGGGCCGACGGGGGAGCCGAGCGACAGGGATATCACCCGCGCGCCCTTGGCGATCGCCCAGGCCAGGCCCGCGACGATCTGGCCGTCCGTGCCCTCCCCGCGGTGGTTGAGCACCTTGCCGCAGAGCATGTCCGCCTCGACCGCCACGCCGTAACGGGGCGCGTCCTCCGGCTCCAGCGGACCGGCCGCGGTGCCGATGCAGTGCGTGCCGTGGCCGTGGCTGTCCTCCACGGTCTCGCCGGGCACGAAGGAGGCCGTGGCCTTGATCCGGTCGGCCAGGTCGGGGTGGTCGGTGTCCACGCCGGTGTCGAGGACGGCGATCTTCACGCCGCGGCCGGTGAGCATGGAGAGGTTGGCCTTGATCGCCTGGATGCCCCAGGTCATGCGGAGCTCGTCCCAGGCCGGGCCGAGCACGGCGGCGCCGCGGGCCCTGATGCTCCGGTCGACCTCCTCCTCGTCGCTGCGGTAGGTCGGGAAGAACCCGGTCAGCGACTGCCGGTCCTCGGTGATCACCGAGGCGTACACCTTCCGTTCCGGCTCCGCCGAGACGATGGTGGGCTCCGCCTCGGCCGCGGTCACCAGCGCGTGCCGCCGGTCCGGCGGCACGTCGACGACGGCGATGCCCAGCTCGTCGAACAGCACCGAGACGTCGGGTCGGTCCAGGAGTTCGGGTGCCCGCTCGGCCTGGGTGCCGCGCACCCGCTCGAAGGGCATGGTGTCGACGGCGGAGCGGAGCGCCTTCATCCCGCGTTCCGGTCGGCGTTGGTCGAGCTGGATCACGTACCGACCGGTGTACTCCGGGGTCCTGCGCCCGAAGCGCGCGTCGGCGCCCTCCGGCCGGTCACCGTGGGGACTGCTTCCCATGGGCTCGTGGTTCATCGCCGCTCTCCGTTCCGTGCGAGGTTCCGTGCGAGGTGCCCCGCCCCTCACGGTCACTCCGTCGGAGGTAGTTCGCAAAACGGTGCATAGTTCTCACGGCAGTGGATAGTCGGTATCGATGGGCCGAGTGCCGGGCCGGCCGTCCCCGCTCTGCGGGAAGTCGCTGTCTGAGAAGATCGGGGCGTGAGCGAGGAAGGCGGGGTCCCGGGCGGGGACGGCTCGGTGCGGGTGCGGCTGGACCTGGCGTACGACGGGAGTGCCTTCTCCGGCTGGGCCCGGCAGCGGGGGCGGCGGACCGTCCAGGAGGAGCTCGAGGAGGCGCTGCGGATCGTCACCCGGCAGGAGACGGGGTACGAGCTGACCGTCGCGGGCCGGACGGACGCCGGCGTGCACGCGCGCGGGCAGGTGGCGCACGTGGACCTGCCGCGCGACGTGTGGGACGCGCACGGTGAGCATCTGGCGCGCCGGCTGGCCGGGCGCCTGCCGCAGGACGTCCGGGTGTGGGGCGTCTCGGTGGCGCCGCCGGACTTCGACGCGCGCTTCTCGGCGATCTGGCGGCGCTACGCCTACCGCGTCAGCGACCACCCGGGCGGCGTCGACCCGCTGCTGCGCGGGCACGTGCTGTGGCACAACTGGCCGCTGGACCTCGCGGCCATGAACGAGGCGTCGCGCGGGCTGCTCGGCGAGCACGACTTCGCCGCGTACTGCAAGCGGCGCGACGGGGCGACGACCATCAGGGCGCTGCGCGAACTGCGCTGGGAGCGGCGACCGGACGGGGTCCTGGAGTGCACGGTGCGGGCCGACGCGTTCTGCCACAACATGGTGCGCTCGCTGGTGGGCGCGCTGCTGTTCGTCGGCGACGGGCACCGGCCGCCCGACTGGCCGGCGAAGGTGCTGGCGGCGGGCGTCCGGGACTCGGCGGTGCAGGTGGTGCGTCCGCACGGGCTGACCCTGGAGGAGGTCGGCTACCCGCCGGACGACCAGCTCGCGGCCCGGAACCGTGAGGCACGCAACCTGCGGACCCTGGGCGGCGCCCCGGGCCCCGAGCTCGGCGCGAGCGGCTGAGCCCGGTCCCGGGTCCCGGGACCGGGTGCGCGCTCAGGCGCCGCCGTCGCCTTCGCCGCCGCCCTCGGCCGGCACCTCGCGCAGCGCGGCGGTGCGCAGGTCGGCCGTGGTCTGGGCGGCCTCGTCGATCGGTACCTCCAGGGACCGCTCGCCGTCCTCCCGGCCGAACTGGCCGCCGCCGATGGTGCTGTAGTCGGCCCAGACGCACAGCGGGACCTGGATCGTCTCGCCGTAGTAGTCCTCGCTCTCGCCGAGCTGGCACTTCATGACGGTGTCGCCCTCGAGGCCGTCCGGGTTCACCTCCTGGGGCTCGCCCACCATCTCGCCCGACCACTCGTCGGCAAGCAGGGCGAACGTGTCGTCCACGGCCTTCGCCGGGTCCTCGACCTCTCCCGACAGGGCGGTCGCCAGGATGGACGTGGCCGGCCGGCCGTTCAGACCCTCGGGCGACTCCAGCTCGTCGTACTCCCGCTCGGTCAGGCCGCTGATGTACCTGCTGGACGTTGGACGCATGTCCTGCGCGCCGATCTGCTCCAGGCCCTCGTCGCTGAACACCGACTCGTTCATCGTCTCGACGCGCACCAGCTCCCCGCTGCGCTTGGGGAACGCGATCTCGTACCGGGTGTCGGGATCGCTGCCGGGGCCGCTCTCGTCGCCTCCGCCGCTGGTCAGGAAGAACACCCCGCCGCCGATGATCGCGAGCGCGGCCACGACGGCCACCACGATCACCGTGGTGTTCTTCTTCCCAGCGGGCGGCGGCGGGGGCTGCGGCGGCATGCCGTACGGCTGACCCGGGCCCTGCCCGTACGGCTGGCCGGGCTGCCCGTACGGCTGCCCCGGGGCCTGCCCCGGCGGCTGCTGGCCGTATCCGGGCTGCTGTGGTGGGTAGGCGTAGCCGGGCGGCTGCCCCGGCGTCGGTCCAGGGCCCGGCGGCTGCTGCTGGCCACCGTAGGGGCCCGGCTGGCCGGGCGGCTGTCCCTGGGGCGGCGGGGGGCCGTAAGGTCCCGGCGGTTGGTGACTCATCGAACTTCCCTCCACGGAGTGCCTCGACGGCGGTGCGCCGGCTCGCGCGGCCGTTGTCGGGTACACGCGAGAGGGTCACATCGACGTTGCCGGGCATCCTGTCCGATAAGCACGGGAACGCCACCCTGGGCGACGGGACTGATGCCAAGACATGACATTGCCCGGCCCGGGCGGCGGTCTCGTCGGCCGGCCCGGGATCCCGCTCGTCCTAGCCGTCGCCGTTCTCGCGCTCCTCCACCAGCGCGCTGGCCGAGGCGGACGCCTGGGCCTCGCCGCGCTGGATGATGCACTCGAACGCGTGATCGTTTCCGTCCAGGGATGCCTGCTGGGCCGGGGTGCCGTCGCCCTCGTCGGGGGAGCCGTCGCTGTTGCCCGCGATGGTGAAGTACGCGTAGCGGCCGACCTGGTTGGTCGTGGTGCGGCAGCCGCCGAGCTGGCAGAAGTCGGGCGCGTCGCCCGCGGTCAGCGGCAGCAGGTTGGCCACCGCGTCGTTCCGGGCGGCGCGGGCCGCCTCCTCGGTCGGGAACTGCGCCACGCCGACCGTGACGGCGACGCCGTCGCCCGTGTACGTGGCGCGCAGCAGCTCCGCGCAGTCGTTGTCCGTCAGCACGGCGCCGAGGTCCTGGGTGACCCCGGAGGCGCAGTCCCGGCTGCCGCGGGTGATGACCTCCTGGTACGTGCGGCCCTCGATCTCCATCACGTCACCGGCGAAGAAGTCGTCCGCCGAGAAGGGCGCGATGTCCTTGTCCGGATCGGAGATGAAGTCCTCCGGCTCGGGCAGCGGCGGGAGCGTCGTCTCCTCGAAGGTCGGCTCGGGACGGCTGGTGTCCGGGGGCAGGTCCTTCGGGTCGGGCAGAGTGGTGGTCGAGCCGCCGTCGTCGTCGCTCTGGTTCACGATGGCGAGCGCGACGACGGTGCCGATCACCGCGGCGGCCAACACCCCGCCCCCGATGCCCCACCAACGCCGCCGGTGGCGCCGGCGCTCCGCGTCGGCCGCCAGGGCGCTCCAGTCAGGTGTCTGCGGTGGACCCCCTGGAGTCCAGACGGGTCCCCCCTGCCCATAGCTCATGGGGCGAGCTTAACGGGGAACCGACACGCCCGAGTGCCCCGGTCGGGCGGGCCGGGCCGTGCGGGGCGCGGGAGGGCGCGCACGGGAGGACGCGCGGAGTCCGGAGGAGGGTCCGGAGGAGCGTCGGGAGGAGGGTCGGGAGGAGCGGGGGAGTGTGCTCGTTTTGACCCTTCCGGTCACGGGCAGGTACGCTGCTTGGTCGATAATGCGTATGGCTTGCTCGTTCTCACGTGAGGGGCCTTGCGCCGGTTCACCAGGATGGTTTCCAGGGGGCCTGCACCGGTTGCGTCACCGTAGTGCGGCCTGTCCCCAAGATCGCCGGGTGGCCTTGTCAGGATCTCTCAACACTGAAGAAGCGAAGGCTACCGACCGTGCGTACGTACAGCCCCAAGCCCGGCGATATCGAGCGGCAGTGGCACGTCATTGACGCCACCGACGTGGTACTTGGCCGCCTGGCCTCCCAGGTCGCCACCCTCCTGCGGGGCAAGCACAAGCCGGTGTATGCGCCGCACGTTGACACGGGTGACTACGTCATCATCGTCAACGCCGACAAGGTGCACCTCACCGGCAACAAGCGGACCCAGAAGCTCGCCTACCGGCACTCCGGATACCCAGGTGGCCTGCGGTCCGTCCGCTACGAGGACCTGCTCAAGAACGCCCCCGAGAAGGCCGTCGAGAAGGCCGTCAAGGGCATGCTCCCGAAGAACACCCTGGGCCGCCAGATGTTCGGCAAGCTCAAGGTCTATGCCGGCCCCGAGCACCCGCACGGCGCCCAGCAGCCGGTGCCGTTCGAGATCACCCAGGTCGCGCAGTAGTCCGGCCACCAACCCCTAGACGAAGAGATTTCTGAGGAGAACCGTGGCCGAGACCACCAACGAATCCCTTGACACCGAGGTCCCCGAGGTCGAGGAGTACACCACCGAGTCCACCCCCGAGGAGTTCGAGGGCTCCGGCGAGGCGCTCACCGAGCGCTTCGGCGACCCGCAGCCCGGCGCCGGCACCGGCCGCCGGAAGAACGCCATCGCCCGGGTCCGTATCCGCCCGGGCAGCGGGAAGTGGAAGATCAACGGTCGCACCCTGGAGAACTACTTCCCCAACAAGGTGCACCAGCAGTCGGTCAACGAGCCGTTCAAGGTGCTGGAGCTGGACGAGCGGTACGACGTGGTCGCCCGCATCGCCGGCGGCGGCATCTCGGGACAGGCCGGGGCGCTGCGCCTCGGTGTGGCCCGCGCGCTCAACGAGGCGGACGTGGACAACAACCGCGGCGCGCTGAAGAAGGCCGGGTTCCTGACCCGCGACGCCCGTGCGGTGGAGCGGAAGAAGGCCGGTCTGAAGAAGGCGCGTAAGGGCACTCAGTACAGCAAGCGCTAGTCGGGGAGCCCCTCTGGCGGCGGCCCGGCAATCAGGCGATCTTCGCCGACGTCCCGGCAGCACTTCGTGCTGTCGGGACGTTCTTTTTATACGGTTAACACGACGAGCCGCCTTGTAACAGCATTCGGAGGATCACTGTGGGACGACTCTTCGGCACGGATGGCGTGCGCGGCGTCGCCAACGCGGAGCTCACGGCGGAGATGGCACTCGGCCTGTCGGTCGCTGCGGCCAGGGTGCTCGCCGAGCCGAGCGGAACGGCGGCCGGCCACCAGCCGGGTCCGGGGAGCCCGCCCGCGGCGCCGAGCGCGTCGCGGCCGATGGCCGTGGTGGGCCGGGACCCGCGCGCGTCCGGCGAGTTCCTGGAAGCGGCCGTGGTCGCCGGGCTGGCCAGCGCCGGGGTGGACGTGCTGCGGGTGGGCGTCCTGCCCACACCAGCGGTGGCCTATCTCACCGGCTCCCTCGGCGCCGACTTCGGCGTGATGCTCTCCGCCTCCCACAACCCGATGCCCGACAACGGCGTGAAGTTCTTCGCCCGCGGCGGCCACAAGCTCGCCGACGAGCTGGAGGACCGCATCGAGGCCGGCTACCAGGAGCACGCCGCCGGCGAGCCGTGGGACCGCCCGGTGGGCGCGGGCGTCGGCCGGGTCACCGACTACCACGAGGGCTTCGACTCCTACGTCGCCCACCTCGTCGCCGTCCTGCCGAACCGGCTCGACGGCCTGCGGGTGGTGATCGACGCCGCGCACGGCGCGGCGTCCCGGGTCGCGCCCGAGGCGTTCGCCCGCGCCGGCGCCGAGATCGTCACCATCGGCGCCGACCCCGACGGCCTGAACATCAACGACGGCTACGGCTCGACGCACCTGGACGCGCTGCGCGAGGCCGTGCTGGACAACGGCGCCGACCTCGGCATCGCGGTGGACGGCGACGCGGACCGCTGCCTGGCCGCCGACCACACGGGCCGGGAGGTCGACGGCGACCAGATCCTCGCCGTGCTGGCCCTGGCGATGCGCGAGGCGGGCACGCTGCGGCAGGACACCGTGGTCGCCACCGTGATGTCCAACCTCGGCCTGAGCCTGGCCATCGAACGGGAGGGCCTGCTGCTGAAGCGGACCGCCGTGGGCGACCGGTACGTGCTGGAGGAGATGAAACGCGGCGGCTACTCGCTGGGCGGCGAGCAGTCGGGCCACGTCATCGCGCTGGACCACGCCACGACCGGCGACGGCACGCTCACCGGCCTGATGCTGGCCGCCCGGGTGGCGGCCACGGGGCGGCCGCTGGCCGAGCTGACCGGCGTGATGGAACGGCTGCCGCAGGTGCTGATCAACGTCCGCGACGTGGACCGCGGCCGGGTCGCCGAATGCCGCGAACTCGCCGAGGCCGTCGCCGACGCCGAGCGCCGACTCGGCACGACCGGACGCGTACTGCTCCGCCCCTCCGGCACGGAACCCCTGGTCCGCGTCATGGTCGAGGCCGCCGACCAGGCTCTGGCCCACACGATCGCCACGGGCCTGGCCGACGTGGTGAAGTCGCAGCTGGGCTGACCCGGGCTGGGCTGGCCCGGGCTGGGCTGGCCCGGGCTGGGTTCGGGCTGCGCGGCGAGGCCGCCGACCAGGCTCTGGCACACACGATCGCCACGGGCCTGGCGGACGTGGTGAAGTCGCAGCTGGGCTGACCCGGGCTGGGTTGACCCGGGCGCGATCACAGTCGGCGCAGGCGGAGGCGGCGGATGGCGTGGTCGGGGTCCTTCTGCAGGACCAGCGTGGCGCGGGCGCGGGTGGGGGCGATGTTCTCCAGCAGGTTCGGTTCGTTGACGGTGCGCCAGGTGTTCTCCGCGTACGCCAGCGCCTCCGCCTCCGGCACCCGCGTGTAGCGGCGGAAGTACGATGCGGGCTCGCGGAACGCCGTGTCGCGCAGCCGCCGGAAACGTTCCACGTACCACCGGTGGATGTCCGCGGGACGCGCGTCCACGTACAGCGAGAAGTCGAAGTAGTCGGCCAGGCCCACCCGGCCCGACGGGGCCTGCTGCAGGACGTTCAGGCCCTCCACGATGAGGATGTCGGGCCGGCGCACCGTCAGCTCCGCGTCGGGCACGATGTCGTACCGCAGATGCGAGTAGACCGGCGCGCTCACCTCCTCCCGGCCCGACTTGACGTCGGCCACGAAACGGACCAGCGCGCGCCGGTCGTACGACTCGGGGAAGCCCTTGCGCCGCATCAGCCCGCGCCGCTCCAGCTCCGCGTTGGGCAGCAGGAACCCGTCGGTCGTCACAAGCTCCACCCGCGGATGCTCCGGCCAGCGCGCCAGCAGCTCGCGCAGCAGCCGCGCGGCCGTCGACTTGCCCACCGCCACGCTGCCCGCGAGCCCGATCACGAACGGTGTGCGCCGGCGCGCTTCCGGGCTGCCGAGGAACGTGCCGACGGCGCCCCGCAACCGGTCGGTGGCGGCCACGTAGAGGTTGAGCAGCCGGGACAGCGGCAGGTACACCTCCCGCACCTCGGTCAGGTCCGTCACGTCGCCGAGGCCGCGCAGCCGGTCCACGTCGTCGGCGGTGAGCGGCAGGGGCGTGCGCTCGCGCAGGGCACTCCACTCCGCGCGGCTGAGATCGACGTAGGGGGTGGAGGCGGGCACCCGCCCATTCTCCGCCCCCGGCTAGTCTGCCCGCATGTGCGGGATCGTCGGTTACGTAGGACCCCAGGCCGCTCTCGACGTGGTGCTGGGCGGGCTCGGGCGGCTGGAGCGCCCTGGTTACGACTCGGCCGGCGTCGCGGTGCTGGCGGACGGCTGCATCGCGGCGGCGAAGACCGCGGGCGCACTGGCCGACCTGCGCGGCCTGCTGCACCGGCGCCCGCTGCCCACCGGCGGCACCGCCATCGGCCATATCAGGCGGGCCACGCACGGCGAGCCGACGGACGTCAACGCGCACCCGCAGCTGGACAACTCGGGACGGGTGGCGGTGGTGCACGACGGCGTCATCGACAACCACGCCGAGCTGCGCGCCGAGCTGGCCGCGCGCGGCCACCTGCTCGCCTCGCAGACCGACACGGAGGTGGTGGCGCACCTGCTGGCCGAGGCGTTCTCCTCCTGCCAGGACCTGGCCGAGTCGATGCGGCAGGTGTGCGGCGCGCTGCGCGGCTCGTTCGCGGTGCTCGCGGTGCACGCCGACGCGCCCGACACGGTCGTCGCGGCCCGCCGCGCCTTGCCGCTGGCGGTGGGGCTCGGGGACGGCGAGTCGTACCTGGCCTCCGACCGGACCGCCTTCGCCGCCGAAGCTCCCGACGCGCCCGAGGTGGTCGAGATCGGCTCCGACGCGGATCCCCGGGTGGTGCACGTCCGGCGGGAGTTCGACGAGGTGCGGTGCGAGATCACCGACCTGGCGGGGGGAGTGGTGCGGGCGTGATCGTCGGGGTGGGCATCGACGTCGCGGAGATCGAACGGTTCGAGGCGTCGCTGACCCGCACGCCCGAGCTGGCGCGGCGGCTCTTCGTGGAGTCCGAGCTGTGGCTGCCCAGCGGCGAGCGGCGCGGGGTGGCCTCGTTGGCGGCCCGGTTCGCCGCCAAGGAGGCGCTGGCGAAGGCGCTGGGCGCGCCGCCCGGGCTGCGCTGGACCGACGCCGAGGTGACCCAGGCCGACTCGGGCCGCCCCCATCTCACGGTCCGCGGCACGGTCGCGGCCCGCGCCGCGGAACTGGGCGTCCGCGGCTGGCACCTCTCCCTGAGCCACGACGCGGGGATCGCTTCCGCGATCGTCATCGCCGAGGGCTGAGCGCGGGTCCTGCCGCCGGGCACGGGGACCGACCTCGGGCGCGGGCGTCGGCGCCGAGGGGTGGGCCTGCCGACGCCGCGCGAGTCTCGTGGGTGTGCGGCGTACACCAGGCGTACCTGGGGCGCGGGCGTCGGCGCCGAGGGCTGAGCCCGCCGCCGGCTCCCGCGAGGCTGGCCGGGGCTCCCGGATGTTCAGCGCGGGCGTCAGCGCCGTGGGGTGGGCCTGCCGGGCGTTGTCCCCTGGGCGGCAGCCCTGAGCGGGCGGCGCAGGCGGTCCCAGGCCGTGGCCAGGGCCTCGCAGACCGTGGAGGCGGTGGCCGGGGTGGGCGCGAGGCGCCCGGCGAGGCCGTGCAGGTGCGCGCCGGCCGTCGCCGCGTCCAGCGGGTCGAGGCCGGTCGCGAGCAGCGCGCCGGTCAGGCCCGCGAGCACGTCGCCGCTGCCGGCCGTCGCGAGCCAGCCGGTGCCGGTGAGGTTGACCCGGACCGGGCCGGCGCCTCCGGCCGCCGCGATCAGCGTCGTGGAGCCCTTCAGCAGCACCGTGGCGGCGTAGCGTTCGGCGAGCTCCCGGACGGCCGCCAGGCGGGCGGACTCCACCCGCTCGCGGGACGTGCCCAGCAGCGCCGCCGCCTCGCCCGCGTGCGGGGTGAGCACGGTCGGCGCCGGGCGGGCGCGCAGCCGGTCCGGGTCGAGGCCGCGCAGCCCGTCCGCGTCCACCAGAACCGGCACCTCGGCGTCCAGCACCTCGGACACCGTCTCCGCGGCCGCCGGCTCGGTGCTGAGCCCGGGCCCGACCACCCACGCCTGGACCCGCCCGGCCTGGTGCGGCGGGCCCTCGGAGACCAGCGTCTCCGGGTAGCGGGCGATGACCGCGCCGGCGGACGCGCCCGCGTAGCGCACCGCGCCGGCGCCGCCGCGCAGCGCGCCGCCCACGGCCAGGACGGCCGCGCCGGGGTAGCGCGCCGATCCCGCCGCCACGCCGACGACGCCGCGCCGGTACTTGTCGCTCTCCGCCCCCGGCACCGGCAGCAGCGCCGCCACCCGTGCGTCGCCCAGTGCCTCGACCGCGGGCTCGTCCGGCAGGTACGGGGCCAGCCCGATGTCCACCAGGCGCACCTCGCCCGCGTGCTCCCTGGCCGGGTCGACCAGCAGGCCCGGCTTGTGCGTGCCGAAGGTGACGGTCAGCGCGGCCCGGACTGCCGGGCCCCGCACCTCGCCGGTGTCCGCCTCCACCCCGCTCGGCAGGTCCACGGCGACCACCGGCACCCGCCTGGCGGCCAGCCGGGCCACCAACTCGGCGGCCACCGGGCGCAGCCCGCCCGAACCGCCGAGCCCGGTGATGCCGTCCAGCGCCAGGTCCGCACGGTCCACGGCCTCCACGGCCTCGGCCGAGGCGCCCGCCGTACCGGCCGAGGAGCTCGCCGCATCGCCCGAGGCGCCCGCCGCACCGGCGGCCGTGACGAAACGGCCGCCCGCTGCGCGCAGGGCCGCGCTGCCGCCGGCGTGCGCTCGGTCCGGGGCGAGCAGCACCGCCGTGACGCCGGCGCCGCGCCGGGCCAGGCGTGCGCCGGCGAAGAGCGCGTCGCCCCCGTTGTCGCCCGCGCCCACCAGCAGCACCACGCGCGCCCCGTACACGCCCCCCTGGCGGCGTCCCAGCAGGCCCGCGCAGGCCGCCGCCAGGCCGGCCGCGGCCCGGGCCATCAGCGTGCCCTCGGGGAGCCTCGCCATCAGCGCCCGCTCCGCGGATCGGACGGTATCGACGCGGTGGGCGGCTCGGTGCGCAGTCCTCATGCGCCCAGTCTGGCTCAGCCGTGGGGATATTCCTGCGACACTGGGGACTGATGAGCGACCATTCTCCGCCAGGCGCGGCCCCCGAGTCGTGGCGGCTGCGCGCCGACATCGACCTCGCCGCGTTGCGTGCCAACGTCCGTGCGCTGCGGGCGCGCGCCCATGGTGGAGCGGGCGTGATGGCGGTGGTGAAGGCCGACGGATACGGGCACGGGCTGCTGCAGAGCGCCCGCGCGGCCCGTCAGGGGGGCGCCGCCTGGCTGGGCACCGCGACGGCGGAGGAGGCGCTCGCGCTGCGCGCGGACGGCGACACGGGCCCCGTGCTGTGCTGGTTGTGGCAGCCCGGCGGGCCCTGGCGGCAGGCCATCGAGGCGGACGTCGACGTCTCGGCCAGCGGCCGGTGGGCGCTCGCCGAGATCGTCGCGGCGGCCCGCGCCGCCGGCCGGACCGCCCGCGTCCACCTCAAGGCCGACACGGGTCTGGGCCGGAACGGCTGCCAGCCCGCGGACTGGCCGGATCTGATCGCTGCCGCCCGCGCCGCCGAGGCCGAGGGCGCCGTCCGCGTCACCGGCCTGTGGTCGCACTTCGCCTGCGCCGACGAGCCGGGGCACCCCTCGATCGCCGCGCAGCAGGCGGCGTTCACCGAGGCCCTCGCCGTCGCCGCGCGGGCCGGACTCGACCCCGAGGTCCGGCACTTCGCGAACTCGCCCGCCACCCTCACCCTCCCCGCCGCGCACTACGACCTGGTGCGGCCGGGCGTCGCGATCTACGGCCTGTCGCCCTCCCCCGAGATCGGCGACCCCCAGGACTTCGGGCTGCGTCCGGTGATGACGCTGCGCGCCCGGCTGGCCGGCGTGAAGCGGGTCCCCGGCGGGCACGGCGTGAGCTACGGGCACCGGTACACCACCCCGGGCGAGACCACGCTCGCCCTGGTGCCCGCCGGATACGCGGACGGCATCCCGCGGCACGCCTCGGGCGGCGGCCCGGTGCTGGTCGCCGGCAAGTGGCGGACCGTCGCGGGGCGGGTGGCGATGGACCAGTTCGTGGTGGACCTGGGCGGCGACGCGGCGGCGCCCGGCGACGAGGCCGTGCTGTTCGGCCCCGGCGACCGGGGCGAGCCGACCGCCGAGGACTGGGCGCGTGCCTCGGGCACCATCGGGTACGAGATCGTCACCCGCATCGGCCCCCGGGTCCCCCGGGTCTACCTGGATGACGAGCCCGCGGGACGGGAACCGGGGCAGGTATCGGTGCAGGGACCAAACGAGGGGGAGCGACCGTGAGCTGGGCGCGGCGGGCGGGGATAGCGGGCGTGGCGCTCGGGGTGGTGGCCACGGGCGTCGCGGTGGAACGGCTCACGGTGAGCCGCTCCGTACGGCGTCAGGCGCGGCTCGCGCTGGACGCCTCGGCCCCGTTCGGCACGCTGCGCGGCACGCCGGGCACGGCGTTCGCGGACGACGGCACCGAGCTGTACTACGAGATCGACGAGCCGACGGACGACGGCGCGGGCGAGGGCCCGGGGAACGCCGACGACGGCGGCGGGCCGACCGTGGTGTTCAGCCACGGCTACTGCCTGGCCCAGGACTCCTGGCACTTCCAACGCGCGGCCATGCGCGAGGCGAACGTCCGCGCCGTGTACTGGGACCAGCGCTGCCACGGCCGTTCCGAACGCGGCCGGGACACCCCCGACGGCCGCGAGCCGGTCAGCATCGACCAGCTCGGCCGGGACCTGCTGGCCGTGCTGCACGCCGCCGTCCCCGACGGGCCCGTGGTGCTGGTCGGCCACTCCATGGGCGGCATGACGATGATGGCGCTGGCCGACCAGTTCCCCGAGTACGTGGCCCGCCGGGTGGCCGGTGTCGCGTTCCTGGCCACCTCGGCCGGCGAGCTGGCCGACGTCACGTACGGCTTCCCGGCCCCAGCGGCGCGGGCCCTCCGCCGGGTGCTCCCCGGCGTGCTGCGGGTGATGAGCTCCCAGGTCGCGCTGGTGGAACGCGGCCGGCGCGCGGTCGGGGACGCGTACGCGGGCATCGTGCGCCGGTACGCCTTCGGCGACACCAGGGCCGTGGACCCCGCCGTGGCCCGGTTCGCCGAGCGGATGATCGACGCGGTGCCCGTCGACGTGGTCGCCGAGTTCTACCCGGCCTTCGGCCTGCACGACAAGTCCGCCGCGCTGGCCGTCTTCGGCGGCCTCGACGTGGACCTGCCGCTGCTGGTGCTCGCCGGCGAACGGGACCTGATGACGCCGCCCGAGCACAGCGAGCGGATCGCCGCCGCCCTGCCCACGGCCGAGCTGGTGCTGGTGCCGGACGCCGGGCACCTGGTGCCACTGGAAGCCCCGGACACGGTCAACGAGCGGCTCGGCGAGCTCGTGGCGCGTAGCATCCTGGAATCATGAACCAGCCGTCCGACGTGATCTCCGAGACCACCGTCACGGTGCCCGACCCCGACCGCATGCGGGAGCTGGGGCGGGCGCTCGCCGCGCTGCTGCGCCCCGGTGACCTGGTCGTGCTGACCGGCGAGCTGGGCGCCGGCAAGACGACGCTGACCCGCGGCATCGGCGAGGGGCTCGGGGTGCGCGGCCAGGTGACCTCGCCGACGTTCGTCATCGCCCGGGTGCATCCGCCGCTCGGCGAGGGGCCCGCCCTGGTGCACGCCGACGCGTACCGACTGGGCGGCGGCCTGGACGAGCTGGAGGACCTCGACCTGGACGCGGCGCTGGGCGACTCGGTGGTGGTCGTCGAATGGGGCGAGGGCCGGGTCGAGGACCTCGCGGAGGACCGCCTGCACCTGACGCTGCGCCGCCCGGCCGGCGAGCCCGAGCTGGGGGACGGCGCGGACGAGGGCGGCGCGGGCGACGAGGAGCGCACGGTGATCGTGACCGGCGTCGGCCCCCGCTGGGACGGCACGGACCTCGCCGCCCTCGCGGGCCGGGGTGGCGCCGGTGGCAAGACGGGCTAGCCGGCTAGGCGGCCGGTGAGGAGACCACCACGACCGGCGTCCCGACCTCGGCGAACAGCCACATCGCGTCGCCGTCCTCCCGGTCCTGCCGGACCCCGCCGGTGCGCTGCGTGCCGTCCGGGTCGGGCGTCGAACCGTCGAGCGCCGACGAGAAGCCGAAGACGATGCCGTCGGCCGCGACGTGGAAGATCAGGATGTGTTCGACCGGGACGCCGTCCGAGCCGGTCAGCTCGGGGGTGCGGCTGCTGATCTGGTACTCACCGGCGGGCGGATCGACCGAGCTGGGGTACACCTCGTGGGTCTGGCTGACGACCTCGCCCGTGCCGTCCTCGCTGATCTCGACGAGCCACACCCGCTGCTGCTCCACCGAGTAGACGATCCGCCGGCCCTGCCCGGATTCGGCGGGCAGCGGATGCGCGGCGCCGGTGTCCTGGCCGCCGTCCTGCGCCGCCCCCGTCTCGTCGTCCGTGCCGCCCTCCGACGGTCCGGTCGTCTCCTCGCCCGAGGGGCCGGCCAGCGGGTTCTCGTCCTTCGCGGCCGATGCCTGGTAGGCGAAGAAGGAGACGACGCCCAGGGCCACGACGGTGAGCAGGGTGACCCACGTTCCCGGCCGGGGTCCGGAGGAATGGCGAGACACGATCCCGCTGCCGCCTTTCGCCGGGGGACGATCCGCTGTTGATCGCCCCGTCATCCTCGCGACGCTATCAGGAGGCTGGCGGGCCGAGGGGGAGCGGCGGAGCCGTAGGCTTGCTGGCGTGCTGCTGCTCGCCATGGACACCGCCACCCCGGCCGTCACCGTCGCGCTCCACGGCGACGACGCCGGCGCCTCGGACGCGCCCGCCCCGCGCCTGCTCGCCGCCGCCGCACAGGTCGACGCCCGGCGGCACGGGGAGCTGCTGCTGCCCGCCGTGGACCGGGTGCTGGGCGAGGCCGGGCGCGAGCTGGACGAGGTGACGGGCCTGGTCGTCGGCACCGGACCCGGGCCGTACACCGGGCTGCGGGTGGGCCTCGTCACCGCCGCCGCGTTCGGCGCCGCCCGCGGCATCCCGGTGTACGGCCTGTGCACCCTGGACGGCATCGCGTTCGCCGCCGCCTCTGCCGCCGCCGGCGACTCCGCCGGCGATCTGGCGGGCCCGTTCGTGGTGGCGACCGACGCCCGCCGCAAGGAGGTCTACTGGGCGCGCTACGCCGACAGGCGGACCCGGGTGTCGGGACCGGCCGTGGACCGGCCCGCCGACCTGCCGCGCGAGGTCGCGGAGCTGCCGGCGGTCGGCGCCGGCGCGTTGCTGTACCCGGAGATCTTCACCGGCGCGCGCGGCGAGCTCCCGGCGCACGCCTCCGCCGCCGCGCTGGCGGCGCTGGCGGCCGAGCGGCTGGCCGCGGGCGAGGAGCTACCCGCGCCGCGGCCGCAGTACCTGCGCCGCCCCGACGCCCGGGTGCCGGCCGGCTACAAGGCGGTCACCCGCGCATGACCGGGCTGCGGGCCGAGCGGGGCGCGGCGGTCGCGCTGCGCGAGATGCGGTGGTGGGACCTGGAGGCGGTGCTGGCGCTGGAGCGCGAGCTGTTCCCCGAGGACGCCTGGACGCCCGGCATGTTCTGGTCCGAGCTGGCCCGGGCCCGGGGGGCGGGCCGCAGTCGCCACTACGTCGTGGCGGAGACCGCGCCCGGAGCCGCGGGTGCCGGCGACGCCGGCGACGCGGGGGAGCTGGTGGGCTACGCCGGGCTGGCCGCGGCGCCCGGCACCGGCGGACCCGGCGACGTCCAGACGATCGCCGTCACCCCGGCCTGGCAGGGCCGCGGGCTCGGGGCGCGGATGCTGGGCGCGCTGCTCGACGCCGCGACCGGCTTCGGCTGCGGCGAGGTGTTCCTCGAGGTGCGCACGGACAACGAGCGCGCACAGCGGCTGTACACCCGGTTCGGCTTCCGGCCGGTCGGCATCCGGCGCGGCTACTACCAGCCCGGCGGCCACGACGCGCTGGTCATGCGCCGCGACCACGCGGCGGCTCCCGCCACGGCGGGCACGCAGGTGGCCCGGGAGGGCCCGGAGCAACCGGAAAACCCAGTAGGTCCTGAAGAAGCAGGGAAGCATGGCTGACGAACCGCTCGTCCTCGGCATCGAGACCTCCTGCGACGAGACCGGCGTGGGCATCGTCCGCGGGCACACGCTGCTCGCGGACGCCATCGCCTCCAGCGTCGACGACCACGCCAGGTACGGCGGCGTGGTGCCCGAGATCGCCAGCCGCGCGCATCTGGAGGCGATGGTCCCCACCATCGAACGAGCGCTGAAGGAGGCCGGCGTCGCGCCGACCGACCTGGACGGCATCGCGGTCACCGCTGGCCCCGGGCTGGCCGGCGCGCTGCTGGTCGGCGTGGCGGCGGCGAAGGCGTACGCGTACGCGCTCGGCAAGCCCCTGTACGGCGTCAACCACCTGGCCTCGCATATCTGCGTCGACCAGCTGGAACACGGGCCGCTGCCCGAGCCGACGATGGCGCTGCTGGTGTCGGGCGGACATTCCTCGTTGCTGCTCGCGCCGGACATCACCGCGGACGTCCGGCCGCTGGGCGCGACCATCGACGACGCCGCGGGGGAGGCGTTCGACAAGGTGGCCAGGGTGCTGGGGCTCGGCTTCCCCGGCGGGCCGGTGATCGACCGCAGGGCCCGCGAGGGCGACCCGGCCGCGATCCGCTTCCCGCGTGGGCTGACCGGCCCGCGCGACGCGGCGTACGACTTCTCCTTCTCCGGGCTGAAGACCGCGGTGGCGCGGTGGGTCGAGGCGCGCCGGGCGGCCGGCGAGCCGGTGCCGGTGGCGGACGTGGCCGCGTCGTTCCAGGAGGCGGTCACCGACGTGCTCACCCGGAAGGCGATCCGGGCCTGCCGGGACCAGGGCGTGGACCATCTGATGATCGGCGGCGGCGTGGCCGCCAACTCCCGGCTCCGCGTGATGGCGGAGGAGCGTTGCGCCGCGGCCGGCATCACGTTGCGGGTTCCGCGCCCGAAGCTCTGCACGGACAACGGCGCCATGGTCGCCGCGCTCGGCGCCGAGATGGTCAGCCGCGGCCGGCCGGTCTCCGACCTCGGCCTGCCGGCCGACTCCTCCCTGCCGGTGACGGAGCCACACGTGCCGGGGCAGTCGCACGGGCACGCCGACGCCCACTCCCACGCCCACTCGCACTCGCACGAGATCGCGGGCGACAACCTCTACCCGGCCGGGGGTCGCGCCCACCGATGACGACGATCGCGCTGATGTGGGAGGCACGGGCCGCGTCCGGACGCGGCGCCGACCTCCTCGCCTGGGCCCGCGCCCAGACCCTGGACCCGGCGCCGGCCCGCCGCGAGACGTTCGCGGCGGACCCGGACCGGGTCCTGGTCATCACGTGGTGGCCCAGCCCGGACACCCACCCCCCGTCCGAACTCCTCGACCCACCCCCCGACCTCCTACACCGCCCCGTCCACCGCTGGCACTTCACCCAGGTGCCGGAGGACTGACCTGGAGGGCGCCGCACGCGGCCGCCGCGAGGTCCACGCCCCGTCCCGAGTGACCTCCCGGTCCGGTCAGTCGTGCGGGGCCGGGCCGATGCTGAGGGGGTAGTCGGGGAGCCAGCCCGACGGTTCGCCGCCGTTGAGCGGCTGCAGGGCGGCGGCGGAGCCGCTCGCGCCGAGCAGCGCCAGCAGCATGGCGCCCACCATCACAGAGATTCGCCTGACCATCTCGTCCCCCTTCGTCGCCCCGCAACTCCTCACGCCGCGGGGCGTGTTCGACGGTACGGAACCGCACTCAACCACAGGCCCGCCCGGGACGACCCCCGGTCGCGACCAGGCGTGACCAAATCCGAACATTCCGGGGCGTCCGTGCCCGGGCCGGCGCCCCGCCCGATCAGTCCGGCAGCGGGTACGCGACGATCTCCTCCGCCTGGGAGTGCACGAGGTACATTCGCTCCTCGTCCCAGGCGACCGAGAAGAGCCCAACGATCCTGTCCGACGCGGATCGGAAAGGGCCCAGATCGGTCCGCCCCGTTGCGTCACGCAGGTCCCAGGCCCACAGATGGGGGTCCACAGTCGCTGGCAAGCCGGCCTCGACGCCGATCGCCAGGACCCTTCCGTCCCTGATCCCTATCGGCGTGCCCCCCTCGTTCCACTGGCGAGCCCAGAGCTCCTCGCCCGTCGCCACGTCGTAGGCGTGCAGCTCCGGGTCCCCCGCATGCTGGATGAGCGCCACCCCCTCGTCCAACCGCACCAGGTCGCCCCGAGGGGACAGGGTCTCGGGGAACCCCCCGTCGCCCAGCTGGTGGGTGGGTTCTCCCGCGTCGTCGAAGACCTGCAGGATCCGGTTGTCGTCCACGGTGAGGTCCAGGATGAGCGGGTCGTTGGAGACGATCCGGTGCACGTCGTCGTAAGTGCCGATCTCCTGGCGGAGCAACTGCTCGCCGCTCTCCGAGTCGTACACGGCAAGACCTACGCCGCTGTCGTACTCCGGGATCCAGCCCAGTTCCCGGGCACGCTCGGGCAACTCCTGGATCCGTCCGTCAGGGTCGTTCTTCACCGCGACGAACTGGCCGTTGTGGGCGACTTCGTGGGTGCACTGCACGTCGGCCGACAGCATGGTCGGCAGTCTCTCGCCGCTCTGCAGGTCGAAGCGGACCACCTCCCCACAGAACGCGACGAAGGTGAGCACCTCCTCGCCGACGCTGACCGCGTCGCCCTCGTGCGAGTACCCGTTGTCGAATTCGGCGGACACGTCGTCCTGCCACAGCAGGTCTCCGCTGTCGGCGTCCAGGGCCGCGACGGTGCCGCACGTGACGCCACTGTCCTCACCGCTGCCGAACCCCTTTCCGAAGAGAACCGCGCCGACGTCCGTCTCGTTGACGCGCTCCGAGTACGCGCACACCTGGTCGGTGCCTTCAGGGGGCTGAACTCGCCATCGTTCGGCGCCGGACCGCACGTCGACTCCCCGCATCGTCTCCCCGTCGGGGAAGACCACGGTGTCCGTCGTCACCCAGGCCTGCGGTGTCTGGACAAGGTGGCTCAGACCGTCGACGTCGTCGCCGTCGGCCAGCGGAGTGCTCCAGAGCGGCTCCACGGTGGGGCCGTCGGTCCGATCGGTCGCGCTGCCCCCCTCGTCTCCGCCTTCGCCGGTGCAGCCGCTCGCGACGAGCAGTGCCACCAGCATGGCCGCCGTCAGTGTCGAGAATCGTCGCCTCGCCATGCCGTCCCCCGTATCCCCCGGCCGCTTCCGCAATATGTCGCGTCGCATTGCCTGTTGACGTCGGCACTCAACCACAGTTGCATCCGGTGCGGCCCGTGCCGCGGGCAAGCGTGACGGGAACAGAACATTTCCGGTGACCGGTCCACCCCGGGCGACCGCGTCGCCGCCGGCGTTAGGGTGGATGGCCGTGGCCGACCATGCGGAGACACCGCCCGCCGAACGAGGCGATCCGACCGACGCCACCTCGGTCGTCCCGCGGCGGCCGCTGCCCGGTGGCTTCGTCAACCAGGTGGTGCGGGTGGGCGACACGGTGCGCCGTCCCCCTCCGGAGGGCGCCCCCTTCGTTCGCGAACTGCTCGCGCTGTTCGAACGGCACGGCTGGGCCGGCGCCCCGCGCTTCCGGGGGGTCGACGAGGAGGGACGGGAGATCCTCGACTACGTCGACGGCCACGTGCCCTGGCGGGACGACCTGCGGGCCGGCGTGCGCTCCGACGAGAGCCTCGTGCGGGTGGCCGAACTGGTCCGCGAGTTCCACGATCTCACCAGCCGCTCCGAGCTCGCCGGCGACCACGAGGTCGTCTGCCACAACGACCTGTCGCCCAGGAACACCGTCTATGCCGGAGGCGACGGCCGCTGGTACCCGGTGGCCTTCATCGACTGGGACATCGCGGCCCCCGGCGACCGAGCCCACGACGTGGCCCACGTCTGCTGGCAGTACCTCGACCTCGGGCCGGACGTGACCGACGTGCCCGACGCCGCCCGCCGGATCCGGCTGCTCTGCGACGCCTACGGCGCCCTGGACGACGAGCGTCGGCGTGGCATCGTCGACGTGATCCTGTGGTGGCAGGACCGCTGCTGGCGCGGCATCGAGGCGGCCGCCGAGCGCGGGGAGCCGGCTATGGTCCGGCTGCGCGACATCGGTGCCTCCCGCAGCGTCCGCGCGGCGCACGACTGGGTCGCCGCCCACCGCCAGAAGCTGTCGGCCGCCCTGGACTAGCCACCCTGGGCTGGCTCACCTGGGCTGGCAGCCCTGGATAAGCCGCCCTGGGCCGGCTCACCTGGGACGTCTGCCCTGGGCTGGCCGCCCTGGATAAGGCGCCCTGGTCCAGCCCGTCCCCGCCCCGATCTAGCGGGCGGGCGTGGCCACCGGGCCGCCGCGCCAGGTGGGGAGTGGCTCGTCGCCGAGGGCCGTGGCCAGGGCGGCGCGGGCCTGGAGCCGGGTGGAGTCCAGGACCGGCAGCGGTGACACCTTCGGCGTCACCAGGAGGGGTATCTCCGTGCACACCAGCGCCACCGCGTCGCACCCTCGGGCCGCCAGTCGCTCGATCACGCCCACGAACGCCGCGCGCGACTCCTCGGTGAACACGCCGTTGACCAGCTCGTCCATGATGACCCGGTGCACCAGCTCCCGGTCGGCGGCCGTCGGCACCTCCGTGGCTATGCCGCGATCGCCCAGCGCCCGGGGATACACCGCCCCCTCCGTCAGGGCCCCCTCCTTCAGGGCCGCCTCCGTCAGAAACCTGGTGCCCAGGATGCCCACCCGGCGGAGACCCTCCAGCGCGGCCCGGTCCGCGACCACCCCGGCTATGTGCAGCCCGGGGAGCGGGAGGTCGTCCCCTGGCTGGTCGAGCGCCAGATGCGCCGTGTTGTCGGGGCAGACGAAGAAGTCCGCACCGGCCCGGGCCAGCCGCTCGGCGCTCACCGCCAGCGTGGCCCGCACCGCCGCGTGGTCTCCCGCCTCCCACGCCGGCAGGCTGCGCCCGAACGCGATGTAGTCCAGCGTGATGTCCGGATACACGTGCCCGCCGAGTCGCCGCACGCCCTCCTGACAGAAGGTCAGGAACGACAGCGCCGCGCCCTCCGTGCTGTGCGCCAGGATGCCGAGATGCCTCACGGGATTCTCCCTCCTCGGCCATGAGCCTCTGTTCGTCTCAGCGAACATCCGTCCGTTATAGTGGACACCATTCCCGCATCGTTCGTCAAGTCGAACGAGCGGACTCTTACGGCGAACGATCGGAGGCCATGATGGCAGGCGGCCCCAACCCCGCGGCTCCCGCCGGTCCCGGCGACCTGACCGCGCGGATCGCCGCGGCGATCAGACGGGAGCGCGACCGCGCGGGCCTGTCGATGACCGAGGTGGCCCGCCGCGCCGGCCTGGCCAAGTCCACGCTCTCCCAGCTGGAGTCCGGCGCGGGGAATCCGAGCGTCGAGACGCTCTGGGCGCTGGGCGTCGCGCTGGAGGTGCCGTTCGCCCGGCTCGTCGACCCGCCCCGCCCCGCCGTGCGGGTGATACGCGCCGGCGAGGGCCCCGCCGCCCACTCCGAGCACGCGGACTACACGGCGGTCCTGCTCGCCGCCTGCCCGCCGCACGCCCGTCGCGACGTCTACCGGGTCACCGCCCAGCCGGGGGAGCCGCGACTCTCCGAGCCGCACCAGCCCGGCACCGTCGAGCACGTCGTCCTCAGCGGCGGTCGCGCGCTCGTCGGCCCCGCGGACGACCCGCCCGAGCTAGCCCCCGGCGACTATGTCAGCTATCCGGGCGACGCCCCGCACGTCTTCCGGGCGCTGGTTCCGGACACGACGGCGGTGGTCGTCATGGAGCACGGTTGAGGCGGCCGGGACCGGTTGGTCGGACCCGACTGGCCGAGGGCGGCCGGCAGATGGTTGCGTTTCGGTGATCGTCGCAGCTCTAGCCAGGCGGGCGATCGATGATCGACAATCGCCCGCAGGGAGGCAAAGCGCGTGTCGGAGTACATACCGCAGCAGGGGACCAGGTCGGAGTCGGGGCAGGAGTCGGAGCAGTCAGCGGGGCCGGACAGCCCGGGGGACGAGGTGCGCCGAACGCTGCGCGCGTTCCTCGACTCGATGGTCCCGGAGTACGGGCCCGGGCTCTTCGCGCTGGTCACCCAGGACGGTCGGGAGGTGTTCTCGGGCGCGGCCGGCACGGCCGACCTCGCGCGACCCCGAGCGATCTCGGAGGCCGACCGCTTCCGCGTGGGCAGCGTGACCAAGCCGTTCGTCGCGGCCTTGGTGCTGAAGCTGGTGGAGGACAACGCGCTGTCGCTGGACGACTCCGTGAAGCGCTGGTTGCCCGGCATCGTTCCCGGCGCGGACCGGATCACCGTCGAGCACCTGCTGCGCATGCGCTCGGGCATCCCGCACTACGTCCCCGCGCTGTTCGGGGATCCGCCGGACCCCTCCGTCTACGCGCGGTACCACACGCCCGAATCGCTGGTCACGCACGCCGTCGGCGCCGCCGGCTGGCAGGAGCCCGACGCCCGGCACGCCTACTCCAGCACCAACTACGTCCTGCTCGGCCTCATCGCCGAGCGGGCCACCGGTTGGCGGCTGCCCGCCCTGCTGTGGGAGCGCATCCTCAATCCGCTCGGGCTGCGCGACACCGACCTGCCCGAGGCCGACCCGCACCTGCGCGGCCCGCACGCCACCGGGTACGCGCGCGCCGCGCTCGGCGAGCCGTACGCGGACCTCACCGCCGCCAGCCCCTCCGAGTCGTGGGCGGCGGGCGGCCTCGTCTCGACGCCGCACGACGTGGCTCACTTCCTGGACACGCTGATGACCGGCGGGCTGCTCGACGAGAGCAGCTGGCGGGCCATGTCCGACACCCACCCCACGGGCGACCGCCGGGGCTACGGCATGGGGCTGATGCGCCTGGAGCTCCCGCGCGGCCACCACGCCTACGGCCACACCGGCGCCACCGCCGGCTTCAACTGCGTCGCGCTCCGCACCGACACCGGCCGCACCGTCGTCCTCTACCGCAACGCCCTCGACCTCACCAACCCCCTCCCGCTGCACACCCCCTTCGTCATGGAGGCCCTGACCAGCTGAGAAGGTCCGCGGCCCCCCGCCCGGCTACGCCGGCACGGGCTGGGCCAGGAGCATGGTCGGGGTGTCGGCGACGCGGGTGAGGATGATCGTGACCGATTTCGCTCCAGCGAGGCGGAGCTTGGCGCGCAGGGCCTCCGGGGTGACGGCGGAGCCGCGCTTCTTGATGGTGACGGTGCCGACGTCCCGCTCGCGCAGCAGCGCGCGGAGGCGCTTCACGTTGAACGGGAGCCGGTCGGTGATCTCGTACGCCCTGGCGAACGGCGTCGGGGGCGGCGGCTCGTCGGTGGTCAGATAGGCGATGGCCGGGTCGAGGAGCCGGGCGTTCAACGTCTCGGCGAGTTCGGCGACGAGGTGCGCGCGGATCACCGCGCCGTCCGGTTCGAGGAGGTAGCGCCCCGGCGGGCCGGTGGGCGCCTGCGGGCCGGCGCCGACGAGGGTGTGCGGGCCGGGCAGGACGGTGGCACGACGCGGGTGGTCGGGGTTGGTGCCGAACCACAGCACGGCCTCCTTCACCTCGCCCCGGTGCGACACCCATTCCGCCTCCGTGGCCTCGGCCGGGATCGCGGCGTGCGGCAGTCCCGGCGCCACCTTCAGCGCGGCGAGCGGGGCCAGGCCGGCGATCCGCACGGCCTCGGAGAGCGGCGGCGAGTACGCCTCCGGATCGAAGGTCCGGCCCCGGCCGCCGCGCCGCGCCGGGTCGAGGAACACCGCGTCGTGGCCGGCGAGCTCCGCGTCCGGAAGGTCGCCGATCGCCGCCTGGCGCACGGTGACGCGGTCGGCGAGGCCCAGGGCCGCCGCGTTGGCCTCGGCGACCGCGCAGGTCAACGGGTCGCGGTCGACGGCGAGCACCCGTAGCCCGGCCCTGGCCAGGGCGATGGCGTCGCCGCCGATGCCGCAGCAGAGGTCGGCCACGGTGCGCGCCCCGAGTGCCGCGATCCTCTCCGCGCGCCAGGCGGCCACCGGCGCGCGGGTGGCCTGCTCCACGCCGTCGGCGGTGAAGTACATCCGCTCGGCGTCGGAGCCGAACTTCGCCGCGGCGCGCTGCCGCAGCCGGGCCTGGCCGATGGCGGCCGAGACCACCTCCGCCGGATGGTCGCGGCGCAGCCGGGTGGCCGTGGTCAGCTCCTCGGCCGGAGTGAGCTCCCGCAACCCGGCCAGCAGGCCCGCGCCCGGCTCCGTGAGCAGCGCCCGGAAGACGTCGAGCGGGGGCACCGAGGACGGGGACGGGGAGGAGGGTGGGGAGGGAGACGACGAGGAGGATGCGGCCACACGGGTCATTCTCGCCGGACGCTCCGGGTCGGTGCGCGCGGCGGCGGCCCGGCGGCTGACACCCTCCCGAATTATGAGGATTTTCCTACAAGTAGGAAAATTGCCACGGACGTGCTGCGCGCTCGCCCTGGCGCTGCTGGCCCTGGCCTGCACGGCACCGGCCCGCCCGGGCGCCGACCCCGACCCCGCGCCCCCGCGGCCCGGTGAGCCGCCTCCGTCCGAGGGCGCGGACGCTCCCGGCGCCGCGAAACCCGGACGGTCGGGAGCCCGGGCTCCGACGGCCGGGACGAGCCGTGCCGACGTCGCGCGCCGTTGGGGCCTGGACCTGGTGCCGCTGCGTCCGCCCGCGCCTCCCGGGCCGGACGAGCGGGTGCCCCTGGTGGGCGCGGGTGGTCTCCCGCCGGTGTTCGTCAGCGTGCCCACCGAGGACCGGGTCGTCTTCCTCACCATCGACGACGGCTCCGAACACGACCCGCGTGTCCCGGACATGCTGCGGGAGCTGGAGATCCCGTTCACCGCGTTCCTCGCCGACCGGCTGGTCGACGGCGGGTACGACTACTTCCGGGAGGCGTACGAGCAGGGCGTGGCGATCCAGAACCACACCGTCGGCCACCCGGAGATGCCCCTGCTGTCCTACGCCGAGCAGCGTGCCGAGATCTGCCGCCAGCAGGAGGTGCTGGTGCGGGAGTTCGGCGAGCGCCCCACCCTCTTCCGGCCGCCCTACGGCGCCTATGACGCCGACACGCTCCGCGCGGCCGCGGCCTGCGGGGTGGACGGTGTGCCGCTGTGGACGCAGGAGGCGTTCTCCGACCGCGTCGAATGGGCCCGCCCCGACGGCAGGTTCCATCCGGGGGACATCATCCTCAGCCACTTCCGGGGCGAGGGCGACTGGGCGGGCGACGCGTCGGGGGACATGGTGGACATGCTGCGCCGGATCGTGGACGAGGTCACCGAACAGGGGTTCGCCATCGCCCGCCTGGAAGACTACGTGTGAGGCGACACGCCTCGGCTCTGCCCGGGGTTCCACGCGAGGTCGCGCCCGAGGTCGTGCCCGCACGCCCGGCGCGCGCCCTGCCGGCCGCGCCACGCCCGCACCACCACGCCGCGCCGGCCAGTTGGCACTCTGGTTGACTGAGTGCTAACCGCGGCATAGTCTCGACGCTGGCACTCTCCACAGGTGAGTGCCAGCAACGCGCGACGGGCGGATCCGGCACCCGCGACGACGGGTCCACCAGGTCGCCATTCATCCAGACACATTGACCCCGTGAGATCTCCGAAGGGGGAGGTCGGATCGTGACGACCGCCAGTTCCAAGGTTGCCATCAAGCCTCTTGAGGACCGCATCGTGGTCCAGCCGCTTGACGCCGAGCAGACCACGGCCTCCGGCCTGGTCATCCCGGACACCGCTAAGGAGAAGCCCCAGGAGGGCACCGTCCTGGCCGTGGGCCCGGGCCGCTTCGAGGACGGCAACCGTCTTCCGCTCGACGTGAAGGTCGGCGACATCGTGCTGTACAGCAAGTACGGCGGCACCGAGGTGAAGTACAACAACGAGGAGTACCTCGTTCTCTCGGCTCGCGACGTGCTCGCGATCATCGAGAAGTAGTTCGCTCGGCAGTTCGACCAGCGAGCACGGAACAAGCAGAAGCAGGCGAGACCCGAACCGCGCCCCGGGACCCCACGGATACCCGGGGCCGGGGCGCGGCTCATTGCGGCACTCATTGCGGAAGAGGACACGCAAACCCATGGCGAAGATCCTGAAATTCGACGAGGACGCGCGGCGCGCCCTCGAGCGTGGCGTCAACCAGCTCGCCGACGCGGTCAAGGTGACCATCGGCCCGCGCGGCCGCAACGTGGTCATCGACAAGAAGTTCGGCGCGCCCACCATCACCAACGACGGTGTCACCATCGCCCGCGAGGTCGAGGCGGAGGACCCGTACGAGAACCTGGGCGCCCAGCTGGTCAAGGAGGTGGCGACCAAGACCAACGACATCGCGGGCGACGGCACCACCACCGCCACCGTGCTGGCTCAGGCGCTGGTCCGCGAGGGCCTGCGGAACGTCGCCGCCGGCGCCTCCCCCTCCGGCCTGAAGCGGGGCATCGACGCCGCGGTCGCGGCCATGGCCGAGGACCTGCGCGGCAGCGCCCGGCCGATCGACTCCAAGGAGGACATCGCCGCCGTCGCCGCGCTGTCCGCCCAGGACAAGCAGGTCGGCGAGCTGATCGCCGAGGCCATGGACAAGGTCGGCAAGGACGGTGTGATCACCGTCGAGGAGGCCCAGACCTTCGGCCTCGAGCTCGACTTCACCGAGGGCATGGCCTTCGACAAGGGGTACCTCTCGCCCTACATGGTCACCGACCAGGAGCGCATGGAGGCCGTCCTCGAGGACCCCTACATCCTCATCCACCAGGGCAAGATCTCGTCCATCCAGGACCTGCTGCCGCTGCTGGAGAAGATCATGCAGTCCGGCTCCTCGAAGCCGCTGCTGATCATCGCCGAGGACGTCGAGGGCGAGGCGCTCTCCACCCTGGTCGTCAACAAGATCCGCGGCACGTTCAACTCCGCCGCCGTCAAGGCCCCCGGCTTCGGCGACCGCCGCAAGGCGATGCTCGGTGACATGGCCACCCTGACCGGCGGCACCGTGATCTCCGAGGAGGTCGGCCTCAAGCTCGACCAGGTCGGCCTGGAGGTGCTGGGCACCGCCCGCCGCGTGACCATCACCAAGGACGACACCACCATCGTCGACGGCGCCGGCAAGAGCGAGGACATCCAGGGCCGGGTGGCGCAGATCAAGGCCGAGATCGAGGCCACCGACTCCGACTGGGACCGCGAGAAGCTCCAGGAGCGCCTCGCGAAGCTGGCCGGCGGCGTGTGCGTGATCCGGGTCGGCGCCGCCACCGAGGTGGAGCTGAAGGAGAAGAAGCACCGCCTCGAGGACGCCATCTCGGCGACCCGCGCCGCGGTGGAGGAGGGCATCGTCCCCGGCGGCGGCGCCTCCCTGGTGCACTCCGCCCGGGTGCTCGCGGACGACCTCGGCAAGACCGGCGACGAGGCCACGGGCGTGGCGATCGTGCGCCGCGCCGCGGTCGAGCCGCTGCGCTGGATCGCCGAGAACGCGGGCCTCGAGGGCTACGTCATCACCTCGAAGGTGGCCGAGCTGGACAAGGGCGAGGGCTTCAACGCCGCCACCGGCACCTACGGCGACCTGGTGAAGGACGGCGTCATCGACCCGGTCAAGGTCACCCGTTCCGCGCTGGAGAACGCCGCCTCCATCGCCTCCCTGCTGCTCACCACCGAGACCCTGGTGGTGGAGAAGAAGGAAGAGGAGCCGGAGCAGGCCGCGGGCGGCCACGGCCACGCGCACTGACCCGCGCGCCGACGCGCCGCGCGGCGCGGCGGCGCGAGACGCGGACTCCGAGGGGCCCGTTCCGCCATCCGGCGGGGCGGGCCCCTTGCGTGTCGATCGCCGTCGTGTCGGTGGCCGTCGCCGGCTGTCCGGTCACACGGCGATCAGCCCCAACTGCTCCAGCAGGCCGTAGTTGTCCCAGTTCCAGTAGGACTCCGCGATCTTCCCCTCGCGGAACCGGTGGGTGGTGTGCCCGGTCAGCGTGATCCGCCGGCCGCTGGGCTCCAGCCCCTGGAACTCGCCCGAGTGCGTCCCGGTCAGCGTCCACCTGGTCGTCACCAGGTCGCCCTCGGCGATCTGGCTCTCGATGACGAACGTGGGCGCGAAGGCGCTCATGTACATGGTCGCCTCGTCCTTGAATCCCGCCAGGTCCAGCGGGTCCACGGTGTTGGCCGGATCGTGCGCCCGGTAGTCGGGGGTGACCAGGTCGTCCAACGCGTCGAGCGCCCGCGGCTCCCCGCCGAGCACCTCGAAGTAACGCCGCGCGGTCGACGTGTTCAGCTGGTCGTCCCGGAAAACGTCGAGGTTCGTGAAGCGCGGCGGCGCGTCGCACAGCGCCACCATCTCCTCGTAGATCCGGTCGGTCTCCGGCAGCTTGGAGTTCCGCATCGCCTCCTCGTAGGACGGGAACTCGACGATCTCCACGACGTGCGCGGGGTCGTCCAGGTCGCGCCCCACGATCGAGTGGGTCGCGGTCCGCTTCCCCTGGGTCAGCGAGGCCCAGTCGTCCATGAGTCGATTCAGTTCCTCGACCCGGTGCGTCGTGCAGTCGATCACCTGAACGAATGACATGGCGAGTCTTCCTCCGAACGGCGTAGTCGTGCGGTGTATGACTCTTCCAGAATAGTTCTTTTACGCCATTCGACCGATATGCCCGTTCACGACGTGGACGATCCGTCTCGCCGTGGGCCGTACCGGCGTCCGGCCCGGGAGGACAGGCCACCCAGCGCGCGCCGGGGGACCAGTCGGGCCGCGCCCATCAGCGTCTTGTAGCGGGCGTCCGGTATGCACACGGTGCGCCGGCGGGCCAGCGCCCTGAGCCCGGCGTCCACCACCCGGTCGGCGTCCAGCCACATCCACCCGGGGATGCTGTCGGTGCGCATTCCCGCGCGTTGGTGGAACTCGGTGCGCACGAATCCCGGGCACAGCGCGAGCAGTCGCACCCCGCTCCCCGCCAGGTCCCGGGCCGCACCCTCGGTGAACTGGACCACCCACGCCTTGGACGCTCCGTACGTGCCGCGTGGCAGGAAGGCCGCCACCGAGGCCACGTTCACCACCGAACCGCGGCCGCGCTCCCGCATCGGCCCGACCGCCGCGTGGGTCAGCCGCAGCACCGCCTCGCAGTGCACCTTCAGCATGCGCAGCTCGTCGGCCACCGGCACCTCGGGGAACCGGCCCTTGAGCGCGAAGCCGGCGTTGTTGACCAGCAGGTCCACGGGCCGGCCGGGGTCGGTCAGCCGGGCCTCGACCGCGGTGAGACCCTCGTCGGTGGACAGGTCGGCCACCAGCACGGCGGCCTCGATGCCGTGCCGGTCATGCAGTTCCGCCGCCTGACGTCGCAGTGCGTCAGCGGATCGGGCGACCAACACCAGATCGTGGCGGTCGCGGGCCAGCCGCCGGGCGAACGCGGCGCCGATCCCGACTGTTGATCCCGTCACCAATGCAGTTGTCATACGCCAGACGGTAGTGGGCGGACCGGCTAGCCGGCGGCGCCGGGCTGGTGGGCGTTGGCGCGCACGAGGTCACGCCGGGCCCGGCCGAGCAGTTCCTCGCGCTCGTCCTCGGTCAACCCGCCCCACACGCCGTAGGGCTCTCTGACCGACAACGCGTGCGCCGCGCACTCGGAGCGCACCGGGCAGCGCATGCACACCTCCTTCGCCGCTTCCTCGCGAGAGCTGCGGGCGGCGCCTCGCTCGCCCTCGGGATGGAAGAACAGGGAGCTGTCCACGCCACGGCACGCGGCGAGCAGCTGCCAGTCCCACAGGTCGGCGTTCGGGCCCGGTAGGCGGGAGAAATCTGCCATCAGTCTGTCCTGTCCCATCGAGACGGCGAGCGTGCGGAACACTCAGCGTTGGCTCTACGTGGATGTAAATATGACTACCAGCTGAATATAGCCTCATACACCATGAAGTGGGCAAAAGGTCTAAATGGTACGGAAATGGATGTTGGGAACGTCGGGACATGGGAATCTGGAGAGTCGCTGTCGTGTGTCGGTCCGATCACGTAGAGTGCTTCTGCTGTGGGGTTGGTAGCCGTAACTCTTTCGGGTGACCGTCGTTGAGAGTGCGTAAACGGTTGACGCAGACCACAGCCCCCGGGAGGGGGTCTGGGCTGTCAATCGCACAGGTGACGACAGACAACTGCCTGGAGGCTCACAGTGATGCGCATCAGCTGCGGAGGGCGGCCATGACATCCGTCCTCGTCTGCGACGATTCCCCGCTCGCTCGGGAGGCGCTCCGCCGCGCGGTCGCGACCGTGCCCGGCGTCGAACGGGTCACGACGGCGGCCAACGGCGAGGAGGTGCTCCGCCGCTGGGGCGCCGATCGCTCCGACCTGATCCTGATGGACGTCCGGATGCCGGGCCTGGGCGGTGTGGAGACCGTCCGGCGGCTGTTGTCGGCCGATCCCGGCGCCCGCATCATCATGCTGACGGTCGCCGAGGACCTGGACGGCGTGGCGCTCGCCGTGGCCGCCGGCGCCCGCGGGTACCTGCACAAGGACGCCTCGCGCGCCGAGCTGCGGGCGACCGTGACCCAGGCGCTGGCCGACCCGACCTGGCGGCTGGCCCCGCGCCGGCTGCGCTCGTCCGACATGGGTGCCGCACCGACGCTGACCGCCCGCGAGATCCAGGTCCTGGAGGGCATGAGCCACGGCCGCTCCAACGCGGAGATCGGCCGGGAGCTCTTCCTCTCCGAGGACACCGTGAAGACGCACGCCCGCCGGCTGTTCAAGAAGCTCGGTGCCTCGGACCGGGCGCACGCCGTGGCCCTGGGATTCCGCTGGGGCCTGGTGCGCTGACCGGTCCGCTGGGGGGTCGCAGGTCCGGCCGCTGTCTGTGCAGGTGAGATGAGTCGGCCGTGACGCGGGGGCGAGGCCACGACCGCGTGGCTCCGCCCCCCGCGCCCGCCCTCGGCACTCCCGTTCGCGCACGTCCCCGTTCGCGCCGGTACGGCAGCCGCGCCCAGCCGCCCCCGGCCGCCCGAGACGTTGGGACCGCCGCCTTCGCCGAGTCCGGAGCGCGACCGTCGGTGGGCCGGTTTCCGGCCATCCCGGGACCTGCAAGAACGCTCGCGATCGCGGCCGCAACCGCAAAAGCTTCGCGCGTGCCGCATCCTTGAAGGATGACGCTCCATGGGGACGAGCCGGTTCGGTGTGAGGGGAGGGCGCAGACGATGCCTCGAAACGCGCCGTATCAGGCACCGCAGACCGCGACGGTGAGCGCTCCCGCACCGTCACATAACGCTTCGGTGCACAACTCGGCCCACGGCGGCCCGGACCACACGGCGCCGGTGCACCATGGTCTGATGCGCGATGACGAGACCGGAGTGATCGGCGCGCTCGTCCATCGTGCGGCTCGAGGCGACGCGCAGGCCACGCACGATCTTCTGGCCCACGTGCATCCCCTGGCGCTGCGCTACTGCCGGATGCGACTGGCCCGCCTCCCAGGAGAGGCCAGGCACTTCGTGGACGACCTCGCCCAGGAGGTGTGCCTGGCGGTGCTCTGCGCCCTGCCTCGCTACCGCGACACCGGGCGGCCGTTCGACGCGTTCGTCGTCGCCATCGCCCAGCACAAGGTCGCCGACCTGCAACGGGCCGCGCTGCGGCACCCCGGCGCCTGGGCCGTGCCCGCCGACGAGATGCCGGAGTGGCCGGACGACTCGCTGGGTCCCGAGGAGCGCGCGCTGCTCAGCAGCGACGCCGAATGGGCCCGCAAGCTGCTCGCCAACCTGCCGCGTCACCTGCGCGAGCTGGTGCTGCTGCGGGTCGCGGTCGGCCTGACCGCGGAGGAGACCGGCCAGAAGCTGGGCATGACCCCCGGCGCGGTCCGGGTGGCCCAGCACCGCGCGCTCACCCGACTCCGCGCCCTCGCCGGCCGCTGAGATCTCGCCGGTCGGGACCCGCCAGTCGTGACTCGCGCGTCGGGACCCGCGCGTCGGGACCGGTCCGCCGCCGGGCCCGGCCGGCCGCACGCGTCGGCCGCACGTGCGCGATCACGTGCACGGCGGGGTTTCGGGTGGCCGTAGCATGGAGACCCCGGGCGGGGCGGAAGAGACACGGAACGAATCCGAGGTTCGGGCATAGTGCGGAAGGGCTGTCATGACTGCTGACGCGGCGGGAGTGCCGGAGAAGTTCGCGACACTCGGGCTGACGTTCGACGATGTGCTGTTGCTGCCCGGCGCCGCGGACCTCTCGCCTGGTGAGATCGACACCTCCTCCCGGCTGTCGCGCAACGTCCGGTTGAACATTCCGCTGCTCTCGGCCGCGATGGACCGGGTCACCGAGGCGCGGATGGCGATCGCCATGGCCCGACAGGGCGGCGCCGGCGTGCTGCACCGGAACCTCTCGATCGAGGAGCAGGCCGCGCAGGTGGACCGGGTCAAGCGCTCGGAGTCGGGCATGGTCACCGACCCGATCACCATCCGCCCGGACGCCACCCTGAAGGAGGCCGACGCGCTCTGCGGCCGGTTCCGGATCAGCGGCGTCCCGGTCACCGACGCCGCCGGCCGGCTGCTCGGCATCGTCACCAACCGCGACATGGCGTTCGAGCTGGACCGCGGCCGTCAGGTGCGCGAGGTCATGACGCCGATGCCGCTGGTCACCGGCCAGGTGGGCATCTCCGGCGACGCGGCGATGGAGCTGCTGCGGCGGCACAAGATCGAGAAGCTGCCGCTGGTGGACTCCGAGAGCCGGCTGCGCGGGCTGATCACCGTCAAGGACTTCGTCAAGGCCGAGAAGTACCCGAACGCCGCCAAGGACGCCGAGGGCCGGCTGATCGTCGGCGCCGCGGTCGGGGTCGCCGGGGAGGCGTACGACCGGGCGCAGGCGCTGATCGAGGCCGGCGCCGACTTCATCGTCGTGGACACCGCACACGGCCATTCCCGGCTGGTCGCCGACATGGCCGCGAAGATCAAGTCCAACACCGACCGGGTCGACGTCGTCGCCGGTAACGTCGCCACCCGCGACGCCGCCAAGGCGCTCGTGGACGCCGGGGTCGACGGCATCAAGGTGGGCGTCGGGCCCGGTTCGATCTGCACCACCCGGGTGGTCGCCGGCATCGGCGTGCCGCAGGTCACCGCGA
Organism: Streptomyces sp. B6B3; assembly: GCF_039871525.1. Lineage (NCBI taxonomy): Bacteria > Bacillati > Actinomycetota > Actinomycetes > Kitasatosporales > Streptomycetaceae > Streptomyces > Streptomyces sp. B6B3. Next base: position 101,709 of record NZ_JBDPLU010000020.1, on the reverse strand, counting down.
TCTACGAGGCGTCGCTGGCCGCCCGCGAGGCCGGTATCCCGGTCATCGGCGACGGCGGCCTGCAGTACAGCGGCGACATCGCGAAGGCCCTGGTCGCCGGCGCCGACACGGTGATGCTCGGCAGCCTGCTGGCCGGCTGCGAGGAGTCGCCGGGCGAGCTGATGTTCATCAACGGCAAGCAGTTCAAGTCCTACCGCGGCATGGGCTCGCTGGCCGCCATGCAGTCCCGTGGCGACCGCCGCTCGTACTCGAAGGACCGTTACTTCCAGGACGAGATCGCCGAGGACGACAAGCTGATCCCGGAGGGCATCGAGGGCCAGGTGGCCTACCGCGGACCGCTCGCCTCCGTCGTGCACCAGCTCGTCGGCGGCCTGCACCAGTCGATGTACTACCTCGGCGGCCGGACCGTCGAGGAGATCAAGGAACGCGGAAAGTTCGTGCGGATCACGGCGGCGGGGCTGAAGGAGAGCCATCCGCACGACATCCAGATGACCACGGAAGCGCCGAACTACTCGCTGCGCTGACCGCCTGGCGCATCCCGGGGCCGCGGGCCCAGTGTCGAACGTAAGCACGTGAGAAAAGTGCGTAGGTGACTGAGTTGACTGAGATCGAGATCGGGCGCGGCAAGCGCGGGCGCCAGGCGTATGCCTTCGACGACATCGCCGTGGTGCCCAGCCGCCGCACCAGGGACCCGAAGGAGGTCTCGATCGCCTGGCAGATCGACGCCTACCGCTTCGAGCTGCCGTTCCTCGCGGCGCCGATGGACTCGGTGGTCTCGCCGGCCACGGCCATCCGCATCGGCCGGTTCGGCGGCCTCGGCGTGCTCAACCTCGAGGGCCTGTGGACCCGGTACGAGGACCCCGAGCCGCTGCTGGCCGAGATCACCGAGCTGCCGGAGTCCGACGCCAACCGGCGGCTCCAGGAGATCTACGCCGCCCCGGTCCGCGAGGAGCTGATCTTCCGGCGGATCAGGGAGGTCCGCGAGGCCGGCGTGGTGACCGCCGCCGCGCTCTCGCCGCAGCGCACCGCGCAGTTCTCCAAGGCGGTGCTCGACGCGGGCGTGGACATCTTCGTCATCCGCGGCACCACCGTCTCGGCCGAGCACGTCTCGGGCGCCGCGGAGCCGCTGAACCTCAAGCAGTTCATCTACGAGCTGGACGTTCCGGTGATCGTCGGCGGCTGCGCCACGTACACTGCGGCCCTGCACCTGATGCGCACCGGCGCGGCGGGCGTGCTGGTCGGCTTCGGCGGCGGCGCGGCGCACACCACGCGGAACGTGCTGGGCATCCAGGTCCCCATGGCCACCGCGGTGGCCGACGTCGCGGCGGCCCGCCGGGACTACCTCGACGAGTCCGGCGGCCGGTACGTGCACGTCATCGCCGACGGCGGGGTCGGCTGGTCCGGCGACCTGCCCAAGGCGATCGCCTGCGGCGCGGACGCCGTGATGATCGGCTCGCCGCTGGCCCGGGCCACGGACGCGCCCGGGCGCGGGCACCACTGGGGCATGGAGGCGGTGCACGAGGAACTGCCGCGCGGCAAGAAGGTGCGGCTGGGCACGGTCGGCACCACCGAGGAGATCCTCTCCGGGCCCTCGCACACCCCGGACGGCTCGATGAACTTCTTCGGCGCACTGCGCCGCGCCATGGCCACCACGGGCTACTCGGAACTCAAGGAGTTCCAGCGCGTCGAGGTGACGGTCAGCCTGACCCGGTGACGCGGGGCAGGGCCGGTGTGGCCCTGCCCGGCGCGTCTCACCGATTCCGCCGCCAGGGGCCGGTGATGGCCAGCAGGATGCCGGGCGTCTGGATGTTGGCGTACAGCGTGCGGCCGTCGGGGGAGAAGGTGACCCCCGTGAACTCGCTGTACTCCGGCTCCTCCTCGGTACCGAGGTTCAGCTCGTTGCGGGCCAGCGCGTACGTGTCGCCGTCCTCGTTCGCGCCGAACAGGTGCTGCACGCCCTCGCCGTCCTCGGCGATGATCAGGCCGCCGTACGGGGACACCGTGATGTTGTCCGGACCGTCCAGGCCGCCGGGCTTCGAGGGATCCGCGTTCACGCCCAGCAGCACCTTGAGGGTGACCGTGCGCCGCTTGGGGTCGTAGAACCACACCTGGCCGTCGTGCGGCAGGCCCGGGCTCTCGTCACGGGCGTACGAGGAGACGAAGTAGGTCCCGCCGTCGCCCCACCACATGCCTTCCAGCTTGCGGCTGCGGGTGACCTCGTTCTGCCCGAACTGCAGCCGGATCGGGGTCTCGCGGGCGTCCCGGTCGGGCACCTCGACCCAGTCGACGCCGTAGACCGTGCCGATCCGCGTGGCGCGGGACAGGTCGTCGACGAACCGGCCGCCGGAGTCGAAGCAGCGGAACGCCTGCAGCGTGCCGGCGTCGTCGGACAGGTGGCGCAGCCGGCCCCGGCCGTGTCGGAAGCCGTGCGGCGGCACCCAGCGGTAGAGCAGGCCGTTCGGCTCCGAGGCGTCCTCGGTCAGGTAGAGGTGGCCCTGCCGGGAGTCGACGACCACCGCCTCGTGGGCGAACCGGCCGAGCGCCTTGATCGGGCGCGGCTCGCGGCAGGCCTCCCGGTCGTGGGGGTCCACCTCGAAGACGTAGCCGTGGTCCTTGGTCATGCCGTTCTCGCCGGCCAGGTCCTCGGTCTCCTCGCAGGTCAGCCACGTGCCCCAGGGGGTGGAGCCGCCGGCGCAGTTCGTGGAGGTGCCGGCGATGCCGACCCACTCGGTGACGTGCTCGCCGTCGTCCACGACCTCGACGACGGTGCAGCCGCCGGCCGCCGCCGGGTCGTACACCAGGCCCTCGGTGAGCGGCACCGGGTGGTCCCACTCGTCGCGCGGGCCGCCCAGCTCGTGGTTGACGACCAGCAGGTCGGAGCCGCGCGGGCCCTCGAAGGTGGCGGTGCCGTCGTGGTTGGAGGGGGTGGACTCGCCGCTCTCCAGGAGCGTCTCGCCGGTCCGGGTGATGACCCGGTACGAGAAGCCCTCGGGGAGCGACAGCAGGCCCTCCGGGTCGGGGACGAGCGGGCCGTAGCCCAGCCCGTGGTGGCCGGGACGGCCGATCGCGCCGGGCGCGGTGGCCAGCACGCCGACGCTGCCGGCCAGCGCGATGCCGGCGCCGGCGGCCGCGGCCTGCACGACCGTGCGGCGGCTGATCGTGGCGCTGTCTGGTTTCTCTGCTGTGGTCATGGGGCACACACTGGCGCCGTTCGGCGAACTTCGGCTGAACCACAGGCGAAGGGGTGCGTGCGCGATGGCGCCGCCTGGCGACCGCCCCGCGGTCCTCCGGCCTGCGGTCCTCCGGCCCGGCGTCCCGCAGGCCGGAGGACCGGGCAGCGGACCGGGCGGCGCATCCCTCCGGCCGTCTCGGTCACAGGCGGTGCGCGGCCCCGGCGGGGGTCGCGCCTCGGGTGTCGAGCAGCAACTGGGCCTTCGCGGCCAGCCCCTGCAGGTCGTAGACGCTGTGGTGCTGGAGCAGCAGCGTGAGGTCGGCCGTGCTCGCGGCCTCGTACAGGGCGACGGCCGGCGGCACCTCCCGTCCGGCGACCCGCCAACGCGGTACGTACGGGTCGTGGAAGGAGACCCGGGCGCCCAACTCCAGCAGCCGGGCGGCGATCTCGCGGGCCGGCGACCCCGCCTGGTCGGGCGAGTCGGGCTGTCCCGTGACGCCGAGCAGCAGGACGTGGGCGCCGCGCGCCGACTTGCCGTACTCGTTGAGCAGGGCGGCGGAGCGCCGGGTGACGTAGCCCGGCATGCGCGCGTTGATGTCCCTGGCCACGCCGACGAGGCGGAGCCGGCCGCCGGGATCCAGGGGCCCGCCGGGGCCGCCGGGTCCGAGGCCGGGGCGCGGCACGGTCCCGTCGCCCGAGGGCCAGGGCGAGGGCCAGGGCCGGGCCTCGGCGCAGCGCAGCACGTCCCACAGGTCGATGCCGAGGTCGTGGCAGAGCATCGCCATCTCGTTGACCAGGGCGGTCGTCACCTGGGTGGCGTTCGTCCGCAGCACCTGGGCCGCCTCGGCCTCGGCCACGCCCCTGGCCCGCACCACCTTGTCGGTCAGCCGGCCGTAGAAGGCGGCGGCGGCCTCCGTGCAGGTGGGGGTGAGGCCGCCGATGACCCGCGCGCCGCGGCCGGCCGGCCCGGCGCGCCCGGGGGCGCTCGCCAGATGGAAGTCGCGCCCGGCACGCAGCCCCGAGCCCTCCTCCAGCATCGGGCGCAGCACGTCCCGGGTGGTGCCGGGGCAGACGGTGGACTCCAGCACCACCAGCGCCCGCGGGCCGAGCCGCGGGGCGAGCGCCCGGGCGGCGTCCGTCATGCCCCGGAGGTCCTGTTCCCCCGCGGCGTCCACCGGCACCGGGGTGCAGATCAACGCGGTGCGCACCCGGGCCAGCTCCGCCGGGTCACTGGTCGCGGAGAAGCCACGGGCCAGCATTCGGCGCAGCTCCGGCGTGGTGAGGAAGCCCTCGGCGGGCGGGCGTCCCGCGTTGAGGTCGGCGGCGGCCCGTTGGTCGGGCGTGAATCCCACGGTGTGGATGCCGGCGGCGGTGGCGGCCCGAGCGGCGGGCAGTCCCAGGTGTTCGAGGCCGAGGACGGCGAGATCGGCGGGCATGCGGTGGGGGCTCCCTCCGGCGGGACGAGCGGCACGGGTGGCCGGTCCGTAACGCAAGTCAGCTTAGGGGCATATATGAAAGATATGGTGGATTGTTCGTCCGACCCGTCGATGATCGCGCCAAAGCGCGGGAAATGGGGGAGCATCAAGGGCAGGAGTTGGGACAAGGACAAGATGAGGCCGGATCAGGTCGAACGAGGACGCGACGACGACCGAAGCACGACAGAACGAGACGAGACGTCAGCAGAGCGGTAACGACGCAAGCCTGGGAGGCAGCGGTGAGGACGGCGGCACTGGGGCCCGACGGTCGGACCAACGCACTCGCCCGAATGGCGGAGCGGGAACTCGACGTGTTGGTGGTGGGAGCCGGTGTGGTCGGGGCCGGCACGGCGCTCGACGCCGTGACCCGGGGCCTGAGCACAGGGCTCGTCGAGGCGCGGGACTGGGCGTCCGGCACCTCGAGCCGGTCGAGCAAGCTCATCCACGGCGGGCTCCGTTATCTGGAGATGCTCGACTTCGGCCTGGTCAGGGAGGCGCTCAAGGAGCGGGGCCTGCTGCTCGGCCGCCTCGCGCCGCATCTGGTCAAGCCCGTCCCGTTCCTCTACCCCCTCCAGCACCGTGGGTGGGAGCGGTGGTACGCGGGCACCGGCGTGGCGCTCTACGACGCGATGGCCCTCTCCTCGGGACACGGCAGGGGCCTGCCGCACCACCGCCACCTCAGCCGCCGGCGCGCGCTGCAGGTGGCGCCCGCGTTGCGGAAGGAGGCGCTGGTCGGCGCGCTGCAGTACTACGACGGCCAGGTGGATGACGCGCGTTTCGTCGCGACCCTGGTGCGCACCGCCGCCGGGTACGGGGCGCACGTCGCGAACCGCGCGCGGGTCGCGGAGTTCCTGCGCGAGGGCGAGCGGGTCGTCGGCGTGCGGGTGGTGGACCTGGAGCAGGACGGCAGCTACGAGATCCGCGCCAAGCAGGTGGTCAACTCCACCGGCGTGTGGACCGACGACACGCAGAGCATGATCGCCGAGCGCGGCCAGTTCCACGTGCGGGCATCCAAGGGCATCCACCTGGTGGTGCCCAAGGACCGCATCCACTCCTCGACCGGCCTCATCCTGCGCACCGAGAAGAGCGTGCTGTTCGTCATCCCCTGGGGCCGCCACTGGATCGTGGGCACCACGGACACCGCCTGGGACCTCGACAAGGCCCATCCGGCGGCCTCCAGCGCCGACATCGACTATGTGCTCGAACACGTGAACTCCGTACTCGCCGTGCCACTGACCCGGGACGACGTGGAGGGCGTGTACGCCGGCCTGCGCCCCCTGCTGGCGGGCGAGTCGGACGCCACGAGCAAGCTGTCCCGCGAGCACACGGTGGCGCATCCGGTGCCCGGGCTCGTGGTGGTGGCGGGTGGCAAGTTCACGACGTACCGGGTGATGGCGAAGGACGCCGTGGACGCGGCGGTGCACGGCCTGGACCGGCGGGTCGCGGCCTGCTGCACGGAGGAGGTGCGACTGGCCGGCGCGGAGGGTTTCCACGCGCTGTGGAACGCGCGGGCGCGCATCGCCGCCCGGGTCGGGCTGCACGAGGCGCGCATCGAGCACCTGCTGAATCGATACGGCTCGCTGACCGAGGAGGTTCTGGAACTGGTCGCCGACAACCCGAAGCTCGGCCAGCCGCTGCCCGCCGCCGACGACTATCTCAAGGCGGAGATCGTCTACGCCTGCACCCACGAGGGCGCTCGACACCTGGAGGACGTGCTCACCCGCCGCACCCGGATCTCCATCGAGACGTTCGACCGCGGGACGCGCAGCGCGCGGGAGTGCGCCGAGCTGATGGCGGGCGTGCTGGGCTGGGACGCGGCCCAGATCGAGCGCGAGGTGGAGCACTACGGGAAGCGGGTGGAGGCGGAACGCGAGTCGCAGCTCCAGCCCGACGACCAGACCGCCGACGCGGCGCGGCTGGGCGCACCCGATACCGTGCCGCTGTGATCTGATCGAATCTCGGCCAGATGGGGGACAATGGCCGGGATAATCGGAGGGGCGCGAGGCATGGGCCAGGACAACGGGGACAGCGCGGACGGCGCTGACGCGCCGGCGGAGCGGGAGCGCACGCCGGCGGACGGTGGCACGCTGAACATGGGCGCGGCGCCCGATCCCGCGCCGGACCCGGCGCGGGATCAGGACGCGGACCGGGACCAGGAGCGGCCACCGGCCGCCCAGCCGGTCACAGAGCCGGCGGAGGAGGCGGAGAAGAGGCCCTGGTACGCGACGGCCGCCACCTCCCCGCCTCCCGCCCAATCCCCCGCCGTCCCCCCGATGCCTCCCATGCCCCCGGCACCCCCCACAACCCCACCCGAGGAACCCCCGCAGCCGGTCGCGGAGCCCCCGGCGGAGCCGGAGGATCTCCCACCGGTTGACGCCGACCCGGCGGAGCCCGGGACGATGCAGATGGCGGCGCTTCCGCCGCAGGACGCCGTGCCGGCCGAGCCGCAGGACGCGGCGCCGGCTGGGCCGGTTGACGCCGACCTGGCGGAGCCCGGGACGATGCAGATGGCGGCGCTTCCGCCGCAGGACGCCGTGCCGGCCGAGCCGCAGGACGCCGCGCCGGTTGAGCCGCGGGATGCTGCGCCGGCTGGGCCGGTTGACGCCGACTCGCCTGAGCCTGGGACGATGCAGATGGCGGCGTTGCCGCCGCGGGATGCCGTGCCGGTTGAGCCGCAGGATGCTGCGCCGGCTGGGCCGGTTGACGCTGACCTGGCGGAGCCTGGGACGATGCAGATGGCGGCGCTTCCGCCGCAGGACGCCGTGCCGGCCGAGCCGCGGGACGCGGCGCCGGCTGGGCCGGTTGACGCTGACCTGGCGGAGCCCGGGACGATGCAGATGGCGGCGCTTCCGCCGCAGGACGCCGCGCCGGCCGAGCCGCGGGACGCCGCGCCGGCCGAGCCGGTTGACGCCGACTCGCCTGAGCCCGGGACGATGCAGATGGCGGCCTTGCCGCCGCAGGACGCCCCGCCGGCCGAGCCGGCTGACACTGCGCCGGCGGAGTCGCAGGTCGCTCCGCCTGGTGAGCCGGAGGATGCGGAGCCGGTTTCGTCGCGGACGATGGGGGAGTTGCGGGCGGCGGACTTCACGCCGGTGGATCCGCCGCCCGCGGTGGTCGGGCCGCCGGAGCCGTTGACGATGCAGATAACGGCGCTGCGTGACGAGGACCACGACGACGAGGACCGTTCGTTGGGCGGTGACGCGCCGCTCGTCGGGGTGTCGGTCGCGGCGGGACTGCCGGCGGACGACGAGGACCAGTCGCTGGGTGGTGACGCCCCCCTCATAGAGCTGCCCGCGGAGAGCAGCAGCGAGCCCTCGCACTGGGAGCCCGTGCAGACCGGCCGGGTGATCGCCGGCCGGTACCGGCTCGGCGACCCCGTGGGGCGTGGCGGCATGGGCACCGTGTGGCGGGCCCAGGACGAGGTGTTGGGCCGAGCCGTGGCGGTCAAGGAGCTGCGCCTGCCCACCGGTGTGGACGACGGCGAGCGCGAGCGCCTCGTCACCCGGACCCTGCGCGAGGCCAAGGCCATCGCCACCATCCGCAACACCGGCGTGGTCACCGTCTACGACGTGGTGGACGAGGGCTCCCGCCCCTGGATCGTGATGGAGCTGATCGAGGGCCGTTCGCTCGCGGACATCATCCGCGACGACGGCCCGATGGAGCCGCACCGGGTCGCGGAGATCGGCCTGGCCGTTCTCGACGTGCTGCGTGCCGCGCACGGCGCCGGCATCCTGCACCGCGACGTGAAGCCGTCCAACGTTCTGGTCGCGCACGAGGACGGCCGCGTCGTGCTGACCGACTTCGGGATCGCCAAGGTGGAGGGTGACCCGTCCATCACCTCGACCGGGATGCTCGTCGGCGCCCCGTCCTACATCTCCCCGGAGCGGGCCCGCGGCGAGTTGCTGGGCCCGCCCGCCGACCTGTGGTCGCTGGGGGCGCTGCTGTACTGCTGCGTCGAGGGCCGGCCGCCGTACGACGAGGGCGGCGCCATCGCCACGCTCGCCGCCGTGATGCACGACCCGGTTCCGCCGCCCCGGCAGGCCGAGGAGCTGACCGAGGTGATCACCGGGCTGCTCGCCAAGGAGCCGGAGCAGCGTCTCGACGAGCCGGGCACTCGGGAGTTGCTGCTGGCCGCGGTCCGGCCGGCTGTCGCGGAGGGGGAGTTGTCGGCGTCGGGAGACAGGATCGACAGCACCATGGTGGTGGCCCCGCGCCGCACCCCGGTGCCGGGCCCGCTGCCTCCGTCCGTCTCTCCCCCGTCCGTCTCTCCCGACCCGGAGGCCCGGGACGAGGCCGCCGCCGCGTCGGCCTCGTCCACGCCCGTGGCCGAGTTCCCGGCCGCGCCCGCCGCCACCCCCACCACGCCGCCCGCCACGCCTCCCACCACCCCGCCCACGCCTCCGCCCGCGGTCGGTTCGGGCCTGAGCGCCGCCGGGGCGTATCCGGCCCCGGCCACGCCGCCGACCGGGTTCGGCCCGCCGATCGTGCCCGCCGACCCGGCAACGCCCCCGCCGCCGCCCCCCGCGAACCGGCGCCGGGTGCTGCTCATCGCCGGTGCGGTCGTCCTGCTGATCGCGCTGCTCGGCGCGGCCCTGGCGGTCACCCTCGGGGGTGGCGACGAGTCACCCGGACGGGACGACGGCGAGTCGGGCGAGCCCAGTACCGGCGGCGACGACACCGCCGACCCCTCCGAGGATCCGACCGACGACCCGACGGACGAGCCGACGCCCGATCCGACCGACGACGAGACCACGGATCCCGACGAGGGCGACACCGGAGGCGCCCCCGGCGCCACCCCGGAGAACGACCCGGACGCGTCGATCCCTGACGACCCCTCGGGCTTCTCCCAACAGATCGACCCCGAGGCCCGTTTCTCGATGTCCCTGCCCTCCGAGTGGGAGCGCGACGACGCGTCGCCCGCCGGCTCCGGCGTCTACAGCGCACCGGGCGGCGGTCCGGCCAGCGTGGGCGTCGACTTCGACAGCACGCCGGGCGAGAGCGCGCTCTCCGCCCTGCGCCTGATGGAACCGAGCGTCTCGGGCGACAACAACGACTACGAGCTCGTCAGCGTCGCGCCCGTCGAGTGGCGCGACTATCCGGCGGTGGCCGACTGGGAGTACGAGCACACCGTGGACGGGGAGCGGGTGCGCGTGCTCAACCGCGCCTTCCGCGTCGACGACGACCACGGCTACACCATCTCCGTCAGTTGCCCGGCGGAGGACTGGGACGGGGCGGGGTGCACCGCGCTGCGGGACACGGCCTTCGACTCGTTCGAACCACTCGACTGACTCTCCATCAGGCGGATCAGGAGTTGACGGGGCGTGGCCGTGGTATGTCTACGGCACGTATCGTGAGAGGCCGGTACTACCGGGGGCGTGCGCGGTGGGGAGGTGAGCCTCGTGGACACGTATGACAGGTATGACGCTTATGCGGGACGGCTGTTGGCCGATCGTTACCGCCTTCCACGGGCTCCCTCGGAGGAGTTCGAGCTCGTCGAGTCCCGTGCGTATGACACCGTCGTCGGACAGGAAGTGCTGGTCCGGCAGGTGCCGCTGCCCGAGGTGGTGGACGCCGAGGTGCTGGACGGCGACGGCGGGGAGCACCCGGGCCGGCGCGGCGCACCCCGTGACCGCGCCATCCGCGATCCGGACGACCCCACCGTGCGCCGGGCGCTGCGGGCCGCGCTGGCCGCGTCCCGGCTGCCCGACCATCCGCGCCTTGACCAGGTCTTCGACGTCTTCGTGCAGGGCGACGGCCTGTGGATCGTCAGCGAGTTAGTCACCGCAAGACCGCTCGCCGCGGTGCTCGCCGAGGAACGCCTGAAGCCGTATCGGGCCGCCGAGGTGGCGGCGGACCTGCTCGCGGCGCTGCGCATCGTGCACGCGCACGGCTGGACGCATCGGAACCTCACCGCGCGCACGGTGCTGATCTGCGAGGACGGCCGCGCGGTGCTGACCGGCCTGGCGGCCGGGGCCGCCGAGGAGGCGCTGTGCGGCTACGACCCGCTGCCGCCGGACGACACGACGCGCGACGCCTTCGGCCCGCCCGACGAGCAGCAGGAGAAGCACGCGCCCGGCGCACGGGATGAGGCGAGCGCCCCCGGTGTGCCTCCAGTGGCACCGCCCGGCCGGCTGCGCGAGATGCTCGCGGCGGACGAGGAGCGCCGCGGCCTCCCCGAGGCGTCGGCGCAGGGCTACGAGGCGTACGAGGACCTCGAGGGATCCGGCGGTTACGGGGACTACGGGGGTTACGAGGGCCCCGGCCGCTATGAGGGGCCGTCGAACGGCCTGGACACCGCCGGCGGCTGGCACCCGGGCCGGCAGGACCCGCCGGACACCGGCCGGGGCGCCGACTGGCGGCGCGGTCCGTCGGGCGCGGGGCCGGCCGGCGGCGAACCGGGCGATCCGAACGATCCGAACGAGACGGGCGGCTGGCGCCCGCGCGAGCAGGGCGGCGCTCCTGACCCGAACGGCGCGGGCGGCTGGCGCCGCGGCCCCTCGGGTGCGGGGGCGACCGGCGGCGAACCGGGCGATCCGAACGAGACGGGCGGCTGGCGGCCGGTCGGCGTGTCCGGCGAGCGCAACGGCGCGGGCGGCTGGCACCCGACCGGCCCGCACGGACAGTCTGGCGACCGGTCTTCCGGCGGCGACCGGTACGGCGATCCACACAGCGCGGGCGGCTGGCCGCCCGGTGACCGGCCCGGCGGCCCACCTGGCGCGGGCGGCCGGCGACCCGGCGACCCGCTGGGGTCCGCGGGCTCGGAGCACGCGCCGCCGGCCGGTCAGGCGTGGGACGGGCAGGAGTGGAACCAGGACTGGGGCGCCCGGGACTGGGGCGCGCAGGAGTGGGACGGCCAGGCCGGTCCCGTCGACCCGGCGCCGGGCAGCGGCTCCTATCCGCCGAGCGTGCCCGGCTGGGGCGACCGGTCCGGGCCCGGCGGGCCCGCCTCGGGCGCCGAGGGCTGGGGAGGCGCACCCAGACCGGCCGAGGGACCCGTGGACCAGGAGGGGCGCGGGCCGGCCTCTCCCATGCCAGAGGCATATCGCCGCTGGGACACCGGCGCCGTGCCGCGCGTCGAGGAGAGCCCGCAGGGCGGCGCCGCCGGGCTCGTCGCGCGCATGCGGCAACAGGGCGGACAGCCGCAGCCGGAGGAGTATCCCCCGGGCCCCGAAGGCCCGGAGGGCACCCCCACGGCGGAGGGCACCCCCCCGGCGGAGGGCGACCGGCAGCCGGGCGGCGGGTTCCCCGCCTCCTGGGACTTCGAGGGCGGCGCCGACCAGGGCGGCCGGGCCGCCATCGCGGCGGCGCGCGCCGCCGAGGAACGGGCCGCGCGCAGCGGCGCCATCGCCGCCTATCGCGCCGGCACGCAGGCCGGCGCCAACGCCACCCGCGGCGGAGCCCAGCCCGAGGGCGCGCCGCCTTCGGGACACACGAGCCCCGCCGAGCTCCCCGGCCCCCGGCGTGTCAACCAGCCCGTGCGCCCCGGCTGGGAGTCCACACCCCGGCACGTCCAGCCTCCGCAGTGGCGGGACGAGGAGCAGCCGCCGCCCGCCGAGTCCGGGCCCGCACCGGTGCCCGACCTGCCGGACCGCACAGACCGCACAGTCCATCCCGTCCCCCGCGCCGCCGTCGATCCCCTCACGGATCCGCTCACCGGCCCGCTTCCCGCGCCCCTCGCGGACTCCGTGGAACCCCCCGTGCCGGTCACGCCGGGGGTGCGCGCCGAGCGCTACCGGGGACCGGACAGCGCGCTCGCCGCCGAACGCGCCCGTCAGGCGCGGATGACGACCGTGGGCGCCGTGACCGAGCGTTGGGCGCCGGAGCAGGCGGGACCGGTCTACGAGCACTGGCGGCTCGCGCCGCCGGTGGGCCCGGCCGCCGACTTCTGGGCGCTCGGCGCCCTGCTGTTCCGCGCGGTCCAGGGCTATCCGGCCTATCCGGAGGAGTCGACCGCGGAGCTCGTCCAGGCCGTCTGCGCCGAGCAGCCCGCGTTCGCCGAGGACTGCGGCGCGCTGCGCCCCGTCGTCGAGTCGCTGCTCCGCCAGGACCCCACCGAACGCCCCAGCGCCGAGGAGCTTCGCGGCTGGCTGCGCTCGTTGCTGCGCAGCGCCCCCGAGCCGGAGGTGGGCCGCAACACCGTCACCGCGCCCCCGCCGGCCCTGGAGCCGGGCCGTCCCGCCGACCCGCGGCGGCTGCCGATAGTGCGGCGCCGCGGCGTGATGGTGGGCCCGCTCCGCCGCCGCCCGCGGCTCCGCGCCCCGCGCGGACCGCGTGGCCCGCGCCGGCTCGGCCGGGTGCTGCTGACGCTGATCCTGCTGGGCCTGGCCGGCGCGGTGGCGTACGTGCTGGCGTTCGCCCCCGGCGAGGACGGGTCCACGGACACCGGCGCCGGGCCGACGCAGGACGCCGATCCCACCACCCCGCCGCCCGAGGTCGAGCAGGAGAGCGCGGGCGGCACCGGCGCGGAACCGGAGCCCACCGGGGAGAACGAGCCCACCGACGAGGGCGGCGAGGGCCAGTCAGGCGGCGGCTCCGGCGGCCAGCCGGACGACGGCCCCGCCGTGCCCGACGGGTACCGGTCCGTCGACGATCCGGCCGGCTTCGCGCTGGTCGTGCCCGAGGGCTTCGACCGGCAGGGCGAGACGGGCGAGGGCAGCGTCGTCTACGCGGACGGTGCCCTGGAGATCGTCGTGGTGCCGGGCCGGGACAGCACCGAGGAGTTCGGGGACGACCCGATGAGCTACCAGTTGCAGCAGCAGCCCGAGCTGGCGGCGTACCGCGCCGACGCGTACGGCACGTCGAGCGAGCTGTACGACATAGCCGTCGGCGACTCCACCATGGTCACCGGCGTCTTCGGCTGGCAGGAGGGCGGCTCCGCGTCGTTCGCCTGCAACCAGGTGATCGTCCTGGACGGCCGGTTCCACGTGGTGATGGTCCAGGGCCCCGCGGGTCAGGAGGACCGGATTCGCGAGATCAACGACGTGACGGGCGACAGCTACTCCGTCACCGACTGACACCCGGCCGCGCCCGCACAGCCCTCGCCGACCCCGCTCTGACCCCCGCACCCACCCTGCGCGGTCCCCGCCCCGGAACGTCACGGGTTCGTAGCTGTCCGGGCCCTGGGCGAGTCACCCGGGAGGCCCGCCCGGTATAGATGGGGGATGGACAGTGACGGGGGACAGGCAGAGGCGAACGAGACCACCAGCTACGAACTGCGCCCGCCCGTCCCGTCCCGCGCGACGGAGGACAGGGGGCCCGAGACGGAGCGGAGCGCGGACACCCCGTCCCGCGGCACGGTCACCCAGGTGGTGTCGGCGCCGACGCCGCCGGTCGAGAGTCAGCCCGGGCGCCTGCTCGGGAATCGCTACCGCCTCACCGGGCGGCTCGGCCACGGCGGGATGGGCACCGTCTGGCGGGCCCGTGACGAGGTCGTCGACCGGGACGTCGCGATCAAGGAGCCGCGGCTGCCGGCGTCCGTCGCCGACCGCCAGCGCACCATGGTGCACGAGCGGATGCAGCGCGAGGCGCGCGCCGCCGCCCGTATCGGCCACCCCTCGATCGTCACGGTGCACGACGTGGTCGTCGAGGACGGGCAGCCGTGGCTGGTGATGGAGTTGGTGCGCGGCGAGACGCTGGCCGACGTCCTGGAGACCGGCACGCTGGAGCCCAGGGAGGCGGCGCGGATCGGCCTCGCGGTGCTCGAGGGCCTCGCCGCCGCCCACGAGGCCGGCGTGGTGCACCGGGACGTCAAACCGGCCAACGTGCTGCTTGGCGGCTACGACCAGGTGGTGCTGACGGACTTCGGCATCGCCCAGGTGGAGGGCGAGCAGGGGCTGACCGAGACCGGCGTCTTCGTCGGCTCCCCCGAGTTCACCGGCCCGGAGCGCGCGCAGGGCCAGCGCCCGGGACCCGAGTCGGACCTGTGGTCGCTCGGGGTGCTGCTCTACGTCGCCGTGGAGGGCGTCTCGCCCTTCCGCAGGAACAACGTGGCGGCCACCGTGCAGGCGGTCATCTCCTCGGAGCCCCCGTCGCCGGTCCGCGCCAGGGGCGCGTTGGGCGAGTTGATCACGAGGCTGCTCGACAAGCGGCCAGGGGCCCGGCCCAGGGCCGAGGAGGTCCGCCGGATCCTCAGGGAGGTCATCGCCGCGCCGCCGACCGACGCCACTCGGCTCGCCGTCGACGGGGCATCGCCGACCGGGACCGCGCCGCCCGTGCGGCGACGACGGCGTTGGGCGGTGGTGGGCGGTGTGGGGGCCGCCGTCGTGCTGGTGGCGGCGCTGCTGTTCGCTCCGTTCGGACCGTTCGGCGGCGACGACGGTTCCGGGCTTCCCGAGGGCTGGGACGCCAAGGAGGAGGAACACTTCCGGATGACCATGGCGGTCCCCTCCAGCTTCGAGCGGGTCACCGACGAGGAGAGCCCCGACTGGCTGCTGTACCAGTCGCGGGACGACATCTACGAGGTCCACGTGTGGTTCTGGGAGGAGACGGAGGACCGGGGGCCGTTGCAGATGGCCGCCCAGTCGCTCGACGAGATGCGGGAGAACACCACGGACTACCAGGACGTCCAGGGGGACTTCTGGGAAACGGAGTTCCAGGAGCGGGAGTCGGCCGAACTGACGCTGTCGTCCCGCCCCGCCTACATCTACGACGAGGCGGACGACCGGGTCACCCAGCGGATGTCTCTGTTCTACGAGGGGCGGGACAACCAGGTGTGGCGGATACAGGTGAACATGCCGGGCGAGCGCGGCCCGGCCCGCGACTACGGCGAGCAGTTGTACGCCGACATCGTCGCGAACCTGGAGATTCGCGACACCGAGCAGCCGGCGGCGGGCGAGGGTTGAGCCGGCAGAAAGTTATTACCGCCGGGTAGTCACGCCCGGTCGGCCGGTCCTACCCTCCGCCTATGACGACAGCGGAGTCGCGACCTGCCAAGTCCCCCGAGGCGACCGAGCCGCCGGAGCCGCCCGAACGGGTCGAACCAGCAGAACCAACCGGAGCCGCCGAACCAGCAGAACCAACCGAACCAGCCCCGGACCTCGCGCCGGAGCCCGCGCCGGATCTCGTGGCCCGGGCGGCCAAGGTGGTCACGCCCGAGCTGGTGCGTCGGCTGGTCGGCGGCGTGCCCGGCAGCGGCAGCACCGCCTGTCACAGTCCGCTGACCGGCGGCGGCCGGCTTGCGGAGCTGCCCGAGGCCACGCCCGAGGAGGTCGCCGCAGCCTTCGAACGAGCCCGCGCCGCCCAACACGCCTGGGCCGCACGCCCCGCACGCCGGCGCGCCGCGGTACTGCTGCGCTTCCACGATCTGCTGCTGCGCCGGCAGGACGAGGTGCTCGACCTCATCCAGCTGGAGACCGGCAAGGCCCGGCTGCCCGCCCACGAGGAGGTGCAGACCGTCGCCGTCGCCGCCCGCCACTACGGCCGCAAGGCGCCGGCGTATCTGCGCCCGCGCCGCCGCACCGGCGCGTTTCCCGTGCTCACCCGGGTCCGCGAACTGCGGCAGCCGCGCGGGGTGGTCGGCCACATCTCGCCGTGGAACTACCCCCTGGAGCTCTCCGTCGGCGACGCCCTGCCCGCCTTCGCCGCCGGCAACGCCGTCGTCATGAAGCCCGACACGGAGACCGCGCTGACCACCCTGTGGGCGCGCCGCCTGCTGATCGAGGCCGGACTGCCCGAGGACGTCTGGCAGGTGGTGCTGGGCGAGGGCCCGGTGCTCGGGCCCGAGCTGATCCGGCACGCCGACTACGTCACCTTCACCGGCTCCACCCGCACCGGCCGCGAGGTGGCGCGCGCCGCCGCCGGCCGGCTGATCGGCGCCACGCTGGAACTCGGCGGCAAGAACGCCATGCTGGTGCTCGACGACGCCGACCTGGACAAGGCGGCGGCCGGCGCCGTGCGCGCCTGCTTCGCCTCGGCCGGCCAGCTGTGCGTCTCCATCGAGCGGATCTACGTGCACGAGGCGGTCGCCGAGGAGTTCCAACGCCGCTTCGCGGAGCGCACCGCCGCGCTGCGCGTCGGCCCCGCCCTGGACTACGGCACCGACATGGGCCCGCTCGCCTCCCGGGCGCAGCTGGCCCGCGTCACCCGGCACGTCGCGGACGCGGTGGCGGGAGGCGCCACCCTGGTGGCCGGCGGCCACCCGCGTCCGGACCTGGGCCCGTACTTCCACGAGCCGACCATCCTCGCCGACGTCCATCCGTCGATGCTGGTGTGCGCCGAGGAGACCTTCGGGCCCGTGGTGTCGCTGGCGAGCGTCGGCTCCGACGACGAGGCCGTCGAACGGGCCAACGCCACGGCGTTCGGCCTCAGCGCCAGCGTCTGGTCGCGCGACGCCCGCCGGGCCCGCCGCGTCGCCGCCCGGCTGCGGGCCGGCGCCGTCAACATCAACGAGGGCTACGCCGCCGCCTACGGCAGCGCCCAGGCGCCGCTCGGCGGCATGGGCGACTCCGGGCTCGGCCGCCGGCACGGCGCGGAGGGCATCCTCAAGTACACCGAGTCGCAGACCATCGCCCACCAGCGGCTGCTGCCGATCGCCCCGTCCCTCGGCATGGACGACCGCCGCTACGCCGCCGTCATCAGCGCCGCACTGCGGGCCATGAAGATCCTGAGGTTGCGCTAGATGAGCACGGAGCGGCACGACGACCACGAGAACGACTCCGACCACGAGAACGACTCCGACCACGAGAACGACTCCGACCGCGCCTACGACTACGACGTGCTGGTGGTCGGTTCCGGGTTCGGCGGCTCGGTGGCGGCGCTCCGGCTGACCGAGAAGGGTTACCGGGTCGGGGTGCTGGAGGCCGGGCGCCGCTTCGCCCGCTCCGAACTGCCGCGCAACTCCTGGGACCTGCGCGCCTATCTGTGGGCGCCGCGGCTGCGGCTCTACGGCATCCAGCGCATCCACCTGCTGCGCAACGTCATGATCCTGGCCGGCGCGGGCGTCGGCGGCGGCTCGCTGAACTACGCCAACACCCTCTACGTGCCGCCCGCGGCCTTCTTCGAGGACCCGCAGTGGCGCGCCATCACCGACTGGCGGGACGAACTCGCGCCGTACTACGAGCAGGCCCGGCGGATGCTCGGCGTCCGGCTCAACCCGACCGTCACGCCCTCCGACGTGCACCTGCGGGCCGCCGCCGAGCGGATGGGCGTGGGGGACACCTTCCATCTCGCCCCGGTGGGCGTCTTCTTCGGCGACGGCCGCGACGCGGACGGCTCCGCCGAGGAGAGCACCGAGAAGGCTGCCGGGCAGCTCCCGGATGCGCCCCCCGCGAAGCGGCTCGACGGGGCAGTGCCTGACCGTGACGCGGACGGCTCCGCCGAGGAGAGCACCGAGAAGGCTGCCGGGAAGGCTCTCGTGAAGCGGCCCGACGAGGACGTGCCCGATCCCTACTTCGGCGGCGTCGGGCCCGCGCGGCGGGCCTGCCTGCAGTGCGGCGAGTGCATGACCGGCTGCCGGCACGGCGCCAAGAACACCCTGAACGAGAACTACCTCCACCTCGCCGAACGCGCCGGCGCCGAGGTGCACCCGCTGACCACCGTGACCTCCGTCGCGGAACTGCCGGGCGGCCAGGAGGGCTTCGCGGTGACCATCGCGCCCACGAACGCCTCGCCGCGCCGGCGCCGCCGGCAGCGCACGCTGCGCGCCCGCCACGTGGTGGTCGCCGCCGGCACCTACGGCACCCAGACGCTGCTGCACCGAATGCGCGACGCGGGCACGTTGCCCCGGATCTCCGACCGGCTCGGCACCCTCACCCGCACCAACTCCGAGGCGCTGGTCGGCGCCCGCACCAACCCCCGTCGCTACCGCACCCGGTCGGGGCCGGCGGCCGCGGCCGACCGGGACCGCGGCCCCGACTTCACCCGCGGCGTCGCCATCACCTCCTCGATGCACCCCGACGAGCACACCCATATCGAGCCCGTGCGCTACGGCAAGGGCTCCAACGCCATGGGCATGCTGTCGATCAAGCAGTTCCGGCAGGGCGGCCGGCTGCCCCGGCTGCTGGCCTACGCGCTCACCACCGTGCGCCACCCCCTCGTCTTCCTGCTCTCCCTCTCCAACCGCCGGTGGTCGGAGCGGACCATCATCGCGCTGGTGATGCAGACCCACGACAACTCGCTGACCACCTACCGGCGTCGCCGCCGCCCGGGGCGCGGCCTGCTCACCGCCCGGCAGGGCCACGGCGCGCCCAACCCCGACCACATACCGGAGGGCGCCGAGGCGGCCAGGCATCTCGCCGACTCCATCGGCGGCTTCGCCGGCACGAACGTCGGCGAGCTGATCGGCACCCCGCTCACCGCGCACTTCCTCGGCGGCTGCCCCATCGGCGCCGATCCGGAGCAGGGCGTGGTGGACCCGTACCACCGGCTGTGGGGACATCCGGGCATCAGCGTGGTGGACGGCTCGGCGGTCTCCGCCAACCTCGGCGTCAACCCGGCGCTGACGATCACGGCCCAGGCGGAGCGGGCCATGGCGCTCTGGCCGAACCGCGGCGAGCCCGACCCGCGTCCGCCGCAGGGCGCGCCCTACCACCGGCAGGACCCGGTGCCCCCGCACCGGCCGGCGGTCCCGCCCCGCGCCTTCGCCGCCCTGCGCTGGCAGCGAGAACAGCCTGAGGCCATGGACAGTAACTGACCCCACCGACAGGTGAAGAGCCAGAGGAGCCGGAGGCGAGAGGGACTGAGGCGAGAGGGACTGAGGCGAGAAGACCGGAGGTGAGAAGACCGGAAGTGAGAAGGGGAGTGAAGAGGCCCGCTCCCCGGGGGAATGGGAACGGACCTCTTCGGTCTCTTCAGGGCCTGCACTGCCGACGGACGTCGGCCCCACGGATCGTTTCCGATCGCTCTTGGCCCCGATCGATTGCTAGGACCACCTATCTCGATCGGAAGTTGCCCGCATTCTGATCACAAACTGGCCACGGATTGCACATGGAGCTGCACATGGAGCCGCACGCGGGATCGCGCGGCCGCCGCGACCGACGGAAGGAGGGCCCGGCCCGCCGTTACGGAGGGAAAACGGCGGGCCGGGCCCGCTGATCAGCACCGGTGACAGGGCGGCGCCGGTGCTGAGGGATGCGGCGCCCGGGGGAGGAGCGCCGCCGCCGATGGCCGTGCGGTGAGGCTTGCGCGGCCGGCTCCCGGCGTCCCGGAAGCCAGCCGCCCACGTGTGACCGGCCCGCTGTCCCCTGCTGTCCGGCCACCGCTCCGGAACGAGGTCCCACGACGCGGAGCCCTCGCCACACCGGGAAGGTCCACAACGTCTCATCGCTCCGGGGACAAACCGTTCAACGAAGCCGCGAGCGGGCCAGTCACGCGCCGTACGGGTGACTCGCCGATCACGGGTCCGGGTCCCGGCCGGACCCGGCCGACCCCAGCCGACTCACGGCCGCACTCAGCCGGCCTGGTGCTCCCGGCCGCGGCACAGCTCCAGCAGCGTCATCGCCAACTGCGTTCCGGGACGGCCCAGCTCCTCCCGGTAGCGACGCAGGATGTCCATCTCCCTGGTCAGGTCCACCTGGCGCCCGCCGGCCGCGATCCGGGCGCGCTGGATCCGTCGGGAGACCTCCATCCGCTCCCTGACCAGGGCGATGATCCGGTCGTCCAGCTCGTTGATCTCCTGCCGCGCGCTCCCGATGGCCGTTGCCGTGTCGGTGCCGTTCGTCGCGGTGTGGTCGCTCATCTCGGGTTCCTCATCCTCTGCGGTGGTGTCCGCGGTGTCTGCCGCGGTGTGGAGGAGCCCCGGAACGGTGCGGTGCCGGAAACGCGAACGCCCCGGGCCGCACAGGCCCGGGGCGCCAGGGAAGTCGCTGGTTCAGCAGCGCTCGGCTTGGCAGCCGGCCGGGCCGGTGCCATAGCTAAAGGAGAACGCGCTGCTCATGTCGGCCAGTATGCCAGGCCCGCCACGGCCTCGTCCCCTCCCCGGCCGGCCCCGGCCGGCCCCGGGCGGGGGGACGGCCGACGCGCGACCGCTCGGTAGACTCGGAGGTCAGGAACCCCATCGCCACCCGGCACGAAAGGCACCCCGTGGCATCCGCGTCCACCGCGCCCAGCACCCCTCCGCAGCCGGACACGGTCCTTGTGGTCGACTTCGGCGCCCAGTACGCCCAGCTCATCGCCCGCCGGGTGCGCGAGGCGCGGGTCTACAGCGAGATCGTGCCCTCCACCACGCCCGTGGCCGAGATCCTGGCCCGCCGCCCGAAGGCGATCATCCTCTCCGGCGGCCCGTCCTCGGTGTACGAGGAGGGCGCCCCCGGCATCGATCGCGCGCTCTTCGAGGCCGGGGTGCCGGTTCTCGGCATCTGCTACGGCTTCCAGCTGATGGCCCAGGCGCTCGGCGGCCGGGTCGACAACACCGGCGCCCGCGAGTACGGGCGCACCCGGCTCAGCGTCCGGAGGCCGGGATCGACCCTCTTCGAGGGCACGCCGGCCGAGCAGCAGTCGTGGATGTCGCACGGCGACGCCTGCTCCGCCGCGCCCGAGGGCTTCGCGGTCACCGCCACCACCGCCACCGTGCCGGTCGCCGCGTTCGAGGACGACGAGCGCCGGCTGTACGGCGTCCAGTACCACCCCGAGGTGATGCACTCCACGCACGGCCAGCAGGTGCTCGAACACTTCCTGTACCGGGGCGCGGGCCTCACCCCGACCTGGACCGCCGGCTCCATCGCCGAGGAGCAGATCGCCGCGATCCGCGCCCAGATCGGCGACGGGCGGGCGATCTGCGCGCTGTCCGGCGGCGTGGACTCGGCGGTCGCCGCGGCCCTGGTCAACCGGGCCATCGGCGACCGGCTGTCCTGCGTGTACGTGGACCACGGCCTGATGCGGAAGGGCGAGACCGAGCAGGTCGAGAAGGACTTCGTGGCCGCCACCGGCGTCTCGCTCACCGTGGTGGACGCCGCCGACCGTTTCCTGACGGCGCTGGCCGGCGTCACCGACCCGGAGCAGAAGCGCAAGATCATCGGCCGGGAGTTCATCCGGGTCTTCGAGCAGGCCCAGGCCGAGCTGTTGGCCGAGGCCGGCGCGGCCGGGGAGCCCGTGGCGTTCCTGGTGCAGGGCACGCTCTACCCCGACGTCGTCGAGTCCGGCGGCGGCACCGGCACCGCCAACATCAAGTCGCACCACAACGTCGGCGGGCTGCCGGACGACCTGGAGTTCGAGCTCGTCGAGCCGCTGCGCAGGCTCTTCAAGGACGAGGTGCGGATGGTCGGGCAGGAGCTCGGGCTGCCCGAGGAGATCGTCCAGCGACAGCCGTTCCCCGGCCCCGGGCTCGCCATCCGGATCATCGGCGAGGTGACCAGGGAGCGCCTGGACACCCTGCGCGAGGCCGACGCCATCGTCCGCGCCGAGCTGACCGCCGCCGGCCTGGACCGGGAGATCTGGCAGTGCCCCGTGGTGCTGCTCGCCGACATCCGCAGCGTCGGCGTGCAGGGCGACGGCCGCAGCTACGGGCACCCGGTGGTGCTGCGCCCGGTCAGCTCCGAGGACGCCATGACCGCGGACTTCTCCCGGCTGCCGTACGACCTGCTGTCCGCGATCGCCACCCGGATCACCAACGGGGTCCCCGGCATCAACCGGGTCGCCCTCGACGTCACCAGCAAGCCGCCGGGCACCATCGAGTGGGAGTGAGCGCACGTCAACCGCGTGCGCGCCGCCTACTTCCTTGTCGACCTCGACCTCGACCTCACGGCGATCGGCCCTCTCTGACACCCGGGTCAGCTCAGCCGCCGGGCCCGTCGCCGCGGTGGCGGGTGACGCGGTCGCGGAGGCGGTTCGCCGTCTTGCCCGCCGTCTTGCCCTTCTCGCCGGACTCCAGCAGCAGGCCGCTCACGGCGACGAAGAGGCTGACGGTGCTCAGCGCGTAGACCATGGTGAACACCTTGGAGAACCCGGTCGTCGGGGCCAGGTCGCCGTAGCCGATGGTCAGCCCCGTGGTCACCGAGAAGTAGAGGCTGTCGAGCATCGACCAACCCTCGTGCACCCGGTAGAAGACCGTGCCGGTGACGACGGTCAGCACCAGGGACAGCGCGGCGCCGCGGAACACCCGGTCCTTCCAGGCCCGCCTCGCGGACGCCACCAGCACGCCGGCCAACACGACGAAACCGAACATCCCGCCAGTCTTGGCGACACTCCGCGGGGCGCCCGGTAGCGACACCGCTTCACCGGCTCCCGGAACCCGGCTTTGCGGGAACGGCAACGTCGCTTGCGTCCCGCCGGGCGTCGGACGCACGCTGCGAGCACCGAGCCGAGCCGAGGGAGAGACCGTGAGCAGCCACGCCCACCACGCCCACCAGCATCACCAGGCCCACGAGTCCGACGGGGACGGGATCGACCTCGACTGGGAGGCCATGGCCGAGCAACTGGAGCGTCAGGGCGAGCTGCACCGTGGCGTCGTCGAGGGCACCGCCGGATGGCTCGCCGAGTGGTGGGCGGAGCGGCGGGGCGGGCCGGTGGCGCGGGTGCTCGACATCGGCAGCGGGCCCGGGATCGCCGCCGCCGTGTTCGCCGAGGCCTTCCCCGACGCGGAGGTGGTCGCCGTGGACGGCGCGCCCGCGCTGCTGGAACGGGCCGCCGCGCGCGGGGTGCGCACCCAGCGGGTGGACCTGCCGGAAGGGCTCGGCGAGGTCGGCACGGCCGACCTGGTCTGGGCCAGCCGCGTGGTGCACCACCTGGGCGACCAGCAGGCCGCGCTCGAGGCGCTGGCCGGTCTGCTGCGGCCCGGCGGGCTGCTGGCGATCAGCGAGGGCGGTCTGCCGCCGCGCTTCCTGCCGCGGAACATCGGCATCGGCCGGCCGGGGCTCCAGGCCCGGCTGGACGCGGCCAACGAGGTGTGGTTCCAGGAGATGCGCGACGCGCTGCCCGACGCCACCGAGGCGGTCGACGACTGGCTCGGCATGCTGGCCAAGGCCGGGCTCACCCCGGTCGGCTCCCGGTCCTTCCTCACCGACCTGCCGGCCCCGCTGGGCGCCGACGCCCGGGAGCACCTGCACGGCACCCTCACCCGGGTCAGGGAGGTCCTTCCCGAGTACCTCGACGCGGAGGATGTCGCCGCCGTGGACGCCCTGCTGGCCCCGGACGCCCCCACCTCCGTACGCCACCGCCCCGACGCGTTCTATTTGACCGCGACCACGGTCCACGTCGCCGCGCGGCCGGCTGGTTAGCCGGCTGACGGGGCTCCGTCGGGGGTGCCTTGCAGCTCGCGGAGTCGCGCGGCAACAGGCTCCGCCTCCGGGGTGCCGAGGTCGGTGAAGAGGCGCCGGGCGTCCTCCCACCGGGCCCGCGCGGCGGCCGGGTCCCCGAGCAGCACGTGGCAGCGCGCCATTCCGTCACAGGCCCTGGCCTGCTGGTAGCGGTCGCCGAGCCGCCGCGCGAGCTCGGCGGCCGCCTCGTGGTGGCGCAGTGCCTCGGCGGGCCCGGCCGCGGGCCCGCCGAGCTCGCGCAGCGCCGCGCCGAGCTCGTTGAGCACGCCGACCTCGGCGGCCCGGTTGCCGATCGCGCGTTGGATCTCCCGGGCCTGCCGCAGGTGTTCCAGGGCCTCCGGGCCGTCCCCGACCTGGCGGTTGATGGAGCCGATGCTGCCGAGCACGTTGCCCTCGCCGAGCCGGTCGCCGCGCGCTCGGGCGATGGCCAGCAGTTCCTTGCCCATCGTCACCGCCTCCTCGGCGGCCGCGTACGTCTTCGGGTACCGCCCCAACGGCTCGTACAGCACGCCCGCGCGCCGGCCCTCGGCGTCGTGGGAGTCGTCGGAACCGGGTGAGTCGTCGACGAGCGAGCGGGCGATGGCCATCGCCTCCTCGAAGCACGGGAGCGCCTCGTCCAGCCGCCCGAGGTGCTGGAACACCTCGCCGAGGCAGCCCGCCGCCCGCCCCTGTCCGACGACGTCGCCGGCCGCCCGGAGCGCGTCCCTGGCCTGGCGCAGCGCCTCCGCGGCCTCGGCGTAGCGCCCGACCCGCCAGTGCGTCGTGCCCAGGAACGTCAGCGCCCGGCCGCGCTGCCCCGGATCCGCCGCGCGGGCGGCGTGCGAGTGCAACGTCTCGGCCTCCGCGTAGTGCCCCCCGACGTCGAGGTAGCGGAACAGGAGCGCGGACATCCGGACATGATGCTCGGGCCGGTCGTGGTCGGACGGACGGGTCGCGGCGTGCACGGCGCCGGCGACCAGAGCGGACCGCTCCGCGTCGAGCCAGACCGTCGCGGCCTCCCACCCGGACAGCCCGGGCAGTTCGGCCGGTGCGGGAGGTCCTGGCAGTTCGGTTGGCTCTGCCGTGGGAACTGCCGGGCGCTCATGGCGTTCGTAGGGCGCGAGGTGGTCCATGGCCTGTGCCGTGGCCCGTTCGTGGTGGTCGAACAGCCGGGACAGCGCGGCGCGCCGGGCGTGCGCCGGCTCCTCGTCGTGCGCCCTGGCCGCGGCGTACACGCCCACCAGATCGTGGAACTCGTAGCGTTCTGGCGCGGGTTCGCGGAGCAGGCTGGCGGCCAGCAGGGCCCGCAGCCCGTGCCGCGTGGCCACGACCTCCTCGTCGGCCAGCGCCGCCGCCGCATGCGCCTCGATGCCCGGCCCCGGATGCAGCGCCAGCAGCCGGAACAGCCGCCGCAGCGGCGCGTCCAGGCCCTCGTAGGACAGCCGGAGCGCGGCCTCGACGCCGCCGTCGACGGTCAGCCGGGACAGGTGGTCGTTGAGGCGTTCGAGATGGTCGGCCAGGGTCCAGTCGCCGCCCTGGCGGATCCGGCTGGCCACCACGCCGAGGGCCAGCGGCAGGTGCCCGACCGAACCGGCGATGCGTTCCGCGGTCGGCCGGTCGTCGTCCACCCGGTCGTTCCCGCCGGCGCGGCGCAGCAGTTCCAACGACTCGTCGGGCGCGAACGCCTCCAACGGCAGCCGCTTGGCGCCCGGCAGCCCGGTGAGGCGGTGCCGGCTGGTGACCAGCGTGAGGCAGCCGGGGCCCGCCGGCAGCAGCGGGCGCACCTGCTCCTCGGAGCGCGCGTTGTCCAGGCCGACCAGCACCCGCCGGCCGGTGACGCGCCGCCGGAACTCCCGCACCCGGCCCGGCAGGTCGAGCAGCCTGACCCGGTCGGGGGACATCCCGAGCCGGCGCAGGAAGCCGTCGAGCACCGCCGCCGGGTCGGCCGGCGCCAGGTCGGGGGCGTAGCCGCGCAGGTTCACCCAGAGCACGACGTCGAACCGCCGGCGCCGCGCGAGGCGGTGCGCGGCGTGCACGGCGAGGGTGGTCTTGCCGACGCCCGCCATCCCCTCGATCAGGGCGATCGGCGCCGAGCCGTCGGCCAGCCCGGCTCCGGTCGGCCCGTCCCGGGTCGGCTCCCGGGTCAGACCGTCGAGTTCGGTGCGCCGCCCGGTGAACGCCGGCAGGTCCGCGGGTGGCGCGTCCAGCACCGTGACCACCGCCGCCTCGGCGGCGTCGCCGGCGATCCGGGCCCGCGCCCCGCGCCACGACGCCGGGTCGCCGCCCAGCGCCCGCACGATCTCCGCGAGCAGTTCGGTGTTCAGCCGGGCCCGTCCCGGCCGGAAGCAGCGGTGCACCGTGTCGAAGCTCGGCTCCTCCGGCACCCCCCTGGTCCGCCGCCCGGCCAGCACCCGGCGGTGCACCTCGCGCTCGGACAGCCCGGCCCAGGCGCGGAGTTCGTTGAGGCAGGCGATGAGCTCGTCCAGCGTCCTGGCACCGTCCGGCCGCGGCGGTTGGATCGTCATACCGCTCTTCCTACCCGAGCGGGCGTCGTCCGGGGGGCCAACTGACCGACATTGACCGAGAAGTGGACGCCGCGCTTCCGGCGGCGGGATCGTGGAGGTACCACGGCCGGAGGGCGGGCGGTTCCACGGTCGAGCACGGGGGAGTCCGTCGCCCGCCCCGCGGCCGTGGGCTCATGCCCAGGGATGGGGGGCCATCTGTGCAGCCGACTCCGGCGACCTCGCTGCTGATCACCACCGTCGTGGATCTCGTCACCAGGGCGACCAACGGCGCACACCGAGACGTGTCCGCGCTGGTGCGGGAGCGCCTGGCGGGCTCCGCGGAGGGCCGGGCAGCGCTCGCGGGCCTGGCGGGCAAACAGGCGCATCCCGCGGCGGCCGACGCGCTGCGGACCGTTCTGCAACGGGAGATCGCGGCGGACGCCGCGTTCACCGCGGCCCTGGCCCGCGCGGTGATCGGCGAACCCGCCCTGGGCCCGCCGCCCGCCCGGCCCCACCCCCGCCTCCCCGGCCGCTGGTGAGATCGGGCCGGCCGTTCGGACCGGCTTCCCGTCAGACCAGGCGGCGGGCGGTGGCCCAGCGGGTGAGCTCGTGGCGGTTGGACAGCTGGAGCTTGCGGAGCACGGCGGAGACGTGGCTCTCGACCGTCTTCACCGAGATGAACAGCTCCTTGCCGACCTCCTTGTACGCGTAGCCGCGCGCGATCAGCCGCAGCACCTCGCGCTCCCGCTGGGTCAGTCGGTCCAGGTCCTCGTCCACCGGGGCCGTGTCGGAGGAGGCGAACGCGTCGAGCACGAAGCCGGCCAGCCGCGGCGAGAAGACCGCGTCGCCGTCGGCCACCCGGAAGATCGCGTCCACCAGGTCGGCCCCGGTGATCGTCTTGGTGACGTAGCCGCGGGCGCCGCCCCGGATGACGCCGATGACGTCCTCGGCCGCGTCGGAGACCGAAAGCGCCAGGAAACGCACCGGGTCCTGGGCCGCCGACAGCAGCTCCGCGCAGCGGCGCAGCACCTCGACCCCGCCGCCGCCCGGCAGGTGCACGTCCAGCAGCACCACGCCGGGCCGGGTGGCCCGGATGGTGGCGACCGCCTCGTCCACGTCGCCCGCCTCGCCGACGACCTCGACGCCGGTCTGCTCGGTCTCGCCGATCTCCGCCCGCACGCCGGCGCGGAACATCCGGTGGTCGTCGACCAGCACCACCCGCGCCCGACGCTCGGGCCCGCCCGCCGCCTCACCCGCCGTGCCGCCCGCGGCGTTGTCCCGCCCGTCGCTCTCAGCCACCCGAGTCACCTGCTCGTTCCATCGTGAGTCCCGCGTCGGTCCCGGCATCCGCTGGCCGTGTCCCTCGTCTCAGCCGCCGGGTTCTCAGCCACCCGAGTCACCTGCTCGTTCCATCGTGAGTTCCACCTCCGTGCCCTCGCCGGGCGTGGACCGCACCCGGGCGCTGCCGCCGTTGCGACGCATCCGGCCCATGATGGACTCGCGCACGCCCATCCGGTCCGCCGGGACCGCGTCCACGTCGAAGCCGGGGCCCCGGTCGCGCACCGACACGAAGACCGTACGCCCCTCCACCTCGGCGAACACCCGCACCGGACCGTTCTCGCCACCGTACTTGGCGGCGTTCACCATGGCCTCCCGCGCCGCCTGGAGCTGGGCGGCCAACTGCTCGTCCAGCGGGCAGTCGCCGACGCACACCACCTCGATGGGAACGCCGTGGTGGTCCTCGACCTCGGCGGCCGTGGCCCGCACCGCCTCCGCCAGCGTACGCGCCTCGTCCTCCGGTTCGGCCCGCTGCTCGCCGCCCTCCCGCTCCGCGGACTTGTACAGCCAGTCCCGCAGCTCGCGCTCCTGGGCGCGGGCCAGCCTGGCCACCTCCCTGGGGTGCTCCGCGTTGCGCTGGATGAGGGTCAGCGTGTGCAGCACCGAGTCGTGCACGTGGGCGGCCACCTCGGCGCGCTCCTGGGCGCGGATGCGCATGGTCCGCTCCTCGGACAGGTCCTGCACCATCCGCACCAGGTACGGGCCGGCCAGCAGCGCGATGCCGACCACCACGGCGACGGCCGCCTGCAGCATCGGGCCGAGGTTGGCGGTCGACTCGGCCGTGCCGCGCACCACCATGAAGGTGGCCACGCCCGCGCACACCAGCACGGCGCCGGCCGCGCTGCGCACCAGTGGCAGCCAGCGGCTGCGGCGGGTGGCCGCGGCCCAGTCGGCGCGGCGCGAGTTGTCCGCCTGCCGCCAGACGACGGCGGCGCCGACGCCGACGATCAGCATCGGCCACAGCGCGCTGCCGGAGATCGGGAACTGGATGTTGGCGCCGAGCACGCCCAGCGCGGCGGCCAGCATCACGAACGCGAACAGCTGCCCCTTCTCGGGCCGGCGCAGCAGCCGGCCGAGCCCGCCGGGGCGCCGCTTCTCCCGGGCGCCCGGCGGGAGCGGCGCGGCGCCCAGCGGCACGACGAACCAGAAGATGCCGTACAGCAGGATGCCCAGGCCGTTCGCCGTGAGGAGGAAGAGGAAGGCTATGCGGACCCAGGAGACGGGCAGCGCCAGATGCCCGGCGAGGCCGCGCGCCACCCCGCCCAGCCAGCGGCCCTCCGCGCTGCGGTAGAGCTTCCGCACCGGCGGCGCCTCGCTGGTCATCCCCGTCATGCCCCGATCGTCACACGAGAGACTGTCGATGGACATCAGGGGATACCCCCCAGAAGACGTGGGGGAAGCACCAGGGTGTACCCCGATGCACGCGTGACCGGCGAGCCGTCACCATGGGAGGCATGACCGAGGAGAGCCGCTCCGCCACCAGCCGCACGAGCCGCGCCGACGAGCCCGGTGCCGGCACGGGTCTGGGCGAGCGGCTGTCGCGCAGCCGCGACCACAAGGTGATCGGCGGCGTCTGCGGCGGCCTCGGCCGCCACTACCACCTGGATCCGGTGATCTTCCGGGTGCCGCTGGCGGTGCTGTCGGTCATCGGCGGCCTCGGCTTCGTCGCCTACGGCCTGGCCTGGCTGATCGTCCCGTTCGAGGACAGCGAGGAGAACGAGGGGCGCCGGCTGCTGTCCGGCCGGGTGGAGGGCCCCGGGCTGACGGCGTTGCTGTTCATCGTGGCCGGCTGCGGGCTGATGCTGGCCTCGCTCGGCGACCGGGGCGGCGCCACGTGGTTCTCGGTCATGGTGCTGGCGTTCCTGGTGGCCGCGGCGTACTGGTCGCGGCGGCGCAGCGCGACCGAACTGCGCGAGGCGGAGGGCGCGCCGGTGGCCGGGGTGACGGCCCAGGTCGTGGCGGACGCCCCGCCGGAGGCACAGGCGCCGCCGGTGCCGCCCGGTCCCTCGTGGTGGCGCGGCGCCGCGGTGACCGAGTCGACGACGGCCGAGCGCGCCAGCGGTTACCTGTGGGGACCGGCCGGCGCGCGGCCCGAGGGCGACGGATGGCCAGCCGGACGCCCCGGACCCGCGGCCGGCCCGGGGGCTCCGCGTGGGACCGGCGCGACGGCCGGCACGCGTGAGCCGGCCGCGCCGCACGACCCGTACCGACCGCCGGGACCCGGCGGTCGGTGGCCGGTCGGTCGGCCGCCGGTGCCGGCGGAGCCGCGCGAGCTGTGGCTCGGCGGACTGCTGCTGCTGCTCGCGATGTGCGCCTGCGTGGTGGGCACGGCGGCGGCCTGGGGCAACGACTCGCTGAGCGACGCGCTGGTGATCGGCCTCGCCGCGGCGCTCGCGGTGTTCGGCGTCGGGCTGGTGGTCAGCGCGTTCGTCGGCCGGCTCGGCGGCGGGACCATCGTCTCGGTGGTGCTGACGGCCGGGATGCTGGCCTGCGCCGCCGCGCTTCCGGAGAACATCACCACCAGCTGGTCGGACACCGAATGGCGGCCCGCGACGGCCGCCGAGGTCGAGCGGCGGTACGAGATAGGCACGGGGCAGGCGGAGCTCGACCTGAGCGGGCTCGACCTGCGGAAGGGGCAGACGGTGGTCACCGCGGTGGAGGCCGGGGCGGGCGACGTGCGGCTGATCGTGCCGCGCGACGTGGCGGTCACGGTGCACGTGGAGGTCACCATGGGCGCGTTCACCTTCGACGAGGACGGCCGGTCGACCGGGGAGGGTCCCCTCCATTCCTGGGGCGGCGTCGGACAGGAGCGCACCGCGAGCTACCCGCCGCCCAGCGGGGTGGAGCAGCGGGGCAGCATCGAGCTGTACCTGGACATGGGCATCGGACACATGGGGGTCGAGCGGAACGTGCTGCCGGACGTCGACACGAACGTTCCCGACGGGGAGCAGACCGACCGGCCGACGGAGACGCCGCCGGAGACTCCGACCCCGCGGGAGACTCCGGCCCCCGAGGAGGCGCCGTGAGTCGGCCCATACGGCGGCACCGCTTCGAGCCCGCGCGGCTCGTGCTGGGGCTGGCCCTGATCCAGATCGCCGTGCTGTACCTGGTCAGGGTGGCCGGCCGGGACGCCCCGCCGCTGCCCGTGCTCATCGTGCTGACGCCGGTGGCCCTGGTGCTCGCCGGAGCCGTCGCCATGCTCACCCACTCCGTCCGCCGCCGCGGCCGGCAGGGCAGCAAGCCCGACTGACCGGCCCGACTGACCGGCCCGACTAACCGAAGAGCCGGCGGTTGCGGCGGGCCTGTTGGGAGCCGAGCAGCGAGTCCAGGCTGAGCGGGCCGCCGCCGGCCAGCAGCAGGGTCACGAAGCCGAACAGGTACGGCAGGTCCTGGCCGAAGTAGTACGGGTCGCCGGACCAGGTCACGGTCAGCCAGAACGACAGCGCCAACAGCGCCCCGCCCGCGGCGGCGAGGCGGGTGAGCAACCCGACGAGGATGCCCGCGCCGACCACGATCTCGGCCACCGCCACCCCGTTGTTGAACAGCCCGGGATTGTCGACGGCCAGATCCACCAACCAGCCCGCGGCGGCGTCCTCCCGGGAGAACTCCAGCATCGCCTCCATCTGCTCGGTGCTCATGACGCTGCTGAACGGCCCGACGTCGGTGAACTTGTCGACGCCGGCGTAGACGAACGTGACGCCGAGGAAGAGCCGCAGCGGCAGCAGGGCCCAGCGGGCGGCGGTGTCCCGCAGCCCACCGCCGGGTCCACCGGTGCCGGGCAGCGCCCCCCGCGCCGCCGGGCCGCCGAGTTGTTCCGTGACAGACATGGCCGTGCACCTCCGGTCGCGTGTGGGGCGGATCAGTCTGCCAGCGCGGAGGGTCTCCGGCCAGGCTGACGGCACCTCAGGCGGGTCGCGTCGCGAAACGGGTGAATCCGCGAGGTGAACCCGGGCCGGTGGGGCCGGCGTTTCAGGCGGGTCGCGTCGCGGGCCGGTTGACGGAGGAGGTGGGCGGCGGGTTCTGGTGCTCGAGACGGAGGCCGGCGCGGGATATTCGGAACCCCGCCGTGGAGCCGGCCTTTCGGCGAGAGCCGCGGCGCCGACGCGGGTGCGGGCCGACCGCCTTACGGCGCGTCGGCTGACGGTGCTGCGTCCGGGGCGGTGCCGCGCCTCGCGCTGTGCCGTGCTCCGGACTCCGCGGCGCTTCAGGCCGGGCGCGTCGCGGCGGCGAAGGGCATCGAGTCCACGGGCGCGAGCGTGATCGGCACGCCGCTCCTGGAGGCGTGGATGATCTGGCCGCCGCCCACGTAGATGCCCACGTGGCTGATCCCGCCGTAGTAGAACACGAGGTCGCCCGGGGCCAGTTCGGCGGAGGAGACGGGAGTTCCGGCGCTCACCTGGCTGTAGCTGGTGCGCGGCAGCGCCACCCCGGCGGCGGCCCAGGCGGCCTGCGTCAACCCGGAGCAGTCGTAGGCGTCGGGCCCGGTGGCGCCCCATCCGTACGCCTTGCCCAGCTGGGCGAACGCGAAGGCGACGGCCGCCGCGGCACGGGCGTTGGGCGCGGCCGCCGACGCCTCGGCGGCGCCGGGGACGCCCGCGGCGGTGCTGGCCGTCGCGTTCGCCATCAGGATGCGCTGTTGCTCCTCGGCGGTCCGGGTGGCCAGCAGGTCCTCGGCCTCCGCGAGCTTGTCGCGGACCGTGTCCCGTTCGGTGTCGGCCCGCTCCTGGGCGTCGAGCAGCACGTCGGTCTCCTCGCCGGCCTCGGTGCGGAGTTGCTCGATGCCGCGCAGCTGACCCCGGATGTCCTGGACGGCCAGCGCCTGCCGCTCGCCGGTGCGGTCCACGAGCGAGGCCCGGTACAGGAAGTCGTCCGGATCGGAGGAGAGCGCGAGTTGCAGTTCGGGGGCGAGGCCGGAGGCGCGGTACTGGGCGGCGGCGTGGGTGCCCAGGGCGTTGCGGGAGGTGTTGAGCTCGTCGGTGCGCCGGGCGGCCTCGTCCCGCAGGCGGTCCAGCGCGGTCTCCGCCTGTTCGACCTGCTCGGTGGCCGCGTTGAAGCGCTCGGTCGCCTCCTCCGCCTCCCGGTGCAGGGCGTCCACCCGCTCCCGCACCTCGGCCAGGGTGGGCTGCGGGTCGGCCAGCGCGCTGCCGTCCAGGGCGGCAGCGGCGGCTCCCGCCAGGGTCAGCGTGGCGGCGACCGAGCGCAGGGCGGGCTTCGCGCTGCCGACGGGTTTCGGCTTGCGCTGCGCCGGCCGGCGCCAGACGGAGGTCTTGCGATGCTGAGCCATGGCCCGGCACGTTAAACCGCGCCCGGGCCCGACCGCAGCTCTCTGATCGGGATCGATCGGGACTGGCCGGGACTGGTGTCAACCGTGCAATTCACGATGGGAGTTGGGCCGAAAGAGGCGGACTTCTCACTGTTCCTGTTCGGCCGCGAGAAGCGGGTCGATGATGTCACGGAACGCGTCGAGGTTCTGGGCGCCGGACAGCGGATGGCCGTTGATGAGGAACGACGGCACGCCCGTGATGCCGAGCTCGTAGGCCTCGGTCGCGTCCCGTTCGACCGCCTCGCCGGCCGCGTCGGACTCCATGTCGCTCAGCAGCCGGTCGACGTCGGGGACGCCCGCCTCGTCGGCGATGCGGCGCAGGCTTTCCTCCTCGAACCGGCCCGAGTCCTTGTTGAACTCGTCCGCGAGCGCCGCCTCGCGGAACTCCCAGAAGCGGCCCTGCTGGCCCGCCGCCCAGGCGGCGCGGGCGGCGGCGTCCGACTCCGGGCCGTTGATGGGGTAGTTGCGGAACTCGATGCGCAGCTCGCCGGCGTCCACGTACTCCTCGACGAGCCGCTCGTGGGTGTTCCGGGCGTAGATGCCGACGAAGGCGTCCTGGAAGTCCGTGTACTCGATCATCACGACGGGGGCGTCGGCGTCGCCGAGCGCCAACGGATCGTCGGCCTCGCGACGGGCCAGGTCGAGCGCCGGGTTGTCCTCCGGCAGCGGCTCGACGGTTTCGCTCTCGCCGCCGGTCCCGTCCGTGCCGCCGGACGCGCCCGCCGGGTCGTCGGATCCGCCGCCCAGGGCGGAGAGCGTGGCGATCAGCAGCACGCCCACCACCACCGCGGCGAGCAGCGCCGCGGCGTACGGCCGAGCGGCGCGGGCGCCGTACGTGGTCCGCGCCGGCGTGCGCTGCGCGCCTCCCTTCCGGGAACCGCCACCACGCTGCGGCCCGCCCGGCCCCGGCCCGCGCTGCTTCGGGCCACGGGTCGCCGTCTTCCTGGGTCGCCTGGGGCGGGCTGCCGACATACGGCCAGCCTACGGCGACGGACGGTCGAGCCGGGAAGGAGGGAGGGGCGCGGTCGTGGCGTCGGGCGGCCGTCCCCCGCAAGGGAGGACGACCGCCCGCGCACGGCCCCGGTGGCCGGACGGGTGGCGCCTGCCCAACGCCTTACCGTCCGGCACCGAGGCCGGCATGTACTCGGCCGGGGTACACACCCCGCGTCCCCGGCCGAGGTCCCGCCCCGCGCGGCGGCGCGGGACCGCCGGGCGGCGCGTCCCGCGCCCACGGTGACGCCGCCCGGCGGGTCTTACTGGCCCGTTCTGTGGGCCTGCCAGTGGCTCGTTCAGCGGTGGTGTTCCACCTCTGAGGCGAGCCGCCCGGCGGGTCTTGCTGGCCCGTTCTGTGGGCCTGCCGGTGGCTCGTTCAGCGGTGGTGTTCCACCTCTGAGGCGAGCCGCCCGGCGGGTCTTGCTGGCCCGTTCTGTGGGCCTGCCGGTGGCTCGTTCAGCGGTGGTGTTCCACCTCTGAGGCGAGCCGCCCGGCGGGTCTTGCTGGACTTGCTTGCTGGAACCCTCTTCCTGGACCCGCCGGGTGGCGCCCGGCGGGCCGTTCGGAATCAGGAACCCGGCGTCACGAGCCCGACGTGTTGCCGGACGAACCGAGGTCGTCGGCGTACGAGGCGAGCCACGCCAGCGGCGCGTTCCAGTTGATCGTGATCTCGTTGGTCGCGTAGGACTCGATGTGGTCGATGTAGCACTGGGCCGGCGGGCAACCCACCAGCTGCTGCTCGGCGATCGGGTCCTGCAGGGCCTCGTTCGGGCCGCCGGCCAGCGAGCCCGCCGCCGGGTTCGGCAGGTCGGGGTCCAGCTGGTTGGCCCAGAACCGGTGGTGCTGGTTCTCGGACGCGCGCTCGCCGTAGCCGGTCACGTAGGACTGGTTCAGCGGGTTGCGGCCCAGCACGTAGTCCAGGCCGGCGATCGCGGCGTCGCGGTAGACCGCCTCGCCCGTCAGGTCGTGCGCGACGGCCAGGACGATCGCGTTGTTCAGCACCTGGCTGTTGGAGCCCCAGACGTACTCGCCCGCGAACGGCAGGCCGTACGCCGCGTCGGCGGCGTCGGCCGCGTAGGCGTCCGCCGCCGTGGTCAGCACGTCGCGGACGTCGGTCAGCTGGGCGTCGGTGAGGTCGTTCTCCACCGTGGCCAGGGTCAGGACGCCGAGGCCGGCGGTCTCGCCCCAGGACAGGCCGCCGGTCGGGAAGAGGGCCTCGGCGTCGCCGTGCAGCTCGGAGTCGAGCAGCGCCTGCCGGTACACGTCCGCGCCGGTGGTGGCGAACAGCTCGGCCGCCGCCCAGTAGAACTCGTCGCTGACCTTGTTGTCGCTGTAGGCACCGCCGCCGGTGCCGTCGTTCGGGTCGGCGAGCATGTTCGGGTGGGCCTGCGCCGCGTCCCAGGCCGTCTCGGCGGACGCGAGGCACTGGGCCGCGTAGTCCGCGTCGTACGGCGCGAAGAGGCGGGCGCACTGGGCCGCACTGGCGGCCAGGTTCAGCGTGGCCGCGGTGGACGGCGGGTGCAGCTCACGCGGCTGCGCGTCCCGGTCGGGCAGCAGCGGCAGGCCGGTCCACTGGGCGTCGTGGAGCTTGTGGTGGGCCATGCCCGCCAGCTCCTCGCCGGCCGGAACCTGCATGGCCATCAGGAAGTCCATCTCCCACTTGGCCTCGTCCAGGATGTCCGGCACGTCGTTGCCCTGCTCGGGCACGGCCAGCGAGCCGTCGCCCAGGGCCTCGCTGTCGCCGTTCTCGGCGGTCAGCGCGCGCTCGTAGGAGGACATCAGCTGAGCGACCGAGATGCCGCCGTTGACCACGTACTTGCCGTGGTCACCCGCGTCGTACCAGCCGCCCGCCGCGTCCAGGGTGTAGTCACACGGGTCGGTCGCCCAGCAGGTCACGCCGTCGTCGCCCTGGTTCGGCTCGACGTTGACGTGACCGGCGGGGCGGGCGTACTCCTCGCCGACCAGCGCGGCGTCGATCTCGATGCCGCTGCGGTTGTGGTAGTAGTACGCGAGCGCGTCGGTGCGGAGGGTGTCGTAGACCTCGGTGCCGATGTCGAACGGCTCGCTGGTCTCACCGTCGATGGTGACGGTGTAGCCCTTGCCCGCCGCGGTGACCTCGCTGAAGTCGAAGGTGTGGACGTTCTCCCGGGAGGTGGGGTCCTCGCCGACCGGCATGGTGTCGCCGGTGGCGGCGACGCCGCCGTCGGGCGCGTTGACCGTCCACTCCAGGGGCTCGGTGGCCTCGGTGACGACGCTGCCGACCTTGGCACCGTCCGGCAGGTAGCCGACCTGGTTGACCCGCACCGGCG
The DNA here is from genome assembly GCF_039871525.1 of Streptomyces sp. B6B3. Classification (NCBI taxonomy): domain Bacteria; kingdom Bacillati; phylum Actinomycetota; class Actinomycetes; order Kitasatosporales; family Streptomycetaceae; genus Streptomyces; species Streptomyces sp. B6B3. Next base: position 65,429 of record NZ_JBDPLU010000020.1, on the reverse strand, counting down.
ATCCGGTCTCCGGGTCGAACGGCGGCGTCTCGGCTCCACCGCGCAGCGACACGTCGTCCACACAGAAGGTGAACGGGTCCTCGGAACCGCCGATCTGGAAGACGAGCTGCGCCGCCGGGTTGTCCGTGCCGGCGGTGAAGACGTGGCTGATGGGCGTGGCCTCGTCGGTGATCTGGTCGGTGGCGGACAGCTCCGCGGCCCAGGGGTCGACGTTCTGCTGGATGAGCGTGCGGATGGTGACGGGCGCGCTGGACGTGGGCGTGTAGGCGAACTCGTATGTCTCACCCGCGACCATCGGCAGGTCGTCCTGGCCGATGATGACGTCCCAGGCGTTGACGGTGCCGCCCGGAACGTCGGCGCAGAGGCGTCCTTCGACCACTTCGAGGGTGAGGTTCTCGGTGCCCCACCACGGCAGGTTGCTGCCGTCGGCGAAGTCGCCGTTGACGATCAGTTCGGGCCCTGGCTCGGCGTTCGCGGTGGGCAACGCGACGACGGCGGCCACCAGCCCGGCGACGGCCGCGGTGGCGGTGACCACCATCGGCCGTTTGCGGATGCGGCGATGAGTGCGTGGGGAACGGTCTGTCACGGCTCGGTCCTTCAAGAGATGGACATGACATGGGAGCGCTCCCAAGGAATCCTGAGGGGTGCGCGGGGCACCGTCAAGACATGCGTCACTAGACTCCGCGTCATGGACGTCCTGATCGAGGTCGTGGTGGGGCTGCACATCATCGGCATCGCAGCCCTGTTGGGCGGGTTCCTGACCCAGATGAAGGTGATGGGCGCCGGCGAGGCGCGGATCGTCCCGGCGATGATGCACGGCGCCTGGACCATGCTGGTCACCGGCCTGGCCCTGGTGGGCCTGAACCAGGCCGACGATCAGGAGGTGAACAACACCAAGATCGGCGTCAAACTCGCCGTGCTGCTGGCGATCCTGGTGCTCGCCTACGTCAACCGCGACGAGGATCGCGTCAACGCCCGCGTCTTCGGCGCGATCGGCCTCCTCACGGTGGCCAACGTGTTCATCGCGACCACCTGGTGAACGACGAGGCGGCAGCCACCGGCCGGGCGGCGCCGCCCGGGAGTCGGCGCCGCGCGCCGCGGCCGGCCGGCGGGCCGGTGCGCGCCGGGGGATCGGGGAGTCCGCGCCGGGGAGCCCGCGGCAGGCGAAGCCCGCGTCAGGCGAACTCGTCGAGGAGCCGGTAGAACGTGATCCGCGCCGGGTCCGGGTCGACGCCGTAGCGGGTCAGGTAGCGGTCGGCCGCCGCCTGGCCGCCGTACTGCGGGTTCAGGTCGCCCGCCAACGAGCGGGTGGCGATGGCCAGATCCAGCCACCGGTCGGCCACCCCCAGCCGGCCGGTGTCGAGGACGCCGGAGACCCGGCAGGTCTCCGGGTCGAGTATGACGTTCGGCACGCACAGATCGCCGTGGCAGACCACCAGGTCCCGCTCCTCCTCCCGCTCGGACGGCCGGGTGGCGAGCAGCTCCGCGACCAGCCTCTCGCGCGTCCAACCCTGCCGTTCGGCGTCCAGGTCGTCGAGGTCGGGCCCGGTGGCCAGCGCCTCGGGGATGGTCACCGCCAGCCGGCGGTCGAACGGGCAGTCCGCGATCGGCAGGGCGTGCAGCGCGCGGGTCAGGTCGGCCAACGCGTCCACCACGCGCGGCCTCGCCTCGGCCGGCCAGGGCGCCGCAGCCGACCAGCCGGGAAGCTCCGCGGTAACCAGCAGCCCGGGCCGGCAGTCCAGCACCTCGGCGGCCGGGATGCCGTGCCGCCGCAGCCATTCCAGCCGCTCGCCCTCCGCCACGAGGTCGAGGCGCGGGTCGTCGGACTCCTTGCGGTAGACGCCGTTCCGCCGGCTGACCACCGCCCCCGACATGCCGTCCGTCACGCGCTCCCACATGGGGCCAGGGTGCCACGCGGCACTGTCAGTGAGGACCGCGCCTCCTGACCCGGGGCCGGCAGCACCAGCCGACCGGCCACGCTCCCCGCCGCGCTCCGCCCGTTTCTCCCGCCGGACCCGGGACGTGCGGCTCGGCTCGGGTGCCCGCGGAACACCCGAATGGAGGCCCCGCATGGGTGTGCGATGACAGCCCGGAGGCCCGTCAGCAGAGGGGGTTCCATCCTGTTCGGAGGCGAGCCTCGTCCGAGCCCTTTGGATGGAGAAATCGACATGTCTTCTGTTTTCGCTTGACATGGGGATGAACGGTGACGACGTCGACAGGGGACTGGCATGGGCATCGTGAAGACGGGCATCAAGCGCAGGACCCGGCTGCTGCGAGAGATTCTGCGGCCTCCGAAACCGGGCTCCCTCGCGCACCGGTCGGCGACGCCGACCGCGACGGTCGCGACGGTGCGTAAGCCCCTGCGGGAGCGGAGGCGGAAGCGCCCGCCGAAGCGGATCACCGCCCTGACGTACACGGTTCCCCCGGCGAGCCGCCTCGTCGAGTCCCCGGTCTTCGTCCTCGCCCCGGTGCGTTCCGGCTCGACCCTGCTGCGGATGCTGCTCAACAGCCATCCCCGAATACGAGCCCCGCACGAGCTGCACCTGCGCGCCATCGGCGTCAACCTGGTCCCCGGCTACTCCGTCCGCGCCATGCGAGGGATCGACCTCGACCAGGCGGAGCTGGAGCACGTGCTGTGGGACCGGGTGCTCAGTCTGGAGCTGGAGCGCAGCGGCAAGGAACTGATCGCGGACAAGACCCCGGGAAACGTGTGGGCCTGGGAGCGCCTGCGGTACGCCTGGCCCAAGGCCCGGTTCCTGATCCTGCTGCGCCACCCCGAGGGCATCGTCTCGTCGCTGGAGAACGGCATGCCCAACGCGTCCAGGTCAGCTATCCAGCGCAACGTCCTCAAGTACTTCGTGCCGCTGGAGAAGGCCCAGCGGACCCTCGACTGCCTCACCGTGCGGTACGAGGACCTGACCGCCGATCCCGAGGCGGTCACCCGGCAGGTGTGCGCGTATCTCGGCCAGGAGTGGGACCCCGTCATGCTCGACTACGGGGCGCAGGACCACGGTCCGCTCAGGCACAACCTCGGCGACTGCAGCGAGAAGATCCGGTCCGGCAGCGTGCAGCCCGCCCGGCCCGTGTCAGGCATCGACGCCCTCTCCCCGAAGCTCCGGGCGTTCGCCTCGGCCTGGGGCTACGTCTGACGGGCCGACGGGTCGACGGGCTGCCTGTTCCCCGACGTGACGTGCCTGGTGACTTCGCGGCCCGCGTGCCGCCCCTCCCCCGTCGGGGCGGCACGCGGGTTTCCCCCTGTGTGGGTGTCGGCGCCGGAGGGGTGACGCCGACACCCGGGTCAGCGTTCCGAGCCGGCGCGCCCGGTTCGGAACGCCGGGTCCAGACGCATCCAGATGTTCCTGGTCATGCTGGTCATGTCAGCCGTTTCCTTCCTGGATCCTGTTGCTGGGTCTGGCCTGCTGGCCTGCTGGTCGTGCTGCCCCGGGTCAGCTGCCCTCGATCAGGTGCATCGCGAGGTCGGGCGAGAACGTTCCGGCGGGCACGTCCGGCGCGATCCCGCAGTTGCCGTCGGAATCCCCGGGAACCTTGATCCACAGCAGCATCTCGGCGCCGCCGCCCTCCTGGGGCGGGGTCCCGAGCATCCGGCCCGCCGGGTTGCACCATTCGCCGCCCAACGGACCGTTGCCGTTGCGGCTGGTGTCCACGACGAACGGGCGGCTGTAGTCGAACCGGGAGGACAACTCGGCGTTGACCGACTCGGAGAAGCCGATCGAGTCCTCGGTGGTCTTGTAGTTGGAGACGTTCACCGCGAACCCGTGCGCGTCGGCCAGGCCGGCGTCGTTGAGCCGCCCGGCCATGACGTCGGCCGCGATCCAGTCGGAGTTGCCGGCGTCCAGGTAGCTCCAGGTGTTCGGGGCGTGCGCGCCGAGCTGGTCGACGGCGTACCGCAGCAGCTCCAGCCGGGTGTCCGGATCGGCGTGCTCGGGGCAGGCGTCCAACTGGGCCAGCGCGTCCGGCTCGATCACCACCAGGGCGGGCGAGTCGCCGATGGCCGAGGCGAACGTGTCGATCCACGCCCGGTACTCGGCGGCGTTCTCGGCGCCGCCGCCGGAGTGGCTGCCACAGTCCCGGCCCGGGATGTTGTACGCCACCAGCACCGGCAACGCGCCGGCCGCCTCGGCGCCGCCCAGGTACTCGGACACGTCACCGGCCAGGTCCGTGTTCCAGCCGCCGAACCACTTGGCCATCGGCTGGTCCGCGATCTCCGACCCGATCTGCTCGACCCGCTCGTCGTCGGGGTTCTGCGCCACCCAGGTCGCCGGGTTGGAGGTGGGGTCGACGTGGAAGCCGTCGGTCATCTCCAGGGGGTTGCCGGCCGTTGCGGCCGTGGCGCTCGGCTCGTCGGCGACCCGCGGCTGCTCGGCGGACTGCTGGGATTCTGCCGCCATGAGCTGTCCCGAGCCGAGGGCGACGAGCGTGCCGAGCGCCACGGCGGCGACGGCTCCACCGGCGGCCTTGGGCAGGTGCATGCTGGAACTCCGTTCGTCGGGTGTGCCGTCGGCCCGGGAACCGGCCGACGACCTCCGGTGTCGGATCCTTCCGAGGATGGATCCCGGCCGTCCAGTCCCCGGCCGCGCAAGGGGACGACAAGGAACGTTCCAGGGCTGCGAGCTGGGATGACAGGAGTGCACGGAACAGTCCTGAAGCCGCCGTTGTACGCTGCCGATCGCGTGCCTAGGGTGAGGGGGCGCGGCCCAGGGGGCAGCAAGACAGCCATGGTTCCGTCGTGACGTCCGGAGTCCCATTGAGTAGCGCACACTGGAAGCCGTTGCCCGAGGGGCTGCCGCCCGCCGCGCGGGAACTGGCCGAGCACCTCCGCACGCTGCTGGACGACCACGGCGTGAGCCTCCGCCAGCTCGCCAACGACGCCGACGTCCACTACAGCCTGACCACCCTGCACCGGTACTTCTCCGGCCAGGCGCTGCCCCCGGCCCAGCTGATCGGGGTGCTGGCCGACCGGTACGGCGGCGGCGAGCGGCTGCACACGTTACTGGAGCGGGCCGGGAGCGCGGAGGAAGCTCCGGAGCCAGCCGTTGATGTGGCGGAGCCGGCGCAGGCCGGGGAGTCTCCGCCCGAGACCGACCCGGCCGTGGACCCTGTGGCACGCGCGCCGCGCCGCCGCACGGGGCTGCTCATCGCGGTCGCCCTCGCCCTGCTGGTGGGCGTCATCGCCGGCGCCATCGTGAACGGCGGCTCCGATCCCGAGGCCGCCGAACGCCCGCAGGACGGCGAGACGGCGGAGGAACTGGTCTTCAACGGCGACTTCGGCACGGGCCGCCTCACCCCGTGGTGGGAGCACGGCGATCTCACCGCCTCCCTGCAGGACGGCGAGATGCGGATCGACGTGCCCGGCGGCACCGAGTTCCCGTGGGAGGCCATGGTCGGTTACAGCGGACTCGGCCTGCGCGAGGGCGAGCACTACACGCTGACCTTCACCGCCCACGCGAGCTCGGTGGCGCCGGTGGGCGTGACGCTGCTCCGCGAGGGAAAGGGCGACGAGCCCGAACTGGAGACCCACACCTGGCAACGGTCTCTGGGCCCGGCGCCGCAGACCTTCACCTTCCCGTTCGTGGCGGGTCTGTCGAGCAACGCCATGCAGATCACCCTCCGCTTCGGCGGCGGCGAGGAAAGCCTCACGGCTTTTCTGGACGATGTCTCGCTGACTCGGACAGGCGACTGAACACGCTGAGTATTGTCAACACGCGTCCTCCAACTTCCCCCTTGTGCGGTTTATCTGACGTGAACCAAGCTGGCCGGGCGGTTTAAAACCGCTGGTGGGAGGCTCTGTTGCTGATCTCGTTCGGCAACAGAGGAGGTATTCCGAGAACCTGGGAGGGCGCCACGTGCCGCCGAAGAATGGATCACAGAATCCGAAACCGAATGCCCGACGCGTCTTCGCGCAGGAACTGCAGAAGCTCCGCGCGGAATCCGGCTGGTCACTGGCCGAACTGGGCGAGCGGAGCATGCTCGACAGGACACACCTGAATCGCCTGGAACGCGGCGAACGCCTGGGTGAACGCCGCAACGCCGAGATTCTTGATGAGGTCTACGGAGCCGGTCGGCATCTGCAGAACCTCTGGGACTTGGCCCGGGAGCAGGCATACCTCGACCGCTACGTGCGATACATGCGCCTGGCGGAGGACGCCCGGATCATGTGGCACTACTCGGTCAGCACCGTGCCCGGACTTCTGCAGACCGAGGAATACGCTCGCGAGCAACTGGGCACGGCGCAGCCCCGGGACGAGGAGCGGTTGGCGGAGCAGGTTTCCCTCCGGCTGGCCAGGCAGGCCCGGCTGGTCGGCGACGAGCCGCTGCACCTCCGGGCGATTCTCGACGAGTCCGCGCTGCGCCGGGAACTGCGTGACCCGGCTGCTTGGGCGCGACAGCTGGAGCACCTGGTGACGACGGCCGAACGCGACAACGTGACAGTCCAAGTGCTGCCGTTCGCTGCCGGACTGCACTATTTGCTGGGCGGATGTCTCACCATCCTCTCCATGCCGGACGGCCGGCCCGTGGCCTATCTGGAGGGGAGCACATCCGGAGATTTGATCGAGGACACCACAGAGGTCGATCAGCTCAGGCTGGCCTACGATCAGTTGCGAGATGTGGCGCTCTCGCCGCGGGACTCCCTGGAGTTCATCCGTTCCCTGATGGAGAAGGACAGCAGGACATGCGAGCCCCCCGACCCGACCTGACCGCCACCAATTGGCGACGGAGCAGCTACTCGAACGCCAACGGGGGAGACTGCGTGGAGGTCTCGGACGACTTCTCCGGCGTCGTGCCCGTGCAGGACAGCAAGAATCCCGGCCCCGCCCTGGTCGTCCCCGCCCCCGCCTGGCAGGCGTTCGTTGACTCCGTGAGGTTGTGACCTGGATCACAGGAACTGCGGGGCGTGCCCAGACACATCCGGGCATGGAGGCAACGCTGCATCAACGCGTGAGGTCGGGGGACCTCGACGCGTTCGACGAGATATACGACGCCCACGTGCGTGTGGTGTTCGCGCATGCCCTGCGCTCCACCGGGGACCGACATCAGGCCGAGGACGTCGTGTCGTTGACGTTCCTGGAGGCGTGGCGACTGCGGGACAAGCTGCGGGGTGAGGTGCTGAGCGTTCGCTCCTGGTTGCTCGGCATCGCCACCAACGTGCTGCGCAACACCGCCCGTTCCGCCCGCCGGCACCGGGCCGCGCTGTCCCGCCTGCCGCCCGGTGGCTCGGCACCGGACATCGCCGAGGAGGTCGTCGGCCGGATCGCCGACGCCGAACAACTGGCCGCCGCCGTCAGGGCGCTGAACGGGCTCCGCCGCAAGGAGCGCGAGGTGTTCACGCTGTGCGTGTGGTCGGGGCTGAGCTATCCGGAGGCCGCCGCCGCGCTCGGCGTTCCGGTCGGCACCGTGCGCTCCCGCCTGTCCCGGGCCCGCGCCCGCCTGCAGAGGTTGACGCAGGACGAACTGCGCGGCATCCGTACCGAAACGGAACCACCCGCTGCAAAAGGACACATACCTAGCAGTCGCCGCCCTGCGGCCTCGTCTAGGAGGGACACGACCTGATGAATCCCACGTCCGAACACGACCGCGACATCGCGGAGCTGACCAGCCTGCTGCCCGACCCGACCGCCCACGACCCCGGCATGGACCCGGAGCGGCAGGCGCTGCTCAGGTCCGCCCTGCGCGAGGAGTACGGCCGCAGCAGCACCCCGGACACGGCCGGGAGCCCGAGCCGTTCCCGTCGTCGCCTGACACTGGTCCTGGCGCCCACGGCGGTCGCCTGCGCCCTCGCCGTCACGGCGGGCCTGATCTACGCCGGAGGGGACGGCGACGAGGCCCCCGGCTCCGACCGGGACCAGGTGCAGGAGGTCCCCCCGACCGCCGCGGAACTGCTCACGCTGGCCGCGCAGGCCGCCGGCCGAGCCACACAGGAGCCCCCGGCCGACGACCAGTACGTCTACGCCGAGGTCACCGGCTTCATCCACAACCAGGTCATGACGGACGAGGATTCGTTCGAGCTGGAACGCCGGGAGGCCAGCTCCGAACGGTGGTCCTCGGTGGACGGCAGTCGGCGCTCCCTGGAGCGTGAGGAACACGGCGACGAGTGGTATCCCGCCGTGACCGACCCCTCGCTGTCCGAGCCGACCTACCGGTTGCTGGAAAGCCTGCCCACCGACCCCGAGGTGCTGCTGGAGCAGATCTACGACGAGGCCGAGAGGCAGTACGGTGCGAACAGCGGGGACCCGCTGCCGCCGGACCAGGGCGCGTTCGAGATCATCGGCACCCTGCTGTCCACTGGTCTGGTTCCGCCGGACACCGCCGCCACGCTCTACCGGGCCGCCGCGATGATTCCCGGCGTCGTCACCCATGAGGACGCCGAGGACGCGATGGGCCGCGAGGGAGTGGCCATCGCCCGGGAGCACGACGGCTGGAGCCGGGAGTGGATCTTCGCCGGGGACATGTCCCGGCTGCTGGGCCTGCGCGGCGTCGTCACCGAATCGGGCCCGTTCGGCGGGGCGGGCACGGTGTACGAGACGTTCGCCATCTCCCGCGTCGGCGTCGTCGACGAGCCCGGCCAGGTCCCATCCACCAGCCCCGGCGCCTGAGCCCGAGCCTGACCCGAACACCCGAACACCCGAACAACGCCGTCCCCGCCGCACCAGCCGGCGGGGACGGCGTCAGCTCTGGCCCTCCAGCAATTCTTCGAGCATCGGCCCCAGGCGCGTGGCGAGTTCGGGCGCGCTCTGTCGAAGCTCGGCCGTCACGAGGGAGAGTGCCTCGGCCAGGGCGCGGTTGAGTTCCGGCGCGGTCAGCTCGGTGACGAGAGTGGCTTCCAGCCGGGCCGTCAGCTCGTCAGGAAGCAGGTGCGCGCCCTTCGCGTGGGAGGTGGGGTGGCCGAGCCGGGCGCAGGCCAGTTCGACCACGTGGGCGCGCATCTCGCCGATCCAGTGCTGCGCCTGCCACCAACGCTCGCGCTGGATGCAGACGCGGGCGTGCAGGGCGTGGTGCCAGAGCAGCCCGATCAGCGTGTTGGCGTCCGGGGGAGCGAAGGGCTGGATGGGCCGCGTCCGGCCGAAAAGCGTCTGCCACTGCGGGCCGCGCGGGCCGAAGTTGGCCTCCGGGGTGAAGGTCACGTCGAGTTCGAGCCAGCCGGGCAGCAGGAAGACGCGGATGACGGCCGGCGGCGCCGACAGGTCCCAGTGGTGGCGCGCGTCGAGTTCGGCGTAGAACCAGCGGCTCCAGCGTTCCAGGGTCTCGGTCACGTCGTCGCCGCGAACGGAGAGCACCAGGTCGGTGTCCGACCAGCGGTCCTCGTTCCCGGTGGCGAGCGACCCGGTGTAGGCCGCGCCGACGACGGCCTCGTCGGCGCGGGCGCGCGCGAGCAGGAGGTCCCGAACCCGTTTCCGGTCTGCGACGGTGAACACCGTGGGATTCTGGGCGGGGGATCTAGGCGGGCCGCACGTAGCTGTAGATGGGCATCACGTCGATCGACTCGTACTTGACGACGTCGCCCGGCTTCGGGGCGTGGATCATCTGGCCGTCGCCGATGTAGAGGCCCACGTGGCTGATGTCGTCGTAGAAGAAGACCAGGTCGCCCGGCTGGAGCTGGTCGCGGGTGACCGAGGTCCCGTAGTTCACCTGGTCCCAGGTGACCCGGGGTATCTCGACGCCGGCCGCGAGCCACGCCGCCTGGGTGAGGCCCGAGCAGTCGTACGAGTCGGGTCCGGTGGCGCCCCACACGTACGGCTTGCCCAGCTGCGCCTCCGCGAACGCGATGGCCTGGTCGGCGAGCGAGGCGTACGAGCCGTCCGTGCCGCCGCCCGACGAGTCGCCGGCTGAACTCTCCTGTTCGGCGGCTTCCTGGGCGGCCTCCTCGGCCTCCTGCTGCTGGCGGCGTTCCTCGGCCTCGCGGGCGAGCCGTTCGGCCTCCTCCTGCTCCAGCCGCTCCAGCTCGTCGAAGGCCGCCTGCTCCTCGTCGGTCATCTCGTCCAGCAGCGACCGGGCGTCGGCGAGCTTCTCCTGGACGGTGTCCTTCTCGTCCTGCAGGGCGGCCTCGCGGTCCTCCAGCTCCTCCAGCGCGTCGGCCGCCTCGGCGCTGTGTTCGCTGGCGTCCGCCTGGCGGGTCTCGAAGTCCTCCAGGGCCTGCTCTTGTTGGTCGCCGAGCCGGTCCAGGGTGTGGCTCTGGTCGAAGAACGCCTTGGGGTCCGTGGCCAGCAGCAGCGTCGCGGTCTCGGGCATGCCGCCCCCGCCGTGGCGGTACTGGGCGGCGGCGAAGGTGCCGAGCACCCTGCGCGCCTCGTTGACCTCCTCGGTGGCCTCGGCGGCGGCGTCCAACGCCTCGTCGACGGTGTCCTGCTGCTCCTCGACGTCCTCCTCGGCCTCGTTGAAGCGCTGGGTGGCCGTGCCCGCCTCGCGGTACAGGCGGTCGACCTCGTCGCGGACCTCCTGGGCGCGGTCGCGGGCGTCGTTGGCGCGTTCCCGCTGCTCCTCGATCGAGGGAGTGTCGTCGTCGTCGGCGTACGCCGACGAGCTCAGCAGCGTCGCTGACACGAGTGCCGCGGCGCCGACGCCGATGGCGCCGCGTCGCGCGGCGGGCCGTTCCAGAAGGCCGGTGCGAGGCTTGCGATGGGAACCCACCCTGGGCGTCTCCTTCCCTGAGCCGACCGCGCACCGGGCTGGCCCCCCGAGGGCCGGCTGCGGCGGAGGCGACCCTCGTCGCCTGCCGCCGCACGCTAGCCACACATCCACTCGTTTGTGAAGGCTGTTATGCGATTTACCCGCGATGTGACCGAAATCATTTCGTGACCTTGGGCGATGTGTCCGGGTCGTTCCCGGTGTTCCCGGCTCGGCCGGCGGTCAGCCAGGGGTCTCGGGGCTCGGGGCGACCTTGGGCGACGTGTCCGACTCGCCCGCGACGATCCCGCCGTCGGCGGCGGTCAGCGCGCGGACCTGGGAACTGCACAGCGCGGCGGCGGTGACGGCCACGCTGAGGGCCACGCCGCCGAGCAACGTCGCCCGCGCGCCGAAGTGCTCGGCCAGCGGCCCGGCCGCGATCTCGCCGAGCGGGAGGGCGAGGAGCGAGCCGAGCATGTCGTACGAGTAGACCCGGGCCAGCCGGTCGTCGGGGATGTTCTCCTGCAGCGACACCTCCCAGGCGACGCCGAACTGCTCTATGGCGAGGCCGTTCACGAACATGGCGACGACGAGCAACGCGAGCGGCGCCGTCTCGGCGAGCGCGAGCAGCGGCAGCGCGTCCAGCGCCACCACGGCCACGCCGACGCGCAGCGGATGCTTCAGCCGGGCGCGGGCCACGAGCACGCCGCCGACCAGGGCGCCCACGAGTTGGGTGGCGAGCACGAGGCCCCACGCGGTGCGCCCGAACGTGTCGTCGGCGATCGCCGGGCCGAGCACCTGGATGCCGCCGGAGGTCACCGCGTTGACCACGAAGAACTGCGCGACGACGACCCAGACCCACGTCCGGGAGGCGAACTCGGTCCAGCCGTCCCGCAGCTCGCGCAACGGTCCGACGCGGCCGCCCGTCGGCGCTGATCCGGTGCTCGCCGCGGGTGGGAGGCGCAGCCCGTGGTAGGCGAGGGCGGCGCACAGGAACACGACGGCGTTGGCGGCGAGGCCCCAGCCGGGGCCGAGTGTGGCGGCCAGCGAGCCGCCGAGCGAGGCGCCGGCGATCATGCCGCCGTTGACGCCCATCCGGGCGACCGCGTTCGCGGCGCGCAGCAGTTCGGTCGGCACCGTGCGTGGGGTGAGGGAGGCCGAGGCGGGCATCGAGACCGCCGCCACGGCGCCGTTGAGCACGCTGAGCGAGACCAGCAACGGCAGCGTGGCGACGTCGAGGAGCAGGCTCGCGGCGATCGTCGCCTGCACGAGCGCGGCGGCGCCGCTCGCGCCCTGGAGGATGACGGGCTTGGGCAGCCGGTCGGCCAGCAGGCCGCCCCACAGCACGAGCAGGACGACCGCCGCCGACCTGGCGCCGACGACGAGCCCGAGATCGATGACCGACCCCGAGAGGTCGAGGACGGCGAACGCCAGGGCCACGGGCGCCATGGTGTTGGCGAGTTGGGTCAGCGTTCGCCCCGCCACCAGCCGCCGAAAAGCAACCAGCCGCAGCGGTGCCGTGACGCCCGGCCGGGTGGTCGGCCCTGTCATGACGCCCTCCGGAGGGTGGTAACCAGCCGCAGTGGCGCCCAGACGCCCGGCCGGGTGGTTGGCCCTGTCATGACGCCCTCCGGAGGGTGGTAACCAGCCGCAGCGGTGCCGTGACGCCCGGCCGGGTGGTTGGCCCTGTCATGACGCCCTCCGGAGGGTGGTGACCAGCCGCAGTGGCGCCCAGACGCCCGGCCGGGCAGCCTCCCGCGCGTCCGCCCCGGGGCCTTCCCCGGTCACTGCTCGGCCCGCAGGGCGAACAGCATCACCGTCGCGCTGATCCGCATCGCGCCCGGCGCGTCGGTGGGAAGCGCGCCGGCGTGGATCACGTCACCCAACTCCGCGGCGAGCGTGCGGGCCCGCTGCCAGGTCTCGGGGGACACCGTCATCTCCGCGTCGGTGAAGTCGCCGCGGACGTCCGTGTCCCGCGCGCGGCTGCGGCGCAGCAACTCCTCGCCGACGGCCGCGGCCAGCACGACGTAGTCGTCGCGGGAACCGGGAGCGACGGACTCGCCGCTGCTCGGCGCGTGCCGGTACCGCTTCGCGCGACCGCCCCGCACCGCCACCTCCTCGGCCAGTTCCAGGAGGCCGACGGAGTGCAGCAGCCGCAGGTGGTAGCTGACGTTGGCCTGCGAGGAGCCGAGCGCCCTGGCGGCCTCGGTGGCGCTCATGGGGCGGGCGGTCAGCAGCGAGAGCAGGCGCAGGCGGAGCGGGTGGGCCAGGGCCCGGAGGGCGCTCAGCTCGGGTTCGTGGTCGGGCGCGGGCATGACCGGAGTATGCGGCGGACGCACCGCCACCGTCAAACACTTCTTTTGGTGTTGCGCGAGGTTCGCCGCAACGGGGTGGAAGCTCAACGAGGAGCGGGGTCGTGGGCAGCAGCCAGGCGTGCCAGTCGGACCAGCCCAGCAAGCTCGCTACGCCGGGTTGTCGCGCAGCCTGCGCCGCTCCCAGCGGTTGGGGTGGCGGACCACGGCGCCCGCCATGCCGCCCGAGCCGGTGAGGCGGAGCAGCGGTGTGTCCGGGAGCCGGTCGGGGGTCGTCTTGTTCCGCAGGCCGCCGAGCCCCGGGTCCACGCCCGTGGTGTCCACCGCCCAGCCGTCCGGCACGATGATCGTGACGCCCGCCATCTCGCCGCGCACCTCGACCTCGAACTCGGGCCACGGGCAGATCGCCCGGGTGAAGTCGAGCTTGACGCCGCCCATCCCACCGCGCGCGACGATCCTGGCCGGCACCGTCCAACGGCCGACCCGCTCCGCGCCGTGCAGGCCGCCCTTGAGCACGAGCGGCTCCCCACGTTCGGCCGGCTGCGGCGGCGCGGCCGGCTCGGGCAGGTCGGCGGTGAGCTCCGCCAACTCGCCGTACGTCTTGGCCGTGAGCGCGCGTTCCAGGCGCTGCTCCAGCTCGGGGATCTCCAGCCGCCCCTCGCCGGCCGCCTCCCGCAGCCGTTCGACCACGGCCTCCCGGTCGTCGTGCGAGGCGCGCAACTCCGCGCGGCGGGCGGGCTCGGGCAGGCCCTCGGAGGGCGTGGAGTGCGGCATGAACATGGAGTCTAGAAGCGGTGTCGTCGGGCGTGGAGTGGTGGCCGCGCGCGAGGCGGTTCCGGGCTCGCGCCGGGGTGAGGAGTGAGAGTGGGGAGCCCTAGACTCGGGAGCGATGAGCGGCCTCTTTGACGACAACGCGCTGGCGGACCTCGGACCCACGGGCGAGGAGCCGCCGCCTCCGCCTGACCACGAGCACGGCGACGGCGGCGGCATCGGCGGCGCCGCGGACGAGGCGGTGGACGCGCTGTTCGCCGGCTCCTTCGCCGAGCCGAAGCGCGCCGACGAGGACGCCTACTACCGCAACGGCGCGCGGAAGCCGGTCACCGACCCCGCCGCGCTCCTGGAGGGGCTGAACGAGGAGCAGCGCGCCGCCGTCACGCACAGCGGCGCCCCGTTGCTGATCGTGGCCGGCGCCGGTTCCGGCAAGACCCGGGTGCTGACCCACCGGGTCGCCTACCTGCTCGCCGCCCGCGGCGCGCATCCGGGCCAGATCCTGGCGATCACCTTCACCAACAAGGCCGCAGGCGAGATGCGCGAGCGCGTCACCGAACTGGTCGGCCCGCGGGCGAACGCGATGTGGGTGATGACGTTCCACAGCGCCTGCGTCCGGATCCTGCGCCGGGAGAGCAAGAAGCTCGGCTTCACCTCCAGCTTCTCGATCTACGACGCCGCCGACGCGCGCCGCCTGATGGCGCTGGTCTGCCGGGACCTCGACCTGGACCCGAAGCGGTACCCGCCGAAGTCGTTCAGCGCCAAGGTCTCGAACCTGAAGAACGAGCTGATCGACCCCGAGGACTTCGCCGCCCAGGCCAGCGACGGCTTCGAGAAGACGCTCGCCGAGGCGTACACGCTCTACCAGTCGCGGCTGCGCGAGGCCAACGCGCTGGACTTCGACGACATCATCATGACGGCCGTGCACCTGCTCGACGCGTTCCCCGACGTGGCCGAGCACTACCGCCGCCGGTTCCGGCACGTCCTGGTGGACGAGTACCAGGACACCAACATCGCGCAGTACACCCTGGTCCGGCTGCTGGTCGGCGAGCAGGACCCGGCCGAGCTGTGCGTGGTGGGCGACGCCGACCAGTCGATCTACGCCTTCCGCGGCGCCACGATCCGCAACATCCTGCAGTTCGAGCAGGACTTCCCCCAGGCCACCACCCTCCTGCTGGAGCAGAACTACCGCTCCACCCAGACCATCCTGTCCGCCGCCAACGCCGTCATCGCGCGGAACGCGGACCGCCGCCCGAAGAACCTGTGGACCAACGCCGGCGCCGGCGCCGGGATCGTCGGCTGGGTCGCCGACAGCGAGCACGACGAGGCGCAGTTCGTCGCCGACGAGATCGACCGGCTGAGCGACGCGGGGGACGCCCGCCCCGGCGACGTCGCGGTGTTCTACCGCACCAACGCGCAGTCCCGGGTGTTCGAGGAGGTCTTCATCCGCGTCGGCCTGCCGTACAAGGTGGTCGGCGGCGTCCGCTTCTACGAGCGCCGCGAGGTCCGCGACGTGCTGGCGTACCTGCGGGTGCTGGCGAACCCCGAGGACACCGTGCCGCTGCGCCGCATCCTCAACGTTCCCAAGCGCGGCATCGGCGACCGCGCCGAGGCGATGATCGAGGCGCTGGCGTCGCGCGAGCGGATCTCGTTCGCCCAGGCGCTGCGCCGGGTCGACGAGGCGTACGGCATGGCGGCGCGTTCGGCGAACGCGGTCAGGCGCTTCAACGTGCTGCTGGAGGAGCTGCGCACGGTGGTGGAGTCGGGCGCGGGCCCGGCCACCGTGCTGGAGGCGGTGCTGGAGCAGACCGGATACCTGGAGGAGTTGCAGTCCTCCACCGACCCGCAGGACGAGACCCGGGTGGAGAACCTCCAGGAGCTGGCCGCGGTGGCCCTGGAGTTCGAGCAGGACCGGGGCGAGGACGACCCGGGCACGCTGGCCGACTTCCTGGAACGGGTCGCGCTGGTCGCCGACTCGGACGAGATCCCGGACACGGAGGACGGCGACGGCGGCGGCGTGATCACGTTGATGACGCTGCACACCGCGAAGGGCCTGGAGTTCCCCGTGGTCTTCCTGACCGGCATGGAGGACGGCGTCTTCCCGCACATGCGGTCGCTCGGCAAGACCAAGGAGCTGGAGGAGGAACGCCGGCTCGCCTACGTCGGCATCACCCGGGCCCGGCAGCGGCTGTACCTCTCCCGCGCCGAGTTGCGCAGCGCCTGGGGTTCGCCGCAGCACAACCCGCCCTCCCGGTTCCTCGACGAGATCCCGGACGAGTACGTCGAGTGGCGGCGGGCGGGCGGCATGGCCGCGCTGAGCGCGCCGAGCCGGACCGGCGGCACGCCGTCGTCCGGAATCGGTGGAGGAGGCGGGGGCATCGGCGGTGGAGTCGGCGGAGGCAACCGTCGGGGCACCGGCGGTTTCGCGACCCGGCGGATGGCGGACCGGCCCGTCGTGTCGCTCGCTCCGGGGGACCGGGTGACCCACGACAGCTTCGGCATGGGCACCGTCGTCGGGGTGCAGGGGAGCGGGGACCGGGCGGAGGCGACCATCGACTTCGGGGGCGAGAAACCCAAACGGCTGTTGCTCCGTTACGCTCCGGTAGAGAAGCTCTGAGCTGGGGCAAGGGGATGTCGCCGTCGTGTCACAGCTCGGGGAAAGGGGTTGTGGTGGGCGCCGCGGCGAGATGAGATGACAATGACAACATGAATCTCGTACTCCAGTTCTGATCATTTCCGAACACCCCCGGAGTACGTTCACCTCCACGAACCCCAGGGGAAAACACATGAGCCAGCCCTGGCAGCAGCAGCCGAACGGCGGGTATGGCCAGCCGCCGCAGCAGCCGGGCGGGTATGGCCAGCCGCCGCAACAGCCAGGTGGATACGGTCAGCCGCCGCAGCAACAGCCGGGCGGATACGGCCAGCCGCCGCAACAGCAGCAGCCGCCGCAGCAGCAGCCTGGGTACGGCTACCCGCAGCAGCAACAGCAGCCCCCCGGCTACGGCTACCCGCAACAGGGGCAGCCGACCGGCCCCATGCCCGGGCAGCCCGGCCAGCCGCAGCAGCCCTTCGGCGCCCCCGCCGGCGGCGGTTACCCGGCGCCGAC
The DNA here is from genome assembly GCF_039871525.1 of Streptomyces sp. B6B3. Lineage (NCBI taxonomy): Bacteria > Bacillati > Actinomycetota > Actinomycetes > Kitasatosporales > Streptomycetaceae > Streptomyces > Streptomyces sp. B6B3. The sequence goes on along the minus strand of NZ_JBDPLU010000020.1, from coordinate 48,623 downwards.
CCCGCCGCCCACCCCGGTCGACAACGGCAAGGCACCGATCGCCATCCTCGCCGCCTTCGGCGCGATGGTCGTGCTGTTCCTGCTGTACGGCTACGGGCTCGGCAGCATCTACGACGCGCGCGGCGCGGCCGAGGACCTGATGGCCGGCCAGGAGCCGACCTTCCCGCAGTACACCTACGCGGCCATCGTCGTGGGTCTGCTGATCGCCCTCCCGGTCGGCAAGCTGGCCCCGCGCAACTGGGTCGTCGCTGGCGTGGCGGCGGCGTTCGCAGCGCTCGCCGTGTTCCTCGGCGAGATCCTCACCATGGCCGTGATCCAGGCCAACATGGAGAGCGAGGTCGTGGACATCACGGGCGCCACGGAGGAGGAGCTCGCCGCACAGGGGCTTGAGACCAAGAGCGCGTTCGGCTACTTCTTCGGCGACTTCGGGGACATCTTCGACGCCTGGAAGGACGGCGCGAGCGCGATCAACTGGATCTTCCTGTTCGTCGCCCCGATCGTCGTGCTCGCCGTCTTCAAGCGCATGAGCGACCGCGCGACGGCGCTGGGTCGCTAGCCGCGCCACCCAACGACTGCGCACAGAACGGCCCGCCGGCCCCGAGAGGGGCGGGCGGGCCTCTTCTTGTGGTGCGTGCCACTGCTCAGGTCGGTTCGAGACCGTGCTCGCGCAGCCAGGTCAGCGGGTCGATGGCGTCGCCGCCGTACGGGCGGACCTCGAAGTGCAGGTGCGGGCCCGTGGAGTTGCCGGAGTCGCCGGAGTACCCGATGACCGTGCCGGCCTGCACCCAGCCTGAGGTGTAGACCGTGCTGCTCAGGTGCGCGTACCAGGTCTCGGTGCCGTCCTCGGCGGTGAGGATCATCATGTTCCCGTAGCTGGCGTGCCACTGGGTGGTGATCGAGCCGTCGGTCGCGGCCATCACCGGCGTGCCGTAGCTGACGGGGAAGTCGATGCCGGTGTGCAGGGACATCCAGTTGATGCCCGCGTCGCCGAAGTACGCGCTCAGACCGTTCTGCTCGACGGGCAGCGCGAACTTCGGCCGGAGCGCCTCCAGCCGCGCCGCCTCCTCGGCGGCCTCGCGCTCCTCCGCCTCGCGCTGCGCCTCCAGGTCGAGCTGACCCTGGGTCTGGCTGGCGCGGTCGGCGTAGTCGTTGACCGCGGCCGAAACCCCGGTCAGCTGCGTGTCGAACTCCTCGTTCGCCGCCACCTGCTCGACGTCGCCGGGGTCGGGCGCGGCGACGGGGGCCGGGTCGTTGCCGGTGCCCGAGTCGCTGACCGTCGCGGCCGTGGCGACGGCGGTGACACCCAGCACGGCGAGGGAGGGCGCGGCGACGCTGAAGAACGCGGACCGGGCGCGCGGGGACGCGGCGCGTCGGCGTCGTGCCTTCCGCTGCACGGGGCCCGCGTCGGGAACGTGCGCGGCGGGGCGTTCCTCGGGAGCGTCCTCGGAGTTTCCGTCGTGCTCGATGTCTCCGGCGGGCGCGGCAGGGTCCTCCGGCGTGGCGTCGGCGACGTCACCGACGGGGCCCTCGTAGCCGTCGTAGCCCTCGGACGGGGCGTCCGGGTAGCCCTCGTAGCCGTCGGCCCCGGGAGTCTCCTGGACTCCTGGGGCCGGTGGTGTCGTCGCGAGGTCGTAGGTGTCGGGGATGCCCTGAGCCTCGGGAGCGTGCGCGGACTCGTCGAAGGAGTACGCGGCGTGCTGCTGTTGGGGGAGGCCGAGCTCGTCCGTGGCGGTCCAGGCCGCGTCGCCCTGATAACCGGCCTGATAGCCGGCCTGGAAGCCGTACTCGGAGGTGAATCCCGGGTCGAATCCGGCCTGGTGGCCACCGGGATAGGCGCCTCCGGGATCGTAGCCGCCCTCGGCCTGCGCGACGCCGTCGTATCCCGCGCCATAACCGGTTACCGCGCCATAATCCGCGTCGTACCCGGCGGCAAATCCATCCGCTCCCTCCGCGCCGTATCCGCCGGTGAACGGGTCGCCGGTGAGCGGATCGGTCAGCGGATCCGTCAGTGGATCGAAGACGGGGGCCGCCACGGTGCCGCCCGGGTACCCGGCGTGTCCGGCGTCGCCGTACGCCTCGGCACCGTACCCGCCGGAGCCGTACGCCTCCGCGCCGTACGCCTCCGCGCCGTATGCCGGCGCGGTCTCGTGGTGCGGGTACCAGGGGTCGCCGAGCTCGTCAGTGGGGGCGGTCGGGACGAAGACTCCCGACATCTGACGATCGGTCACCGATGTGCCTTTCGGCTGGACTACCGGAGCGGGCGGGGCCCGGCGACTGCGTGCGCGGCGACTGTACCCGGCGGTATGCGGCGGCCACAATCTTTCGCCTTGGCTTCTGTGGTTTCTCTGGCGCAGGAAACGGGCATTCGCCTGCCTTTCGGCTCCGCCCTTGCGTGGTCCCCCGCTACTGCGCACGATTCGTTCGACACATGTTCGACGATCGTTCGATTTGCTTGGCGCCGCCCGGGTCGATGCGAGATGCTTGCGTTAACGTTCGTTCGCCGTGGAGGCTGCAATGGCTGCAATGGGTGTATCGGGTCCGATTCGCGTCGTGGTCGCCAAGCCGGGTCTGGACGGGCACGACCGGGGCGCCAAGGTGATCGCGCGGGCGCTGCGGGACGCCGGCATGGAGGTCATCTACACCGGGCTGCACCAGACGCCCGAGCAGATCGTGGACACCGCGATCCAGGAGGATGCCGACGCCATCGGGCTCTCGATCCTCTCCGGCGCGCACAACACGCTCTTCGCCCGGGTCATCGAGCTGCTCAGGGAGCGCGACGCGGCCGACATCACCGTCTTCGGCGGCGGCATCATCCCGGAGGACGACATCGCGCCGCTGAAGGCCCGGGGCGTCGCGGAGATCTTCACGCCCGGTGCCCCGACCGGCGACGTGGTCGCCTGGGTCCGGGAGCACGTCGGCCGCACGGCCGAGACGGCCTGAGCCCCGCCCGTCCCCGTCCCCGCCCGTCCCCACCCTCCCGCCCTCCCTGCCCTTCCTCTCGGCACTCAGCCCCGCCCGATGTGACCGGTTTCACCGCCTGCCCGGCAGACGCGGTTAGGGGTGCCCGTGGGCGCACAGATACGCTGCACTTCGGACATGCCGCGTGCCCGGCGCCCTGTGCTGCTGCCGCGCCCACGCGGCCACGCGGCACGCCCACGGCTGAGACGACAACGAACCGCGAGATCACACTCCGCGAGATCACTGAGTGAGGACGGACGCGCGTGGACCTGTTCGAGTACCAGGCGAGGGACCTCTTCGCCAAGCATGACGTGCCGGTGCTGGCCGGTGAAGTCATCGACACGCCGGCGGCGGCGCGCGAGGTGGCCGAGCGACTCGGAGGTCGCGCGGTCGTCAAGGCGCAGGTGAAGACCGGCGGTCGGGGCAAGGCCGGGGGTGTGAAGCTGGCGTCCGACCCGGAGGACGCGGTGGCCAAGGCCGACGCGATCCTGGGTATGGACATCAAGGGTCACACCGTCCGGCAGGTGATGCTGGCGCAGACCGCGGACATCGCGGAGGAGTACTACGTCTCCTTCCTGTTGGACCGCACCAACCGGACCTTCCTGGCCATGGCCTCCGTCGAGGGTGGCATGGACATCGAGGAGGTCGCGGCGACCAAGCCCGAGGCGCTGGCGAAGATCCCGGTGGACTCCATCGAGGGCGTGACGCCGGCCAAGGCGGCCGAGATCGTCGCCGCGGCCCGTTTCCCCGCCGCTGTCGCCGACCAGGTCGCGGACGTGCTCCAGCGGCTGTGGAAGGTCTTCGTGGCCGAGGACGCGCTGCTGGTCGAGGTCAACCCGCTGGTCAAGACCGGTGACGGGCAGATCATCGCGCTGGACGGCAAGGTGTCGCTGGACGCCAACGCCGAGTTCCGCCAGCCCGACCACGCCGCGTTGGAGGACAAGGGCGCGGCCAACCCGCTGGAGGCGGCGGCCAAGGCCAAGGGCCTGAACTACGTCAAGCTGGAGGGCGGCTCGGTCGGCATCATCGGCAACGGTGCCGGTCTGGTGATGTCCACCCTGGACGTCGTCGCCTACGCCGGTGAGGCGCACGGTGGTGTGACGCCGGCGAACTTCCTGGACATCGGGGGTGGCGCCTCGGCCGAGGTGATGGCCAACGGTCTGGAGATCATCCTCGGTGACCCGGACGTCACGTCCGTGTTCGTCAACGTCTTCGGCGGTATCACCGCCTGTGACGCGGTCGCCAACGGCATCGTGCAGGCGCTTCAGCTGCTGACCTCGCGTGGCGAGGAGGTCACCAAGCCGCTGGTGGTCCGGTTGGACGGCAACAACGCGGAGCTGGGTCGCAAGATCCTCACCGACGCCGACCACCCGCTGGTCGAGCAGGTCGACACCATGGACGGCGCCGCCCAGCGCGCCGCCGAGCTGGCAGCCAAGTAGCACCCCACCAGGACGAGACAGGACACGAACACAGCCATGGCTATCTTCCTCACCAAGGAGAGCAAGGTCATCGTCCAGGGGATGACCGGCTCGGAGGGCCAGAAGCACACCCGCCGGATGCTGGCCTCCGGCACCGCCATCGTCGGCGGCGTCAACCCGCGCAAGGCGGGCCAGTCGCTGGACTTCGACGGCACCGAGGTGCCGGTCTTCGGCAGCGTCAAGGAGGCCGTCGAGGCCACCGGCGCGAACGTCACCGTGATCTTCGTGCCGGAGAAGTTCACCAAGGACGCGGTCATCGAGGCGATCGACGCGGAGATCCCGCTGGCGGTCGTGATCACCGAGGGCATCGCGGTCCACGACACCGCGGCCTTCTGGGCCTACGCCGGCCACAAGGGCAACAAGACCCGCATCGTCGGACCCAACTGCCCCGGCCTGATCACCCCCGGCCAGTCCAACGCCGGCATCATCCCCGCCGACATCACCAAGCCGGGCCGCATCGGCCTGGTCTCCAAGTCCGGCACCCTCACCTACCAGATGATGTACGAACTGCGGGACATCGGCTTCTCCACGTGCGTCGGCATCGGCGGCGACCCCGTCATCGGCACCACCCACATCGACGCCCTCGCCGCCTTCCAGGACGACCCGGACACCGATCTCATCGTCATGATCGGCGAGATCGGCGGCGACGCGGAGGAACGCGCCGCGGACTACATCAAGGCGAACGTCACCAAGCCCGTCGTCGGCTACGTCGCCGGCTTCACCGCGCCCGAGGGCAAGACCATGGGCCACGCCGGCGCCATCGTCTCCGGCTCCTCCGGCACCGCCCAGGCCAAGAAGGAGGCCCTCGAGGCCGCCGGCGTCCGCGTCGGCAAGACCCCCTCGGAGACCGCCCGCCTCGCCCGGGAGCTCCTCACCGCCTGAGCGCACCCCGGCCACCCGGCCAGCCCCCTCCGGGCCGGCGGCGACTCCTCACCGAGCCGCCGCCGGCCCGTTGTGCTGTTCGGTCGTGTCTCCCGCCTGCCGTGGGGCCTCCTCGTCGAGCCGCCGCCGGCCCGTTGTGCTGTTCGGTCGTGTCTCCCGCCTGCCCTGGGGCCTCCTCACCGAGCCGCCGCCGGCCCGGCGCGTACCAGTCCGCGCCCGGCTAGCCAGCCAGCGCGGCGGCGCCGATGGCCGTCGCCACCAGTGCCACCAGCGCCAGCGTCAGCCAGGTGCGGAGGCGGGTGGCGCGTTCGCTCGCCGCCCTGACCCGCGCGGCGCCCATCTCGACGGGCGCGATCCGCGCTGCCGTCAGCCCGACGAGCAGCTCGTGCAGCACCGTGCCCCGCTCGTCCGGCTCCGCGTCGGCCAGCCGGGGCACCCAGCAGGCCACGTACTCGCGGGCGCAGCCGATCCGCCCCCTCGTCGCGGCCAGGCTGGCCTCCGACTCGGCCGCGGTCCGCGTCTCCGTGAGCCCGACCGCGTCGTGCAGCACCAGGGCACGCCGGTAGCCGGGGGGCAGCCGGAGCAGCGCCTCCAGGAGTGCCCGGTCCCGCGGCGGCCCGGGAAACGTCCGCCCCGCGGCCCGCGCCCTGGTCCTGGGCCCGCCGCGCACCCAGCTGAGCCACGGGGAGAGCGCGTAGTCGTGCGCCGCCGCCCGCACCCAGCCCGCCGGGTCCGGATCGGCCGCCACCTCGGGCCAGCGCTCCCAGGCCAGCCGGAACGCGCGTCCCACCGCCCGCCGCGCCTGGCCCTGCCGCCCGCACAGCAGGAACGCCTGCCGGACCAGGGCGTCCGCGTGCCTGATGTGCAGCTGGTCGAACGCCGCCGCGGAATCCGAGGCCGAACCAACGGAAGACGAAAATAGGCTCATAGGTACATATTGATCGACACGACAAGAAAATATCCATTACACATATCAAGCGGGTGTTATTGGCAGCATGGGTACGTGAATCCTCTCCAGCGCGCTGCCCGGTGGATGTTCGAAGGACTGCTGGCGGCCGGGCTGGGTCTCGGCACGCTGGTCGCGGTCGTCCTCCTGCTGTGGACGATCTCGCCCTACCAGGACAGCGGCCTCCGCGACGCGACGCGGGTGGCGGCCGACCTGTGGCTGCTGGCCCACGGCGCCCAGCTGCTGCGGGCCGAGACCCTCGGCGGCGTGCCCGCGCCCGTCGGACTGACCCCGCTGCTGCTCACCGCGCTGCCCGCCTGGCTGCTGTACCGCGCGATGCGTGGCGCGCTCGAGGGGTCCGCCGAGATGTGGCGCACGGCCCGGGCGGTGGCCGGCGGCTACCTGCTGGCCGGCGCGGGCGCGGTGCTGTTCACGACCGGTGCGCCGCTCAGCGCGCGCCCGCTGAGCGCGGCGGTCTGCCTGCCGCTGTTCGCGCTGGCCGTCGCCGCCGGCGCCGTCTGGTCGCTGGGCGGCCACCCCTGGGTGCTGAACCGCTCGCTGGCCGACGCGGCCCGGGTCACGGCGGCCGGCACATTGGCGTTGGGCGTGGCGGGCACGCTGCTCGCCCTCGGTGCCGTGGTCCGGCAGGGCGGCGAGGCGCGGGACGGGCTGGACCAGCTGGGTGGCGGCTGGCCGGGGCAGGCGTCGCTGCTCGCGCTCTGCGTGGCGCTGCTGCCGAACGCGGCCGTGTGGGCCGCGTCGTACGGGCTGGGACCCGGTTTCACGCTCGGCGCGGGCAACCCGGTCGGCCCCTTCGCGCCGGCCGGCGACGGCGTCGCGCTGCCGGCGTTCCCGCTGCTCGTGGCGGCGCCGGACGGGCCGCCCGGCGGCTTCGGCTGGGCCTGCGCCGCCGCCGTGCCGATCGCGGTGGTGCTCGCCACGGCGTGGTGCGCGGCGCGCTCCGCCGTCCCGGCGCGTGGCGCGCGGGAGACGGCGACGAGCTGGACCGGCACGCTGCTGAGCGTGCTCCTCGGGGCGGCCGGCACGGGCGTGGCGCTGACGCTGCTGGCCACGCTGTCCGGCGGGCCGCTCGGCACCGGGACGCTCGCGCGGTTCGGCCCCGACCCCTGGCTCACCGGCCTGGCCGCCGCGGCCTGGATCACGGGGCTCGGCACCCCCCTGGCCCTCGTCCTGCGTGCCCTGCGCCTGCGCGCCCCCCGCCTCATCAGCTGGCACGCCCTCCCGCCACCCCCGGCGCCCCGGTCACCCCAGCCGCCTCGGGCGCCCCAACCGGTCCCGGCCACCCCGCGGGCGCCGGCCCAGACGCGGCGGGTCGTCGGGCGCCTGCGCCGCCGCCGTCCCGAACGGGTCGACGACTGGAGCGCCACGGTCTTCCGCGAGGCCCGCTGGGCCGAGCTCAAGCGCTCCTCCGGCGAGCTGATCCCGGAGTTCCCCGCCGGCGTGGGGCCGTCGGAGCGCCGCGCCGCCGACCGGGAGGCCGGGGAGCGGGACCGGCGGGGGTGACGGGGCGCCGCCGGGTGGGCTACGGGAGGGCTACGAGCCGCCGCCCGGCAGGCGTCGGGCGTGTTCGAAGGCGTCGAGCGCCTCCCCGTCGCGCCCCAGCGCGCTGAGCGCCTCGCCGCGCAGCCGCCACGCCCCACCCGACCGGCTGCGCAACGCCACCGCCGTGTCGGCCACCCGCCGGGCCAGGCCGGGGTCCTCCGCCGCCAACCCGGCCCGCGACACCCGCAGCAGCGCCTCGAAACACCGGTCGTCGGACGGGTCCACCGCTGTGTGCTCGACGACCAGCGCCCCGATCGCCGCCACCAGCCGCGTCGACTCGACGCCCAGCGTCCCCCGCACGGCGGCCAACCGGTCCGCACACTCCCGGACGCAGGCGTTCAGCAGATCCTCCGCCCGCGCCACGCTTCCCGGTCGCAGCCGCAGGAGGCCGGAGGTCCAGGACGATCTCGTCATCAGTGATCCCGTCGGTGGTGAGCTCTCGGTAGAGGGCTCGGAGAGTGCCTTCCCTCCCTAGCCACGGCCCGACACGTGAAGGCGTTGCATCGCACCCGAGTTCCCGGCAGTTCCCGGCGCTCCACCTCGGTGTCCACCTCGATCCGGTGGACCGTGTTGCATCGCACCCGAGTTTCCGGCAGTTCCCGGCGCTCCACCTCGGTGTCCACCTCGATCCGGTGGACCGTGTTGCATCGCACCCGAGTTCCCGGCAGTTTCCGGCGCTCCACCTCGGTGTCCACCTCGATCCGGTGGACCGTGTTGCATCGCACCCGAGTTCCCGGCAGTTCCCGGCGCACGGGTCCCGCGATGCAACCCTTTCGCCATCCGCGTCGTGGCTACAGACGGAAGGGGCAGGGATGCGACGGCAGGACGAAGAGCACTACCGGCAGTTCGCAGCGGGTCAGGCCCGGTCCATGCGTCGCACCGCCTACCTGCTGTGCGGCGACTGGCACCTGGCGGAGGACCTGATGCAGAGCGCGTTGCTCAAGATGTACCGCTCGTGGTCACGCCTGGACCGGCACGACGAGCTGAACTCCTACGTCCGGCGCGTGCTCGTGCGCACCTGGCTCGACGAGCGGCGGAAGCCGTGGCGCCGGTGGGAGCACACCAGCGAGCTGCTGCCCGACGCGCCGGACGACGACGCCGAACCGGACACGATCACGGAACGGATGCACGCCCGGGGCCTGGTGCGTCGGGCGCTGCTCGCCCTGCCGCCCCGCCAGCGCGCGACGATCGTCCTGCGCTACTTCGACGACCTCTCCGTCGCCCAGGCGGCGGCGGTGCTCAACTGCTCCGAGGGCAACGTCAAGAGCCAGACCGCGCGCGGTCTGCGGACGCTTCGCGAGCACATCGGTGACGGGGACCGGGTCCCGTCGAGTCAGGAGCCGACGCGATGAGAACAGACGATCCGATCGGGCTGGTGCTTCAGGACGCCGTCGCGGACGAGCCGCCCCTCCGACTCGACCTCGACGCCCTCACCACCCGTGCCCGACGCGAGCAGCGCCGCCGCCGCGCGGTGGTGAGCGCCGCGTTGGCCACCGTGCTGGTCGTCATGGCGGTGCTGGCGCTGCCGTCGCTGCGACCGTGGGCGCCCCAGGCCCCGCCGCCCGCCGCAAGCTCGGACGTGTGGCCCGAGTCGCCGTACGTCCCACTCACCGCCGAGGAGTCGGGGGCGGTGAGCGGCGCGCTCGTCGCGGTGACCGAGGCCGTGTTCGTCGAGTCGGACGGGGAGTGGCTGGTGCGGGGAGACCCGGAGATCGCCGGCGGCGAGGAGGTACACGACGCGAACCAGGAGACGGAGACCTGGGATGTGCGCCTGGGTCTGGCGACCGAGGGCTTCGTGTTCGAGGCCAGTATCCGGCTGACCGCGTCCAGCACCCGCCTCCCGCCGCTGAACTGCCGGGAGGCGGAGTACCACGAGCAGTGCTCGGGGCCGTGGATGTACACGAACGGCGTGATCGACTCCGGGCTCTACACGTTCGGCGGCGACGCCCCGGGGGCGGCCAGCATGGAGATGCGGCTCAGCGACTACCAGGCGATCGAGTTCACGGTCGCCGGCAACTCGTCGGTCCCGCGACCGTTCTCCGCCAACGAGATGCAGCCGGCGCTCGCCGACATCGCCTACCACATCGTCGAGGGCGAGCCACCCCCGCAGGACGCGAGCTAGCCGGCCCGAGCCAGCCGACGGGCTGTCCGGTCGGGGTGCCTGGCCACCCCGGCCGGGCGGCTACTCCTGGTCGGTGAGGAACGGGCGCAGCTGGCTCGGGAGGAGCTGCTCGCACGATTCGGCCGACGGGCGGGTGAGGGCGTCGTCGACGCAGTCGAAGTAGTCCTTGTAGACCAGCTGCACGGTGTACGTCGTCGCCACGATCAGCAGGGCCGCGGCGGCCAGCACGGTGCCCGCGATCGCCGCCGGCAGCTGCGGCCGGTCCGACCGCGGCTGCCCGGGGGCCGCGCCGCCGGAGCGCCGGCCCGGCGACGGCTCCTCGGGCGCCCGACCCTCCAGCTGCGCCACGAGCCGGTTGCGGCGGGCGTCGCTCCTGGTGCCGCCGTCGTTCTCCTTCGGGCCGCCGCGCAACGCGCTGATGCCCCAGTACAGGGCCAGCGCGCCGAGCAGCAGGGCCAGCCACTCCCAACCGAGCAGACCGGCGAAAACGCCCCACATCCCGGACAGCACCGAGAACCGCGCGTGCCGCTGCGCCGGGTCGCTCGGGTCCCAGCGCCGGCCGCCGCCCAGGCCGCCGTTGCCGTTCCGGTCGCGTCCCTCGGGTCCCGGCGGCGGGTCGCCGAAGCCACCGTTCTGCCGCCCCGGCTGCCGCCGGCTCCACTGGCTGCCCCAACGCGGCGGCTGGTCGTCCTGCCGCGGCGGATCTCCGTCCCCCCGGCCATCGCCCTGGCCGTCCCGGGCGCCGCCCGGGTCGTCCTGGTCCGGATGACGCGGTCGCCAGGGCCGATCGGGCTGACCCTCGGGCGGCGGAGCGAACGGGTTGTCCTCCTCGCGGGGCCGGTCCTGCTGGCCGGGACCACGGCGTCGGTCGGTCATCTCGCTCTTCGCGTCTCCTCCGGTACGCCCGCATGCCACTCCAGAGACACGCGGTGCCATGCTTCGACGGTACCCGGAGCGGGCGGTTAGGAGACACGGGGGGAGCCGAGCGCGGGGATATCCGGCGCCGGTGGCCCGGCCCTGCCATGCCCCGGGGCGTGGGGGCAGACGGGCCTGCCGGTATCGTGGCGCGGGGCCGCCCGCCCCGACCGACCCCGCGCACCGAGAGAAAGACCCTCGTCGTGGCTGCTGCCCCAGAGCCGGCGTCGCCGGCCCGCCTCGTCGTCCTGGTGTCGGGTTCGGGCACCAACCTCCAGGCCCTGCTCGACGCCGTCGCCGAGCACGGCGCCGCGGCGTACGGCGCCGAGGTGGTCGCGGTCGGCGCCGACCGCCCCGACATCGAGGGCCTGCGCCGGGCGGAACGCGCCGGGCTGCCGACGTTCGTCGAACGCGTCAGGGACCATCCGACGCGTGCCGCGTGGGACGCGGCGCTGGCCGAGGCGGTCGCCGCGCACCGGCCCGACCTGGTGGTCTCGGCCGGTTTCATGAAGATCGTCGGCGCGGACTTCCTGGCCCGGTTCGGCGGCCGGTTCATCAACACCCACCCGGCGCTGCTGCCGAGCTTCCCCGGCGCGCACGCGGTCGGCGACGCGCTGGCGCACGGCGTGAAGGTCACGGGCTGCACGATCCACTTCGTGGACGCCGGGATCGACAGCGGGCCGATCATCGCCCAGGGCGTGGTCGAGCTCCGCGAGGACGACGACGAGTCGTCGCTGCACGAACGCATCAAGGACGTGGAGCGGCGACTGCTGGTCGAGGTCGTGGGACGGCTGGCCCGCGACGGCTACACCGTCAAGGGACGAAAAGTGTCCATCCCGTGACCCACAGCGTGGACACGGTGACCGACAGCGCGATCGACAGCACGGCTGACAGCGCGATCGACAGCACGACCGACAGCGCGGCTGCGGTCGAGGTCGTGGGACGGCTGACCCGCGACGGCCACACCATCGAGGGACGAAAGGTGCCGACCCCGTGACCGACCCCCTGACCGACCCCGTGACCGACGGCGCGAGCAACGGCGAGACCGGCGCCGCGCGGCGGCCCATCCGCCGCGCGCTGGTCAGCGTCTACGACAAGACCGGCCTCGCCGAGCTGGCGCGTGGCCTGCACGCGGCCGGCGTCGAGCTGGTCTCCACCGGCTCCACGGCCGGCACCATCGCGGCCGCCGGGGTGCCCGTGACCGCCGTGGAGGAGCTCACCGGCTTCCCCGAATGCCTCGACGGCCGGGTGAAGACCCTGCACCCCCGGGTGCACGCGGGCCTGCTGGCCGACCTGCGGCGCGCCGAGCACCGGGCGCAGCTGGCGGACCTCGACATCGAGCCGTTCGACCTGCTCGTCTCGAACCTCTACCCGTTCCGGGAGACCGTCGCCTCGGGCGCCTCGCCCGACGAGTGCGTGGAGCTGATCGACATCGGCGGGCCCGCGATGGTCCGCGCGGCGGCCAAGAATCACCCGTCCGTGGCGGTGGTGGTCGATCCGGCGCGGTACGACGAGCTGCTGAAGGCCGTCGCGGACGGCGGCTTCGACCTGGCGGCCCGGCGCCGCCTCGCGGCGGACGCGTTCCGGCACACGGCGGAGTACGACGCGGCGGTGGCCACCTGGTTCGCCGAGGAGACCGCGCCGGACGCCGACGCCTTCCCGGCCTTCGTCGGCACCGCGCTGTCGCTGGACCGGGTGCTGCGCTACGGCGAGAACCCGCACCAGGCGGCGGCGCTGTACGGGGACGGCTCGGGCGCCGGGCTGGCCGCCGCGGAGCAGCTGCACGGCAAGGGGATGTCGTACAACAACTACGTCGACACGGAGGCGGCGCGCCGCGCAGCGCACGACCACGGCGACCGGCCGTGCGTGGCGATCGTCAAGCACACCAACCCGTGCGGCATCGCGATCGGCGCGGACGTCGCCGAGGCGCATCGCAAGGCGCACGCCTGCGACCCGCTCTCCGCCTACGGCGGCGTCATCGCCGTCAACCAGCCGGTGTCCGTGGCGCTGGCCGAGCAGGTCGCGGAGATCTTCACGGAGGTCATCGTGGCCCCCGGCTACGAGGACGGTGCGGTCGAGGTGCTCGCCAGGAAGAAGAACATCCGGGTGCTGCGCTGCGCCGGGGCGCCCGTGGCGGCCCGCGAGTACCGCCGCATCGACGGCGGCGCCCTGGTGCAGACGACCGACCGGCTCCAGGCCGCGGGCGACGACCCGGCCAGCTGGCGGCTGGCGGCCGGCGAGGCACTGTCGGACGCCGAACTCGCCGAGCTGGCCTTCGCCTGGCGCGCCTGCCGCGCGGTGAAGTCCAACGCGATCCTGCTGGCCAGGGACGGCGCCACGGTCGGCGTGGGCATGGGACAGGTCAACCGCGTCGACTCCGCCCGCCTCGCGGTGCAGCGCGCCGGCGAGGAACGAGCGCGGGGCGCGTACGCCGCCTCGGACGCGTTCTTCCCGTTCCCCGACGGCCTGGAGGTGCTCGCCGAGGCGGGCGTCCGCGCCGTCGCGCAGCCCGGCGGCTCCGTCCGCGACGAGGCCGTCATCGAGGCGGCCCGCGGCGCCGGGCTCAGCCTCTACCTGACGGGCACCCGCCACTTCTTCCACTGAGCCCGGGCCCCGCCGAGCCCGGGTCCTGCCGGGCTCGGCCGGGTCGGCCCTGGGGTCAGCGCCGGCGCTCGTACCGGAGGTACATCGTGCCCGAGGCGAAACGGCGGTCGTCGGTCAGGACCAGGGGAAGCGACCGGCCCTGCGGGAAGAACGGTTTGCCGCCGCCGACCAGCACCGGCAGCACGAAGAGCCGGAACTCGTCGATCAGCGGGAACAGCGAGGCGGCCAGTCCCGGGCCGCCGACGCTGAGGATCCCGTCGGTCGTCTCCTTCAGCCGCTCGGCCTCCGCCACGGCGTCCGCGCTCCGCACCAGCCGCACGCCCTCGGGCACGCGCTCCAGCGTGTCCGAGAAGACCACGCGCGGCGTGTCGACGTAGGCGCGGGCGAACTCCGCCTCGACCTCCGGCACGTCGTCCCGGCGGGCCGCCACCGTCCACGGCTCCTCCATCACCTCGAACATGCGGCGTCCGAAGAGGAAGACGGCCGTCTGTCTGGCCTGCTCGTTCGCGAGCCGGTGCAACTCCTCGTCCGGCGCGGAGAACCCGATGCCGCCGTCCGCGTCCTCGACGAAGCCGTCGAGCGACGCGAACATCGAGTAGACAATCCTGCCCATGGCTGCTCTCACCTGTCCCAGCTAGCCCGCCATTCGGTTACTCAGTCCATCACTTGTCGGATGGTAGGACTGCTGGGTGGGTGGGAAATCATCGCCGGGACTCCTCCGGCTCAGGGCTGGGGGCGGTGCAGGAGGTTCACCAGCACCTCGTGGAGCACCTCGTGGTCGCGGGGATCGTGCAGCCGGAACGGTCCGCCCGCCACCGTGTACCACTCGGCCGCGCCCGCGTAGCGGACCCGCAGGACCAGCGTGCCGTCCGGCTCGGCGTTGGTGTGCAACTCCAACTCGCCGGTGATGACGCCGACCTCCTTGGTCATCACGCCGCCACGGGGCGCGGTGAACTCCGTGCGCTTGTCCTCAAGGGTGTTCATGCCGGACATTCCAGCACATCGGCCGCTCTGTTGGCGGGTTCAGCATCGGGCGCGCGTGCATGCCGGTCGTTCCAGTGCATCAGCCGGGTTGTTGGCGGGCTGAGCATCGGGCGCGCGCAGCGCGTTCAGCAGGTGCCGAGCATCTCCTCGAGGGCCGCCTTCTCGTCCTCGTCGAGGGTCAGTTCCCAGTGGTGCTTGGCGCGGATCCACATCCGGCTGTAGACGCAGTGGAAGCTCTCGATCGGCTGCCAGTCGGCCGGGTCCTGGTCACCCTTGGAACTGTTGGAGTCCGCGCTGGCGGCCAACAGTTCCGGGTACTCCAGGTCGTTGGCGAACGCCTCGCGCTCGTCGGTGGTCCACTCGCTCGCGCCGGAGCGCCACGCCTCGGCGAGCGGGACCATGTGGTCGATGTCCACCTCGGAGGGATCCGTGACCACCATGTCGTCGTACGGGCTGTGCCACTCGCCGGACTCGGGGTAGCAGTCGCTGCCGACCGTGACGTCCGTGCCGTCGCGCTCCAGCACCGTCTCGCGGGTGGAGCACTCCCCGTCCTCGGTCCAGTGCGGGAAGAGGTCGCGCTCGTAGTCCGTCATCGAGCCCTCCTCCGCGACCGTGAGCTCCGCAAGCTCGGCCCGCGCGGTCTCGGCGTCCGGGACGTTCGGGGCCGTCACCGACTCCTCCGCGCTCCCGTCCTCCGCGCTCCCGTCCTCGGGCGTCTCCTGGCTTCCCTCGGTCTCCTCGGTGTCCTCGTTGTCCTCGGGCTGCTCCGCTCCGCCGTCCTGCTCGCGGGAGCCGTCGTCGGTCTCCGTGCCCTCGGTGCAGCCGAGCAACAGGACCAACGCGCTCAGCGGTGCGATCAGCACCGGGATGCGGCGGCGTGCCATCAGGTACCTCCCGTTCCGGTGTGGGGATCACCTGACGAATCGTTTACCCCAAAGTGATATATCCATGACTCTCCGTGGGCGGCGCGCGGGCGCGCGGCGGAGCGTTGGACGGCATTGTCTATGAGCTGACTTACCCGGACGCGCCGGTGTCACCGCCCCGTGCATCCCCCACCGCCCACTCCGGGGGCGGATTGGCTCACGGCGGGGGGCATCCGGGAGGATGGGGGCATGACTGCGCAGACTCTCGATGGCAAGGCGGCCGCGGCCGCGATCAAGTCGGACCTCACCGGCCGGGTCGCCGCCCTCACCGAGCGCGGGCACCGGCCCGGACTCGGGACGCTGCTGGTCGGCGAGGACGTGGGCAGCCAGAAGTACGTGGCGGGCAAGCACCGCGACTGCGCCGCCGTGGGCATCGCCTCGATCCAACGGGAGCTGCCGGCGACCGCGAGCCAGCAGGACATCGAGGCCGTGGTGCGCGAGTTGAACGAGGACCCGGCCTGCACCGGCTACCTGGTACAGCTGCCGCTGCCCCGCGGCATCGACGCCAACCGGGTGCTGGAGCTGATCGACCCCGCCAAGGACGCGGACGGCCTGCACCCGGTGAACCTCGGCAGGCTGGTGCTGAACGAGGCGGCGCCGCTGCCGTGCACGCCGAACGGCATCATCACGCTGCTCCGCCGCCACGAGGTGGAGCTCAACGGCGCGGACGTCGTCGTGGTCGGGCGCGGCATCACCGTGGGCCGCTCCCTGCCGCTGCTGCTCACCCGCCGCAGCGAGAACGCCACCGTGACCCAGGTGCACACCGGCACCCGCGACATGGCGGGGCACCTGCGCCGGGCCGACATCGTGGTCGCGGCGGCCGGGGTGCCGCATCTGGTCAAGCCGGAGGACGTGAAGCCGGGCGCGGCCCTGCTCGACGTCGGCGTCAGCCGCGACGAGAACGGCAAGATCGTCGGCGACCTGCACCCGGGCGTCGTCGAGGTCGCCGGCTGGGTGTCGCCGAACCCGGGTGGCGTCGGGCCGATGACCCGCGCGATGCTGTTGCAGAACGTGGTGGAGGCCGCCGAGCGCGCGGCGGACGCCGCGGACCCGGCCGGGGTGTGAACGCGTTGAAGGGAGGCACCGTGCCGGTATCCGACGACTACCCGACGCGCGGCACCGCGCGCCCCGAGGGCGGCCGGCGCACCGCCTCCGGCAGCGCCCCCGCGCCGATCCGGCAGTGGCCGCTGCTGGCCGTGCTGGGCACGACGCTGGTCGGGCTGCTGGTCACCCTGGCGAACTTCCGCATCGGCCTGCTGCTGATCGGCTGCGCCCTGCTGGGCGGCGCGGTGCTGCGCGGCTGGCTCCCGGCGGTCGGCATGCTGGCCGTCCGCTCCCGGCTCACCGACGTGTTGACCTACGCGATCCTGGGCACCGCGATCGCGGTGCTGACGATGATGGCCCAGCCCGACCCCTGGATCGAGGTCCCCTTCTTCCGGGAAGTACTCAGGTTCTCGGCCGGTTAGCCGGGCAGCCGAAGCAGGGGGGAGTGGTCGGCGGGCCCTCCGGGCTCACTCCTCCTCCGCCTCCTCGGGGAGCCACTCCGCGACGCGGTCGGGGTGGTTGGTGGCCCAGCGCTCGGCCGCGGCGCGTGGCGTGTACCCGTCCTCGGCGATCAGCCTGGCGACCGCGTTCTGGTCCGCCGCGGTCCAGCTGAAGGTCCGCAGGAACTCCGCGGCCGCGCCGCCGTGCTCCGAGAAGTACGCGTTGAGGTACTTCCGCAGCTCGATGTCGGGATAGCGGTCGCCGGGCACCTCGACCTCGGCGAGGTCCACCTCCGTGTTCAGCCAGTGCGGCTGCCACAGGTATGTGAGCAACGGCTCGCCGCGCCGGTCCGCCTCGACCAGCCGTTCGGCCAGGGCGTCCTCACTGCCCACCGCCACCGGCCGGTAGTCCAGGCCGAGGTCGTCGATGATCTCCTCGTCCCAGGTGGCGTAGTACGGGTCGGCGTGCAGCAGCTCGCCCCCGAGGTCGCTCGCGAACGTGTCGAGGTTCTCCGCCCGCAGCACGTCGGGGTGGGCGTCCGCGTAGTCCCCCGTCACGTACCAGCCGGCGTGCCCGGTGATGCCGAGCGCGCCGGCGTCCGTGACGTTCTTCTTCTCCTCCACGTACAGCTGCCGGCGGTCCGGCAGCGCGCCCCAGTCCTCCATGATCGCGTGCACCCCGCCGGTGCCGAGCTTGTCCCAGGCCGTCTCCTGCCCGCAGTCCCACAGCGTGACGGTGAGACCGAACTCGTACTCCAGCACGTGCGCCGCCATGGCCGCGGTGGCCTGCCCGCCCGTCCAGTCGGGCATGGCGATGACGAGCTGCTGGTAGTCCTGCGACTCGTCGCCGTCGGCGGTGCCGAGCAGGCCACAGGCGCTGACCGGGACGAGACACAGCACGGCCGCGGCGGTGCGGAGGGTACGGCGGGAGAGACGGCCCATGGCGAGTGGTCCTTCGCGAGGACGGGGCGAAACCTGACGGAAGGACTCTGTCAGACCAGACCCAGTCCGCGCACGGCTTCGCGCTCCTCCCCGAGCTCCCGCACCGAGGCGTCGATGCGGGTCCGGGAGAAGTCGTTGATCTCCAGGCCCTGGACGATCTCGTACGCGCCGTTCGCACAGGTGACGGGGAAGGACGAGATCAGGCCCTCGGGGACGCCGTAGGAGCCGTCGGAGGGCACGGCCATCGAGGTCCAGTCGTCGTCCGCGGTGCCGGTGACCCAGGTGTACACGTGGTCCACGGCGGCGTTGGCGGCGGAGGCGGCCGAGGAGGCGCCGCGCGCCTCGATGATGGCGGCGCCGCGCTTGGCCACGGTCGGGATGAACTCGTCGGCCAGCCACTTCTCGTCGTTGACGGCCTCCGCGGCGTTCCGGCCCGCGACCTCGGCGTGGAAGATGTCCGGGTACTGGGTGGCGGAGTGGTTGCCCCAGATGGTGAGCCGGCGGATCTCGGACACCGGGACGCCGGTGCGCTTGGCCAGCTGGGTCAGCGCGCGGTTGTGGTCGAGCCGGGTCATCGCGGTGAACCGCTCGGCCGGCACGTCGGGCGCGGCGGAGCGGGCGATCAGCGCGTTGGTGTTCGCCGGGTTGCCCACCACCAGGACGCGCACGTCGTCCGCGGCGTGGTCGTTGATCGCCTTGCCCTGCGGCTTGAAGATGCCGCCGTTGGCCTCCAGCAGGTCGCCGCGCTCCATGCCCTTGGTGCGGGGGCGGGCGCCGACCAGCAGCGCGATGTTCGCGCCGTCGAAGGCGGTGTTCGGCTCGTCGGTGATGTCGATGTCGGCCAGCAGCGGGAACGCGCAGTCGTCGAGCTCCATGGCGGTGCCCTCGGCGGCGGACAGCGCGGGGGTGATCTCCAGCAGGCGCAGGCGGACCGGCACGTCGGCGCCGAGCAGCTGTCCCGAGGCGATGCGGAACAGCAGCGCGTAGCCGATCTGACCGGCCGCGCCGGTGACGGTGACGGTGACGGGAGTGCGGGGCATGACGGGCGACCTCCTGGCGGAACGCGGCACGCGGAACGGTTTGGCAGGCGAACGGCTGCCGCGCCAGGCTATCCCGGACCCGCCGCGCGAAACCGGTCACCCCGGCGTTCCCGCCCGGCGTGCGCCGGCCGGGCACCACGCAACCGGAGCTCGGGGTCGCCGGCAGGTTGCCCGCGCCGCCTCAGGTGGCAGCCCTGCATTACCGGGGCAGGGCGTTCTGGCTGCCCCAGGTGGTGCAGCCCGCGGTGCCGTCGGCGAGGGCGAAGCAGACGCGGGCCTCGGCGGGGCGCTCGATGCCGAGCATCATCGTCAGCAGGTAGCGGTTGGCGGCGCTGGCCTGGACCGACTGCCGCCGGTCGCCGGCCTCGATCCACAGCTCGTCACCGGCGCGGGGCTCCACCAGCCGGGCCCACGCCGCCGCGCAGGTCCCGCTCACCCGCAACTCCGCGGTGCGGCCCTCGATCTCCCGGGTCGCGTGCGTCGCCGCGTCCATCCAGCATCCCGTCTCGCCCGTGTCGGAGTCCCGCCCGGTGCAGCTCGTGCCGTGACAGGGCCCGGAGACCACGGTCGGCGTCGGATCCGCCGCCGGGTCCCCGCGGTCGTCCCCGGCACTCCCCGTGGCCCAGACGGCGACGGCGACCATCAGCCCCAGCGCCGCGCCCCCGGCGACCCACTCCGCCCGGCCCAGCCACCGGCGGCGTACACCACCCGGCACGAGCGCGCCGGGTTCGGTGGGCGCGTCGGGTGCGGCGTCGGGGGTGGTGCCCGACGGGTCCGGGCCGGCGGGGGAGGCGTCGGGCCGGACGGCGACGCGCGTCGCGGCCAGGTCCGGGCTCGGATCCGGGCCAGGACCCAGACCCGGACCCGGACCCGGGGGAACGGATCCGGGCACGTCGGGGGGCACGCTGGGGTAGCCGTCGCGGCCGCTCCACGCGCGGTCCGCGAGGTCCCACAGGGCGAGCAGCCGGGTCGGCGGCATGTCGGCCAGCCGGGCCAGCGCCGCCACGGCCTGGCGCGGCGGCAGCGCCTTGCCGTTGAGGTAGCGCTCCCAGGACGACTTGCTGTAGTCGGTGCGCGCCCCCAGCGCGGCGAAGCTCAGCCCCGAGCGCGCCTTGGCCTTCCGCAACTGGTCGAGCAGGTGGCTGACCTCGGGCGTCCGGGCCCGGCCGTCAGGAGACATCGCGCAACGCCTGCCAGGTCATCGGGCCCACCAGGCCGTCGGCGGGCAGACCCACGGAACGCTGGAACGCCTCCACCGCCTCCGTGGTCAGCGGCCCGTATATCCCGTCGATGGGCCCCGGATCGAAGCCGTGGAACCGCACCAGGCACTGCACCTCGGCGATCGGCTCGCCGTTCGAGCCGACCCCGAACTCGGCGTCCTGGGTGGTGCTGTGGCCGGCGTACCTGCTGTCCTCGTACACGTGGAACTGGCAGGGATACGTGGTCGGCGACGCCCCCGTCGACTGCGGCGTGTCCGGCTCCGTCCGCTGCTCCGACGCCGACGTGGAGGCGTCCTCGGACGCGCTCCCCTCCGGGGACTCCCACGGCCGCACGGCGAGCAGGGCGGTGGCCGCCGCGATGAGCACCACCGCGAGCGCGGACACCAGCGACGCCCTGCCGAGCCGCCGGCCGTGTTCGTCCGCCGGCCCCTCCGCGCGGCTGGCCGGCTCGGGACCGGCTCCGCCACCGGGTTCACCACCCGTCGTACCGCTCCTCGTGCCGCTCGGCGCGGCCGTCTCGCCCAACGCCGCGCCCGACGCCGCGCCTGACGCCTCGCCCGACGTCTGGTCTGACGGGTCGGGCACCCGGGTGGCCACCTCCCACAGGGCGAGCAGCGGCGCCGGATCCGTGCCCGACACCCGGGCCAGCGCCTCGACGGCCTGTGGCGGCGGCACCGCCTTGCCGTTCAGATAGCGCTCCCAGGAGGATCTGCTGGAGGCCGTCTTGGCCGCCAACGCGGCCAGGCTGAGCCCGCTGCGGTCCTTTAACTGGCGCATCCGCACGACGAGTCGTCGTACCCCTGGATCCAGCGATTCCGGCAGGGTCTTCCAGCGCGACATGTTCCCACCCACGTCCGAGTCCGGCCGTACCATCCCGCTGATGCTCGTGAACATCCCACGGGCATCTCGTGACACCGTCCTACTCGTGCAATGACCGCCGGAAGCCCGGCGGTTCCCGGCCGCGTCCCGGACTCACCTCTTCCGGCCACGTCCGTCGTCCCGCGATCGTCTCATCCCGGCTGACGTCCTGCCAGGTCAGATCGATCCGCGTCCCACATTGTCCCCGACCGGCCAGGCACTATGGCGTGTCCGGGATCGGATCCCCACGATGGGTGACGTACGACGGGCGGCGGCGCGAGCCCCACTCCTCTCGCCGCCGCTCCCCACGAACACCGTCCCCCCACGGACCGCGCACCCCGTCCCCCCACCCCCTGTACCGCAGGCTCCACGTACCGCAGAGCGTCCCGGTCCGTCCCGCACGGGGGTGGGGACGGACCGGGAAGGGCAGCCGGACAACCCGGACAACACCGCGAAGACGAGCCGGACAACCGCGGGGCACGAGCCGGGCTCCCCGGGCGCCTCGGGGAACCTGAGAGACCTGAGAGAATGGCCCACATGGCCTCCGAACGTCCGACCCAACGACCCCGCGTGTTCTCCGGCATCCAGCCCACCGCCGGGTCCTTCCACCTCGGCAACTACCTGGGCGCCGTCCGCCAGTGGGTGGCGCTGCAGGAGACACACGACGCGGTCTACTCGGTCGTCGACCTGCACGCGATCACCATCGCGCAGGACCCGAAGGAGCTCCGGGACGCCACCCGGCTGGCCGCCGCGCAGCTGCTGGGCGCCGGCCTCGACCCGGAGCGCTGCACCCTCTTCGTGCAGAGCCACGTACCCGAGCACTCGCAGCTGGCCTGGGTGATGAACTGCCTCACCGGCTTCGGCGAGGCGGCGCGGATGACGCAGTTCAAGGACAAGTCGGCGAAGCAGGGCGCCGAGGGCACCACGGTGGGCCTCTTCACCTACCCGGTGCTGCAGGCGGCCGACATCCTGCTCTACCAGACCGACCAGGTCCCGGTCGGCGAGGACCAGCGCCAGCACATCGAGCTGACCCGGGACCTCGCCCAGCGGTTCAACGGTCGGTACGGCGACACGTTCACGCTGCCCGCCGCGTACATCCTCAAGGAGGCGGCGCGGATCGGGGACCTGCAGGACCCGGCGATCAAGATGAGCAAGTCGGCCTCCTCGCCCAAGGGCATCGTCTGGCTGATGGACGAGCCCAGGGTCTCGGCGAAGAAGTTCCGGAGCGCGGTCACCGACACGGACACCGTGATCCGCTACGACCCGGAGGCCAAGCCCGGCGTCAGCAACCTGCTGGACGTCTACTCGGCGCTGTCCGGCGAGAGTGTCGCGCGGCTGGAGGAGAAGTTCGCCGGTCAGCTGTACGGCGCCCTCAAGACGGAGCTGGCCGAGGTCTTCACCGACTGGGTCCAGCCGTTCCGCACCCGCACCCTGGAGTACCTGGACGATCCGGCCGAGCTGGACGCGACGCTGGCCAGGGGCGCGGCCAAGGCCCGCGAGGTCGCGACCCGGACCCTGGAGGCGGTCTACGAGAGGGTCGGCTTCCTCCCCCCTCGATAGCGCGTCCGGCCGCCGACCGGCGACGACCCACTTCCGGCCCGTGTTCGTGGGGCCAGGGGTGGGTCGCGCGGTGTCGTCATGCCGCCACGCGGCGAAGCGGGTGCCGAGGGATGCTCGCCATGGCGCGGAGGTGGCGGCACACTGACAGCCGGGACACGACGCGGCCCGATCCGCGAGGAACCGGCACACCGCCGGCACACGGCCGCCACGCGACCGGCACAACCCGGCCGTCCGCGGCCGGCCGACAGACGAAGACGACGACCACGACCGACCCGACCGACCGGGCTGACCACGAAGGTGATCACGAACGAGGAGGTAGATGACCTGTGGGGAGCGTCACGCTGGGCGTGTCCATCGCCGTACCCGAGCCGCACGGCACGTTGCTGCAGCACTATCGCTTCGGCTTCGGCGACGCCGCCGCCGCCGTGATTCCCACGCACGTCACGCTGCTGCCCCCGACCGAGATCGAACCGGTCGACCGCCCCGCGATCGAGGAGCACCTGGCGGCCATCGCCGCCGCCGGCCGCCCGTTCCCCATGCGGCTCTACGGCACGGACACCTTCCGGCCGCTCTCACCCGTGGTCTTCGTCCAGGTGGTCGAGGGCGGCTCGGCCTGCGGCTGGCTCCAGGAGCGGATGCGGGATCCGTCCGGACCACTCGCCCGCGACCTGCAGTTCCCGTACCACCCGCACGTCACCGTCGCGCACGGCATCGCCGAGGAGGCGATGGACGCGGCACAGACGTCGCTCGCCGACTACGAGGCGGCCTGGACCGTCGGCGGCTTCGCCCTCTACGAACAAAACCCGGCGGGTGCGTGGGCCCTGCAGCGGGAGTTCCGCTTCGCGTCGGACGCGACTCACCGCGCCGCCCCGGCGGCCGCGGCTCGGGAGCCGGCGCCGGAGGCCGCGTAACCACCCCGTCGGCCGCCATCGGTCCCGTGCGCCTCAGGCGCGCCCTCTCGGCGGGCGGGGCGGGGCCGGCGCCTCTAGGGTGAGCGGGTGCGGGCGGAGCCATGGAGACGTGTGCTGGGCTGGGGCGGACGGCTGGGCCGACTGATCCGGGTGCCCCAGGTGATCGCGTCCGGGCGGCGGGGCGTCGAACGGTTCCAGCGCAGCCGTCCCGGGGTGCTCTACCAGCATCTGGAGGACCGCAAGTGGGAGCGGCTCGCCGCGGCCATCACGTTCACCAGCTTCATCGCCCTCTTCCCCGCCCTCGCCCTGACCGCCGCCTGGGGCGCCGCGCTGCTCACCACCGAGCAGCTGGCCGAGGTGCGCCGCTGGTTCGCCGACCAGGTGCCGGGCATCTCGGATGAGCTGAACCTCGCCGAACTCTTCGAGAACTCCGAAACCGTCGGCCTGGTCGCCCTGGTCCTGGTGCTGCCCACCGGCCTCGGCTGGGTGGACGCGATGCGCGGTTGTCTGCGGACGCTGTGGGACCTTCCGGACCCCGAGGAGAACGTCCTGCTGCGCCGGCTGCGCGACCTCGGTGTGCTGGCCGGGGTGGGCGCGGTGACGTTGTTCTCGCTCGGCTCCTCGGCGCTGGCGATGACCGTCGTCTACGGGGCCACCAGCTGGGTGGGGGTGACCCGGGACGGCGTCGGCGCGGTGCTGCTGCAGACCGCCGCTTACCTGCTGGCGGTCGTCGCCACCTTCCTGGTGCTGGTGTACCTGCTGGTCTGGCTGCCCGGCGTGCGGCCGCCGCGCGGCACGGTCATCACGGCCTGCGTGCTGGGCGCCGTCGGATTCGAACTGCTGAAGGCGCTGCTCGGCGGCTACCTGACCGGCGTCGCCGCACGGAGCTTCTACGGCGCCTTCGGCGCGCCCATCGCGCTGCTGATCTGGATCAACCTGGTGGCCAGGCTGCTGCTGGTCTGCTGCGCCTGGACCGCCACGGCGGTCCCCTCCCGGGAACGGCCCCGAGTCGACGCCCTCGACGGCACGGAGTGAGCCAGCCCCGCCGTCACGGCTCCTCCGAGGAGCCCTTCCGCCGGTCCAGCCGTTCCTGGTCGCCCTGACCGTCTGCCCGGCTGGCCTGGTCGTCTGTCTGGCTGGCCTGACGGTCTCGCCGGTCCCGGCCGTCCTGGTCGTCTGTCTGGCCTTCCTGACCGTCTGCCCGGCCGTCCTGGTCGTCTGTCTGGCCGCCTGCCTTGCCGCCTGTCTGACCGCCTGCCTGGCTGGCTCGCCGGTTCTGGCCGCGTGGGCGGGCCGCCTGAGCCGCTCGTGTCAGCCAGGCCGCGAAAGGCGTCGAACCAGCGCCGCCCCCGCCGTCCGTGGCGCCCGGCGGGCGTCCGCCGCGGGTCAGCGGCAGGGGGTGGCGGCGGTGGAACACGAACGCCGCCGCGGCCAGTACCGCGAGACCGGCGAGCGTGAAGGCCAGCACCGTGCCGGCACCCACCCCCTCGCCGTTCTCGGACGCCGACGCGCCGTCCAGCGAGGCATCCTGCTCCGTGCCGTCCTGCTGGCCCTCGGGCGCGTCCTCGCCGTTCTGGTTGCCCTGCCCCTGGTCCGCGCCCGCCGCGCCCGCCGCGCCTTCCGAGCCCTCCGGGTCCTCGACCTCGCTCAGCGGCGGCACCAGCGTGCCGACC
Organism: Streptomyces sp. B6B3; assembly: GCF_039871525.1. NCBI lineage: Bacteria > Bacillati > Actinomycetota > Actinomycetes > Kitasatosporales > Streptomycetaceae > Streptomyces > Streptomyces sp. B6B3. The sequence goes on along the minus strand of NZ_JBDPLU010000020.1, from coordinate 23,560 downwards.
GGATCCACCCGGCCCGACGCCTCGAAGCCCCAGTCGAACAGCGCCGCGGTCTCCCGGTAGACCTCCAGGCTGTCACCGCGCGGGTCCAGACAGGTGACCAGCAGCACCTGGCCGCCGCGCTCCGCGACCCCGGTGAAGGTGTGGCCCGCGTCGGAGGTGTAGCCGTTCTTGATCCCGGCGATGCCGTCGTACGCCTCCAGGCCGAAGTCGCCGACCAGCAGCCGGTTGGTGTTCTGGATCTCGTAGGTCTCCCGGTTCTCCCCCCTGCCGGCGCCGGGGAAGTCGGCGGTCGGGGTCGCGGCGTAGTCGCGGAAGTCGGGGTTCTGCATGCCGGCGCGGGCGATCAGCGTGAGGTCGTACGCCGAGGAGACCTGGCCGTCGGCGTCGTAGCCGTCCGGGTTGACGACGTGGGTGTCCAGCGCCTGCAGCTCCTCGGCCCGCGCGTTCATCTCCGCGACGGTCGCCTCCGTGCCGCCGTTCATCGCGGTCAGCGCGTACACGGCGTCGCCGCCCGAGGCGAGGAACACGCCGTTCCACAGGTCGTCGACGGTGTACGTCCGGCCGTCGTCGATGCCCACCGCACTGGCGCCGGCACCGAGTTCGGCGAAGTCCTCGGGCCGGGCCCGGTACACCTCGTCGCTGGCGAACTTGGGCAGCAGCGTGTCCGCGAACAGCATCTTCAGCGTGCTGGCGGGCGCCAGCGGCCAGTGCGCGTTGTGCGCCGCCAGCACCTCGCCGCTCTCCGCGTCGGCCACGATCCAGGCCCTGGCCGAGAGCTCCTCGGGCAGTTCCGGGGCGTCGGCGTCGGGCAGCACCTGGGTGCCGGAGCGGCCGAGCAGCTCGCCGCCGACCTCCGACATCTCCGAGGGCGGCTCCGCGGGGCGCGCCGCCTGCGCCTGCGCCGGGGCGGCCGGCGCGAGGCCGATCGCCAGCAACGCGGGTGGGGCCACGGCCAGAGCACACAGCAACACGCGAGCACGGGTGCGACAAGAGGACGAGCGACTGATCGACACACCGTGAACTTACCCGGCCACACCGGAGTTCGGGCCAGCGGGCGGCCCAAACCGGTGAGGAACCCGCATCGGACGGCGGACACGCGTGTTCCATACTGAACCCCAGGTCGCAGAAGGGAGACCCATGCCCCCCACCATCGTGTTCGCCGTCGTGGTCCTCGGGGCCCTGGGCGGTGTGCACTACTACCTGTGGAAACGTCTCGTTCGGGATGTCTCGCAGCGCGGAGGTTGGTACTGGCGAGTGGGCACGGTAATGGCCGTGGTCATGCCGCTGACGGCAGTGACGACCATGCTCGGCAGCGAACTCGGCATGCCCTTCGGCGCACGGCAGGTGGTGGGCTGGCCCGGCTACTACTGGATCGCCTGTCTGCTGTACCTGCTGCTCAGCCTGCTGGTGGGCGAGGTGCTGCGCCCGTTCGCCCTGCGCTGGCTCCGGGCCAGGGCCGGTGGGGCGGGCGGCGACGCCACCCAACGCTCCGGCGCGCGGCCGCCGCTGACCCCCACCGGCGCGCCGAAGGCCGACCCCACCCGCGATCGTGAGCCGGTGGGCGCGCGGGCCGGCGCCGCCTCGGGGGCGGCACTGCCGGCCGGTGCCACGGCGATGAGCGCCCTCGCCGACTCCGGGGCCGACACCGACGCGCCCGCGGCCGCCGCGACCGCCGTCGCCGATCCGCCCGCGCTGACGGCCGGCCGTGACGCGAAGACGCCGGACGCGACCGGTGACGCGACGACCACGGCCGACGGCGGGAGCACGCCACCGCCCGGTACCTCGGAGGGAGACGCGGCCGCTGCCCCCTCCGACTCCGACTCCGACCCCGAATCCGCGGCCGCCGCGGCGGCCGAGCTGAGCCGGCGGCGTTTCGTGGCCCGGGGCATCGCGGTCGGCGCGGCGGCGATCTCCGTCGGGACCGTGGGCTACGGCTCCTACGCCGCCCGGCAGTTGACCACCAAGCACGTCACCGTGCAACTGCCGAACCTGCCGCGTGCCGCGCACGGTTACCGGATCGCGGTGGCCAGCGACATCCATCTCGGCCCGATAGCCGGCGGCTCGCACTGCCGCCGGGTGGTGGACGCCCTGAACGCCACCCAGCCCGACCTGATCACCGTCGTCGGCGACCTGGTCGACGCCGACGTGGACGATCTGCGCTCCGCCGCCGCCCCGCTGGCCGAGCTGTCCGCGCCCGACGGCCGCTTCTTCGTCACCGGGAACCACGAGTACTTCCAGGACCCGCACGCGTGGCTGGCCTACCTGCGGGAGCTCGGCCTGGTGCCGCTGGAGAACGAGCGCCGCGAGCTGCCCTACTTCGACCTCGCCGGCGTCAACGATCTGGAGGGCGAGGGCACCGACCACGGCGGCCCCGACTTCGAGGCGGCGCTCGGCGACCGCGACCCGCAACGCACCTCCGTGCTGATGGCGCACCAGCCGGCGCAGGTCGAGGACGCCATGGACTACGGCGTGGACCTCCAGCTGTCCGGGCACACCCACGGCGGCCAGATGTGGCCGATCACCTACCTCGCCGCGCTGAGCAACCCGACGCTGGCCGGTCTGGAGCGGCACGGCGAGACCCAGCTGTACGTCACCCGGGGAGCCGGCGCCTGGGGTCCGCCCGTCCGGGTGGGCGCAGATCCGGACATCACGGTCATCTCCCTCGCCTCGCCGGAGGCCTGACCGGCGGATTGTGCGAGTTTCGTCTCAGCCGTCCCCGCGAGTCAACTTCCTGGCCGCTTCCGGTGTCCTAGATAACGTTCAGGGAACAACCTGACAGCGTGACGGGAACGGAACGTGGTGGCGAAGGAGCGTGGGGTATGAGTGACCCTCTCTCGCACGGTGCGGGCGGGGATGCGGCGGAGACGGTGTCCGCCGGCCCGACCGGCGACGGAGTGGCCGGCACTGTCGACGGCACGGTCGGCGGCACTGTTGGCTTCCCCGTTGGCGGCACCGCCGACTCTGCTGCTGGCGGCACGGCCGACCCCCCGGCTGACGAGGCGGCCGACGCGTTGGACGATGCGGCCGCCGTGGTCGACGAGGCGGCCGACGGGATGGTGGACGCGGTCGTGGACGGGGCGGCGGCCCTGACCATCAGGGGGCGGGTGCGCGACTCGCTGGGGGTGGCGCTGCCCCGGGCGTTGGTCACCCTGACCGGATCGGACGGCGGGCGGCGCCTGGCCAAGACCCGGAGCGGCGAGGACGGGGCGTTCTCCCTCGCCGCCCCCAGCCACGGCGAGTACCTGCTGGTCGCCTTCTCCCCGCAGCTCGGGACGGTGCGGGTGGCCGTGCAGCTCACCGGCCGGCCCGTCGAGGTGGAGTTCCGGATCGACGTACCCGGCACCGTCGCACCCTGACGCGGGCGTCCCCCACCGCCCGCCACACCCACCCCAACCCCCAACCTCCAACCTCCAACCTCCAACCCCGCCCGCGATCCGGCCACCCCACCCCGGGACCGCGCACGGGAGCGGGCGCTGGTGCGTCAGGGGAGATGTGTGACACGGGTTCCGACTGGGGGCTGATGCGTCAGGGAAGCCCCGTGTGGTTGGCTGACCCCCGGCGTGTCTAACTGTCTTCTGCGAAGGGGCACGGGCGTGCGAGGGATCCGGGCCAGAGGGGTCATAGGCATCGTGCTGGCCGCGGTGCTGATCGTCGGCGCGATCGGCGGATGGATGCTGATGGCGTCGGAGGACGCCGAGGACGAGCCGATCGTCGTCGGCACGACCGTGGCGCCCACCATGGTGGACCCGGCCGGCACCTACGACGCCGGCGGCTGGGCCCTGGTGAGCAACCTCTACCAGTCCCTGCTGACCATCGTGCCGGGGCAGGAGGCGCCGGCGCCGGACGCGGCCAGCTCCTGCCAGTTCACCGACAACCAGCTCACCGTCTACCGCTGCACCCTCCGCGCGGGCCTGAGGTTCAGCAATGGTGACCAGGTCACCCCGCAGGACGTCCAGTTCTCCTACGAACGCATCCTGGCGATGGCGGACCGGGCGGAGCGCGAGGCGGCGGACGACAGCATCCCGGAGGACGAGAAGTTCCAGTACGCGGGCCCGGCCTCGCTGCTGGACACCCTGGAGGCCGTCCGGGTCGACGGCCAGGACATCATCTTCGAGCTGTCCAAGCCGAACGCGACCTTCCCCTTCGTCGTGGCCAGCCCCGTCGGCGCCATCGTGAACGACGCCAGCTACGAGGAGCACGAACCGCGCACGGACGGCGAGGTCGTCGGCTCCGGGCCCTTCCTGCTGACCGAGTTCGAGCCCAACGAGCAGGCCGAGCTGGAGCCCAACCCGACCTACGTCGGCGCCGCCCAGATCCCGCAGCACCCGGTCACCGTCCGGTACTTCGTCGAGTCCGACGACGGCGGGCGGGCCGACGACAAGCTCGCCGAGGCATGGGAGCAGGGCGAGCTCGACGTGAACGCGGGCGACATGCCGCCGGAGGTGATGGAGAACATCGGCCCCGGCGGGGGAGACGAGCGCGTCCACGAGTCGGCGGGCGGCGACATCCGGGTGATGGCCTTCAACACCGACCCGGGCATGGCCATGTCCGACCCGGCGGCCCGCCGGGCCGTCGCCGCCGAACTGGACCGCGAGGCCATCGCCCGGCACATCCAGCACGGCACCGTCGACCCCCTGTACTCGCTGATACCCGTTGGCTTCGCCGGCGCCAGCACCCCGTACTACGACGCCTACGACGCGCAGGAGATCGATCCGGAGGAGATGCGCCAGCAGCTGGTCGACGCGGGCCTGGAGGTCCCGGTGAAGTTCGAGCTCGCGTACTCGCGGGGCGCCGCCAGCCACGAGGAGGCGGAGCTGATCGAGGCGCAGCTGGAGGCCAACGGGCTGTTCGACGTGACGATCGACTACCACGACTGGTCGCAGGAGTTCATCCCGACCATCTTCGGCGAGCGCAGCTTCGACGCGTACCTCATCGGCTGGGTGCCCGACTACCCCGACCCCGGCACGTTCGTCGACCTCCTCGGGCCCGCGGACGGCCTGGCCACCGGCTACAGCGAGCCGGCCATCAACGAGCTGCTCGACGGCACCCAGGCCGAGGCCGACCGCGCCCGGGCGGCGAGGGACTTCGAGACCATCAACGAGCTGGCCGCCGAGGACGCCCCGATCATCCCCATCTGGCAGGCCAAGCACATCACCATCAGCGACGACTCCATCGCCGGCGCCGAGTACCTCTCCGACAACAGCGGCATCTGGCGCTTGTGGGAGCTGTACCGGTTGTAGTTGCCTCGGGGGTGCGGGGTGTCTGTCGGGCAACTCGGGGACGGGGATATCTGGCGCTTGTGGGAGCTGTACCGGTTGTAGTTGCCTCGGGGGGCGCGGGGTCTCTGTCGGGCAACTCGGGGACAGCGGCATCTGGCGCTTGTGGGAGCTGTACCGGCTGTAGTTCCCCCGGAGGACGCGGAGTGCCTCTCGGGCAACCTGTAGCCGTTGCGGGCTGGGGTGCCTGCCCGAGAGTCCTTCTCTCCGAGGAACCTCTCAGAGCACCTTGCCCGGGTTGAGGATGCCCAGCGGGTCGAAGACCCGCCTGATACCGCGTTGCAGCTCCAGGCTGTCGGGGCCGAGCTCGCGGGCCAGCCACTCGCGCTTCAGCACCCCGACGCCGTGCTCTCCGGTGATGGTGCCGCCGAGCTCCAGCCCGAGCGCCATGATCTCGTCGAACGAGGCCCGGGCCCTGCCGGACTCGTCCGGGTCGGAGGAGTCGAAGCACACCGTCGGATGCGTGTTGCCGTCGCCGGCGTGCGCCACGACGCCGATGGTCAGCCGGTGCCGGTCGGCGATCGCCTCGACGCCGTCGAGCAGCTCGGCCAGCCTGCTGCGCGGCACACACACGTCGTCGATCATCGTCGTGCCCTTCACCGCCTCCAACGCGCTGAGCGAGGACCGCCGGGCGGCCAGCAGCATCTCCGACTCGGCGTCGTCGGCGGCGGGCACCACCTCGGTGGCGCCCGTGTCTCGGCACAGCTCGCCCACCGCGGCCAGGTCGGCCGCCGGGTCGGCGGTGTCGAAGGCGGCGAGCAGCAGCGCCCGGGTGGATTCCGGCAGGCCCATCCTGGTCAGCCGGTTGACCGCCGCGATCGTGGTGGTGTCCATCAGCTCCAGCAACGACGGCGTGTGCCCCTCCGCCATGATCCGGGCCACGGCCTCGCCCGCGGCGGTCGCCGAGCCGAACTCGGCGGCCAGCACGAGCCGTGGCGGCGGCGCCGGCTTCAGCGCGAGCACCGCGCCCACCACGACGCCCAACGTGCCCTCGGAGCCGACGAAGAGGCGGGTCAGGTCGTAGCCGGCGACGCCCTTGGCGGTGCGCCGCCCGGTGCGCAACAGCCGCCCGTCGGCCAGCACCACGTCGAGGCCGAGCACGTACTCGGCCGTCACCCCGTACTTCACGCAGCACAGGCCGCCGGAGCCGGTGCCGATGTTGCCGCCGATCGTGCACTGTTCCCAGCTGGACGGGTCGGGCGGGTACGCGAGGCCGTGCGCCGCCACCGCCTTGGCCAGGTCGGCGTTGATCACGCCGGGCTCCACCACCGCGAAGCGGTTCACCGGGTCGATCTCCACGATGTTGTCCATCCGCAGCAGCGAGAGCACCACGCAGCCGTCGGTCGCGTTGGCCGCCCCGGACAGGCCGCTTCTGGCGCCCTGCGGCACCACGGGCACGCGCAACTCGGTCGCGGTACGCATCACGTGCCGCACCTGCTCGACGTCGCGGGGCAGCACCACCACCGCGGGCGTGCCGGCGGGGCAGAAGCTGGCCATGTCGTGTGCGTAGGAGGCGGTGATGTCCGGATCGGTCAGAACTGCCTCATCGGGCAGCCCTTCGCGCAGCTTCGTGGCAAGAGTGCTCATAACGGCAGCTTCGCACTTGGCGTTGGTCGTGCCTAGGGACGAGGTTGTTCCCGGACGGGCGGCCAACCGCCATGGTCCGGCACGCCCGCCGCGCACGGTCCGGGGGTGTCCGGCGGGAGGGGAGGCATGCGGGCGAGGGAATGCGGATGCACGGCCGGATGCGGGGTCCCGCGGGGGAGTTTGGGGCGAGCAGCCAGGGCCGCCACCCCCCACAGGAGTGACCCCGGCTGCCGCCTGTGCGAGCCCGACGGGGCTCGGGCCCGCACTCCCTACAGCGCTGTGCGACCTGAATACGTTACTGAGCGGATACGTCCGGATGCGCCATGGACTTGAGTCGCGGGTGACGCGTAGCGTTCAGGCACGTAGGACACACCGTCACCATCTCCGCTGTAAGTCTCTGCTGTAAGGAGGCGGCGCCAGCCGCAAAGGGGGGTCGGGGAGAGTGCAGGGGGCAGACAGTGAGCTCACCGCCGCTGTGCACGCGGCGCAGGAGGGGGACCAGATCGCGTTCTCCCGGGTCTTCAGGGCCGTCCACCCGCGGCTCCTGGGCTACGTCCGCACCATGGTCGCCGAGCGGGACGCCGAGGACGTCACCGCGGAGGCGTGGCTGCACATATCGCGGGATCTCGCCCGGTTCAGCGGCGACGCCGACCGGTTCCGCGGCTGGACCACGCGGATCGCCCGCAACCGGGCGCTCGACCACCTCCGGGCCCGCGGCCGGCGGCCGCAGGAGGCCCACGTGGACGAGACGGCGCTGGCCGACCTGCCGGGCGCCGACGACACCGCCGAGGAGGCGATCGCGGCGCTGGCGACCTCCCGGGCGTTCCATCTGGTGAGTCGGCTCCCCCAGGAGCAGGCCGGTGCAGTGGTGCTCCGCACGGTGCTGGGGTTGGACGCCCGGCGCGCGGCGACGCTTCTGGGCTGCCGCCCGGGCGCGGTGCGCGTCGCCAACCACCGCGGGCTGCGGCGGCTGGCCCAGTTGGTCGAGGATCCGCCGGAGAGGGGCCTATAGCCGGGGCATGTGCCGGGGGTTGTAACGGAAACCCGCCCTCCGGCGCAGTAAGAGACAGGCCGACTGGTCATCGGCCTGTCGGGCCCCCCGAGGTCCCCCCCGTACCTCAGGGATGCCCAAGGCGCGGGCGGGGCGGCATTCCCCCTAGCCCCGCCCGCGCACCCTGACCAGCGGACGGCCCTGCCGTGCGGCCGTCCCCCGTCCGAACCCGCATTCGACCCCTCACTCGAACGGCCGTCAACCAGGCCGCTGTGAGGCACCTCTCAGCCATTTCTACTCCCACCTGCCGGATCGCCGTCGCTACAGTCCGTGGCGAGGCGTGTGGCAACGGGGCCGCACGCGGGCCGAAACGGCCGAGAGGGCGGAGGGCACCGAACCATGGCGCGCGAGTCCGAGTCCGGGACACCGATCGATCCCGTCTACGGTCCGGAGTCGTTGAAGGACTGGGACGCGGCCGAACGGCTGGGCGTCCCGGGGGAGTATCCATACACCCGTGGCGTCTATCCCACGATGTACACCGGCCGCCCGTGGACCATGCGGCAGTACGCCGGCTTCGGCACCGCCGTCGAGTCCAACGCCCGGTACCGGCGGCTGATCGAGCACGGCAGCACCGGCCTGTCCGTCGCGTTCGACCTGCCCACCCAGATGGGGCACGACTCCGACGCCCCGCTGGCGCACGGCGAGGTCGGCAAGGTGGGCGTCGCCATCGACTCCATCGAGGACATGCGGGTCCTCTTCGACGGCATCCCCCTCGACCAGGTCTCCACCTCGATGACGATCAACGCGCCGGCCGCGTTGCTGCTCCTCCTCTACCAACTGGTCGCCGAGGAACAGGGGATAAAGGCGGACCGGTTGACCGGCACCGTGCAGAACGACGTGCTCAAGGAGTACATCGCGCGCGGCACCTACATCTTTCCGCCGAAGCCCTCACTGCGGCTCGTCGCGGACATCTTCCGGTACTGCCGGACCGAGCTGCCCCGCTGGAACACCATCTCGATCTCCGGCTACCACATGGCGGAGGCGGGAGCCACGCCGGCGCAGGAGATCGCCTTCACCCTGGCCAACGGCATCGAGTACGTGCGCACCGCGCTCTCCGCCGGCATGGAGGTGGACGACTTCGCGCCCCGGCTCTCCTTCTTCCTGGTGGCGCGGACCACGCTCCTGGAGGAGATCGCCAAGTTCCGGGCCGCCCGCCGCATCTGGGCCCGGGTGATGCGTGAGGAGTTCGGCGCCCGGAATCCGAAGTCGCTGATGTTCCGGTTCCACACCCAGACCGCGGGGGTGCAGCTGACCGCCCAGCAGCCCGAGGTGAACCTGGTGCGGGTGGCGGTCCAGGCGCTCGGCGCGGTCCTCGGTGGCACCCAGTCGCTGCACACCAACGCCTACGACGAGGCCATAGCGCTGCCCACCGACGCCGCCGCCCGGCTGGCCCTGCGCACCCAGCAGGTGCTGGCCCACGAGACGGACGTCACGGCCACGGTCGACCCGTTCGCCGGTTCCTACGCCATCGAGGCGATGACCGACGACGTCGAGGCGGCCGCCGTCGAGCTGATGGACCGGGTCGCGGAGCGGGGCGGCGCGGTGAGCGCGATCGAGCAGAGCTTCCAGAAGGCGGAGATCGAACGCAGCGCGTACCGGGTGGCGCAGCAGACCGAGTCGGGCGAGCGGGTCGTGGTCGGCGTCAACCGCTTCCAGTACAGCTCGCCCGACGACGAGCCCTACCAGCCGCTGCGGGTCGATCCGGCGATCGAGGAGCAGCAGGTGCGCCGGCTGACCCGGCTCCGCGCCGAGCGGGACGCCGCGGAGGTCCGGGCGGCGCTCGACGCGCTGCGCCGCGCCGCCGGCGACGAGCGGGAGAACGTGCTCCATCCGATGAAGCGGGCGCTCAGGGCGCGTGCGACGGTCGGTGAGGTGTGTCACGCGCTGCGCGAGGTGTGGGGCAGCTACGTGCCGTCCGAAACCTTCTGAATACGCCGAATGCGCGCGCAAACACCCTGCCGGCGCGGGCAGTCCATGAACGCGACATGGCTGCCCCACGACGTCTACGTGAACAATCGCCCACGGCTGGCGGAACCGGTATGCAACCGGCGAGAGTTGGTTTCACCGCAGCATGCTGTTAACTGTTCGTTGTGACTGAGTTGGCCCGAGGATCGGCCCCGATGCCTAGCGTTTCCACCGTGCCCGACCCGTCCCCCACCTCGCTCCGCGTAGCCGTGCTCGCGGACTCCGACACTCGGTGGAAATGGGGAGCTCTCACCGCGCGCCGACTGGCGCCGGGGTCGGCGGTTCACGGCTATCTCCTGCGCGGCCGCGCCACGCCCACGGCACGGCAGCTGGCGGAGACCGGGGTCCAGGCCGACGAGCTCCGCGAGATCGACGCCGTCGACTTCCTCGCCGAGCTCGGCGACCGGGCGCACAGTAGCGACGCCCAGGACCGGGCACTCGGTGACCGGGCGGACGCCGGGGGCGCGCGGGAGCCGTACGACGTGCTCGTGCTGTCCTGCGTGGGCGGCACCATCCAGGCCATGCTGCACGGCCTGACCCGGGCCTGGGAGAGCGCCGACCGGCGCCCCGTGGTGGTCACCGGCTACGTCGGCGTGGTCTACGAGAAGCTGGCCGACGGCCTGCTGCTGCGCCACGGCGCGGACCTGATCCTGGCCAACAGCCCGCACGACGCCAAACGCTTCCGCGCCGTCTACGACGGGGTCCGGGCCGACAGCTCCGCCGTCACCGAATGCGTACTGCCGTTCCTCGGCGGCCGCGGCTACGACCCGGACGCCGTGGCGCGCGGCGAGCGCCCGTACCGGGTGGTGTTCGCCGTCCAGCCCTCCGTGCCCGACGGCCGCAAGGAGCGCGCCTACCTTCTGGGGCGCGCCATCGAGCACGCGCGCCGGCACCCGGAGCGCGAGGTGGTGCTGAAGCTGCGCAGCCGCCCCGGGGAGCACACCACCCATGTGGAGGAACTGCCCTACCAGCGACTCGCGGACCGGCTGAAGGACGAGCAGCCGCCCAATTTCCGGCTCGCCTACGGGAACATGGGCGAGGTGCTCGACGGCACCGACCTGCTGGTCACGGTCAGCTCCACGGCCGCCCTGGAGTCCCTGCAACGCGGCATCCCCACCGTCGTGCTCAGCGACCTCGGCATCCGTGAACCGCTCGGCAACCACTACTTCATCGGCTCCGGCTGCTTCGCCTCCTGGGACGAACTCGACGACGGCCACCTGCCGGAACCAAGCCCGGAATGGCTCGCCGACCAGGGCATCACCCCGGCCGCGCCCCTGCCCGAGGACCACCTCGACGAACAGCCGTCCGACGAACACCTGTCCACGGAACATCTGTCCACGGAACGCCTGTCCACAGAAGCGCTGTCCGAAGAGAAGATCTCCGAAGAGGAACTGTCCGATTCCGCGAACTTCAACATAGCCCGCGGCCGACTCGTCGAGCTGCTCGGCCAGGCGCGGCAGGCCGGCCTGCCCCCGCTCGCCCCGTACTACACCGCCCGCACCGCGCCCGAGTACCTGCCCCGAATCCTGGCCAGGCACGGCCTGGACGCCAAGGGCGACCCCATCGGCGCGCCGCGCGCCGACGCCGGACCCGGCTCCGGCCTCCGGCGGGCCTCCCGCACCCTGCTGCGCCGCACCGCCCGCGGCGCCTACCGCGCCGGCGTGCAGCGCGTCGCCCCCATCATCCGCCGCTGGGGACAGCTGTGAATCGCGGAGACCGAGCCCGTTCCGCGGTGGGCGCCGTGGAGTGTTCCGAGTGGATCGGGCCTGTGCGCCAGGTGGCGTCTGTGCGGTGTGCTGGCAACGGTGCTGTGAACGGTTTGCGCTCCGGTGCAACCACGCGCCCCGGTCGCGAGTCGAACGTCACGACGAAGGGCGCGACCCGTGGGCCGTGGGGGAGACTGTGCCATGAGATAAGCGGTGGGACGGCCGTGGCGGCGGCGCCGCGGCCCGCCCTGCCCGACCCGAGCGAGACGAGAACGAGGCCGACCCCATGAGTGCTGCACTGACTGACGTTCCCGCGTGCGGAAACTTCGAGGGGGTGGCGATCCCATGAGTGCTGCACCGACAGCCGTTCGCGAATGCACGCCCGTGTGTACGCCCGCGGGCACGCCCGTGCACGAGGGGGTGCCGACCTCATGAGCACCGTGCTGGCCGTCATCCCCGCCCGCGGCGGATCCAAGGGCGTGCCCGGGAAGAACCTCGCGCCGGTCGGCGACGCCCCGCTGGTCGCCCGCGCCGTGCGCGAGTGCCGCGGCGCCCGCCTGCTGACCGGAGTCGTGGTGTCCACCGACGACCCCGGTATCGCCACCGCGGCGCACGCCGCCGGCGCGGAGGTCATCGAGCGCCCCTCGCAGATCTCCAACGACACCGCCACCAGCGAGTCCGCGGTGCTGCACGCCATGGGCGTCTACGAGGAGCGCCACGGCTCCGGCATCGACGTCGTGCTGCTGGTCCAGTGCACCAGCCCGTTCCTCACCCGCGAGGAGATCGACGGGGTGGCCGCCGCGATACTGGACGGCGCCGACTCGGCCCTGACCGTCGCCCCGTTCCACGGCTACGTCTGGCGCGAGGACGGGGAGCACACCGGCGGGTACGGGGTCAACCACGACAAGTCGTTCCGGCCGCGCCGCCAGGACCGCCCGCAGGACCTGCTGGAGACCGGCGCCGTGTACGGGATGCGCGCCGAGGGCTTCCGCACCGCCCAGCACCGCTTCTTCGGCCGCACCGAACTGGTGCGCGCCGACGCCGCCCGGGTGCTGGAGATCGACGATCCGCACGACCTCGCTCGGGCCCGTGCGCTGGCCCCGCTGCTGGACGGCGGCCGGGCCTCGCTCGCGGCCGAACCGTTCCCCGACGCGTTCGTGGACTACCTGCCGACCCGCGACGACATCGACGCGGTCGTACTCGACTTCGACGGCACCCAGACAGACGACAGGGTGCTCGTGGATTCCGATGGACGGGAGGTGGTCGCCGTGCACCGCGGCGACGGCCTCGGCATCGCCGCCCTGCGCCGCGCCGGGCTGCCGCTGCTGATCCTGTCCACGGAGGAGAATCCGGTCGTCGCCGCCCGGGCGCGCAAGCTGCGCATCCCGGTCATGCACGGCGTCGACCGGAAGGACCTCGCACTGAAGCAGTGGTGCGAGGAACAAGGAATCGCGCCAGAGCGCGTGCTCTACGCGGGCAACGACGTCAACGACCTGCCGTGCTTCGACCTCGTCGGCTGGCCGGTCGCTGTCGCCAGCGCCCATGACGTCGTGCGCGGCGCCGCTCGCGCGGTCACCTCCGCGGCAGGAGGGGCCGGCGCGATCCGCGAGATCGCCTCGTGGATCCTCGGAAAGGAACTCACAGCATGACCCCTGGCAACCGCCTTCGTAAGCTCGGTGACCGTGTCGCGGGGCCCGGCCGTCCCGTCTACATCACGGGCGAGATCGGCATCAACCACAACGGCGACCTGGAGAACGCCTTCGCGCTGATCGACGCCGCCGTCGAGGCCGGCTGCGACGCCGTGAAGTTCCAGAAGCGCACGCCGGAGATCTGCACCCCGCGTGACCAGTGGGACATCGAGCGGGACACCCCGTGGGGCCGGATGACGTACATCGACTACCGGCACCGTGTCGAGTTCGGCGAGGACGACTACCGGGCCATCGACGACTACTGCCGGCAGAAGGGCATCCACTGGTTCGCCTCGCCGTGGGACACCGAGGCCGTCGCCTTCCTGGAGCGGTTCGACGTGCCCGCGCACAAGGTGGCCTCCGCCTCGCTCACGGACGACGAGCTGCTGCGCACCCTGCGGGGCACCGGTAAGACCATCATCCTGTCCACCGGCATGTCGACGCCGAAGCAGATCCGGCACGCGGTGGAGGTGCTGGGCAGCGAGAACATCCTGCTCTGCCACGCCACCAGCACGTACCCGGCCAAGGCCGAGGAGCTCAACCTGCGGGTCATCCACACCCTCCAGGCCGAGTACCCGAACGTTCCGATCGGCTACTCGGGCCACGAGACCGGCCTGCAGACCACCCTGGCCGCGGTCGCGCTCGGCGCCGTGTTCGTCGAGCGGCACATCACCCTCGACCGCGCGATGTGGGGCTCCGACCAGGCCGCGTCGGTCGAGCCGCAGGGACTCCAGCGGCTGGTGCGGGACATCCGCATCATCGAGGAGTCGCTGGGCGACGGCGTGAAGCGGGTCTACGACAGCGAGCTGTCCCCGATGAAGAAGCTGCGCCGGGTCAAGGGCGTCGTCGCGGAGCAGGACGAGCAGCAGCTCGAGCCCGCGCCCGCCGTCTGAGTCCCACGCGCATGCACGCAGACGCCGCCCCGGCGGCCCGCACCCCGCAGAGCCGCCGGTGACCACCGGAACGGACGGAGCAGGCATGAGCGTGTCAGGCGTCAGGACCTCGGCCGGTGTCACAGCGCTATCCAGCGCCGGGACGCCGGCCGGCGTCGGGACCCCGGCCGTGGCCGGGACGCCCTCGGGCGTCCCGGCGCTGACGGAGCTCGTATGAGTGCCTCACGTGCGGAGACGCTGGCGTTCGCCGAGAGCCGGGTCCAGCTGCTGACGGAGCTCGCATGAGTGCCTCACGTGCCGAGACGCTGGCGTTCGCCGAGAGTCCGGTTCAGCTGCTCAACATCCTGGAGTGGGCCCACGCGGCCAGTCCCGGCGCCTTCACGGTGGTCATCCTGCCGCCGCAGGGCCCGGCCAGCCGCGGGCAGTTGCGCAGGATGGCCAAGCTCGCCAGGGACTCGGGCTGCCGCGTGCTGTGGCGCGAGGCCCGGGGCGGTGCCGTCACGCCGTCCCGGGCGCTGGCCGCGCTGGCCGGCCCGCTGCGCCGGGCGCGGCGGCTGGTGATCGGCGATCCGTTCTCGCACTATCTGCAGCTGCTGCTGTCGATGGCGCGGCGTTGCGACGTGGTGGTGGTCGACGACGGCACCGCCACCATGGAGTTCGTGGCCCAACTCGGGCGCGGGGAGCGGCTGGTGCGTTGGCACCGGACGGCGCCCCGGGGCGCCAGGGCCGCGCTTTTCGCCCCGGTGGCGCGCCGGGCGGTGTCCCGGCTCCGGCCAGGCAACGGGCGCCGGGTCGAGGTCTTCACGGCCATGCCGGTGCAGCCGTTGGACGGCATCACCATCACGGCCAACACCTTCGCCTGGACCCGCGCCCGCTTCGGGCCGCCGGAACTCACCGGCGGCTCCGACATGGTGGGCACCTCGCTGGTCGAGACCGGCGTGCTGGACGAGGAGCGCTACGTGGGCGCGGTCGTCGAACTGGCCAGGGCACACGGCGTCACCCGGTACTTCGCGCACCGGAAGGAGACCCCGGAGAAGCTGCTCCGGCTGACCCAGGAGGCCGGGTTGGAGATCGTCCGCCCGGAACTGCCCCTCGAACTGGTCTCCCGGTGCGGCCCCATCGGCTCGAAGATCCTCAGCTTCCCCTCCACCGTGGTGCACACCCTGCCGCGGGTGCTCTCCGACACCGACATCGCGGTCGCCGTGTGCGACATAGCGGAGACCTGGTACACCGACCGGGTCACAGACCGCGCCACCGGTTTCCTGACGACCGTCACGAACTCGGCCCTGGGCACCCACGGCCTGTCGAGCCTGCGCACCGGAAAGTAGCCGCCCGCGCCACCGGTTTCCTGACGACCGTCACGAACTCGGCCCTGGGCACCCACGGCCTGTCCAGCCTGCGCACCGGAAAGTAGCCGCCCGCGCCACCGGTTTCCTGACGACCGTCACGAACTCGGCCCTGGACACCCACGGCCTGTCCAGCCTGCGCACCGGAAAGTAACCGCCCAGGCGCGGCGCCGGTGCCAAGACCCCGTCTGCCCGACGTGAGATTGGCGACACCGGATGCGGGTACCCGGGAGCACGTAACGAACCAACTCAAGTCATACGCGGGTCAAAAAGGCACCTATACCCAGTCACTCGCGACCTCATGCGGTCCCGACGTCATCCCGCTGGATGAAGATTTCATGACAGGCTGCCAACGGCTCGCCGAAGAGGACTAATCTCAGTCACGTGAGTGATCTGCCGCATCCCGAGCCCGCATCCGTCCCGGGCGTCGCCCCGGCCGCCGTCACCCTGCCCGGCCTCGTAGCCGAGGAGCTCGAGGCGGAGCTCATCGCCTTCCGGCGGGATCTGCACATGCACCCGGAGCTCGGGAACCAGGAGGTACGCACCACCGCGGTGCTCAAGGAGCGCCTGGAGCGCGCGGGCCTGGTCCCGCGCGTCCTCGACAGCGGCACCGGACTCGTCTGCGACATCGTGCCGCCGAACGCGGACCCGGCGGACGAGACCCCGATGCTGGCACTGCGCGCCGATATCGACGCGCTGCCCATCCCCGACACCAAGACCGTCCCGTACCGCTCGACCATCCCGGGCCGCTGCCACGCCTGCGGGCACGACGTGCACACCACCATCGTGCTCGGCGCCGGCCTGGTGCTCGCCGAGCTGGCGAACACCGGGCGGCTGACCCGGCCGGTGCGGCTGATCTTCCAGCCCGCCGAGGAGGTGCTCCCCGGCGGGGCGAACGAGGCGATCGCCGCCGGCGTGCTCGCCGGCGTCGGCCGGATCCTGGCCCTGCACTGCGACCCGAAGGTCGAGGTCGGCCGGCTCGGCGTGCGCACCGGAGCCATCACCTCGGCCTGCGACCGGATCGAGATCAGCCTGGCCGGGCCCGGCGGCCACACCGCCCGCCCGCAGCTGACCACCGACCTGGTCACGGCCGCCGCCAAGGTGGCCACCGAGGTGCCCGCGCTGCTGTCCCGCCGGGTGGACACCCGCGTCGGCATGGCCGTGACCTGGGGCCGGATCACCGCCGGCCACGCGCCGAACGTCATCCCGCAGAGCGCGGAGCTGTCCGGCACCATGCGCTGCCTGGACCTGGCCGCCTGGCGCGCCGCCCCCGACCTGGTGCACGCGGCGGTCGACGAGGTCGCGGCGATGTACCGGGCGAAGTCCGAGCTCCAGTACATCCGCGGTGTCCCGCCGGTGGTGAACGACGCGGACTCGACCGCGCTGCTCACCCGCGCGATGACGCTGCGGTGCGGCGCGGCCTCGGTGGAGCCGACCGAGCAGAGCCTCGGCGGCGAGGACTTCTCGTGGTACCTGGAGCACGTGCCCGGCGCCATGGCCCGGCTCGGCGTCCGCCCACCGGCCGACGCCTCGCCCACCCCGCGGGACATCCACCAGGGCGACTTCGACGTGGACGAGCGCGCCATCAAGGTCGGCGTCGAACTGCTGACCGCGGCAGCCGCGCTGAGCTGACCAGCACACCTGGCCGGCGCAGACCTGCCGGCACACCTGACCGGCGCTGGGCTGACCGGCACACCTGACCAGCACACCTGGCCAGCACACCTGACCAGCACTGGGCTTACCGGCTCGTCTGTTGGGTGCGGATGGAGTGGGAACGCGGCGCCTCCGTGTTGCGGAGGCGTTGCGTTCACACCGATCTGATAACGGGCCCGAACCCCGGCTTCCACCCTGATCTACGCGCGTTACGATGCGCCCAGCAGCGCCGTAAGAGGCGCTTTCGACCGAAGGGATCCTCCCTCTTGCGCCGCGTAACCAAGCTTGCAGCCACGGTCGCCGTCACGGCCGTCCTCACTCTGACCGCGAGTGCCTGCGGTGAGAGCTCCACGGAAGACAACGCCGACGAGAACAAGGAGGCGGGCGTCGGCATCGCCTTCGACGTCGGCGGTCGCGACGACCACTCCTTCAACGAGTCCGCCGCCCGCGGCGCCGACCAGGCCGCCGACGAGCTGGGCGTCGACGTCGAGTTCATGACGGCGGGGAACGGCGAGACCGACGCCGAGCGGGTGCAGCGGCTGACCACCCTCGCCGAGGGCGGGTACAACCCCGTCATCGCCGTCGGCTACCTCTACGCCGGCGCGGTCGAGCAGGTGGCCGCCGACTACCCGGACACGACGTTCGGCATCGTGGACGGCGCCCCCGAGGGCGACAACGTCTACAGCATGCTGTTCGCCGAGAACGAGGGCTCCTACCTGGCCGGCGTCGCCGCCGCGCTGAAGACCGAGACCGACCACGTCGGCTTCATCGGCGGGGTGAACAACCCCCTGATCCAGAAGTTCGAGGCCGGCTTCGTCCAGGGCGTGCAGGACACCAACCCCGACATCGAGATCGACGTCGAGTACCTGTACGAGAACGACGATGCCGGGTTCAACGACGTCGCCCGGGCCCGTGACAAGGCCAACGGCATGCTGAGCCGCGACGTCGACATCATCTACACGGCCGCGGGCCAGTCGGGCGCGGGCGCGATCGAGGAGGTCGCCGGCACCGAGGGCGCCTGGGCGATCGGCGTCGACTCCGACCAGTACCAGCAGCCCGGCCTGGCGGAGTACCAGGACTCCATCCTGACCTCCGTGGTCAAGGGCGTGGACACCGCGGTGTTCGACCTGATCCAGCAGGTGGAGAACGGCGACGCGCCGTCCGGGGTGCACGAGTACAACCTGGCCGAGGGCGGCGTCTCCCTCGCCACCTCCGGCGGTTTCATCGACGACATCTCGGCCGAGATCGACGAGGCCACGCAGCGCATCGTCGACGAGGGATACGAGGTCAACGAGACCCCGTGACCCGCGGACCCGGCACCGGACACCCGGTGTCGTGCCGCCCAGGCGCCCCCGGCCGGCACGGCCCAGGAGGGGAGGCGCCAGGGCCGTGGCCCTCACGGGCCACGAGCACCGCCCCGGCGGGGCAGCGCCCCTCGCTGCCCACGCCGGGGCGCAGGGGCGTTGCCCTCCCGGCGCCATCTTCACGCGCTGTGCCTCGCCGCCCCGGGCCCGTTGCCCGGCCCCGCCCGTCAGTTCCGGGTGCCCGCTCCCCGGCGGCGGCGCACCCGGTAGCGTTCGGCCCGACCGGGTCCCGGCTCTGTCCTGCCGAGCCCACGGCCCGGGCCCGGCCGTGTCCCGTATCCGTCTGAGGAGAGTGCGTCATCAAAGCCTCCAGCAGCCCTCCGCAGCCCGACGGCGGCGCTCCCGGCTCCGGTGACGCCGGCGGTTCCGCCGCCGAGCGCACCGCCGCCGTGGAGCTGCGGGGCATCACGAAACGCTTCCCCGGCGTCGTGGCCAACCACGACATCGACATCACCGTCCGGCGCGGCACGGTGCACGCCCTCGTCGGGGAGAACGGCGCGGGCAAGTCCACCCTGATGAAGATCCTCTACGGCATGCAGAAGCCGGACGAGGGGACGATCACGGTGGACGGCGAGCGGGTCTCGTTCGGCAGCCCCGCCGACGCCATCGCCCGTGGCATCGGCATGGTGCACCAGCACTTCATGCTCGCCGACAACCTCAGCGTCCTGGAGAACGTCGTGCTCGGCGCCGAGCGCCTGCACGGCATCGGGGCCGGCGCCCGCCACCGGATCCTGGAGCTCTCCGACGCCTACGGGCTGAACGTCCGCCCCGACGTGCTGGTGGAGGAGATCGGCGTCGCCGACCGGCAGCGCGTGGAGATCCTGAAGGTTCTCTACCGGGGCGCCCGCACCCTGATCCTGGACGAGCCGACCGCCGTGCTGGTGCCGCAGGAGGTCGACGCGCTCTTCGGCAACCTCCGCGGGCTCACCGACGAGGGCCTGACCGTGCTGTTCATCTCCCACAAGCTGGGCGAGGTGCTCACGGTCGCCGACGCGATCACCGTGATCCGCCGCGGCACCACCGTGGCCTCCGTGCTCCCCTCCGAGACCACGCCGAAGCGGCTCGCCGAGCTGATGGTGGGCACCGAGCTGCCCACCCCGGAGACCCGCGAGTCCACGGTCACCGACCAGCCCGTGCTCACCGTCGCCGGCCTGCGGCTCACCGGCCTGGACGCTGACGGCCAGACCCGCACGCTGCTGTCGGACATCGACTTCACCATCCACCGCGGCGAGGTGCTCGGCATCGCCGGGGTGGAGGGCAACGGCCAGGTGGAGCTCGTGGAGGCCGTCATGGGCATCCGCGAGCCGGACGCCGGCCGGATCACCCTGGACGGCACCGACCTCTCCCGCGCGTCCACCCGCCGCCGCCGCGAGCAGGGCATCGGCTACATCCCGGAGGACCGGCACCGGCACGGCCTGCTGCTCCAGGCGCCGCTGTGGGAGAACCGGATGCTCGGCCACGTCACCCAGCGGCCCAACAGCCGCGGACCGTGGCTGACCGCGGCCGACGCCCGCGCCGACACCGAGCGGATCGTCGCGGAGTACGACGTCCGCACGCCCGGCATCGAGGTCACCGCGGCCAGCCTCTCCGGCGGCAACCAGCAGAAGCTGATCGTCGGCCGGGAGATGAGCCACCAGCCCAAGGTGCTGATCGCCGCGCACCCGACCCGGGGCGTGGACGTCGGCGCGCAGGCGGAGATCTGGGACCGGATCCGGCAGGCCAGGCACGACGGGCTTGCCGTTCTGCTGATCTCCGCCGACCTGGACGAGCTGATAGGCCTGTCCGACTGCCTGCGGGTGATGTACCGGGGCCGCCTCGTCGCCGACGCCGACCCGGCCACCATCACCCCCGAGGAACTCGGCACCGCCATGACCGGCGCCGCCACCGGCCACCTGGAACACGTCACCGACGAGCCCAGCGACGCCCCACCCCCCGGCGTCGAGCGCGCCGGCGGACCGGACGACACCGGGGATGCCGGGGATACCGGAGGCACCGAAGGAGAGGGGGAGAGGCCGTGAGCCGCCCACCGCGCGTTCTCGCCCGACTCGACCGCGAGAAGCTGATCCTCGCGCTGGCCGCCCCACTGCTGTCCATCGTGACGGCGGTGGCCATCACCTCGCTGGTGATGGTCATCACCGGCCAGAACCCGTTCAGCGCGTACGGGGTGATGCTGGACTTCGGCATCAAGAGCGACAGCCAGGTGTGGATCATCAACAAGGCGATCCCGTACTACCTGGCCGCCGCGGCCGTCGCCATCGGCTTCCGGATGAACCTCTTCAACATCGGCGTGGACGGCCAGTACCGGATAGCCGCCTTCTTCGCCGCCGTGGTCGGCGGAGCGCTGAGCCTTCCCGGCATCGTGCAGATCCCCGTCATCATCCTGGTCGCGATGGCCTGCGGCGCGATATGGGCGGGCATCGCCGGCTACCTCAAGGCGACCCGCGGGGTCAACGAGGTCATCACGACCATCATGTTGAACTTCATCGCCGGCTCGCTCATCGGCTACTTCCTCCAGGCCGACCGGCTCGGCGAACTGGACGGGGTCATCATCCACACCCCGGACATCCCCGAGTCCAGCTTCTTCTTCGAGTTCCCGACCACCCCCGACCCGGTGTACGGCACCATCGTGCTGTCCGTGCTCACCGGCGTCGGCTACTGGCTGCTGCTGGGCCGCACCCGCTTCGGCTACGACCTGCGCGCGGTGGGCCGGTCCGAGCCCGCCGCCGAGGCGAGCGGCGTCAGCGTCAAGCGCACCGTGGTCACCGCGATGCTGCTGTCCGGCGCGGTCGCCGGGCTGGTGGGCATGCCCACCCTGCTCAACGAGTCGGGCAACTACGGCAACGACTTCCCCGAGGGCCTCGGCTTCACGGGCATCGCCATCGCGCTGCTCGGCCGCAACCACGCGGTCGGCATGGGCTTCGCCGCCCTCCTGTGGTGCTTCCTGGAACGCACCGGCACGCAGTTGGAGTTCGAGGGCTACGCGCAGGAGATCGTTGACGTGATGCAGGGCATCATCGTGCTCTCCGTCGTCATCGCCTACGAACTGGTCCGCCGCTGGGGCCTGCGCCGCCAGCAACGCATGGTCGGCGAGGAACTCGCCCGCGCCGCGGCCGGCCCAGCCAGCCTCACCAAGGAAAAGGCCAAGGACAAGGGAGTGTCGGCGTGAGCAGCACTCTGAAAGATCGCGGGACCGCCTCGGGAGACGGCTCGGCGTCCGGCTTCGCCGGCCTGCTGCGACGGCTGCGTCCCCCCGCGGCCGACGGGCGGCGCCGGCTGTCCGGCCCGGTGATCCTGCTCCTGATCGCCGGGGCGCTGGTGCTGTTCTCCCTGGTCCGCGCGCTCACCGACGAGGCCAGCCTCACCGAGAGCGCCCAGTGGAGCAGTGCCATCGGCGCCGCCGTGCCGATCGGCCTGGCCGGCCTCGGCGGCCTGTGGGCGGAACGGGCCGGCGTGATCAACATCGGCCTCGAGGGCATGATGATGCTGGGCATGTTCGCCGCCGGCTGGATCGGCTGGCAGCACGGCCCGTGGGCCGCGGTGCTGGCCGGCATCGTCGGCGGCGCGCTCGGCGGCCTGGTGCACGCCGTCGCCACCGTCACCTTCGGCGTGGACCACATCGTCTCCGGCGTCGCCATCAACATCCTGGCGCTCGGCGTGGTGCAGTTCCTCGCCAAGCTGTGGTTCGGCGCCGAGGGCAGCGAGGCCGCGGCGGCCGGCGGCAACGACAAGCAGTCCCCGCCGATGGAGACCATGGAGCCGTTCACGGTGCCCGGCGTCTCCGACTGGCTCGGCGACATCGACGAGCAGAACGTGTTCCTGCTCTCCGACGCCGCGGGCATCCTGCGCGCGGCCGTGCAGAACGTCTCCTGGCTGTCGCTCCTCGCCGTGGCCCTCTTCGTCGGCAGCTACCTCGTGCTGTGGCGCACCTCGTTCGGCCTCCGGCTGCGTTCCTGCGGCGAGAACCCGCAGGCCACGGAGTCGCTCGGGGTGAACGTCTACCTCTACAAGTACGTGGCCCTCGTCGTCTCCGGCGGGCTGGCCGGGCTGGGCGGCGCGTATCTCGCGGTGCTCATCCACATGTACCTGGACGGCCAGACCGGCGGGCGCGGCTACCTCGGCCTCGCCACCATGATCTTCGGCAACTGGCGGCCCGGCGGCGTGGCCACCGGCGCCGGCCTCTTCGGCTTCATGGACGCCCTGCAGAACCGCGGCGGCGGCGACACGGTGCACGCGACGCTGCTGCTCTTCGCGCTCGCGCTGGCAGGCTGGGCGGTGTGGCAGCTCACCCGCCGCAGGCGCGGCTCGGCGACGGCCGGCGCGCTGCTGGCCGTGGTGCTGTGGGTGTGGTTCGCCACGACCGACACCATGCCGAGCGAGTTCGTCTCGGCCACCCCGTACCTGACGACGCTGCTGGTACTGGCGCTGTTCTCACAACGCCTGCGGCCACCCAAGTCGATCGGCAAGCCCTACCGCAGAGGCGAGAGCACATGAGCGAGCCCTCGAGCCAGTCCGCTGCCCAGCCTTCGGCAGACCTCAAGCCCTACCGCAGAGGCGAGAGCACATGAGCGAGCCACCCAGCCCGCGGCCTGCTGCCCAGCCCGCCGCCCAACCCCCTGCCCAGCCCTGGCAGGCGCTGCGCGCGGCTGCCAGGGAGGCGATGCGTCGCGCGTACGCCCCGTACTCGGACTACCCGGTGGGCGCCGCGGCGCTGGTCTCCGACGGGCGGACGGTCACCGGCTGCAATGTGGAGAACGCCTCCTACGGCCTCGGCCTGTGCGCCGAATGCGGCCTGGTGTCCGCGTTGCACGCCACCGGCGGCGGCCGGCTGACGCACTTCACCTGCTGCGACGGCCAGGGCCGGATCATCACCCCGTGCGGCCGCTGCCGCCAGCTGCTGATGGAGCACGGCGGCCCCGACCTCGCCGTCGACACACCCGGCGGCATCCGTCCGTTGGCCGAGTTGCTCCCCGACACATGGGGCTTCGGCACCGGGGCCGCCCCCGACCCGGACTCCGCCCCCGCCCCCGCCCC
>NZ_JBDPLU010000002.1:0-755842 GCF_039871525.1 Streptomyces sp. B6B3 | reverse complement strand
GGGTTCGGTTGTGGGGGGTTGGGCGGGGTCGGGGTCCGGGTCGGGTTCGTCGGGGGCGACCTCGAACCACACCGTCTTGCCAGCGCCCCGGGCGTGCGCCCCCCACGCCGGGGCGAGGGTGTCCACCAGCAGGAGCCCTCGCCCCGACTCCTGTTCCCGCGTCGCCCGGCCGCGATGCGGTAAGTCCGTCGTGGAGTCGGTGACCTCGACGCGCACCCGGGTGCCGGTCCAGCGGACGCCGATCCGGCAGCCGCCGCCGGCGTGCACCAGCGCGTTGGTGACCACCTCGCTGACCAGGAGCCGCAGCTCGTCGAGCCGGTCGTCGGACAGGCCGAGCCGCCAGTCGCGTACCACCGACACGATCCGGTGTCGCGCTCGGGCCACCGAGCCGTGCGTCGGTGACACGCGGAAACAGCGGGCCTCGGTTCTCGGCTGTCGCTCCGGCATGGTGAGTCACACTGTGCTTTCCCTTTGGCGTCGCCCGGTTCCCCCCGGGACTACCGACGATCCTCCGTTCCGGTCGAACGACGAAAGGTTTCACGGGGGTTTCAACCTGCGTCGTTACCGCCCGCCGGCCATGGCCAAGGCGCTACGCTGAGCGGGCAGTTGACGACGGAGGGTCCTGATGACCAGTCAGTCGGACAGAGTGCTGCACCACCCGTTGGCCTACGTCCGGGCGATGCTCGGACTGGGCAAGACCAAGTTCGCCGAGCTGGTTCGATTACATGGCGCCATGCTCGGACACAACCTGGGCACCACCCGTTCCACCGTGTTCAAGTGGGAACGCGGGGACCACGATCCGGACGAGATAACCCAGCGCGTGATCGCCGACATGCTGCGCGTTCCCGAATCGGCGCGGACCTCCGTGCCCTGGCCGTACTGGCTTCCCGCATGGGAAGCCTCGTCGTTCGCCGCCCCCTGGACCCCGGCGGCTACGCTCGAATCCCTGACCCAACTAGCGGGGAGTGGATCGATGGACCGCAGAGGTTTCCTCGGCATTGGCGGCGCCTCGCTCGTGGGCATGGGCGCCCAGTGGGCGGCGGCCGACCCGGCCATCGCCGCGGCCACCGCCGGCGACGCGGTCACGCCGGCCGCGGTGGACCGGATGACCGAACGCGTGAACTCGTTACGGGCGATGGAGGAGGAGACCGGGGGCGGCGACCTCCTCGACTCGGCCCGCGCGGACCTGCGGCTGATCACCCGGATGCTCGACCGGGGCCGGTACAGCGAGGAGACGGGCCGGCGCCTCTACGCCCTGGCGGCGGAGGCGTGTTGCCTGCTCGGCTGGATGAGCTACGACACCAGCCTGCACACCGCCGCCCAGCAGCACTACGGCGCGGCGCTGCGCTCGGCCAAGACCGCGGGGGACGACACGCTCGGCGCGCACGTGCTGTGCTTCATGGCGACCCAGGCCGCCAACCAGCGCGAACAGCGCGCGGCGGTGGGCCTGATGGAGACGGCGGACGCGGTACGGGGGCGGGTGCCCGCGGTGATGCGCGCCTCGTTGGCCGCGCACCAGACCACGGTGTTCAGCCGGGCCGGCGAGGGCCGGGAGGCGGCGCGGGCGCTGAACCGGGCGTTCGCCGCGCTCGGCCAGGCCGTCGCCGGGGACACCCCGGGGTACCTGACCTGGTTCGGCGAGTCGCAACTCCGGTCCACCGAGGGGCGTTTCCTGCTGCTGAGCGGGCAGGCCCGGCGGGCCACCGCCGCGTTGGAACGGTCCGTCGCGCAGGCCACGCCCCGCGACCGCGCCGTCCGTTACGGCACGCTGGCCCTCGCGTACCAGGAGATCGGCGACCTCGACGGCGCTCTCGACGCCACCCACCGGGCGGCGGACCTCATCGCCGAGGGCATCCATTCCGAGCGCGGCCTGGAACGCCTCAGGGAGGTCAACGGCGCCCTCCGGCCGCACCGCGGCGAGGCCAGGGTCCGCGAGGCGTCGGAACGCATAGCCAGCCTGGCGGCCTGAGGGCCGAAGGGCCTGCCCCGACGACCCGCCGTGGTGCGGCCGTACCGAACGGTCCCGCGGGTTCAGCGGTGTCGGCCGCCGCGTGCGGGGGCCGGGACGCCGTCGACGTCGAGCCGGACGACGACCGGCCCGCGGGAGGCCGTTGCCGGGGCGGGGATCGCGACGGTGAGCTGGCCGTCGCGGGTGGCGTGCGGGATCGGGATGCCGGGGGCGGCCAGAAGCGAGGCGCGGCGCACCGGTTGGGCGAGGGCGGGGAGGCGCAGCAGGCCGTCGGCGGGCCGGTCGTGGACGTGGGCGAAGAGGGTCCCGTCCTTGACGGTGCAGCGGCCCCAGGCGGGCTCCTCGGCGAACGGGCTGCCGGACGCGCCGTGGATGCTGTCGGCGTTGTCGGCCATCCAGTCGGCGAGGCCCGTGAGGACGTTGACCGCGCCGTCGGGCACCGTGCCGTCGCCGCGCGGGCCGATGTTGAGCAGGTAGTTGCCGTCCCGGGAGACCACGGTGGTGAACTCCTCGATGATGGCGTCGACCGAGCGGTAGTTGGTCTCGGCCCATCCGGTGTAGCCCCAGACGCCGTTCATGGTCGCGCAGGTCTCCCAGGGCCGGGACAGCGGCGCGGGTGGGACGGTCTGCTCGGGGCATTCGAAGTCGCCGAGGCCGAAGCCGCGCTTGACGCGTTCGTTGACGACGAGGTCGGGGGAGCGGGCCAGCAGCCAGTCGTAGAGGTCCTGGCCGTCGGCCGCGATCCACCAGTCGTTCAGCGTCGGCGTCCCGGGGCTGCCGCACCAGTCGCCGTCGAACCACATGACGGCCGGGTCGTAGCGGGTGAGCAGCTCGGTGAGCTGGGCCTTCATGTCGGTGATGTACGCGGCCCGGGCGTCCGTCGAGGACATCCGGGTGAAGCTGCCCTGGATGGTCTGCGAGCGGTGGCTCCAGTCCATGATCGAGTAGTAGAGGCCGAACCGGACGCCGCGCTGCTCACATTCGGACTTCAGCCGGCCGAGCAGGTCGCCGCCCTGGTAGCCGCTGTAGTCGTGGAGGTTGTACGGGGTGGTGCCGGTGGTGTCGGTGAAGCTGGCGACCTGGGAGTCCCACATCGCGTAGCCCTCGTGGTGCTTGGCGGTGATCACCAGGTACTTCATGCCGGCGTTCGCGGCCAGTTCGGCGATCTGGGCCGGGTCGTAGGCGGTGGGGTTGAAGGGCCGCGAGACCTGGGCCTGGTAGTCGGCCTTGGACCAGCCCTCCTGGTGGAACGCCCATTCGCCGTGGGCCAGGTGGGAGTACGAGCCGAAGTGGATGAACATGCCGAACCGGCCCTCGTACCACCACCGCATGCGCGGCGGCACCTCGTAGGCCGAGGCGGTGGCGGGCCACCGCAGTTGCGATGCTCCGACGGCGGTGGCGCCGGCGGTGAGGGCGGCGGCCCTGATGACCGAGCGCCTGCTCGGGTGGGGGGTGGGCATTCGGATCTCCTGGAGAGGTCGGGAGAGGTAGCGAGTCGCGCGTGCGGGCGACGGGGCCCGCCACCCTCGATGGTGCGCTCATGGCATGTGCATGGCTAGTCCTGCTGAACCGATTCAGGCCGCGCGTTCGCATCGCAGATGGCCCAGCACCGGTCGCCCGCCGGGCAGGGCGCGGGCAGGGTGAGGGCATGGCGGAGACGATCGTGGTGGGTGCCGGCGCGGCAGGGCTCGCCGCCGCGCGCGCCCTGGCGGACGAGGGCCGGAAGGTCGTGGTGCTGGAGGCCAGGGACCGCGTCGGCGGGCGGGTGTGGACGAGCCGGGAATGGCAGGACGCGCCCATGGATCTGGGCGCCTCGTGGATCCACGGCGGTCGCGGCAACCCGATGACGGAGCTCGCCGACCGGTACGGCCTCGAACGGGTCCCGACGGACTGGGAGTCGATCGCCCTGTACGACCGGGACGGCCGGCGGCTCTCCGAGGCGGAGCGCACGGCGTTCGAGGAGCACGCGGACCGGCTGGTCGCCGGGTTCGACCGCGACGGGCGGCTGCCGCGCGTCCGCACGCGGTGGGACACCTACCGGCGGGCCGTGCGGTACTTCCTCTGGCAGCACTTCGAGAACGAGTTCGGCGCGGGGCCGCGCGAGGTGTCCCACCGGTGGTACAGCGACACCGTCTACCTGGGGGAGCAGGAGGTGTTCCCCGACGGCTTCGACCGCGTCTTCACCGGGCTGGCCGAGGATCTGCCGATCCTGTTCGGCCACGAGGTCACCGGGATCGACCACGGCGGCAGGCGCGGGGTGAAGGTGTCCACGACGCGGGGCTCGTTCCGGGGCGACGAGGTCGTCGTGACCGTGCCCCTCGGCGTGCTGAAGGCGGGCGGCCTGACCTTCTCGCCCGGCCTGCCCGCGGCCAAGCGCCGGGCGCTGAAGCGGCTGCGGATGGGCACACTGTCCAAGACCTGGTTGCGCTTCCCGCACGTCTTCTGGGACGAGGGCGTGCTGACGCACGGCTACCTCGGCACGGACGACAACGTCTGGTCCGACTGGTACGGCTTCTCCGGCGTGGTCGGCGAGCCGGTGCTGCTCTGCCTCAACGGGGGCCCGGCGGGGCGGCGGATCGAGGAGAGCCTGTCCGACGACGAGATCATCGACCAGGCGACGGGCGTGCTGCGCCGGTGCTTCGGCACCCGGGCGGTGCCCTGGCCCGAGGCGGTGCAGCAGACCCGGTGGTCCACCGATCCGTACGCGCTCGGCTCGTACTCCTTCACGCCGGTCGGGGCGCGGCCCGAACACCGCGACGACCTCGCGGAACCGGTCGGCCGACGCCTGTTCTTCGCGGGCGAGGCGACCCACGCGACGTGCCACCAGACCGTCCACGGCGCGCTGCTCTCGGGCCGCCGGGCGGCCCGGGAGGTGCTCCGCGCGGCGCGCGCCTGACGGCGCGGCCCGGGCCCGGCCGGGGGCGCGCCCGCGCGGGCCCGAGTGAAGGTCAACGTGAGGTGCGGAACGGGTAGCGTCCCGGCATGTCGATGGTCGCCCTTGTCATCCCCGGCGCCGGCTACTCACCGGCCAGGCCGCTGCTGCACTACGCCCGCGCCGTGCTGCGCAGCCACGACTGGACCGTCAGGGAGCTGTGGTGGCAGCCGCCCGACGATCTCGCCGAGCTCGCGCCCGCGGACCGGGCGGCCTGGGTGCGCGAGGAGGTGGTGACCGCGGTCGCCGCCGAGGGCGGTGACTGCGGGCTGCTGGTCGGCAAGTCGCTGGGCTCTCTCGCCGCGGATCTCGCCGCCGACCGCGGGCTGCCCGCCGTCTGGCTCACCCCGCTGCTCGCCGCCGAGCACGTGGTCAGGGCGGTGGCCCGCAGCACGGCCCCGACGCTCCTCGTCGGCGGCACCGGCGACGGGCTCTGGGACGCCGAGAACGCGCGCGCCCTGGCGTCCCGCCCGCCGGTGGAGTCGCTGGAACTCCCGGGCGCCGACCACGCGCTGGAACTGGAGGGCGATCCGGTCCGCTCGGTCGCCGTCCTCCAGCAGGTCGTCGCCCGCCTGGACCGGTTCGTCGGCTCGCTGACGCGGCGCCGCCAGGGACCCGGCGGGTCGCGTCAGAGCTGACCGGTCACCAGCTGGACGCCCAGCGCACTGGCACCCACCGCCGCGCCGAGCGCGCCCCCGAAGAGCAACGGGCGCGGTCCGGCCGCCCGGACGACGCGCGGGTCGAGGCCGGCGCCGATACCGGCGAGCGCCACCGTGATCAGCACCGAGCTCAGCTCGGTCACCGCCGGGCGCCAACCGGCCGGCGGCGCGCCGGCCGCGGCGAGCGCGGAGGCCAGCAGGAAGCAGAGCACGAACGGCGGGAAGGCGCGGACCAGCGCGGCGGGCGCGGAACGGCGCCCGGTGCCGCGCCCGTCGCGGGCCCGCCAGAGGTGCAGCGCCACGCAGATCGGGACGATCATCAGGCTGCGCCCGAGCTTGACCACCACGGCGAGGGTGACCGCGCCGGCCCCGAACGCGGAGGCCGCGGCGATCACCGACGACGTGTCGTTGATCGCGGTGCCGGCCCACAGGCCGAAGGCCGGGTCCGACAGGCCGAGCAGCCGGCCGAGCGCCGGGTAGACGGCGACGGCGACCAGGTTGAAGGTGAAGATCGTGCCCAGCGCGTAGGCGGTGCGCTCGGCCGTCGGCCGGATGACCGAGGCCACGGCCGCGATGGCGGACGCGCCGCAGATGCCGGTGCCGGCGCCGATCAGGATCCGGGTGTCGGGGTGCAGCCGGAGCAGCCGGCCCAGGCCCCATGCCCCGACCAGGGCCACGGCGAGGGTGGCCAGCAGGACGGGCAACGACCGCAGGCCCGCGTCCGCCACCCGGCCGAGCGGCAGGCACAGGCCCAGCACCACGACGGCGGTCTGGAGCACGTGCCGGCCCGCGAGGTCCAGCCCCGGACGGCAGCGGGCGTACCAGGCCGGCGCGCGGCGGCGCAGCACGACGCCCGCCGCCACGCCCAGGACGAGGCCGGCCACCGGACCGCCGACCAGCGGCACGAGGTTTCCGACCAGCGCGGCCGGGACGGCCACCGCCACCGCGAGGAGCAGCCCCGCGCGCGCCGCGCTTGCCGCGCCGGTCCGCGCGGCGGGCGGGCGGGTCGCCGGCCCGCGACGGGCCGGGGCGCCGCCCCGCCGCCAGACCGCACCGGCCGTGGTGCGCGTTGGGGCGTCCCGGTGGATGGTGCGGGCGGAAGGGCCGGGCGCGTGGGCCTCCGGTGACGGGCCGGGCGAGATCCGGCTCGTGTCGGCCGGGCCAGGTGGTTGGCCGGCGCTCGCGGGGGGTCGCGGTCGCTGGGACGGGCCGCGCTCGTCTGGTTCGTGCGGTGGGCCGGGCGAAGGCCGGCGCGTGCCGGGCGTCCGCGCTTCCGGCGATTCAGAAGGGCCGGGCGAGCGGGCCGGGTCGGTGGGGTCGGCCGTCGGCGCGGTGGGGGCCGCGGTTGCCGGGGCGCGGCTCGGGGCTCTCGCCGTGTCGGGCGCGGGGCCGCTCGTCGTCCTCACCTGGTCGCCTCCCATCGGCCGGCCGGCCGCACGCGCCTGCCGTCCGCTCCACGATCCGTCCAGGCGCGGCCCCGCGGTAGGGACGGATCCGGCAGGACGTCATAAGCTGGGCTGATGCCCCTGCCGCCGGGAACCCCAGAGCTGGAGGTGCTCGACCTGCTCGTCTCGGTCGCCGAGACCGGCAGTCTCGGCGAGGCCGCCCGCCGGCACGGCATCAGCCAGCCGGCGGCGAGCATGCGGCTCAGCGCGTTGGAACGGCGGCTGCGCCTGGTGCTGCTGGAGCGCGGCCCGACCGGCTCCCGCCCGACCACCGCCGGCGCCGCCGTCGTGGAGTGGGCGATGCCGGTGCTGGCCGCGGCCCGGGCCCTGGTCGGCGGCGTCTCCGCGCTGCACGCCGAGGGCGAGTCCCGGCTGCGGGTCGCGGCGTCGCGGACCATCGCGGACCACCGGATCCCCGGCTGGCTCATCGCGCTGCGCGCCCGCGAGCCGGAGACCCGGGTGGCGTTGGAGGTCGGGAACTCCGAGCAGGTCGCGGAGCTGGTGCGGCAGGGCGCCGGGCTCGGCTTCGTGGAGGGGCCGCACGCGCCGACGGGCCTGCACAGCCGGGTGGTCGGCGGGGACGACCTCGTCGTCGTGGTGGCGCCCGGGCATCCGTGGGCCAGGCGTCGCCGGCCGCTGTCGCTGCGGGAGCTCGCGGCGACCCCGCTGCTCACCCGGGAGCCGGGCTCGGGCACCCGGGAGGCGCTGTGGCGGGTGCTGGGTCGGCACGGCGAGCCACCCGCGCCGGCCGCCGAACTGGGCTCGGCCGCCGCGATCAAGGCCGCGTCCGCCGCCGGTCTGGCCCCGGCCGTGCTGAGCCGGCTGGTGGTGGGCGACGAGCTTGCCGGACGCCGGCTGGCCGCGGTGCCGCTCGACGAGCCGACGGCGCTGCGCCGGCGGTTCCGGGCAGTGTGGCGGCGCGAGGAGCCGCCCGCCGGGGCGGCGGCGACCCTGCTGAACATCGCCCGCGGCCGCTGAGGCGCCGGCTCCCGGGCCGACCTCCCCCCAACTCACCCGATTAGCGGCTTGTAGTATCGCTAGTCGCACGTGTCCGACCGCAGGTAGAACGAGAGCACCATGACCACTGCCGTCGGCAGTAAGGCCGTCAGGGCGCGCGTCGCCGTCGCGACGCTGTTCTTCACCAACGGCTTCGTCTTCGCCAACGTCGTCCCCCGCTATCCGGAGATCAAGGACGACCTGAGCCTGTCCAACGCCGCCCTGGGCACCGCCATCGCCGCGATGCCGCTCGGCGCCCTGGTGGTCGGCCTGCTGGCGAGCCCGCTGATCAAGCGATTCGGATCCGCCTGGACGGCCGTCATCACACTGGTCCTGATGGGCGTCAACATCGTCTTCGTCGGCACCGCCCCCGTGTTCGCCCTGCTGTGCACGGCGCTCTTCGTGGCCGGCGGTCTGGACGCGCTCACCGACGTGGCCATGAACGCCCACGGCCTCCGGGTCCAGCGGCTCTACAGGCGGTCCATCCTGAACGCCTTCCACGGCCTGTGGAGCGTGGGCGCCGTGCTCGGCGGCTTCGCCGGTGCCGGGGCCGCCCAGGCCGACGTCCCGCTCCCCGGCCATCTGGCGGTGACCGGCGCGGTGACCATCGTGTCGGCCCTGGTGGCGTCCCGTTTCCTGCTGCCGGGCGCCGAGGACACCGAGCGGGAGAACCAGGAGCACCACTCGGGCCTCACTCGGGACGGCGCCCGGTGGCAGCCGGTGGTCCGGGTGCTCGCCGTGCTCGGCCTGGTGTCCGCCGCGGCGGCCGTGGTGGAGGACTCCGGCGCCTCCTGGGGCTCGGTCTACCTGCAGAACGAGCTGCTGACCAACGCGTTCGTCGGCGGCCTCGGCTTCGCCTCGCTCCAGGGCATGCAGACCGTCGGCCGGCTGCTCGGCGACCGGGTGGTGCACCGGATCGGCGACCGCGCCACCGCGCGGATCGGCGGGACGCTGGTCGTGGTGGGGATGAGCGTCGCCCTGCTGTGGCCGTCGGTGCCCAGCACCGTCCTCGGCTTCGGCATGGCGGGCCTCGGCGTCGCCACCCTGATCCCCGCCGCGTTCCACGCCGCCGACGAGATCCCGGGGCTGTGGCCGGGCGCGGGCATCACCGTGACCGCGTTCCTGTGCCGCATCGGGTTCCTGGTGTCGCCGCCGGTGGTCGGGGTGATCGCCGACGCCAGCTCCATCCGGGTCGGCCTCCTCGTGGTGCCGCTGGCCGGACTGGCCATCCTCCTCTCCTCCGGCGTGCTCGACAGCCGCCCGCGCGGCACCGCGGACGACGAGCCGACGGGCATCGCGGGCAGCTGATCCGCCGGGCGGCGTCACCGTTCAGCCCATCACCGGATGCGATCCGGGCCCGTCCGTTCACAAACTGACGTCATGGCAGACACAGCTGAACGGCGCGGCCGGTCGAGCTCGTCCGGACGCACCTCCGTGCGTGGCCCCTCCGACGCGGCCCAACGGGCCACCCGCCGCCTGGAGCGGCTCACCGGCCATCCCGTGGACGGCGTCGTCGCGATCTCCCGCGGGGAGGACGGCTGGCGCGTCGAGGTCGACGTGATCGAGGTGGAGCGCATCCCGGACACCACGAGTCTGCTCGCGACCTACCAGGTGGAACTGGACGGGGACGGAAGGCTCGTCGAGTACCACCGGGTGCGCCGTTTCCGTCGCTGCGCGACCGACGACTGACGACTGACGTCAGTCCGCGAAGGAGGCCCCCGCCATGACCGTCACCACGACCTACCGGGACGACGTCGCCTGCGTGCCCCGCGCCGGCACCCTCTACGACGTCATCGACATCATCCTCGACCGTGGCATGGTCATCGACGTCTTCCTGCGGGTCTCGCTGGTGGGCATCGAGATCCTCAAGATCGACGTACGCGTCGTCATCGCCAGCGTCGACACCTACCTGCGGTTCGCCGAGGCCTGCAACCGCGTCGATCTGGAGGCCGACTCCCGCAGCCGCACCGTTCCCGAGCTGTTCAGCGGCTCCGGGCTGGGCGGCGGCGTGGCCAGGGCCGGGGCGAAGCGCGGCCTGAAGAAGGCCGCGGAGAGCACGGGGCGCAAGGCCAAGGAGGCGCTGACCAGCGGCGACTCCGACGACGAGGACCAGGACTGGGACCAGAACTGGGCCGAGGAGGACGAGGGCGACGAGGAGCCCCGCGCCGAGTCCAGGGAACGCAGGGGCCGCGGCGAGCGGTCGGGCAAGCGCTCCGCGCGCCGCTCCCGGGAGGGCTGACCGGTGACCACAGAGTCCAGGAACGCCAGAGACTCCGGGGATGCCCGGCTGTACGTCTACGGCATCGTCCGCGCCGACCACCCGCTTCCGGCCGGCCATCCCGGCGTCGGCTCCCCGCCAGGACGGCTGCGCTCGTTGCCCGCAGGCGCCCTCGCCGCCGTCGTCAGCCGGGCCCCCGAGCGGCTGCTGGCCCGCCGCCGCGACCTGCTGGCGCACCAGCGCAGCCTGCTCGCGCTGGCGGCGGACGGTCCGGTCGCGCCGATGCGGTTCGGGATGATCGCCGCGGACGCCGACGCGGTGCTCGGCGAGCTGGCCGGCGCCGAGGCGGAGCACCTCCGGACGCTGGAACGGCTCGACGGGCGGTGCGAGATGAACCTCAAGGTCTTCCCGCGCGAGGACGCGCTGGCGGATCTGCTGCGCGTCGACCCCCGGCTGCACCGGCTGCGCGCCGCCGCCCGGCGCCGGCCCGGATACGAGTCCAGCGTGCGGCTGGG
Source organism: Streptomyces sp. B6B3 (assembly GCF_039871525.1). Taxonomy (NCBI): domain Bacteria; kingdom Bacillati; phylum Actinomycetota; class Actinomycetes; order Kitasatosporales; family Streptomycetaceae; genus Streptomyces; species Streptomyces sp. B6B3. The sequence goes on along the minus strand of NZ_JBDPLU010000002.1, from coordinate 745,108 downwards.
CGAGGCGATCGCCAGGGGACTGCACCGGTGGGCCGCCGGCGCGGCGGCCGAGGCGCTGCGCACCCTGGCGCCGTTGGCCGACGCGGCCGTCGCCGGCCCCGAGGTGACGGGCTGCGTCCGCAACACCTCCTTTCTGGTGCGGCGGGAGGCGCTCGACGACTTCGTCGCCGAGGCGACGCGCCAGACGGCCGCCGCGAGCCGTCGCGCCGAACTGCGGCTCAGCGGGCCGCTGCCCTGCTTCAGCTTCGTCTCCGCGGCGCGTCAGGACGCGCCCACCCCGACCGGGCGCGGCTGAGGAGACGCCATGGGTCTGTTCTCCGAGCTCCTGTTGCTACCGCTGACCCCGGTGCGCGGCGCCTGCTGGGTGGCCGGCCAGATCGCGGACGCGGCCGAACGCGAGCTCTACGATCCGGCGACGCTGCGCGACCGACTGGCGGCGCTGCACCGGGCGCTGGAGGAGGGCGAGATCGAGCTCGCCGAGTTCGAGCGCGAGGAGGAGTCGTTGCTGCTGCGGATCCAGGAGCGGCAGCTCGCCGCCGGCCAACCCCCATCCGACGAGGTCCGAAAGGTCTGAGAGGCACCGATGGCATCAACGAACGACCGAACGAAGGCGGCGCTGGCGGCCGGCATCGCCAGCGGCTACCTGATGGGGCGGACGCGGAAGGCCAAGCTCGCGTTCGCCCTGGCCACCTTTGTCGTCGGCCGCAGGTTCCGGCTGCATCCGATGGGGGTGGCGGAGGAGGGGATCCACAAGCTCAAGGACAGTGCGCCCGTGTCCAAGCTGGGTGGTCAGCTCGGCGGCCAGCTGCTTCAGGCCGGGCGCACCGCGGCCACCACGGTGGCCAACCGCCGCCTCACCTCCCTCGCCGACACCCTGCAGAGCCGTACGGCGGCGCTCGGCGGCGGACGGCAGGAGGACGGGTCGGAGGAGCCGGAGAAGCCGGACGAGTCCGACGAGGAGGGCTCGGACGAGGGAGAGGGCAAGGGCTCGGAGGAGGGCGGGGACGGGTCGCGGGAGGAGCGACGCTCCGCGCGGTCCGCGGCCAGGTCCCGCAAGGCGGCGAGCTCCGGGAAGTCGGGGCAGTCGGCGAAGTCGGAGGGGTCGGACGGGCGGTCGGACACCGCGAAGAAGAAGGCGGGGTCCTCGGGCTCCCGCTCGGCTGAGCGGAGGTAGCAGGCGATGGCAGAGAAGCAGACTCCCGGCGGCTCCGACCTGCTCTCCCAGAGCGTCGACCGGCTGCGCAAGGAGCTCATGGACTTTGCGGCGGCCCAGATTCAGAAGGCGGTGAGCAACGCCGGCGGGCGGATCACCGAGCAGGTGGGCGAGGCGGCGGGGGGCGCCACGTCGCTGCCGAAGATGGGAGCCAAGATGGTCGGCAAGAACGTCAAGGACAAGGTCGGGGACGCGGCCAAGAAGGTCACCGGCGGTGGCGACGGCGACGGCAAGAAGAAGGGCAAGAGCACCGGCGGCAAGTTCACGACGATCATCGAGACGCTCGACATCGGCATGCCGCTCCGCCTCTGCTACGACCACTGGTGCGAGTTCGAGGGCTTCAGCGACTACATGAAGGGCGTGCAGGGAGTCTCACGCTCCGACGACGTCACCACCGACTGGAAGCTCAAGATCGGTCCCTCCGCGCGGGGCTGGAAGGCCACCGTGCAGGAGCAGGTCCCGGACGACCGGATCGAGTGGTCGTCCGAGGGGGCCCAGGCGAGCACCCGCGGTGTGGTGTCGTTCCACGAGCTGACGCCGAAGCTGACCCGGATCGTGGTGGTGGTCGAGTACTACCCGGCCGGCTTCTTCGAGAAGACCGCCAACCTCTGGCGCGCCCAGGGCCGGCGGCTGCGCCTGGACCTCAAGCACTTCCAGCGGTTCGTCACGCTGATCGCGGACGAGCCACCCGAGGGCTGGCGCGGCGAGATCCGCGACGGCGAGGTGGTGCGCAGCCACGAGGACGCCCTGGCGGAGGAGGAGCGGGGCGGCGACGAGGACCGAGAAGGCGCGGACGAGGACGAGGACGAGTACGACCGCGACGAGGACCGGGACGAGGACGAGGACGAGGAAGGCGAGGGCGAGGAGGAAGAAGAGGAAGAGGACGAGGACTACGAGGAGCGGGGACGCAGGTGACACACGCCGTACAGCCCATCGGCACCATCGACCCCGTGGAGCCGTGCCCGCCGCGCACGGCGACGCTCGCCGACATCCTGGAACGCATCCTCGACAAGGGCATCGTGATCGCGGGCGACATCAAGATCGACCTGCTCGACATCGAGCTCCTGACCATCCGCCTCCGGCTCTTCGTCTCCTCCGTCGACACCGCGCGGAAGGCCGGCATCGACTGGTGGGAGACGGAGCCCTCGCTCTCCACCCGGGCCGCCCGCGACGCGCTGACCGACGAGAACGAGCGGCTGCGCCGGCAGATCGCCGAGCTGGAACGGAAGGAGCCCGAGCAGGCATGACGGAGTCCGCCACCCTGCACAAGCCGGTCCACCCGCGGCCGCCCGAACCCGACGGACCCGCCGTCTGCGTCTTCGCGGTCTGCCCCCGGAACGCCGCGCCCGCGCTCGCCGGCGTCGCCGGGCACGCGGAGGGCATCGGCCCGGTCCGCACCGTGCCGGTGGGCCGGCTCGCCGTCGTCGTCCAGGACGTGCCGGCCGCCGCGTTCAGCCCGGAGGAACTGCGCCGGCGGCTCGCCGAACGGGACGCCCTGGAGCGCCACGCCAGGGCCCACGACGCGGTGGTGGCCGCCGCCGCCGACGCCGGACCCACGGTGCCGCTGCCGCTGGCCACCCTGTACCTCAGCGAGGAACGCGCCTGCCAGGCGGTGGCCAGGGACGCCGAGCGCTTCCTCGCCGTCCTGGCCCGGGTCGCCGGCCGGGCCGAATGGGGCGTCAAGGTGTCGGCCGTCGACCCCGCACCGCCCGCACCCGCGGCGGCGCCCGGATCGCCCGGGTCGGGCACGGCCGCCGCTCCGGTCTCCGGACGCGACTACCTGGACCGGGTGCGGAACCGGCAGCGGGCCAGGGAGGACCTCAGGCGGTCCGCCGTCGTCGCGGCCGAGCGGGTGGACGCGGAACTGCGCCGGATCGCCGCGGCGGCCCGCCGGCTGCGACCGCACGACGGCGGGTCAGGCGAGCCCGAGCGCGGCCGGCAGGTGCTCAACGCCGCCTATCTCGTCGAGACCCACCGGGCCGTGGAACTGGCCGCCCGGGTGGCCGAGTTGCGCCGCGATCCGGAGGTCGGCGGCCGGGTGCGGGTGGAGGTCACCGGGCCGTGGGCGCCGTACTCCTTCGCGGGCGGGAGCGACGCCGATGCCGACGGCTGAGCCGGTCCCCTGGCGGGGCGACGACGAGCTGCACGGGCCGCTCGGCGTGCCCCTGGTCGACCTCCTCGACCGGGTGCTCGCGGCCGGCGTGGTGATCACCGGCGATCTGGTGATCGCCATCGCCGAGGTGCCGCTGGTGCGGCTCTCCCTGCACGCCCTGCTGTCCTCGGTCACCGACCGGGTGCCGGCGCCCTGGGCCGACAGCGGGCCGCTGTGAGCGTCCTGGGGGTACCGGCCGGCCCGCCCTGCCCCGGGCGGGTGGATCTCGACGCGGACACCGTGGGCCGCGATCTCGCCGCGCTGGTGCTGACGGTCATCGAGCTGCTGCGGCAGCTGATGGAGCGCCAGGCGCTGCGCCGGGTGGACTCGGGTGAGCTGCGCGAGGAGCAGGTGGACCGCATCGGCGAGACGCTGATGCGTCTGGACTCCTGCATGCACGAGCTCTGCGAACGGTTCGGCCTGCGCGTCTCCGACCTGAACCTGGACCTCGGGCCACTCGGTTCGCTGCTCCCCAGGGACTAGCGGCCGTTGCTGACACCAGTGTTACTACCGGCTTCAACTATGCGTTCTGCACAATAATCCGGTGACATGCATGACTATCGCCCTGCTCGGCCGCGTGAAATTCTCTTCGCAGTCGCCGAGGGGATGTCGATGGACAAGCGGTACGAGGTCTTCTGTCTTGCCGACAGATACTTCTACGAAACTCCCGACCGCATCGCCACGCGGTCCAACGGGGGAGAGGCCGCGCAGGAGCTGTACGAAACGGCTCGGCGGCCGGTGCCGGACGGCTGGCTGACCCAGCGTTCCGGCGACTGGCTGCATGTCCAGCCGACGGGCGGGGAGATGCTGCTCCAGGGCTGGAAGATCCACGTCTCCGCCTGCCTGGACAACGCCGACGCGATAGCCGCGAAATTATGGGACTATTGTGTTCCCCGGCGCATTCCCTTCAAGTTCGTGCCGAGTAAGCACCTGCTGTACCTGCGGAATTCGAAATACGCGAAGCGCGATAACAGCGGCAAGTTCGCCACCCTCTATCCAAACGGCGAGAAGCAGCTCCGCGACATTCTCGAGGAACTGCACCCGCTGGTGGCCGGCGAGCCAGGCCCGTACATTCTGACCGACCTGCGCTGGCACGAGGGCCCGCTCTTCGTCAGGTACGGCGCCTTCGCCGTCCGGCACTGCGACGACGGCAAGGGCGCGTTGGTCGGCGCCATCGAGGACCCCGAGGGCCGGCTGGTGCCCGACCGCAGGGATCCCAGCTTCAGCCTGCCCGACTGGGTGACGCTGCCGGAGTTCCTGGCGCCGCACCTCGCGGCCCGCAACACCACCACCGTCGCGGACCTGCCGTACCGGATCACCGGGGCGATGCACTTCTCGAACGGCGGCGGCGTCTACGACGCCACGGACACCCGCACCGGCGAGCGGGTCGTGCTCAAGGAGGGCAGACCGCACGCCGGCCTGGCCGCCGACGGCGCCGACGCGGTGGCCCGCCTGGAGCGCGAGAGGGCCGCACTGGAGCGGCTCTCCGGGCTGGGCGTCGCGCCGGAGGTGCGCGACTGGTTCACCCTCGGCGACCACCGCTTCCTGGTGATGGAGCGGCTACCGGGACGGCCGCTCAACTCCTTCTTCGCCGAACGCCACCCGCTGCTCGCGGTCGACCCCGACCCGGACGCCGTCTCGGCCTTCACCCGCTGGGCGCTGACCGTGTACGGCGCCGTGGAACGGGCCGTCGACGCGCTGCACGGGCGCGGGCTGGTCTTCAACGACCTGCACATGTTCAACATCATGGTCGACCCCGACGAGGAGTCGGTCAGGCTGCTCGACTTCGAGGCGGCGGCCTACCTCGGCGACGACCCGGACGCGGGCGCGGACGTCCGGCAGATCGTCGCCCACCCCGGCTTCGTCGCGCCGCCGGACCGTACCGGCTTCGGCATCGACCGCTACGCCCTGGCCTGCCTGCGGCTGGCGCTCTTCCTCCCGATGACGACGCTGCTCGCGGTGGACCGCGGCAAGGCGGCGCATCTGGCCGAGGTGGCCGCCGAGCAGTTCCCCGAGATACCCGCGGACTTCCTCGCCGAGGCGGTCGCCGAGATCGAGCGCGGCGGCCCGACCGACGGCGGGGACGCCGTGACCCCCGTCCCCCCGGCGCCCGACGCGGCGGAGGCCGGTGCCGGCACGGCCGCGCCGGACGCCGGGCGCGACGACCGGGTGCGGGCCGACGACTGGCCGCGCAGCCGGGACGCGATGGTCCGCGCCATCCTCGCCTCGGCGACCCCCGAGCGTGACGACCGCCTGTTCCCCGGCGACGTCTCCCAGTTCGCCCCCGCCGGCGGGCTCTGCCTCGCCTACGGCGCGGCCGGCGTGCTCTACGCGCTGGCCGAGACCGGTGCCGCCCGCTACCCGGAGGGCGAGGAGTGGCTGCTGCGGGGGGCCGGGGCGCCGCCGACGGCGTCGCCGCTCGGCCTCTACGACGGACTGCTCGGCGTGGCCTTCGTGCTGCACCGCCTGGGGCACCACCAGATCGCCCTCGACCTGGTCGACCGGTCGCTGGGCGAGCGCTGGGAGCGGCTGCCCGCCCACCTCTTCGGCGGCCTGGCCGGCGTCGGCCTGGTGTACGACGAACTGGCCGCCGCCGACGGGGACGGCTCCCTGGACAAGAAGGCGGCACGCGCCACCGAGCTCGCCGCGCAGCGCCTCGACGAGCCGCCGCCGGCGCCGGGACGCAAGTGCGCGGGGCTGCTGTACGGCGCCAGCGGCTCGGCCCTGCTGTTCCTGCGGCGCTACGAGCGGACCGGCGACCGCGACCTGCTCGACCTCGCCGCCCGCGCCCTGCGCCGCGACCTGGACCTCTGCGTCACCGGCCGGGACGGCTCGTTGATGGTCGACGAGAAGGTCCGCGCCATGCCGTACCTCGGCGAGGGCAGCGTCGGCATCGCCGCGGTGCTCGACGACTACCTGGCGCACCGGCCCGACGAGGACTTCGCCCGCGCCCGGGAGCAGATCCTGATCGCCGCCCGGTTGCGCTACTACGCCCAGCCTGGTCTGTTCCACGGCCGGGCCGGCATGGTCTGGAACCTGGCCCGCACCGCCCCGCCGGGGGCCACCGACCCGGGGCTGGCCGCGCAGGTGAGGCACATGGACTGGTACGCGATGCCGTACCGCGACGGCCTCGCCTTCCCGGGGAACCAGATGATGCGCCTCTCGATGGACCTCGTCACCGGAACGGCCGGCTGCCTGCTGGCGCTGGGCAGCGCGACCCGGCACCGCGTCGGCGCCGCCGACGGTACGACCCACGAGGAAGGCCCGCCACCGGGCGCCGGGGGCCCGGAAGGCGCCCCCACCGCCCGGCTGCCCTTCCTCCCGCCGCCACCCGTGCGGCCCTGAGACCGGTCCCCACCTGGGGATCGTGCAAGAAGAAATCCACCGGACGCCGGAGACACGTCGTAGTGACGCCCTCCGGCAGAACAGGAAAGGACACCACCATGACCCTTCTCGACCTGCAGACCATGGAGCGCACCGAGGAGTCCCTCACCGGCGGCGGCGACGGTGGCGGCGGCGGCGACACCAGCAGCGTCTCGCTCCTGATCTGCGACACGCACAGCTCGAACAGCTTCCTGGTCTGCCTCTGATCTCCGCTCCGGTGGAGCAGGCGGTCCCGGGCGTCACGCCCGGGACCGCCCCGTCGTAGGACCGCCCTGTCCCAGGGAAGAGGAGACGGACCGCCTCGTGCAGCCGACCGATCGGATGCTGCTGGACGCCGCCCGCCGCAACGCCTCGCGGGTGGCCGCGCTCGCCCTGCTCACGCTGGCCCAGGCCGCCGTCCTGCTGGTGCTGCCCGCCACCCTGGGCCGCGCCGTCGACGCGCTGCTGTCCGTCGACGCCGGGCCCGAGGCCGCCCGGGCCGCCACCCGTTGGACCCTGGTCTGCTGCGGCCTGATCGGCGCCCAGGTGGCGTTCGCTGCCGTCGAGCCCGTGCTGGTCGGCAGCACCGACGCCCGCGCCACCGCCCGCCTCCGGGAGCGCCTGGTGCGCCGGGTGCTGGCCGTCGGCCCGCGAGCCACCGACCGGTTCTCCCGCGGCGACCTGGTCACCCGCGGCACCAGCAACGCCGCCCAGGCCGGCACCGTGCCGGCCGCCGCCGCGAGCGCCGCCACCATCATGCTGACCCCGCTCGGCGGGATCGTCGCCCTGACCCTGATCGACTGGCGGCTCGGGCTCGCCTTCGCGCTCGGCCTGCCGCTGCTCGCGACGCTGCTGCGGGCGTTCACCCGGTCCGCCGCCGACTGCGTCGCCCGCTACCAGACCCTCCAGGCCGACCTCGCGGGCCGGTTCGTCGAGGCGCTCGCCGGCGCCCGCACCATCGCCGCCGCCGGCACCGAGGACCGGGAACGCGCCCGGGTGCTGGCCCCGTTGCCCGGAATGAGCCGGCAGGGCCACCGGATGTGGCGGGTCAACGCCCGCGCCACCGCCCAGGCCGCGCTCCTCGGCCCGCTGCTGCAGCTGTCGGTCGTCGCCGTCGCCGGCCTGCTGCTGGCCGCCGACCAGCTGTCCGTGGGCGGCATGCTCGCCGCCGCCCGCTACGCCGTGATCGCCACCGGCATCGGCACGTTCGTCGGCTTCCTCAACCGGCTGGTGCGCGGCCGTGGCGCCGCCGCCCGGCTCGCCGAGGTGCTCCGGGTGCCGCCCGTGCGGCACGGCGTCCGCACGCTGCCCGCGCCGGGACCCGGCCGCCTGGAGTTCCGCGACGTCACCGCCCGGCGCGGCGACCGCACGGTGCTGCGCGGCCTCGACCTGGTGGTGCCCGGCGGCACCACCGTCGCGGTGGTGGGCCGGTCCGGCGCCGGCAAGTCGCTGCTCGCCGAACTCGCCGGCCGGCTCGCCGACCCCGACTCCGGCGAGGTGACGCTCGACGGCGTGCCCCTCGGCGCCCTGGACCCGGCGGAGCTGCGCCGCGAGGTGGGCTACGCGTTCGAACGCCCCGTGCTGCTGGGCGAGACGCTCGGGGAGGCCATCGGCTACGGACCCCACCCGACCACCCGGAAGCAGATCGTCGCGGCGGCCCGCTCGGCCAGCGCCGACGGTTTCGTCCGCACCCTGCCCGACGGCTACGAAACCCGCTGCGCGGACGCCCCGCTGTCCGGCGGCGAGCTGCAACGGCTCGGCCTGGCCCGGGCGTTCGCGCACGGCGGGCGGCTGCTGATCCTGGACGACGCCACGTCCAGCCTGGACACGGTCACCGAGCTGCGGGTCGGCCGGGCGCTGCTGACCGACTGCGGCGCCCGCACCCGGCTGATCGTCGCGCACCGGCCCGCCACCGCGGCCCGCGCCGACCTGGTGGCCTGGCTGGACGACGGCCGGATCCGCGCGGTCGGCCCGCACCGGGTGCTGTGGCGGCGCGCGGACTACCGCGCCGCCTGGGACGGGGTGGCGGCGTGACCCGCGGCGGACCGCGCCCCGGGCCGGTCGCCGAGGGGCTGCGGTTCCTGCGGCGGCGCCGGGGCGCGGTGGGGGCACTCGCCGCGTTCTCGGCGCTCGCGGCCCTGCAGACGTTCCTGCTCGGCTACGGGCTGGCGCGCGGCCTGGACGACGGCTTCCTCGCCGGGCGGCCGTGGACCGGCCTGGGCTGGCTGGGCGTCGCCGGGCTCGGCGTGCTCGCCGGCTCGGTCGCCATGGGCGGCGTGTACCGGGCCGTGGCGCGGCTGGTGGAACCGCTGCGCGACGCGCTGGTGCGGGAGGTGGCGGGCGGCGGCCTGCGCCGGGCGGTCGCGGGCGGCGCGACGCGCTCCGCGCCGACCGGCACGGCGGTCGTCTCCCGGCTGACCCACCAGGTGGAGATCGCCCGGGACAGCTTCTCCGGCGTGGTGCTGGTGGCCCAGACGTTCCTGGTCAGCCTCGTCGGCACGCTGGCCGGGCTGCTGTGGCTGGCGCCCGGCCTGCTGGTTCTCGTGCTGCCCGCGCTGCTGCTCGGCCTCCTGGTCTTCGCCCTCGCGCTGCGCCCGCTGGCCCGCCGGCAGCGCGCCGTGTTGCGCGCCGACGAGGCGCTCGCCCAGGCGCTGGGCGACACCGCCGCGGGCCTGCGGGACGTCGTCGCCTGCGGTGCGGAGGCCAGGGTCGCGGGCGAGCTGCGGGCACTGATCGACGCGGAGGCGCGCGCGGCCAGGGCGCTGGCCAGATGGGCCGTGACCCGGGTGCTCGCCCTGGCGCTCGGCGGCCACCTGCCGATCGTGCTGCTGCTGTTCCTGGCGCCGTGGCTACTGGACCGTGGTCTGACGGCGGGCGAACTCGTCGGGGCGCTGACGTACCTCACGCAGTCCCTGCTCCCGGCGCTGCGCAGCCTGGTCGACGGGTTCGGCGGGGCGGCGGCCCGGCTCGCGGTGGTCGTCACCTGGCTCCGTGGCGCGCCCGACGGAGGGTCCGGGTCGACGGACCGGACGAGAACAGAAACAGACGGGCCGGGGACGGACGGGGCGCCGAACGGCGCGGCCGAGGAGCCGGCGCGGCTGGTCCGCGGCTGGCACGGTCCGGTCCGGCTGTCCTCCGACCCCCACACGCAGGCGGCGTCGTCCACCGACGGGAACCGTGGGCCGGTACTGCCGGGCTCGGGCGCGGCGACGGTCTCCGGCGGACCGTCGCACGGCGCGGGTGCCCCGGCCCACGGTGGCGGGCGGGCGGCGCCGCCGCAGGAGGCCGGGGCAGTCGGGGCGCCGCCGGCCGGGAGGGCGAGGGCGAACGGGGAGCGCGGCGCGGCCGCTCCCCCGCCGGGCGGGGAGCGGGGGGAGCCGTCGCGCGCGGCGGGGGAGGTCGACGGCGTGCCGCCGCACGCCGGCGCCGCCCCCAGGCCGCGGGACCCGGGCCCACGTCGCCGGGCGGTCGAGGCGGTCGAGGCGGCCGTGTCGTTCCGCGGGGTGAGCTTCGCGTACGGGGGGCGGGCGGATCCCGTGGTGCGCGGCCTGTCGTTGGAGGTGCCGGCCGGCGGGCACTGGGTCGTCGTCGGACCCAGCGGCGTCGGGAAGTCGACGGTGGCCGGGCTGACGGCCGGGCTGCTGCGGCCCACCGCCGGTGCGGTGCTGCTCGGCGGCCGGCCGGTCGCCGGGCGGAACGCCGCCGACCTTGCGCGGCAGCGCACCCTGATCCCGCAGGAGGCGTACGTGTTCTCGGGCACCGTCGCGGACAACCTCGGCTACCTGTGTCCGGGACCCACGCCGCCGGCGGCCGCCCTGCTGTCGGCCGCCGAGTCCGTGGGCGCCGGCGAACTGGTGGATCGACTGGGTGGTCCCGACGGCCGCGTGGACCCTGCCGCCCTGTCCGCCGGGGAACGGCAGCTGCTGGCCCTGGCCCGCGCCCTGCTCGCGCCGGCGCCCGTCGTGCTGCTCGACGAGGCCACCTGCCACCTGGATCCGGCCGCCGAGCGTCATGCCGAGTCGGCGTTCGCCCGCCGGCCCGGCACCACCCTGCTGGTCATCGCGCATCGCGTCAGCTCCGCCCTGCGGGCCGACCACGTGCTGGTGCTCGACGGAACGGAGACGGTGGGGGGTACCCATCGCGAGGTGATGGCCCGCTCCGCGCTCTACCGCGAGCTGGTCGGCGGCTGGTCAGACCCAACCGGCGTGCCGCGCGATGCGGATGGCGTCCAGGCGGTTGCGGGCTCCCGTCTTGCGGATGACGGCGGCGAGGTAGTTCCGCACCGTGCCCTCGGCGAGCAGCAGCCGGCCCGCGATCTCGGCGACCGGCGCGCCGTCGGCCGCGAGTGAAAGAACGTTACGCTCGCGGGCGGTGAGCGGAATCTCCGCCGCCTGGAGAAAGTCGAAGGCGAGCGCGTCGTCGACGAAGCGCTCGCCCCTGGCGACGCGCCTTATGGCGGTGATGAGCCGCTCCGGCGGCGCGTCCTTGCTGACGTAGCCCAGTGCCCTGGCGTCGTAGGCCTCCCGTAACTGTCCCGGTCTGCCGGTCTCGGCGAGCACCAGTAACACCGTGCTGGCCGACGCCTCCTGGCGGACGAGCTTCGCCGCGACGGACAGGGAGACCGGACCGCGATCGTCCGCGTCTATAAGACAGACGTCGTTCCGGCGACACCGCGCTTCCTCGGCCGCGTCGTCCCAGGAGGCTGTCTTCACATCGATGTCCTCCGCGACTCCGACCAGCGACGCCAGCGCCGAGCGCATCAGGCAGGCGTCGTGCACGAGCAGTATCCGGATCACGTGACGTCCTCTCTTGGAGACCTCGTCTATAACTCTTCGAACAGGTCTCTTCACCCAACAGACCATCGTCACGCGTACAAGGGTGTGCGCACGACACGAATCCGGTCGGCGAAGAAGCCTGCGCTGAGGACGGGACGCGTCACCGACCTGCTACGCCACGTCGTTTCCGCTGGTCCCGTCCATGTCCGATTAGCGACGGTCCACACCTGACGACCACGTATCGTTCGCCACTTCGTCACGTCCTTCACCTCTTCGCCCAGCCCTGAGGGCCGGCGCCCGACCGCGCACGCAACGTGACGGTCAGGCGCCGGCCTGTTTCGGTGACGTCGGATCAGAACGGGAACCGCCGGCGGGTGCGGCGGCCGGCCGCGCCGCTCCGGCCGAGCGCGCGCGAACTGCTCCGGAACGGCTTGCTGAACAGCCGCCCCAGCGGGCCTGGCGCCCGGCCCGCGGTTCGGGTGCCGGTCCCGAGCGAGCGTTGCATGCCCCGCTCCGGGTGTCGGGACAACCGGGGCAGCAGGAACGCCAGGATGGCCAGCACCACACAGGCGATCACGATTCCGGCGACGAACATGTCTGACTCCTTCCGTACGAATGTGCTGGGACGGGCACCGGGCGACGACCGCCGCCGGACTTCCCGTCCCGGGCCGCTCACTCCCGGGTCCGGGCCACCGCCTCCCGGATCACCGCGGCCGGCCCCTTGCGCGCGAAGAGCTCGCGCTGCCAACGGGCGCCGCCACCGCCGGACAGCAGCCGTTCCGCGCCCTCGCGGACCGTGTCCAGATCCCCGGTCGCCGCGAGCGCCGGCGCGACGTGCTCGACGAGCGCGCCCACCACCTCGCGGGCCGCCGCCTGGCGGAGCGTGTCCGGATGGACCAGCGACTCCTCCAGGCCCGAGCGGCTGGCGCGCCAGGCGGCCAGCCGAAGCAGCGGGGCGCTGGCGCGCGGCGGCGGCTCGCCGTCCCGCCAGGCGCGGGCGGCCGTCTCGACCAGACCGCGCACCAGCAGCGCGAGCACCGCCGTGTCCCTGGCGTCCGGGCACACGTCGCAGACGCGGATCTCCACCGTCGGATGGGCGGCGGACAGCCGGGCGTCGAAGTAGACCATGCCCTGGTCGAGCAGCGTGCCGCTGGACAGCAGGGACGACACCAGGCCGCGGTAGCCGTCGGCCGAGCCGAAGACCTCCTGCGGCCCGGTACACGGCCAGCGGCCGAAGACCTGGTAGCGGTAGCTGGCGTAGCCCGAGTCCTGGCCCTGCCACACCGGGGAGTTGACACTGAGCGCCAGCAGCGGCGCCAGCCACACCCGGACGCGGTCGAGCACCGCGACGCCCTCGTCGTCGGACTCGACGGCGACGTGCACGTGGCAGCCGCAGGTGAGGGCCTCCTGCGCGGTGAGGCCGAACGCCTCGGCCATCCGCTGGTAACGCCCCTTGGGCATGACCTCGGGCGCGATCGGCAGCGGGGAGGTGCCGAGGGCGGCGACGTCCGCGCCCTCGGCGTTGGCCAGTTCCGCGGCCCGCCGGCGCCACGTCCGGATCTCGGCCAGCAACTCGTCCCGCGTGGTACAGGGGTTGCTGTTGGTCTCCAGTTGTTGCGCCTGCAGCTCCGACACCACGGCGTCCGCCGGCGCGTCCGCCAGCACGGCGCCGGCGACCGCCCGCGGTGTCGCCGTCTCGGCGTCCACCAGCAGGAGTTCCTCCTCCACCCCAACCGTTCTCGTCATCCGCTCCGGGTACCCGGGCCGTCGCGCCAGACACTCCCCGACTGGGCGGGCGGGGCAACTGCGGGCCGTCCGGGGCTCCGACGTCCCCGCCCGACGGCAACACCGGGACATCCGGGGCGGGACGGCCGCGGTCGCCGCGGCCGTCCCGCCCGGCCGCGGCGACCGGGCGCTCCCGGCGGCGCGGGCGCGGCGCGTGGTCGGCGTAGCGGTGCGTGAGCGCCCGCTCACTCCGGCGGACCGGGCGGTTCGGGGCGAAGTTGCGAGGCTCCGAGCCGGTGTTTTCACTGGAACGGAGGAGCTCGCCGTGCCGAAAGCGAGGGCGACGAGAGGACGAGAAGGACGAGAGCCCGAGAGAGGCCGAGAAAGCGAGGCGCACCGATGCCATTCGTCACCGTCGGACAGGAAAACAGCGGTCCCATCGACATCTACTACGAGGACCACGGAACCGGTCAGCCGGTCGTGCTCGTCCACGGCTATCCGCTCGACTGCACGTCGTGGGAGAAGCAGACCCGGGCGCTGCTGGAGGCGGGTTTCCGGGTGGTCGCCTACGACCGTCGCGGCTTCGGAAAGTCGAGCCAGCCGACCGTCGGCTACGACTACGACACGTTCGTCGAGGACCTGCACGCGGTGCTTGAGCACGCCAACCTCAACAACGTCATTCTGTGCGGGTTCTCGATGGGCACCGGGGAGGTCACCAGGTACATCGGAACGCACGGCTCGATGCGGATCGACAAGGCCGTGCTGCTGGGCGCGATACCGCCGTATCTGCTGAAGACGGAGGACAATCCCGAGGGCGTCGAGAAGTCCGTCTTCGACGACATCAAGAAATCCGTGCTGGCCGACCGCCCGGCGTACTTCAAGGCCTTCCTCGACGACTTCTACAACGTCGACAAGTTCGGCGGCAACCGCATCAGCGACCAGGCGTGGACGGCCAGCTTCAACTCCGCGCTGCACGCCTCCCCGTACGCCGCGCACGACTGCGTGGACGCCTGGCTGACGGACTTCCGCGAGGATCTGCCGCGGATCGACGTCCCGACGCTGCTGGTGCACGGCACGGCGGACCGGATCCTGCCGTACGAGAGCACGGCGAAGCGGCTGCCGCCGCTGATCAAGGACCTGACGGCCGTGACCGTCGACGACGGTCCGCACAACATCGCCTGGACCCATCCGGAGATCGTCAACCCGGCCCTGCTGGACTTCGTCAGGAACTGACGCCGGCCCCCGGCCGATCCGGACGACTCCCCCGGGGAGACGCCGGATCGGCGGGTCGTCCGGGCGTTCAAGGAAGCGCTCCCACAGCCGCGTTTCCGCCGCTGGCTTGACGCGGCGCGGCAGGGCATCGATCCAGTTCCTCGACGTCGGCTCGGGGCTGCCGACCGTGCGGAACACCCACCAGGTGGCGCAGGAGATCAATCCGAAGGCCAAGGTCGTCTACGTCGACCACGACCCGATCGTCCTCGCGCACGGCCAGGCCCTGCTCGCCAAGAACGAGGGCACCGTCGTGGTCACCGCCGACATCCGGGACCCAGCGGACCTGCTGGCCCACTCGCACGTGGCCGGCCTGTTGGACTTCGACCGGCCGATCGGCCTGATCCTCGCCGCGGTGGTGCACCACCTGCTGGACGAGGAGGACCCGACCGGCCTGGTGGAGACCTACAAGAGGCGCCTGGCGCCCGGCAGCTACCTGCTGATGACGCACTTCTGCTCCTCGACGTCGGTGGCCCGCGGCCTCGAGTCGGTGCTGCGGCGGGCCCCGGGCCGCGGCCAGCTGCGCAGCATGGCGCGGATCGCCGCGTTCTTCGACGGCCTGGAGATGGTCGAGCCCGGCGTGGTGTACCTGCCGTACTGGCACCCGGACGAGCCGGTGACCGGGCCGCTGGGCATCGCGGGACTGCTGTGCGCGGGCGGCGTGGGCCGGAAGCCGCGGGAGGCGTAGCCGAGCGCAGGGCCGCGGCCCGGCAGCCCGGCCGATCCGCGGCGGCCCTCGGACCGCCGCGGATCAGCCGGGGCAGGCCGGGAGGGTGACGACCACCACCAGGCCGCCGCCCTCGCGGGGCCGGGCGGTGGCCTCGCCGTCGTGGGCGCGGGCGACCGAGCGGACGATGGACAGGCCGAGGCCCGCGCCCCTGGCCGTGATCACCCGGTCCTGGCCCAGCCGGCGGAACGGCTCGAAGAGGGCGGGCACCTCGTACGGCGGCACCACGGGCCCGGTGTTGCTCACCTCCAGCTCCGCCCGGCCGTCGGCCAGCCGGCGGCTGGTGATCCGCACCCAGCCGCCTGGCTCGCCGGTGTTGTGCCGGATGCCGTTCTCCACGAGGTTCTGCACCAGCCGTTCCAGCAGCAGGGCGTCGCCGGCGGTGGGCGCCTCGTCCGCCTCCTCGCGCAGCGCCACCCCGGCCAGCCGCGCCTCCTTCTCGGTCTGCGTGGCCACGTGCGCGGCGATGTCGGCGAGGTCCACCGGAAGCCGCTCGGGTATCTCGCGGTCCGAGCCGGCGAGCAGCAGCAGGCCGTTGATCAGCCGCTCGTGTCGGGTGTTGATCTCCAGCAGGTGCTCGCCCAGCCGCCGGACGTCCGCCGAGGCCGACGTCCGGTGCATGGCCATCTCGACCAGCGCCCGGCCCACGGTCAGCGGCGTGCGCAGCTCGTGCGAGGCGTTGGCGACGAAGCGGCGCTGCCCGTCGAACGAGCGGTCGAGGCGCTCCACCATGACGTCGAAGGCGTCCGCCAGGTCCCTGACCTCGTCGTCGGGCCCGGACAGCGAGATCCGCTCGTGCAGCCCGCGGTCGGCGGCCGGGGCCGCGGCGATCCGCCGCGCGGTCTCGGTGACGCGGCGTAGCGGGGCCAGGACGCGGCCGGCGACGAGCCAGCCGAAGCCCGCGGCCACGCCCCCGACCACCAGCAGCGCGAGGCTGCCCTGGGTGAGCAGGGAGGCGGCGGCGGCGTCCTCCAGCCGGTCGGTCTGGGCGTTCGACCACTCGTCGACGGCGGCCTCGTCGGTCAGCGGCGGCCGCGACCCCTGTTCGTCCGCCGGGGCGCCGTTCGTGGCGTTCTCCGAGCCCTCCGCGGTGAGCGACGCCTCCCCGCCGAGCCGCTGCTGGAACAGCGCGTAGGTGGCGCCGAGCAGCACCACCCCGGCGGCGAGGAACATCCCGCCGTAGATCAGGGTCAGCCGGGTGCGCAACGTGATCCGGCGCCGCGCGTCCGTCGGACGCCGCCTCGTCTGACGCCTCATCGGATCCGGTACCCCACGCCCGTGACGGTCTCCACCACCGGCGGGTCGCCCAGCTTGCGGCGCAGCTTCAGCACGGTGAGCCGGACCACCCCGGTGAACGGGTCGGCGTGCTCGTCCCACACCTTCTCCAGCAGCTGCTCGGTGGAGACGGCCGCGCCGTCGCCGCGCAGCAGCTCGGTGAGCAGCGCGAACTCCTTCCGCGACAGCGGCACGTAGCGTTCGCCGCGGAACACCTCCCGCCGGCCCTGGTCCAGGGTGAGGCCGGCGCGCCGCAGCACCGGCGGCGCGGCGGGCCGACAGCGCCGTCCCAGCGCCAGCACCCGGGCGGCCAGCTCGGGGAAGGCGAACGGCTTGGTCAGGTAGTCGTCCGCGCCCAGGCCGAGCCCGGCCACCCGGTCGGTGACCTCGGACGCGGCGGTGAGCATCAGCACCCGCGTGGTGCCACCCACCGCGACCAGCTCCCGGCACACGTCGTCGCCGTGCACCACCGGGAGGTCCCGGTCCAGCACCACCACGTCGTAGTCGTTGACGGCGACGCGCTCCAGCGCGGCCTCCCCGTCCCCCACGACGTCCACGGCGTGCGCTTCCGCGCGCAGCCACTCGCCGATCGCCTCCGCGAGCATCGGCTCGTCCTCCACCACCAGCACGCGCATCGTCGGCTCCTTCCCCCACACGTTCCCCGGCCATCGTCCCGACCGGGCCGTTTCCTCCGCGTCAGGACGCGGGGCCGCGGGCCGGTCGGCCGAACGGAAACCGCGGGGAAAACGGCCCGCCCGGTTCCGTTCGGTCGTCGGGCGCGGCATCCGGCCGAGCCCTCAGGAAGGAGACGTGGACGATGCGGACCGGGATCCGTGGCGCGCTGGCGGCCCCGCCGGGCCGTCCGCGTGCGGCCTGCTCCGGTTCCCGGCCCGCGGCCGGTGGTGCGGGCCCAGCGGCCGGGTTCGGGGCGGCCGGGCACGCGGTGTGCCGCCGAGGAGCGGCTATGGGCTGGCGGTCTCCCGGTCGGAGGCGGGCCAGACGTAGGGGAGGTCGGCGGGGACGTCGGGGAAGAGCGGTGCGTAGGCCGCCGGGTCCTTGCGCACCAGCGCGGACTGGTGGCTGACGTGGAAGGCCGGGTCGCCGAGCCACGGGGGCAGCTCGCCGGCCGCGGCCAGCGCGTCCTGGTTCCGCGGCTTCGCGATGCCGGTGAGCGACCGCAGGTCGGCCAGCAGCGTCGCCGCGCACGTGTCGGCCCGGCCCTCCCGGCACCATTCCGCGCAGACGTCGAGCCCGTAGCGCACCAGCGCCTCCTGGTAGCCGGCCCATATCCGGACCGCCGGATGCCGGCGCCAGCCGTAGCCGGGCACCAGCAGGCCGCGCAGCACCTGCACCGTCTCCACCCGCTGCTTGCCGAGCCGGCGGGCGTCCAGCACCCGGGCGGTCGCCGGGAAGTCGGGGTACGGCAGGAACGTCTGCACCCGCCGGATCACTTCGGTACGGGCCGGATCGCCGGCTCGGGCTCCGGCACCCCGACGAGGTCCGCCGCCTCCCCGGGCCGGTACGGCTCGGGGCCGTGCCACTCCAGCACCAGGACGGTGGCGTCGTCGCCCAGCTGGCCGTGGTGGTAGTGCAGGTGGTGCCTGATCAGCCGGCGCAGCGTCTCCGGGACGGGCAGACCGTCGGTCTGGTGGCGGATCAGGAAGTCCGTGAACCGTTCCAGGCCGAACTCGCGCCCGCCGGGCCGGCGCGCCTCGGTGATCCCGTCGGTGTACAGCACCAGGCGGTCGCCGGGCTGCAACTGGCTCTCGCACACGGTGATCGGCAGGTTTCCGCCGATGCCGATGGGCAGCCCGGGCGCGCAGGACAGCGACACCGCCGTCCGGCCCCTGATCAGGATCGGCATGTGGTGGCCGCAGCTGATCCAGCGCATCAGGCCGGTGTCCAGCTCCAGGTCGGCCAGGATGCTGGTGACGTAGCGGTTGCCACCGAACTGTTCGAAGAGCAGCGCCTCGGCCGCCTTGGCGCTCTGCACCAGGCTCGCGCCCTGTCGCCGGGAGTTCCGGCAGGAGGCGAGCGCCAGGTTGGCGGTGAGGCCGGCGGCGGTGTCGTGCCCCATCGCGTCGAAGATGCTCACGTAGACGTTGCTGGCCGTCAGGCTGTAGTCGAACGCGTCGCCGCTGACCTCGTAGGCCGGCTCCATGACCGCGCTGATCACCACCCGGTCGGTGGCGAACGTCTGCGGCTGCATCAGCCGCCACTGGAGCTCGGCCGCGACGTTCATCTGCCGCCGTCGCACCAGCCGCGCGTGCGTCTCGCTCGTGCCGCGCTTGGCGACCACCAGCAGCGCGACCAGGCCGGCCAGGACCCGCATGTCGTCCATGTTGGTCGGGCTGTCGGCCGTGGTGCTGATCCGCATCACGCCCAGCCGTTCCACGCCGTCCAGCAGCGGCACCCACCACTGGTTGGGATCCTGCTGGACCGAGGAGGCCGGGAGGATCTCGCCGCGCTGGAAGGCCCGGCCGGCCACGGTGCCCTCCAGCGCCAGCTCGCGTGGCTCGCCGTCCTTCCCCGGAGGCGGCTCGTGCTCGGTCAGCAGGACGCACGACCGCTGTTGGAGGTCGGCCAGGTAGATCAGCACGTCCCGCATGCCGACCCGGGCCGCGTGCTTCGCCACCACGCCCGGCAGCTGTTCCAGCATCGTGAAGTGGACGGCGAGGATCAGACCGGTCAGCATGGCGGCGAAGTCGGCGGCCGTGACGTCCTCGGCTCCGCCGCGAGGCGGCTCGTCCTCCTCCTGCTGCTCGTGTCCCATATCGGGATTCTGACAGAATGCGTACTTCTGGGTGGATAGGGACACGTGCCCTGGGATTCCCCGGCGGGATGCCGGGGCAGGCGGCCTGGGGTGACCTGGAGTGAGTGCTGGGGCTTCAGCGGACGGACGGGAGTTGAGTGACATGGCGCGGCAGGCTCAGATCGGCGTCACCGGGCTCGCGGTGATGGGGCGGAACCTGGCCCGCAACCTCGCCCGGCACGGGCACGTCGTCGCGGTGCACAACCGGACCGCCGCCCGGACCCGGGAGCTGGTCGAGGAGTTCGGCCACGAGGGCGACTTCCGGCCCGCCGAGTCCGCCCGCGACCTCGTCGGGTCCCTGGAGCGGCCGCGCCGGCTCGTCGTCATGGTCAAGGCGGGCGCGCCGACGGACGCGGTGATCGACGAGTTCGCCCCGCTGCTGGAGCCGGGCGACATGATCATGGACGGCGGCAACGCGCACTTCGCGGACACCCGGCGGCGCGAGGCGGCGCTCCGGGACCGCGGGCTGCACTTCGTCGGCTGCGGCATCTCCGGCGGGGAGGAGGGCGCGCTGCACGGCCCCAGCATCATGCCTGGCGGCTCCGCCGAGTCCTACGCCGCGCTCGGCCCGCTGCTGGAGAGCATCGCCGCCAAGGTGGACGGCGAGCCGTGCTGCACCCACATCGGCCCGGACGGCGCCGGGCACTTCGTCAAGATGGTGCACAACGGCATCGAGTACGCCGACATGCAGCTGATCGCCGAGTCGTACGACCTGCTGCGCCGGGTCGCCGGCTACCGCCCCGACCGGATCGCCGAGATCTTCCGCGGGTGGAACACCGGCCGGCTGGACTCGTACCTGATCGAGATCACCGCCGAGGTGCTGGCGCACACCGACGCCGCGACCGGCGGCCCGTTCGTCGACGTCGTCGCCGACCGCGCGGAGCAGAAGGGCACCGGGCGGTGGACCGTGCAGTCCGCGCTCGACCTCGGCTCGCCGGTCTCCGGGATCGCCGAGGCGGTCTTCGCCCGCTCGCTGTCCGGGCACGTGGACCTGCGCGAGGCGGCGCACGACCTGCCGGGCCCGGCGCGCCCCGAACTGCATCCGGACGACGCCCGGCAGTTCACCGACAACGTCGAGCAGGCGCTGTACGCGTCCAAGATCGTCGCCTACGCCCAGGGCTGGCAGCTGCTCGCCAGCGGCAGCGAGGAGTACGGCTGGGACATCGACCCGGCGGGCGTCGCGGCCATCTGGCGCGGCGGATGCATCATCAGGGCGCGTTTCCTGGAGGAGATCAGGGCCGCGTACCGGGACGGCGGGCGCGGCGCGGGTGGCGCGCCGGTGACCCTGCTGACCGACCCGACCTTCCGGGAGGCGCTGCTCGGGGCCCAGAACGCGTGGCGCCACGTGGTGGCCACGGCCACCGAACTCGGCGTCCCGACACCGGGGTTCTCGGCCGCGCTGACGTACTACGACGCGTTGCGGGCGGACCGGCTGCCGGCCGCGCTGGTGCAGGGGCTGCGCGACTACTTCGGGGCCCACACCTACCAGCGGACGGACCGCGAGGGCACGTTCCACACCCTGTGGGGAGGGGACCGCTCCGAGGTGACGGCCTGACGGGGGTCGCCCGAACGGCGGTACGGAGGGGGTCTCCTCCTCGTTGGCGCGTTTGTCCGTATTTGTCTACCTTTGGACCGTGGGGTCGTGAGTGACGGCCCACATCTGGAAGGAGAGACCTATGGCCAACCGTCAGATGACCCGTCCGGCCGGTACCGAGCTAGCGGGCCCCGCGGAGCAGGGCGCGGTGATGAGGCTCGCCATACAGCCCGAGGCCGGCGTCAGCGACGCGCCGCTGTTCGTCCCGCAGGCAGCCGCGCTGACCCTACTGCTCGGCCTGCTGCTCGCCGCTCCCAAGGAGCCGCAGGAGCCGAAGGCGCCCAAGAAGGTCTGAGGGTTCGCGGAGGCTCCACGGCGTTGGTGGCGATGCGATCTCCGGGTGGCCACCCGGAGGGGCATCGCCACCACGTCGCCGTGACCGCGCCCGTCCCCCCACCACCCGTTCCACCACCCGTTCCACCACCCGTTCGGAACCCACCGAAGGCGAGCCCTGGATGGCAAACGCTGACACCGTCGACACGGACTTCGCGGCGGCCACGGCCGACCTCGCGAACCGCGTGCTGACCGCCCTGGACCATCCGCGCGACGCGGACTCCCTCACCCACCACGTCGAGTCCGCGGCCGATCCCAAGGCCGCGCTCGCGGCCGTCCGGGTCCTCGCCGGCGACGCGCTGGCCGCCCATGTGCTGGCCGGCGCCGCGGTGCCGGAGGACGACGCGGCCACCGCCGTCGAGGCCATGCGGCTGTTCCCGCTGGCCCCGGCCGTTCCCGGGACCGACCCGGACACCGCCCGGGTGGCGGCCTGGCGCGACTGGGGCCTGCTGCAGATCGTGACCCGGCAGGGTGGCCTCTCCCTGGACACGCCCCCTCGTCCGGCGGTCGAGTCGTTCGCCGGCGGGCCGGCGGACGGCGACGAGGCGATCACCTGGCGCCCGTGGTGCGTGCAGCTGGCCCAGCTCTCCCCGCTGGCCCTGCCGGGGCTCGACGGCCCGGTGCACGAGGCGGCGCGCCGCAACACCGTCCCGCTGGTCCGGGGTCTGACCTGGGCGATGCTCCGCCGGGACTTCCCGCTGGCCGCCCGGCTCGGCCGGTGGCTGGCCCTGCTGACCGGCCAGGGGCTGCGGATGCCCGTGGAGGCCGGCCCGCTGCTCGACCACATCCAGCTCTTCGGGGCCGTCGAGTCCCGCACGGTGCTCGACGTCGAGATCGGTCGACGTCTGCTGCACCGCAGGGAGGCACCAGCATGACCGCGTCAACCGACTCCGTCGCCACCACCGCCCACCGGATGGCCAGCCGCGCGCTGGACTGGCTCGCCCAGCACCACCAGCTGGGCGCTCTCAACATGGAGAGCACGGTGGACATGCCCAAGCCCGATGAGACCTACAAGCCGCTGGGAGAGACGGCGCTGGCCGCCTCCCTGATGCTGCGCGAGGGCGTCGCCGGACCGGGGGAGGCGCAGACGGCCCAGCGACTGCTGGACTTCGCCTGGGAGGAACTGCGCGAGGGCGACCTGCTGTACGCCCGTCAGCTCCGGCACCCGATGCTGAGCGACCCGCTGGAGCTGTACGCGCACTTCGCCCGCGCCGGCTACCGGCACCGCAAGCTCGACGAACTCCTGCGGCACCTGCTTCGGCTGCGTTCCCCGCGGGTCTCCGAGGTGCTGCCGAACCGTCAGCTCGCGGTGGCCAACGCCGCCCGCGTCGTCGGGCTCGACGACCAACGGGACTGGGCGGCGCTGACCGACTTCACCTGGCTCGGCGCCACCCCCGAGCCCTGGTCGATGGACTGGATGGCCGCCTACAACGTCACCCACACCGTCTTCCACCTCACCGACTGGGGAGGCGACCGGGACGGCCTGCCCCCGCGGATCCAGGAGTACCTGGCCACCTGGCTGCCCGCCTGGGTGGAGACCTGGCGGGAGGTCGGGCAGTGGGACCTGATCGGGGAGCTGCTGCTGACCGACAACTGCCTGCCGGAGCCGGTGTGCGGGGTGGAGAACTGGGAGCGGTTGGCCGCGGTGCAGCACGAGGACGGGATGCTGCCCCGGGACGACGAGCCGCTGCCCGACGATCCGGCCGAGGTCTACCGGGCGCATCACCACCCCACCGTGGTCGCCGCGGCCGCCGGCACGATCGCCCTCTCCCGCGCCCTGGGCGCCGCGGCGTGAGCGCGGCGCCTCCCGCGCGCGTGCCGTCGGAGGGCGGCCGACCCCCGAGGCCGCGGCGGTGGGCCACGCGGCCCGCTCCCTGCCGCCGGGCACGCGGCACTGCCGGCTGGGCTGCCGCCGGCAGGTGGGCGGCGGCGCGAGAGCCGCTGGCGCTCCCGGCGCCGGGAGGCGCGTCGGTCCGGTGCGACACGCTCGGCGCTTGCCGGGTGCGGGGCGCCCTGTGGTGCGTGGTCCGGTCGTGGCGTTCGGGCTCATGGTGCCGTCCGCGGGGTGCCGCGGCATGAGTCCCGCGCCGGGCTTGCCGGATGCGGGGCGCCTCGCGGCGCCGGATGGGCTCGCGGCTTCGCCGGTGTGGCCGCTGCCGGGCCGTGCTCGCCGCCGGCCCACCGGCGTTCCGGGCGTTCCGGGCGTTGGGCGGCGTGCTTGGCCGGTGCGAGGCGCTCGGTGCGTGCCGGGTGTGGGACATCCTGCGGCGCGTGGCCCGGCGGTGGCGCGGCCCACCGGGGTTCCGGGCGTTCCGGCCGTTGGGCGGCGTGCCTGGCCGGTGCGACGCGCTCGGTGCTCGCCTCCTCCGGGGCAGCTCGCGGCGTGCGGCCAGGGCCCGGCCGGAACCGCGGTGCCGCCGGGGCGGCGGCCCGGGGCGGGTGGCCGCCGGCCGGCGTGCCGCAGGCCCGCCCGTGCTCGGCGGGGCGGGACGGGCCGCAGTGGCTGAGCTGGTGCCCGAGCGGGCGGACGTGGGGGCGCCGGCGGCTCCTGCGGAGCCGGCCGGCAAGGCCGACGTGCTCGGGTTGGGGGAGGCGGCGCGGCGGCTGGTCTCCGTCGCGGTCGGCGCGACCGCCGTGGCCGTCGCCGCCACCCGGGGCGACGAACGCGGCACGGTCTGCCTGGGCAGGACCGCCGCCGTGGGGGGCGCGGCGGCCGGACCGGCCACCGGCTTCGACCTGGCCTCCCTCAGCAAGACCTGCACCGCCCTGCTGCTGGCCGACGCGCACCTGCGCGGCGAGGTGCGGCTCGACGAGCCGATCGCCCGCCACCTCCCGCCGGGCGAACGGCCGCACCGGGGGGACGGCGGGCGGATCACGCCGCTGCACCTGGCCACCCACACCGCCGGACTGAGCCGGCAGCCCCTCGGCCTGCTGCTGACGGCGCTGCCCCGCTGGACGACGCTGCCGTACTCCCGGTTCACCGCCGACCACCTGCGCCGGGCCGCGGCCCGCAGTCGCCCCTGGCCCGCGCCCGGGCGGTACGTGCGCTACTCCAACCACGGCGTCGGCCTCCTCGGCACCGTCCTCGCCGAGGCGACGGGGGAGAGCTACGAACACCTCCTCGCCACCCGGGTCTGCGCGCCCCTGGGTCTGCGCGACACGGTCGCCGTGCCGGCCCCGCCGGCCGAGACCGTCGCCCGCCCCGGCTGGGCGACCGGCCACCGAAACGGGCGTCCCCTCCCGCCGATGACCGCGCACGGCCTGCCGGCCGCCGGCGGTGTCGTCAGCTCGGCCCGCGACATGCTGCGTTTCCTGGAGGCCCACCTCCGCCCCGCCACCAGCCCGCTCGCCGCCGCGCTGGCCGAGGTCCGCCGGCCGCGCCTGGCCCTGCCCCGCCTCGACCAGCACCTCGCGCTGGTCTGGAACGTCCGCCGTTTCCCCGACCACGACATGTACTTCCACTCCGGCGGCGACCGAGGTTTCGCGACCTTCGCCGGGTTCTCACCCCAGGCGGACGTCGCCCTCGTCGCGCTCGCCAACGCCGGGCCCGGCCGCCGCGCCGAGGTCCCGAAGGTCGCGTACGGCCTGCTCAGGGGCCTGGTCGACGAGGCGCTCGCGGCCCGCTGAGGAGTGCCCCGGAGGGAACGGGACACTCGAAGCGGCACATCACACGAAAGGGCTCGTACATGGATATCTCCGGCATCATCAGCGCGATCATCATCGGTCTGGTCATCGGCGCCCTGGCCCGGCTGGTGCTGCCGGGTCGCCAGCGCGTCGGCATCCTGTGGACGATCGTCGTCGGCATCGTCGCCGCCCTCATCGGCACCGCCATCGCCGAAGGGCTCGACGTCGCCGACACGAACGGCGTGGACTGGATCGAGTGGCTGATCCAGATCGCCCTGGCCGCCATCGGCGTGACCGCGGTGGACCGCGCCAGAGTGCACCGTTAGGGCCGGCCGCGACGCCGCCGGACGCGAGGGGAACGCGGGAGAAACGACGTACGCCGACCCGTCGCCTAGCGTTCACCCCGGCGTTGGGTGACCGACAGAACTGAGGACGGCCACGAACCTACGATCACCCCAATGGTCAGGCTCTCCGTCATCGTTCCGTTCTACAACGTGCAGTCCTACGCCCCCGAGGCGATCAGGAGTCTGCACGCCAACGCGACTGAGGAGATCGAGTTCCTCCTCGTCGACGACTGCTCCAAGGACGACACACCGCGCATCCTGGAGCGCGCCGCGGGCGAACTCCCCAACGCCACCTTCCTGCCACGCGAGCGGAACGGGGGACTGGCGACCGCGCGCAACACCGGTCTCGACCGGGCCCGGGGCACGTACGTCACCTTCCTCGACGGTGACGACTGGCTGGCGCCCGGCTACTACCGGCAACTGCTCTCCGCCATCACCGAGTTGGACTGCGACTTCGTGCGAACCGACCATGTGCAGTGCGCCGCCCGCGCCCGCACCATCCACCGCGTGCCGCACGGCCGGCGCGGTGTGGTGCTGAACCCGCGCGAGGCGATCCTGCCGGTCGACACCACCACGTCGGTGGACTACGCCTACGCCTGGGCCGGCATCTACCATCGCCGGCTGCTGGACGACGGCCTGTTGCACTTCACCGACGGCCTGCGCACCGCCGAGGACCGGCCCTGGATCTGGCGACTGCACCGCGAGGCGCGCTCGTTCGCCGTCGTCGGCCTGCTCGGCGTCTTCTACCGGCGCGGCGTCGCCTCCTCGTTGACCCAGATCGGGGATGTCCGACAGCTCGACTTCATCCGCGCCTTCGACCAGGTCGTCGAGGAGACCGCACGCGATCCCGACGCCGACCGGCTGCTGCCCAAGGCCGTCCGCACCTACTGCGCCATCATCTCCCACCACCTGAACAACAGCGAGAGGTTCGAAGCACCCGTGGCCCGCAAGCTGCGCGCGATGAGCGCCGCCGCCCTCAAGCGCATGCCGAAGGACGTCCTCGCGGAGGCGCTGGACGAGATGGACTACGAGCGCGCCGGGCGACTGCGCTGGCTGCGCCGCCGGCTCGGCCAGCCGGCCCCCGGCACCTCCCCCGCCAAGGCGGCCGTCTGATGAACTGTCCGAGCGACGCCCCACGCATCCAGCTCTTCGTCGCCTCCACCCTCTACGGCGCCGCCACCCTGGCCGCCGCCCTGGACAGCGAGCTGTTCCCCGCCGCGCGGCGCCGGCTGCTGCTGGTCTGCAACAACGCCGCGAGCCCGGAAACCACCCCGGCGCTCGACGAGACGCCGGGATTCGACCGGCTGCGCGGCCGGTTCGACGCGGTGCTGTCCTGGAACGACGCGATAGCCCCGATGCACCCCGGATCCTGGGAGCCGCGCGCCGTCGACGTCCCGATGTGGGAGCGGCACCTGCGGATGCTGTGGGACCTCGGCGACGACGAGCTCGACCTCGTCGTCGAGTCCATCCAGGTCAACCCGTCGCGCGCGCTGGCCCGGCTGTTCCCCGCCGCCCCGATACAGGTCTACGCGGACGGGCTGATGAGCTACGGCCCCACCCGGAACAAGCTCGAACTGCTCATCGGCACCCGCATCGACCGGCTGCTCCACCCCGACCTGCTGCCCGGTGTGCGGCCGCTGCTGCTCACCGAGTTCGACGTGCCGCCGTGCACCGTGCCGACCGCGGCGATGCGGAAGGTGCTCGCCGATCTCGCCGACGCCGCCGTGCCGGCCGCGCCCGACCAGCTGGCCCCGTCGGAGGATCCGCCGGCGCTCGTGCTCGGCCAGTACCTCTCGGCGCTGGACATCCTGCAGCCCGCCGAGGAGCAGGAGCTGCATCTGCGGATGCTCCGCGGCGTCGCCGAACTCGGCCACCGGCACGTGGTGTTCAAACCGCACCCGACCGCGCCCGTGGGCTGGTCGCGGCGCCTGGAGGAGGAGGCGGAGGCGCTCGGCGTCGAGCTGACCGTGCTGGACGTCCCGGTGCTCGCCGAGGTGCTCTACGAGCGGCTGCGCCCGGCGCTCGTCGTCGGCGCGTTCTCCACCGCGCTGCTCACCGCCTGCGTCTTCTACAACCTCCCGGTCGCCCGGCTCGGCACCGAGATGTTGCTGGAACGCCTCGCCCCGTACCAGAACAGCAACCGGGTCCCGGTGACCATCGTGGACGCGATGCTGCCGCCGCTCGACGACCCCGGCGCGGTGCGGGCCTGGCGGATGCCGACCGAGAAGGAGAACCGCGAGGCGCTCACCGGCCTGCTCGCGGCCGTCGGCTTCTCGATGCAGCCGCAGCTCTACCCGCGGCTCCGGCCGGTCGCCGAGCGCTTCCTGGCCGACTCGTTCCACGGCGAGACCCGGCGCTACTTCAAGCGCCGCCGGCTCACCGCGCTGGCGCTCCCGGGCGCCGTGCCGCAGCGCCTGGCGTTCATCCCGCGGAACCGGACGGTGCGCAGCGCGGCCCGTAAGGTGCGGGCCCTCCAGCGCCGGCTCGCCCGAACGGCCTGACGCGTCGGGCCTCCTGCCCCGACCACCGGGCTGGGGCAGGAGGCCCGACGCGTGCCGCGCGGGACGACGGATCAGCGGGGGTGCGGGCCGGGCTCAGCCGCGGCGGTAGCCCCAGGTCTCGGCGATCTCGGCCAGCCGGTCCGACAGGCCGGCGAAGTGGTCGCCCTCCCTGGCCGGCTGTATCTTGCCGGACTTGATCTTCTCGCTCCAGTCGCCCATGTGCGGCCGGAACGTGCCGTGGTCCTGCTCCCCGTACTGCAGCATGCCCGCCTCCCACTCCACGCCGAGGTAGTGGCAGATCTCCCGGGTGGTCTTCTCGGGGTCGGCGGTCAGCTGCTCGTACGTCAGCACATGCCCGTCGAGGCCCTGCCTGGCCTCCTCCAGCGTCTCCGCGTAGCGCGACACCTCGGCGTGGATCGCCTCCAGGTCCGGGTCGGTGCGCCGGTTCACCAGGGAGCTCATCACGGCGCCCGGGTGGCGCAGCAGGAAGAGATAGCGGGCGTTCGGCCAACACTCGTGCAGGCGCCGCCAGACCAGGGTGTTGGCCGGGGTCTTGTCGGCGATGATCTCCTTGCCGCTGCGCTCCAGCTCCACGTGCAGCACCCGGTCCCAGAGCAGGTGCTCCAGCTCCGGCCGGTCCAGCTGGAGGCCCTTCATCGCGTCGCCGGTGAACGGCCGGGTCAGCTGCACGTGCAGGGTGCGCAGATGCATCTCGTGCGGGGCGCGGATCTTCGAATGGCTGTTCAGTAGCACCCGCAGCAGGGTGGAGCCCGAGCGCACCGAGGAGAGCACGAAGACCGGCGAGTCGACGAGCCGGCCGGCGTGCGGCGCGACGTAGGCGGGCTGCTTCGGCTTGTCCGCCTTCTCCGCCTTCTCCGCCTTCTCCGCCGGCTCCGCTGACTTCCCGGGCCGGTCGGAACCGGTGTCCCTGGGCGCCGACGGGTTCTCGGCGCGGCCCGGGCCCGCGGCCTGTCGCGCCGCGCGCTCCGCCGGTCGGGCGACGGCCCCGGCGGGCCGCTGGCCGCGGCCCCGGCGGGGCGGGCTCAGCGCCTCGGCGAGCAGCCTGCCGCGCCGCCTGAGTCCCTTGCCTACAGCGCTCACTCGCACACCCCTGCCTTCGTCACGTCGCGATCGGCCATTCCATGCGACCGCGGCGAACGCAGGATGGCCACGAGGTTACGACCGCCCCATCACCTCGCTGGGTGCCCACCCGCCTGCTGTCCCCGCCCCGAACTAGCATGATGGGCGCCATGAACGACTCGCCACGCTTCCGCAGCTTCGTCGCCCTGGGGGACTCCTTCACCGAGGGCATGTCGGACGCGTTGCCGGACGGCACCTACCAGGGCTGGGCGGATCGGCTCGCGCGACGGTTGGCGGCGGGGCAGGTCGACTTCCGCTACGCCAACCTCGCGGTGCGCGGCAAGCTGATCGGGCAGATAGCGCGCGAGCAGGTCCCGGTCGCCGCCGCGATGAACGCGGATCTGGTCACCCTCGTCGGCGGGCTGAACGACGTGCTGCGGCCCCGCTGCGATCTGCGGGCCGTTTTCGAGCGGCTGGCCTGGTCGGTCGAGCGGCTGGCGCCCACCTGCTCGTGTCTGGTGCTGATGCGCTCACCGGCCCGCCGCGGCCCGGTGCTGGAGCGCTACCGCAACCGGCTGACGCTGCTGTACCGCTTCATCGACGACCTCGCGGCCCGGCACGACGCGCTGGTCGTCGACGTCTACGCGTCCAGGACGCTGGGCGACTCCCGGCTGTGGGCGGACGACCGGCTGCACCTGACGGGCGAGGGCCACCGGCGGGTCACCGAGGCGGTGTGGCAGGCCCTCGGGTTCCCGGCCACGTTCGACTGGGACGCGCCGCTGCCGGCGGCGATCCCGCCGCACTGGCTGACCCGGCTGGGCGCGGACGCCCGGTTCGCCAGGGAGCACCTGCTGCCCTGGGTCGGGCGCCGGCTCACCGGCCGCTCGTCCGGCGACGGCCGGCTGCCGAAGCGGCCCGACCTGTCGCCCCTGGCCTGGGAGGACAGCAGGTGACGGCCGGCCGCCGCGCCGGGCGCGGCGGCCGGCGACGGCGCGGCTCACAGCAGGGCGAGCAGGGCGTCGGTGAACTCCGCGGTGGAGGCCGTGCCGCCGAGGTCGGGCGTGCGGACGTCGGTGCCGGCCAGCACGGCCGCCATCGCCTTCTCGATGTCCGCCGCCGCCTGCTCCTCGCCGAGGTGGTCGAGCATCAGCGCGGCCGACCAGACGGCGCCCAGCGGGTTGGCGATGCCGCGCCCCGCGATGTCGGGCGCGGACCCGTGGACCGGCTCGAACATGGAGGGGTGCTCGCGTTCGGGGTTGAGGTTGGCGGAGGGCGCGATGCCGATGCTGCCGGCGACGGCCGCGGCCAGGTCACTGAGGATGTCGCCGAAGAGGTTGGAGCCGACGACGACGTCGTAGTGGCCGGGACGCAGCACGAACTTGGCGGCCAGCGCGTCGATGTGCTCCTGCTCCCAGACGACGTCCGGGTGGTGCGCGGCGCGTTCGGCCACCAACTGGTCCCAGAACGGCAGTGTGTGCACGATGCCGTTGGACTTCGTGGCCGAGGTGAGCCGCCCACCGCGCCGCTCGGCCAGCCGGAACGCGAAGGTCAGCACCCTGGTGACCCCGGCGCGGGTGAACACCGCCTCCTGGACGGCCATCTCGTCGGGGAAGCCGCGGTTGAGCCGGCCGCCGATCTCGCTGTACTCGCCCTCGACGTTCTCCCGCACCACCACGAAGTCCACCTCGCCGGGCACCGCCGTGCGCAGCGGGCTCTGCACGCCCTCGAAGAGCCGGATCGGGCGGAGGTTCACGTACTGCCGGAAGGCCCGGCGGATCGGGATCAGCAGGCCCCACAGCGAGACGTGGTCGGGCACGTCGGGGGAGCCGACGGCCCCCAGCAGCACGGCGTCGTGCTCGCGCAGCCGGTCGATGCCGTCCTCGGGCATCATCGCGCCGTGCCGGGCGTAGCGCTGGCAGGACCAGTCGAACTCCTGGTAGTCGAGGGTGAAGCCGTGCCGGCTGCTGACGGCGTCCAGCACGCGGCAGGCCGCGTGGACGACCTCGGCGCCGATGCCGTCACCGGGGATCAGGGCGATGCGGTGGTTGTTCATGACGCGATTGGAACAACCGAGGCGCACGCCTGTCCATGATCGGACCGTGGACGGCCAGTCAGTGAGACCGGGACCCGGTCACCAGAGCACGGAGCTGATCCGGCGCGGCGCGTCGAGCGCCCGGCTGATCGCCTGGACCGCGGTCGGCGGCTGGTCGGAGTCGTCCGCGTCGGCCGTCAGTACGTAGTACACCTGCTCGATCGACGGCGGCCCCACGGCCAGCGTCCGCAGCGCCGCCTGCTCGTTGTCGGCCTGCCCGGTCCGCACCAGGTACGCGGCGGTGATCGAGCCGGTGCGACCGACGCCGGCGCCGCAGTGCACGAACACCGGGCCCGGCGCGTCCCGGACGGTGGCGATGAACGCGTCGACCTGCTCGGGCGTGGGGGTCTGGCCGTCCCGGATGGGCATGCGCACGACGTTCAGGCCGGCGCGCTCCGGCTCCGCCAGCTCGTCCGCGGACAGGTCCTCGGCCCGCAGGTCGACGACCGTGTGCACGCCCCGCGCGACGAGCTCCTCGTAGCCCTCCGCCTCGGGCGCGGAACCGCGCCAGAGCGTGTCGTTCACCGCCTGGAGGTGGTTGATCCCGGCGACCTTCTCGCCCGAGGAGTAGTGCTGTCCGGCCCAGGCGGACACCCCGAGCATCCCCAGCACGGCAGCCAGCCACAGCACGACGTAGCCGACCGCGCACAGGCCGAGCACCTTGCCGGTCCGTCGGAGCGCCGGGCGTATCCGGGCGCCGAGGGCGTGGGCCGACGCCACGGGACCACCACCTGACTGGTCGTCTCCACGGAGGGGAGCGAAAGGGGAAACCGCACGCTATCCCGACATCGCCGACGGTCGGCCCGCATGCCCGCACGTGTGGCCAAGCCCACAGATCATCCGCACCCCGCCCCGCCCCCGCCCCGGCGACGCGACGCGGCCTGGTCGGGGTTCCTGGGCGAGCGGGCCGGGAAGGCCCTAGCGGGCCGTCGCCTGGCCCTGGCCGAGGACGGTGGCGAGGGCCCGGTTCGCGGTGACGTCGCTGAGGCAGCCGTGCAGCCGCCAGAGGTCGTGCTGGGGGAGCGCCGGGCGCAGCACGCCCGCGAAGACGCCGTCGCCGAGCGCGGCCAGCGACGACTCCCCCCGGAGCGCCGAGGTGGCGCGGTGGCAGCTCTCCCACAGGTCCCGGGCAGCGGAGCCGAGCGCCCTCGCGTCGTCCTCCGGGAGGTCGCGCACCTCCATCCGGAAGACGACGGTCGTGGCCGCCGAGTCGGGCGGCGTCTGGGAACGCGGCGCGAGCCGTCAGAGCTCGGCGTCGTTGACGTCGTGCACGTTGCCGATGAGCTGGCGGAGCGAGGTGATGCGCATCGTGGGCAGCAGATGGGCGTCGGGGTGGTGCTGGTGGATCACGCCCCACGGCCCGCGGACCACCAGGGCGGTGCGCAGGCCGAGCGCGGCGGCGGGGCGGATGTCGTGGTCCAGCCGGTCCCCGACGTAGAGGATCTCGTGCGGCGCGGCGCCGAGTTGGCCGCCGATCCGGGACACCAACCGCTCGAAGAACGCCGGATCGGGCTTCTCCACGCCCCATTCGCCCGAGGTGGCCGTCAGATGCACGTGGCTGGAGAACATGGTGCGCAGCACCCGGCCGATGCGTGCCGTGTGGTTCCCCGCGACGCCCAGGAAGAGGCCGGCCTGGCGCAGCTCCTTCCAGGCCAGCCGGACGTCCGGGTACAGGTCGTTCTCCCCGTACCACTCGGCCTCGCCGCACGCCTCCCGCTTGGCCCGCTCCTCCTCCATGTCGAAGCCGGGGCGGAACACCTGGAAGGTCTCGTGGTGGTCGCGCCCCTGCGCGACCAGCGCGCCGAACTGGGCGGCGAAGGTGTGCCGGGGGACGCCGAGCCAGTCGGCCCAGCCGGCGAACTCCCGGGTCTGGTCGATCACACACTCGCCGATGCCGAACACCACAGCACGGATCATGGGCGCAGCGTATAGATATCCACGGCACGGGCGAAACGGGGACGGGCGTCACTCAATAGGGTGAAGTGCGCGGTGCGGGGCGTCGGTTCGGGACTCCGGCGCCAGTCCCAGCCCGTGCAACACGGGCCCCGCCATCGCCGTGGTCACCAGGGCCATCAGCACCATCATGGTGAACAACTCGGGGCTGATGACGTCGAGTTGCCGCCCGACGTCCAGGATCACGATCTCGGTCAGCCCGCGGGTGTTCATCAGCATCGCGAACCCGGTCGACTCGCGCCACGACATCCCGCACAGCCGGGCCGGCAGCAGGGTGCCCGCGACCTTTCCGATCACCGCCGTGGCCAGGACCAGGGACAGCACCAGCGCGCCCGACCAACCCAACGCCCCGACGTCCACGGACAGTCCGGTGACGATGAAGAACACCGGCAGCAGCAGCGCCGCCACCCGGGCCAGCGGGGCCTGCAGTTGGCCGTCCTGGAGCTCGCGTCGCGGCAGGTCGCGGGGCATCACCAGGCCGAGGGCGAACGCCCCGAAGATCGCGTGGATACCGATCCAGGACGTCGCATAGGACGACAGGAACACCGCGGCGGCGAGCATCGCCGCGAGCGAGCCGCCGTACCCCCGGCGCCCCACCGCGCGGGTCAACAGCCGGCCCAGCAGCGGCCGCACCACCAGCAGCATGGCCAGCGCGTAGCCCAGGGTCAGCGCGAGCACCGCGACGAACCGGCGCACCCCGGTGGCCTCCGTCAGCGCCACCACCAGCACCAGCGCACACCAGGCGAGCACGTCGCCGACCGCGGCGCAGGCCATGGCCATCGTGCCGACCCGGGTGCGGGACAGCCGGCCGTCCGCGATGATGCGCGCCAGCACCGGGAACGCGGTGATGGAGAAGGCGGTGCCCAGGTACAGCGCGAACGTGCCGGGGCCCACCGAGCCGCCGCCGTACGACCCGTACAGCAGGACGGCGCACCCGGCGCCGAGCACGAACGGCATCGCCATCGACAGCACGGAGAGGCCGCCGACCGCCCGGCCGCGGCCGCCCAGCCGGGCCAGGTCCAGCTCCCAGCCCGCCAGGAACATGAAGAGCAGCAGCCCGAACTGCGCGATGGCCGACATCATCGGCCGCGCGTCCTCGGGGAAGAGCAGGCGTGGCAGGTCGCCGGGCAGCAACCCGAGAACGCTGGGGCCGAGCATGATCCCGGTGGCGATCTCCGCGACCACCGGTGGCTGTCGGAGCCGACCGCTGAACCGCACCATCGCCGCTCCCGCCAGGAGCACGAGCGCGACATCCGCCATGACGACGGTTTCCGGTGGTAGCCCGCCAGGACCTTCCATTTCGCCTCCTGACCGCTCAGGGGAGAGCCTCGCAGGGGGTTATTGCCCTGTCCATCGGTCGAGAGAGGGAAAAAGAAGGTGCCCGGAGGGCGGGAAACCGGCACCTGAGAACGAAAAACGTCGGGAATTCGGCAGAAGGGAGGAGTGGTGGGGCGCGTTCGCGCGCGACGGTGCCCGTTCGTTCGCCTCCGTGCGCGGGTTCACCGCGAGGCCGGGTCGCTCTGCACCAGTCCCGCCTCGTAGGCGTAGATGACGGCGTGCACGCGGTTGCGCAGTTCCAGCTTTTCGAGCATCCGCTGCACATGTGACTTCACGGTGCTCTCGCTCACGAGCAGCGCCGCCGAGATCTCGGCGTTGCTGAGGCCGCGGGCGATGAGCCGCAGCACGTCCGCCTCCCGCCGCGTCAGATGCCGGAGGCAGCAGGCGACCGCCTCGCCGTTCTCCGGCCGCTCGGTCGGCTCTCCCGGTGCGCTCGTCGAGCGCGCCTCGTACGAGGCGCGCGACCCGCCCGGCGGCAGCGCGCTCCCGCGCCGGCCGCTCGGCGGCAGGACCAGCGCGTACCCGGCGGCCACCAGGCGCACCCCGCCGACGATCTCCGCCGGGCTGGCCCGGTCGAGCAGCATCCCGCGCGCGCCGGCGCGCAGCAGCCGCCGGGCGCTGTCCTCCTCGAACCGGTCGAGCACCACCAGGATCGGCGCGCCGCCCTGCTGCCGGCGGCGGCTCTCCGCCCCCACCAGGCGCACGGCCTCCACGACGTCGAACGACCGCACGTGGGCGTCCAGCAGGACCACGTCGGGCTGCTCGTCCGCCATTACCGTGACGGCCCGCGGAACATCACCAGCGTCACCCGTCACCTCGAAATCAGGAATGCTCGCGAAGAGCGTCCGGTATCCGGCCCGGGTAACGGCTCGGTCATTCACGACGAGTATTCTGGTGACGGCACCCTGATTCACTGCACCCCCCGGCGGCGAGATATCCCGTCAAGCTAGCACGGGTCGCCGATTCCGAGGTCCGGCCGCGATCGCTCCCGGACATCGGAAAGGATCAGGCCTCACGGCCTCACGGCCTCACGGCCTCACGGCCTCACGGCCTCACGGGATCACGCGTTCACGGGATCAGAGGTCCCCCGCCGAGCACGGTGGCGCGCTCCAACACCTTCTCCAGCGGGTCGTCGATCTGGCCCGTCTTGACCAACGCGAACTGCGGTCCCAGAGGCGAATCCGTGTACGACTCGTCGGCGCTCGCGCCGCCCGCCCCCAGCACCGTGGTGATGCCCGCCGTCGCCGCCACCGCTGACCACCGCGCGATCGCGCGTGCTCGCCTGCCGTTCACCTGTGCCTCATCTCGTTCGGCCCACCGGCTGTTCGGTCTGTTAATCAGGCGGAAGCTCGAAAGGTTACGGGCTCAGCAGCTGTTCATACGTGTCATCAGCCCACGGTCACCCGGGCGGGTGAGGGGCGGCGCTCACAGCGGCGGGCGGTAGTTCTCCGCCTTGTCGAGAATCGCCGTCAGCCGCGCCCACTGGGCGGCGGCCTCCGCCGTGGGACCCACGGTGAAGTCCTCCGGATCGAGGAAGTCGAGCCGCTCGCGCGTGGCCGGGTCCAGGTCCCGCCACGCGGCCTCATCCTGCGGTGACCGAGCCACAGTCGTCGCACACCCAATTGCCGTTGTTCAGCCGGTGACCGTTGCTCGACCCGCACGACGGACATTCCATAGGGCTGCCCCCTCACGCATCCCTGGCTGTCGAGAGACCGACTGTAGCGTGCGACGGCCCGGCACGGCAGACCTCGACGCGCCGGGGAGGAGAGCCCTCCCCGGCGCGTCCGCGGCCGGTTCCGGTCGTCCTAACCGAGGCGCAGCAGCCGGGCGCCGAACCCGGGCTCGACGAGGTCCTCGGCGAGCGCCACGGGGACGCTCACCCCGCCGTCGCCGTCGCCCACCAGCAGCCGTCCCACCGGGGTGTCCGCGTCCGCGGAATGCGGGAGCGGGCCGGTCGCGTCGCCGTCCTCGGACTCCGGGTCCCGGTAGCTCTCCTCCAGCTCCACGCGGACCTCGAGGCCCGGCCAGCCGACCGCGGTGACGTCCTCGGTGACCGTCACCGG
This sequence comes from Streptomyces sp. B6B3, assembly GCF_039871525.1. Lineage (NCBI taxonomy): Bacteria > Bacillati > Actinomycetota > Actinomycetes > Kitasatosporales > Streptomycetaceae > Streptomyces > Streptomyces sp. B6B3. Next base: position 708,875 of record NZ_JBDPLU010000002.1, on the reverse strand, counting down.
GGTGGTGCCACCGAGCCCGTCGTCCACCTCGCCGACCACGTCGCCCGCCTGGAACACCCGCTCCGACACCAACTCGTCCTGGGCGAAGTCCATCAGCTCCTCGCCCGCGGTGAGCGCGCCGGTCAGGATCGAGTTGTCCGTCGGGTGCGGCGGCTGGCCCAGCACCGCGCCGAGGATCAACCGGCGCTCTCCGTCGACCTCCTGCTCGGCGGCGAACATCAGGCAGCCGCCGGCGGCCGTCGTGGTGCCCGTCTTGATCCCCACGACGCCGTCCACGGGCACCAGGTAGTTCCAGTTCCCGTGCTCCTGGTCGTAGGAGTCCTCGTACATGGACACGCCCACGATCTCGCGGAACACCGGGTCGGCCATCGCGGCCTCGGCGAGCAGCACCTGGTCGGCGGCGGTGCTGACGGTCTCCGGCTCCAGACCGCTGGGGTCGGTGTAGGTGGTGTTCTCCATGCCCAGCTCCGCCGCGGTCTCGTTCATCTGCTCGATGAAGTCCTCCTCCGAGTCGGAGACCCAACGGGCCACCAGCCGGGCGACGTTGTTGGCCGAGGCGATGAGGATCGCCTGGAGCGCCTCGTACTCGCTGATGCTGTCGCCCTCGCGCACCTCCACGGTGGACTCGGAGTCCGACTCGCTGAGCCCGGCCTCCTCCTCGGCCCGCTGGTCGATCTCGATGCCGGGGCCCTGCTCGCCCGGCTCCAACGGATGCTCCTGGAGCAGCAGATACGCGGTCATCACCTTGGCCACCGAGGCGATGGGCACCGGCTCCGACCCGCCGGACTGGCCGAACGAGCCGATGCCCTGCACGCCGAGCGCGGCCTGGCCGGTTTCCGGCCACGGCACGGACGGGGACTCGCCGTCGAAGGTGAACGACTCGGCGGCGGTCACCTCCAGCCCCGGATCGGGCAGCGGACGCAGCGACTGGGCGACCACGAAGACGATCAACAGCAGCACCGCGAGCGGCGTCCAGATCTTGAGCCGGCGCAGCAGCACCCGGAGCGGGGTGGGCGGCGGCGCGGGGCGGTTGGTCAGCGCCGCGAGCAGCTCCATCGGGTCCCGGTCCGCGTCGGCGGGCGGCGGCGCCGCGGTCGGCCTCGGCGGCGCGGCGGGCGGGGGTGGCGCCGCCGTCCCGCTCCCGCCCACGCGGAGCGCCGTCGTCGGGCGGTCCACCACTCCGCCGGGTCGTCTGCCGCTCCCGGCGGCGGCGTCGTCCCGGCCGGCCTTCCGCGCGGCCTCCGAGCCGGCGGCGGGCGGGCCGCTGGGCGGGCCTGAGGGCGCGCTGGCCGGCGCCTCGGGGGGCTTGGCGGGGGTCGGCGGGGTCGCGCGCCGCTCGGCCGCTCCGGCGGCGCTGACGGCCGCGTCGGGGTCGCCGTCCTCCTCGCGAGCCGGTGCGCCGGTCTCCGGCGAGGGCTTCGGCGCCCCATCGCCCGTGTCGTCGCCCGTGTCGCCGTCCGTGCCGTCGGTGGGGCTCTCGGCGGGCTTCCGGGCCGGGGCCGGCTCCCGCGGGTCCCTGGGGGCGCCCGAGGGCTCCGCGGGCGCGGCGGGGGGCGCGGCGCCCGCGCCCGTGGCGCCGCCGGAGTCGTCCGCCGGGTCGGTCGAGTCGTCCGCCGGGTCGGTCGAGTCGTCCGCGTCGTCCACCGCGTCGTCCGCGTCGTCCGCCGAATTGTCCGTGTCGTCCGCTCCGTCGGCGGAGTCGGCCGTGTCGTCCGCCGGGTCCGCCGGGTCCTTCGGGTCCTGTGAGTCCGCCGAGTCGTCGGCGGGCTCTGCGGGCTCTGCGGGCTCAGTGGGGGCCTGGGGCGCCTCGTCGTCGTTCCCCGCGGCCGGCGGGGCCTCGGCGGAGTCGCCGCTCCGCTGGGCGCCGATGGTCCCGCTGGTCCCCCCGGAGGCGGCGCCGGGGGCCGGCTCCGCGCGGGGCACGGGTTCCCCGGCGTCGTCGGCCGGCGTGGCGGGTCCCGGTATCAGTTCTGCCGGTGACGCGTCGCGCGCGCCGTTCGCGCTCGGCGCGTCCGCCGCGCTCTCGCTCGCGTCGTCCTCGGGATCCGTCGCTGCCCGGGGAACCCTGTCGGGGGTCTCGGGCGTCTTCTCCGGTGACTGCCCTCCCTCGATCGTCGACGCTCGCTCCCGATCCCGTCCCGAAATGTCCGGGGACTCGCCCGCCACCGTGCCTCCTTACAGATTCATGACTGCTGATGCGGTAAACCGGCCGTTGGCCCTACCAGTTTGCCCGGTCCTGTGCACCTCGGTACGCGGCGCCGGGCGTGGCGGAAAGCTGACCTGCTGTCTCAGGGACGTTAACGACATATCTACGGGTTCCATCACAAAACCACCACGCGCTCTCGACAGAACAATGTGAGAGGCGTCACCCTGTCTGTCATCCACGCGGGGAGGCATGGATGGGCAGGAGTCGTAGAACCATTCCGGAGGAGCTGTTGCTGCTCGCTCTGGACCCGGCCACGGGTACCACCGCGCAGCCGCAGTCTCTCGATCTCGGTCTTGCCGGGGCACAGCTCGTCGAGCTCGCCCTCGCAGGACGGATAGCCCCTGATGGGGACCGAATAGCCGTGATACTGCCACGGCCGACCGGTGATCCCACACTGGACTGCGCTCTGGAGCTGCTGCGCAGGCGCGGCAGCCCGGTGCGCGCGGTGAACTGGATCGGCGGGCCCCGGCTGGGGCTGCGCCAGACCTATCTCTCGCATCTGGAACGCTGCGGCATGGTGCACGCGGTGGAGAACCAGATGTGCGGGATTCTGCCGACCACGCGGTATCAGGCGACTGACACCGCGGTCAGCCGGCAGATTAGGGCACGGTTGGACACCGCGATCCGCACCGGCACCCCGCCGGACGCGCGGACCGCGGCCCTGGCGGCGCTCGCCCACGCGGTCGGTCTGGGCAAGCACCTGTACCCGGGGAACGAGGGGCGGTCCTCCCGCTCCCGGCTCCGGGACCTGATCCGGCACGACCCGATGGGCGGACTCGTGGCACACGCCGTGATGGACGTCCAGAACGGTGTGGCGGGCCAGGCGGCGGCGCGGCGCTCGCAGGCGGGCGCCCGCAAGGCGCCGGGCCGGGCTCACGCGCCCGCCGCGGCGATGGCTGCGGTCGGGCAGTCAGCCCAGGCGGTCCCCACCGAGACAAGGCGGAGAGGAGTGAGCCGCGCCGCGGTGCGTCCCTCGTTGTCCCACTGACGCGCGGCACCTGACACTGATGACGCACGACCTGGCGACGTGTTAACGGACATACGGAGAGTCAATCATCAACTGACCCTACCGGGAGCCGCACTCACCAGCAGGGGGTGTGGCGCCGGCCAGTGACCACCGGCCGGCGTCGCACCCCCTGCTCGCGTCCTGGCGCGTCCCGCCCGGCCCGTGCGGGCACCGGGAGTGGCCCGTTCCCGGTGGATTCTCCGGCGGATCCACCCCACTTCACCCCGCCGAGTGGCAGGCTGCACACAGCAGTTCACAGACTCGGGTTAACGGAGGTGCACGGTCCGTGGCGGGCAATGTCAATCCCACCGTTCGACGACGCCGGCTCGGCCAGGAGCTCAGGCGGCTCCGCGAGGACCGCGGCATGACCGCGGAGGAGGTCGCCGACCGGCTGCTGGTCTCGCAGTCCAAGATCAGCCGGCTGGAGAACGGGCGGCGCAGCATCAGCCCGCGGGACGTGCGTGATCTGTGCGGCGTCTACGAGGTGCAGGACAAGAAGCTGGTCGAGTCGCTGATGCAGATGGCGCGCGAGTCGCGCCAGCAGGGCTGGTGGCACGCCTTCGCCGAACTGACCCCCTCGTACAGCGTCTACATAGGCCTGGAGACCGACGCGTCGTCGCTGCGGGTCTACGAGCCGCAGGTGGTGCCCGGGCTGCTGCAGACCCCGGACTACGCGACCGCGGTGATCTCCGGCGCGCTGCCGGAGATCGGCGAGGAGGACGTGAACAGCCGGGTCCAGGTGCGGATGCGCCGCCAGCAGCGGCTCCGCGAGGAGCGGAACCCGTTACGCCTCTGGGCGGTTGTCGACGAGGCGGCGCTGCGCCGCACGGTCGGCAGCCCGGCGGTCATGGCCGAGCAGTTGGAGGCCCTCGCGGAGTACTCCCGGCTGCCGCACGTCACGCTCCAGGTGATGCCGTTCTCCGCCGGCGCGCACCCCGGCGTCAACGGGCAGTACGCGATCATGGAGTTCCCGGACGCGGGCGACTCGACCGTCATCTACCTGGAGGGCGGGACCAGCGACCTCTACCTGGAGAAGGGCCACGACGTCCAGCACTACAGCGTGATGTACGAGCACCTCCGCGCCCAGGCCCTCAGCCCGCAGCAGACGCGGGACTTCATCGTCGGGATCGCCGAGGAACAGGCCGCCGTGGTGCTCGGCGGAGAGCCGGACGAGATCGGGGACGAGGGCAAGGTACACCCCAACTCCCTCTGAAAGAAGGGGGTATGCGCCGAACCATCCGGTCGGGTGATGTGCGTCGTGCTCACCCCATCCGCACTAGTACGGTCGCGACCGAACTGACACCGCCGCGCCCCCGGGCGCGGCCCAGGGCCCACATCAGGGAGCAGCAATCATGGCGCTGAAGCAAGGCACCACGCACGGCTGGACCAAGTCCTCCTACTCGGGCGGCAACGGGGCCTGTCTGGAGGTGGCCTGTCCTGGCCAGGACCTCCTCGCGGTCCGTGACTCCAAGGTCCCGGCCGGGCCGCGCCTGCGTTTCCCGACCCGCGCGTGGTCGGCGTTCGTCGGGTACGTGGACGGGGCCGCGCCCGGCGCTGCCTGACGGACCCGCCGCCACGACCAGCCCGGGCCCGCGGCGCGGCTACGCGCCCTCGCCGCGGGCCCGGAGCAGGCGACGGCGGTGCAGCTCGCGCACCTGGTCGGCGAGGCCGGGGATCGGGCCGACCACGGTGGCGTCGGGCACCACCTCCCGGATCGGCAGCGTGCGCACGGGCGGCGCGGGCGCGCCCCATTCGGCGAGCCAGCCGGCCAGTTGTGCCGAGGAGCTGACGTAGACGATGCGCCCGAGCCCCACCCACCCGTGCGCGGCGGCGCACATCGGGCAGTGCTCCGTGGACGTGTAGACGGTGGCCGCCGCCCGTTCCCGGGGGCTCAGATGGGCCGCGGCCCAGCGGGCGAGCGCGAACTCCGGGTGCTGGGTGTGGTCGCCCGAGGCGACGTGGTTGTGGTCCTCGCCGAGCACCGTGCCGTCCCCGCCGACCAGCACGGAACCGAAGGGCTCGTCGCCCGCGTCCAGCGCCTGGGCGGCCAGTTCCACGCAGCGCCGCAGGTGCGCCAGTTCCGCCTCGTCGACCATGGTGCGCCTCTCCGCTCGCCGGGTACCGCCGGCGTTCGGCCGGCCGGACGTGTTCCGCTTCCGTGGCGGATGCTAGCCCGGGTCATCCGCGCAGGCGACGGAGTTCCGTGCGACACACGTGGTCGGCGTGCCGGGTGGTCTCGGGGAGCCGGAAGCTCGGCGTGAGCCGCAGGGTCAGCGCGCACGCCTCGGCGATGTCGACCAGGTGCCCGACCGACACGAAGACCGGCCTGACGCCGTCCCTGGTGCGCAGCGCCCGGCCGACCTGCTCCGCCCCGTCGCGTCCCGCGTCGACCAGCGGCGTCCAGGAGCCGCGTGGCGCGTCCGGCTCCTGGTAGGAGAAGGCGAACGGCGTCTTCGCCACGCCTAACGAGGGTGTGCCGGTGAGCACGCCGAGGTGGCTGGCCAGCCCGCAGCGGTTCGGGTGCGCGATGCCGTAGCCGTCGCAGACCAGCACGTCGGGGCGGACCGTGAGCCGTTCCAGGGCCCGGAGCACCGGCGGCAGCTCCCGGAAGGCCAGCAGCCCCGGCAGGTAGGGGAAGGTGATCGGCCCGGCGGCGGTGGCCTGGTCCCGCACGGCCAGGGTCTCGGCGTCCAGCACGACGACGGCGGCGACCAGCCGGCCGCGCTCGTCGTCGTAGGCCACGTCCACGCCCGCGACCGTGGCCGGTTCGGTCCTCCCGTCCGCCGGGGCCGCCGGGCGCACCAACGCGCGGATCCGGGACTGCTCCGCCACCGCCTCGGCCACGGTCGTCGGCCAGTTCTCGTTCATCCGTGGTCCGTTCGAGATCATCCGCACGTGCAGCTGGATCGTAGATCCTGCCCCCGCGGGACGCGCCGGGCAACCGGGAGGCGCCGTGACCGGACAGTTTTCCCCGGCGGGTCGGTGCGCGCGGACGGTTCCGCGGACGGTTCAGCGGACGAGTCAGAGGCGTTTCTCGAACCACAGTTGGCCGTGGGGGTCGTCGCCGTACGCCGGGATCTCCGCGTAACCCATGGCCCGGTACAGGCCCTTCGCCTCGTCGAGGACCCGGTGGGTGGACAGGCGGAGCGCGGCCAGGCCGCGCGCGGCGGCGAGCCGCTCCAGTTCGGCCAGCAGCCGGCGGCCGAGGCCGAGGCCGCGGGTGGCGGGGGCCACCCACAGGTGACGGAGCTCGCCGACCCCGGGCCGGATCGTGCGCACCGCGCCGCAGCCCGCCGGGAGCCCGTCGTCGTACGCCACCAGGAAGACCCCGGCCGCGCCGCTGACCTGCTCGGACGGCACCAGGTCGGCGTCGTCGTAGCCCTCGGGGAAGCGCGCCCTCAGCTCGGTCGTGTACGCCGCCAGGCAGCGGCGGGCGTCCGGCGCGTCCGGGTCGGTGACGGTGAACGTCACGCCCGCCACGTGCAGCAGGCGCTCCGCGGTGGTCAGCGCGGCGAGCAACTCGGCGCGCTGGGACGCCGCCAGGCCGGCCAGCAGCCCGGCGGCCGCGGCGTCCGAGCGGTCCTCCTGGGCGCCGCGCTCCCGGCGTCCCGCCTCGGTCAGCTCGGCCACCCGGCGACGCGCGTCGTCCGGGTCCGGGCGCAGCCGGACCAGTCCGGCCCGTTCCAGGGCAGCGAGCATCCGGCTCAGCTGGCCCGCGTCCAGGCCGAGCCGGCGGCGCAGCTCGCCGATCGGGGCGGCGTCCGGGCCGATCTCGTACAGCAGCCGGGACTGTCCCACCGGGCGGTCCTGGCCCAGGTACCGGTCGGAGAGCACGCCGGTGCGCTTGGCGAAGTAGCGGTTGAAACGGCGGAAGGTCGCCAGGTCGGCGGCGGTGGCCTGGGGCATGCGATCAGTATGGAAAATACTTGACCAAAGTCAAGGGATTCGCCGCCCGGCCGCCCGGGCACTCGGGTGCACCGGCATGTCCCGCGCACTACGCTGGCGGGACAGGGATGGGCAACCGCGACGTATGGAGGTGTCCCATGCCCCAGAGTGCAGAAGGTTCAGAAGGTACGGAAGACGCGAAGCAGAACGAAAGCGGCGCTTCCCTCGAGGCCGACGAGGGACGGCCGACGCCCGACCGGCTGCTGCACACCGGCGCCGAGCGGCCGATCGACCCCGAGGACCTGGTCCGGCTCACCGGCCGAGAGCCCACGCCGGAGCTGATCGAGGAGGCCCGCCGGCAGCTGGAGGAACAGGGGCCCGCGGCCGTCGAGCGGCACCTGCCGTAGCGGCGGTCTCCGGCGGTCGGCCGGACGCGGGTCGATACAGCTAGCGCACGACGTCGACGCTGCCGGCCCCGGTGTCCGTCGGTCCCCGGTGCAGCGCGGTCAGCCGGGCGACGGCCCAGCGCTCCAGCTCCGCCAGCCCGCGGTCGCCGTCGCCGTCCGGGCGAGGCCCGGTGGCCACGAAGCCCGGCGCGGCGGCCGGCTCCGGGGCGCCGACCGGGGTGTAGCGCCCGCCCGCCGCGCGGACCAGGGCGGCACCGGCCGCCACGTCCCACGGGCGTATGGGCACATTGCAGGCGAGATCGGCCCGGCCGGCGGCCAGCCAGGCCAGGGAGAGCGCCGTGGAGTACAGCCGCCGCACGTCGGCCCGCTCGATGAGCTCCAGGTAGAAGGCGGGCTCGGCCGTCCCGCTCCGACCGGTCAGCGGGATGTCGGTGAAGACCAGCGGCAGCCCGCCACCCGCGGGCGCCGGCGGCGGCGCGGCGCCGTCCACGCGCAGCGGCACGCCCTCGCCGCCCGTGAAGGACTCGTCCCGGAAGACGTCGTGCACGCAGCCCCCGACCAGCCGCCCGCCGACCGCGACGCCGACGGAGACGCAGGCCAGCGGCAGGCCGCGCAGGAAGTTGTGGGTGCCGTCGATGGGGTCGACGTACCAGGTCACGTCCTCGCCCGGGGAGACGGCCGTCCCCGGCGCGCGCGAGCTCCCGGCGGCGGGCCCGGCGGGCGGCAGTTCCTCGCCGATGACCGCGGAGCCCGGCACCGCCGCGCCCAGCGTGTCCCGCAGCAGCCTCTCGCTCTCCAGATCGGCGTCGCTGACCCGCTCGTGCGCGGTCTTGTCGCGCGCCGTGGTGCCCTCGGCGGCGCGGCGGCGGAGCAGCGCGGCGGCCTCCCGGCAGCAGCCGCGGGCGACCTCCACGAGGTGGTGAACGCGATCCCGAGCGCCGGCGTTCAGCGCTGCCTGCGCGGGCGTGTCATGCGTGGCCCGGATGGTGTCGTACGGCACGTCGTTCCCTTTCTCGGCGTTCGTCCACCGGGTCTCAGGCCTTGTGGCACATGACCTGTGCGGCGCTCGCGCCGGCTCCTCGACCCGCCCCACCGGGCCGGGGCGGCGCCCGGGACGGAATGCTCCCGCCCGGGGACTGGTTGCCCCTTCGTCGCCCATTGTCGGGCCAGGACGTTTCAGGGAGGCGAGCGGAACGTGATCAGGGGACGCAGTCAGGGGAACGCGCCGGCGGTGCTGTCGGTGCTCGACCTGGCCACCGTTGGCGCCGGGCACACGGCGACCGACGCGCTGCGCACCACGACCGAGCTGGCGCGGCTGGCGGAGCGGCGCGGGTACCACCGTTTCTGGGTCGCGGAGCACCACTCCATGCCGGGCGTGGCCAGCTCGTCCCCGGCCGTGATACTCGGCCATCTCGCCGGGCGGACCGGGCGGATCCGCCTCGGCTCCGGCGGGGTGATGCTGCCCAACCATCCGCCGCTGGTGATCGCCGAGCAGTTCGGCACGCTGGAGGCGCTCGCGCCCGGCCGGATCGACCTCGGCCTCGGGCGGGCGCCCGGGACCGACGGGCCGACCGCGGCGGCGTTGCGGCGCGGGCGGACGGACGGCGCCGACGACTTCCCGCGACACGTGGCGGAACTGGTCAGGTTCCTCGACGACGACTTCCCCGACGACCACCCGTACTCCCGCATCCACGCCGTGCCCGGCCCGGTGCAGGGCCGCGCGGCCGGCGGGGTGCAGTCGGCCGCCCGGCCGCCGGTGTGGCTGCTCGGATCCTCCGGGTTCAGCGCCGAACTGGCCGGCCGGCTCGGCCTGCCCTTCGCCTTCGCGCACCATTTCTCGGCCGCGAACACCGTCCCGGCGCTCGACCTGTACCGGCGCAGCTTCCAGCCCTCCGAGGCGCTGGACGCGCCCTACGCGCTGATCGGCGTCTCGGCACTGGCCGCCGAGGACCGTAAGGAGGCCCACCGCCAGGTGCTCACCGGCGCCCTCGCCATGGTCCGGCTGCGCACCGGCCGGCCGGGGCTGGTGCCCACGCCCGAGGAGGCGGAGAGCCATCCGTTCAGCCCGGTGGAGACCGACGTCGTGGACGGCTGGCTGGCCAACGTGGTCCACGGCACGCCCGACGACGTCCGCGACGGTCTCGACGCGCTGGTGAAGCGCACCGGCGCCGACGAGCTGATGATCACCAGCAACGCCCACTCCCCGGCGGCCCGGCTGCGCAGCTACGAGCTGATCGCCGACGCGTACGGGCTGCCGCCCGCCTGAGCCGTCCCGGCGCGGTCCCGGGGCGCGGGTCGGGCGTGGGACCCCTCCCACGCACCGGCGGTAGGACTGTGCCGCCCCGCCGCACGCGGCCGCGGGGCGGAATGGGACCGCGATGGACGGCACGGAGGCGGGCCGGGACCCGGTGAGTCAGGACGGCGCCAGGTGGTCGTATCTGGGAACGGCGCTGGTCGCGCTCACCGGGGTCGGGATCGTCATGATGTGGGTGGTACCGCTGGCGATGCGGAACGGCACCCGGGACCGGTGGATCCAACGGCACGCGACGGCGGCCCTCAACTTCTGCCGCACCCTGCTGGTCGGCTTCGTCGTGGCGTGGATCGCCGCCTCGGGGGTGCGGTCGTGGGAGGGCGTGCCGTGGCTCGTGGCCACGTTCGTGCTGTGGGGGTGGCTCGCGTACGCCCTCGTCGGCATGGTCGGGCTGCTGGTCGGCGCCTACCTGACCGGGCGGGGGAAGGACTTCACCTTCCTCGAGCGGATCTCCAGGGACTGGAGCGGATGAGCCGGTCGCGCGCGCCCCGTCGGGCAGCCGCCGGCCGTCTCACCCGTCGTAGACCACGGTGACCGGCGCGTGGTCCGACCAGCGTTCGGCGTAGCTCGGCGCCCGCTCCACCCCGGCCTTCACCGCCCGCCCGGCCAGGCCGGGGGTCGCCACGTGGTAGTCGATGCGCCAGCCGGTGTCGGTGTCGAACGCGCGGCCCCGGTAGGTCCACCAGGAGTACGGGCCCTCCTGGTCGGGATGCAGGGCGCGGACCACGTCCACGTATCCGGCGTCGCCGGAGCCGTCGCCGAACACCCGGGAGAGCCAGGCCCGTTCCTCGGGCAGGAAGCCCGAACGGTCGCGGTTGGCGCGCCAGTTCCTCAGGTCCGCCTCGCGGTGCGCGATGTTCCAGTCGCCGCACACCAGCACCTCGCGGCCGGCCGCGGCGGCGCGCGCCCGCAGCTCGACCAGATACGGCAGGAACGCCGCCATGAAGTGCTCCTTCTGGTCCTGCCGCTCGCTGCCGACGTCGCCCGACGGCAGGTAGAGGCTGGCGACCGTCAGGCCCGGCAGGTCCGCCTCCAGATAGCGGCCCGTCTCCTCGAACTCGGGCACGCCGATCCCGGTGCGCACCTCGTCCGGCTCGCGCCGGGTCAGCAGCGCCACGCCCGCCCGGCCCCGGGTGGCCAGCGCCGGCGCGTACACGGCGTGCCAGCCGGCCGGCGCCCGCACCTCGTCGGTCAGTTGGGACTCCTCGGCGCGCACCTCCTGGAGGCACACCACGTCGGCCTGGCTGCCGGCCAGCCAGGCCAGGTATCCCTTGCGCGCGGCGGCCCGCAGGCCGTTGACGTTGACGGTGGAGACGGTCAGCACGCGCACGACCGTAACAGCCGCTACGACCCCGGGCTGACGTGCGTCCGTCCGCGGTCCGACCCGAGGGCGACCCGGTGCGCCACCGTGGGCTGACGGCACGGGTCGCCCGCGTCCCTAGCGTCGGGCGGTGACCGCCACCGTGCCGAACACCGGAGACGCGATGCCCCGCCCCCACCGACCGCTGCCGCTCCTGCTCGCCCTGCTCGCCGCGCTCACGCTGCTGCCGCTCGCCGGCCCGGCGACGGCGACCGCCGCCGCGGCCCCGCCGGACACCCCGGTCGGGCGGCAGCTGACGTGGCTGCTGGACGCCTCGCACCGGCTGCCGCTAACGGAGCGGGAGATCGGCGCGCATCTGACGCCCGCACTCCTGGACGCGGTGGGCGGCGCACCCGGCTTCAACGACCTGCTGGCCGACGCGGCCGGCGACGACGGCCTGCGGCTGGACTCGTACCGGTCGCAACAGGCGCCGCGGGACGGTGTGGAGGCCTACGCGCTCGCCACCGGCGGTCCCGGGCGCAGCCACCTGGTCCTGGTCACCGACGCGAGCGGTGCCCTGGCCGCGCTGACCCTCACCCCGCTGCCGGAGTCCTGGGCGGAGCTGGACGAACGGCTGCGGGCCGTCGCGCCCGACGTCTCCTTCCTGGCCGCGCGGGTGGACCCGGCGGGGGAGTGCCACCCGGTGCACGCGCTCGCCCCGGACACCGCGCGTCCGATCGGCTCCGCGTTCAAGCTCTACGTGCTCGGCGCGCTCGCCGAGGCCGTCCGCGCGGGGAGCGCCTCGTGGGACGAGCCGCTCGCCGTCAGGGACGAGTGGAAGGCCCCCGGCGGTCCGGTCGCCGACCTGCCGGCCGGCACCCGGCTCACGCTGCGCGAGTACGCCGACCACATGATCTTCCACAGCGACAACTCGGCCACCGACCATCTGATGCACCGACTCGGCCGGGACGCCGTCGAGGCCCAGCAGACCCGCTTCGGCATGGCCGACCCCGCGGCGAACGAGCCGTTCCTCGGCACCCGGGAGCTGACCCAGCTCAAGGCCGTCGACTACCCGCGGCACGCCGACGCCTACGTGGCCCTGGACGAGGCGGACCGCCGCGCCTACCTGGCCGAGGTGCTCGCCGGGCTCCCGGTGCCCGACGCGGGGTGGGACGAGCCGCGGCACGTCGACTCCGTCGAGTGGTTCGCCTCGCCCGCCGACCTCTGCCGGGCGCTCGGCGGCCTCAGCGACCAGGCCGCCGCCCCCGGCGGGCAACCGGTGGACGACGCCCTGTCGTTGATGGGAACCCGGATCCTCGGGCTGGACGCCGAGGCGTGGCCGGTCGGCTGGTTCAAGGGCGGCTCGGAGCCGGGCGTGATGTCGCGCACCTTCCTCGCCGGCGCCGCCACGGGCGAGACGTACGTGGTCTCCGCGATGGCCAGCGATCCGGCCCGGGACGTCACCGACGCCGCGGGCGTCGCCGAACTCCTCGCCCTCTCGGCCGGCGCCTTCGCCCTGGTGCGGTAGCGGGGCGGTCGGGGCGGCGGTCGGTTCGGCGGGCGGGCGGGAGTCGGGCGGGACTGTCAGACCCGGGTGCCAGACTCCGGGGCATGAACGATGACGTGCGGCTGCGGGCCGTCGTGGAGGCCGATCTGGACGTGTTCTTCGAGCACGAGCACGATGCCGAGGCGGCGGCGCGGGTGCGGTGGACGCCCCGCGATCGCGAGCGGTTCATGACGCACTGGCACACCCGGATCCTGGGCGACGCCTCCGTGCTCGTGCGGGCCGTCACCGTGGACGGCGCGCTGGCGGGGAACGTGGTGTCCTGGTGGGACGAGGACGAGCGGCGCTTCCTCGGGTACTGGTTCGGCCGCGAGTACTGGGGGCGCGGCATCGGCACCCGGGCGCTCGCCCTGTTCCTCGACGAGGAGCGGGCCCGCCCGCTGCACGCCGACCCGTTCGCGGGGAACACCGCGTCCGTCCGGCTGCTGCGGAAGCTGGGCTTCGAGCACCGCGACACGATCCGGGACGGCGACGAGGAGCAGCTGCTGCTGATACTCCCGGCCGCGGACGCCTGACCGCGCCGCCGGCCGGGTCACTCCCTCGGGGTGCCCACCCGCAGCCGGTTGCCGTCGGGATCGCGCAGCTCGACCTCCCGCGCCCCCCAGGGAGCGTCCTCCGGTTCCACGCCGAACGCGCCGGCGACGGCGTCCACGTCACGGACCCGCAGGTACACCAGCGTGTCCGGGCGGGCGTCCCCCCGGTGCTCCGAGAGGAACAGCCGCACCCGGCCGCGGGCGACCTCGACGAACGCGGGAAGCCCGGGTTCGAAGCGGTGCTCCCACTGCGGGGCGAAGCCCAGGCGCTGGTACCAGGCGACCGCGACCGCCGCGTCCTCGACGTGGAGGATCGGGATGACTTCCTCGTCCATCCGGCCATCATCCCTCGTCCGAGCCGCGCTAGCGTCGCGGGTATGGCGCTCCTGTCCTCCCGAGTCCTCGCCGCGCTCCACCGGTTCAACGCCGCGCATCCGTGGGACCACAACGCCCACTACCACCGGTGGATCATGCGGCGGCTGCCCCGGCGCTTCGGCCGGGCGCTGGACATCGGCTCCGGCAGCGGCGACCTGGTCCGGCTGCTGGCCACCCGCGCGGAGTCCGTGCACGGCGTCGACGCGGATCCGGAGATCGTCGCCCGCGCGCGGCGGCTGACCGACCCCAGCGCGCCGGTGAGCTACACCGTCGGGGACGCGCTGGCCGACGCCCCGCCCGGGCCCTGGGACGTCATCACCTGCGTCGCCGCCCTGCACCACCTCCCGTTCGCCGAGGCACTCGCCCACCTCCGCGAGCGCCTGGCGCCGGGCGGCACCCTGGTGGTGGTCGGCTGCTACGCGGAGCGCACGGCGACCGACCGGCTGCTCGGGCACGTCTCCGTGCCGCTCAACGTCGCGACGGGCTGGCTGAAGAACCGGGGCCGCGGCGCGCCACGCCCCGACTCGATGACCGCGCCGACCCGCCCACCGACCATGAGCTTCGCCGAGATCACCGACGAGTCCCGCGGCCTCCTGCCCGGGGCCCGGCTCCGCCGCCGCCTGTTCTGGCGCTACACCCTGGTCTGGCGCCGCCCGGCGGCCTGACCGCGGCGCGGGCGGGGCGGGCCGGACGGCCGGGCCACGGGGTCAGGTGGGGAGTTGGAAGTCGATGACGTGCAGCGGGGAGGGCGTGGTGCCGGAGGAGGACTCCTGGTAGAGGAAGGAGAGCACGCCGTCGACGGCGACCCGGTGGTAGTCGGGGACGATCTCGCCGAACGCGTTGAGGTCGTCGTCGAAGAGCATCGTCCAGTCCGACCAGCCGCTGGCGGCCGAGGCCGCGGCGATACGGCCGTAGGGCATCACGACGTAGGCGTTGTCCGAGGCGTCGAGCAGCAGTTGCGAGCGCTGGCTGGAGTTCATCGCGAACGGCACCTCGGTCTTCTGCCAGGTGCCCGAGGCGTTCCGCCAGACGTGGAACGGGCGGGCGTAGGCGATGCGGCCCGCGACGTAGTCGGTGACGCACTGGCCGAAGCGTCCCGGCACGTAGGAGATCAGGGCGTGCGGGCGGCCGGCGGAGTCGACGGCCTGCGACTCCTGGTTCATCAGCGCGTGGTCCGGGCTCAGCGGGTCGGCGATCAGGCCGGGGGACGAGACCCCGACGAGGGTGCCGGAGCCGGTGCGGCCGACGACCGAGCCGGCGGCGTTGGTCCAGGTGCGGCCGCGGTCGGTGCTGCGGACGTAGACGGTGTCGTGGTTGGTGAGGTTCGCCCCACAGGTCACGGCGGTGCTCTGCTCCCGCCAGGTGCCGAAGACGTGCAGCGTGCCGTCGCGGCCGTAGTCGAGGCCGTGCAGGTAGAGGTTGCGGGCGCCGCTGGAGCCGTAGCCGGTGGTGTACGTGCCGGTGGCGCTGGACCAGGCGCCGAGGTTGGTCCATCGGTCGGTGCCCGCGTCGTACTCGGCGAGCGCGGCCTGGCCGTTCCCGGAGACGCCGGTGCGGTAGCTGAGCTGCAGCGCGCCTGAGGGCGAGACGACGAACTGCGGGTAGGTCATCGTCGAGGTGAGGGTGACGCCGTCCAGGCTGCGCTGCACCGGTCCGAACGCGTCGCCCGTCCACGCGTGGTCGTCCGGCGAACTGACCAGCCCAGGCACGGACTTGACGTAGAAGTAGCCGCTGCTGTGGGCGTCCATCACCAGGTGCAGACGGCCGTCGGCGGAGACACCGGCGCAGATGACGTTGTGCGAGTCGTTGATCGTCAGCGTGTGGCCGACGGTGACGGTCTCCCAGGTGTCGTCGCCGAGGGCGCGGCGGGCCACGGTGGCGTTCCGGTCGCCCGCGTACCAGACCGCGTACTGGTGGCCGCCCACGGTCAGCAGGCCGTTCTTCTGGAAGGCGTTGTTGTTGACCAGGCCGTCGTAGGAGACGAAGTACAGGGCGGTGCGGTCGAGCAGGGTGCTGCCGAGTGGCGTGACCGACGGGTCGGCCGCGGCGCTCGCACCGGAGGGCGCGGGGGCGCCGGCAGCGGAGACGTTGCCGAGCGAGGTGGCGCAGACGGCCGCGCCGGCGCCGAGGATCAGGCTGCGGCGGCTCGGTGCTGGGTGCATGGGGACTCCTCGCGATCATTGAAAGGTTTCACCCAGGCCCCACGGGGAGCCTATGAGTCCTCGGCGGACCGGGTCAATGACGCGGGAGAGGATTGCGCCCGCCGCACCGAAGGCGTCGCTGGGCGGTCCGCGCAGCGCGCTGAACGGACGCAGAACGCGCGGACGCGGATGGCGTGGAGGCGGAACGTGCGGACGCTGATGGCGCGGACGCCGAACGCGCGGGGAGCGGATGGCGCGGAAGCCGAACGGGCGGAGGTCGATGCCGGGAAGCCGAACGGGCGGCGGTCGACGCCGGGAAGCCGAGCGCACGGACGCCGACGGCGCGGACGCCGAAGGCGCGGAGAGCGAGGCGCGCCCCCGGGCTCAGAGCGCGATGAGCCCGGCGTTGGTCGGCCGGAAGCCGCAGGCGTCGAAGTAGAACGGCCGCAGGTGGTCCTCGAAGTCCACGTGCAGCCACTCGCAGCCGGCGGCCCGAGCCTCCCGCACCGCCACCGCGACCAGTTCCACGCCGATCCCGGAGCGCCGCAGGCCGGCGGCGACGAGGGTGTCCAGGACGAACGCGTGCCCGGCGCCGTCCCAGGCCACGTTGACGAAGCCGACGAGCCGGCCGTCCTCCCCGTGCCGGGCGCAGACCCAGCCCAGGCTGTGCCGGCGCAGCTGGGCCGGCCAGTCGTAGTCGACGGGCGCGTGCCCGAAGCCCTCCGCGTGCAGCGCCTCCAGCTCCGCGCCGCCGACCTCCCCGCGCCACGCGTACGCGACGGCACCCTCGCCGGTCGCGGCATCCCCACCGTCTGTCGTCGTCACGCCCGGGATGCTAGCCACGGTGTCCGGCCGACCGCCTCCCATTTCCCGCCCCCGTTCCCCGTCTCCGTTCCCCGCTTGCCCTCCCCGGCGGCCGGGGCCCGGTCACCGGGTGATATCCCGAGGAGGGAAGAGCCGCACCTTTGTACGATCTCGGACATGGACCTCGTCGCGAACCTCGTCACCCGCCGTTTCGACCATCCGGACGCCCGGCGACTCAACGATCTGGTGCAGGCCGAGTACCGGGAGCGGTACGACGGGGACGGCGACGACACGCCGCTCGACCCGGGCATGTTCGACCCGCCGGGCGGCCTGTTCCTGGTGGCCTACGACGAGGCGGGACTCCCCGTGGGCACCGGTGGCTGGCGCGGCCACGACGCCGTGGGGGCGGAGGGGTACGCGGACGGGGATGCCGAGATCAAGCGGATGTTCGTGGTGCGCGAGGCACGGGGCCGCGGGCTGGCCCGGCTGCTCCTGGGGCATCTGGAGGACTCCGCGCGCCGGGCCGGACGGACCCGGATGGTGCTGGAGACCGGCCTGGCGCAGCCCGAGGCGATGAGCCTCTACGCCAGCAGCGGCTACGCGCTGGTGCCCGAGGACCGGAAGTTCGGCTACTACCGCCACGAGCCGCTCAGCCGCTGCTACGCCAAGGCGCTCTGACCCGCGCCGCCGTCGGAGGCCTCAGCCGCCCGCCGCGGCCACGGTATGCCCTCGGCGGCGCCGCCGTTGTCCGGGGTGGGGGTACCTCCCGGGCCCCCAGGGCCTGAGGGAGGACTGGCTCCGGCGCGGCGCCGTCGGCCGCCCAGGGCGATCGCGGTGCCGCCGAGCACCGTCCAGCCGACCAGGACCAGTAGCGGGAAGCCGGCCGCGGCGCCGTCGAAGAACGCCACCGAGCGCAGCAGCGTCGCCCCCGCGCCGAGCGGCAGCCACTGGCCCAGCACCCCCACCGGGTCCGGCAGCATCTCGGGCGCCGAGGAGACGCCGGACCACGGGTTCCCCAGCAGCATCACCAGCAGCGCGCCGAGGCCGATGCCGGGGAGGCCGAGCAGCGCCGCGCAGCCGGCCACCGTCGCCGCCGAGGCCAGCACCACCAGGCCGAGCGCGCCGGCCACCGTCCACCAGTCGCCGTCCAGCGCCCCGAGCCAGCTGTGTCCGATTGCGGCGCTGACCAGGCCCACCAGGGCGGCGGCGCCGACCAGCGTCGCCAGCCCGTGCACCCGGCGCGTCGCCGCCAGGCCGGTCACGGTGGCCGCGGCACCGATGGCGATGCCGGCCAGGGCCAGCGGCAGCACGCTGGAGTTGAACACCGCGCCGCGTGGGTCGGCCGCGGGCGTCGGCACCACGTCGGTGACGCGCACGCCGGGTCCCCCGGGCGCCGTCTCCTCCGCCATCTCCGCCGCCAGCTGCTCCAGCAGGGCGGCGACCGTGGGCCCGCCCGCCGAGGCGACCAGCAACTCCGGGGCCTGGCCCGGCCGCTCCGCGGCGACCACCGCGCCGTAGACCTCGCGGTCCTCGATGCCGGCGCGGGCCGCCGCCGCGTCCGGGTACCGGTGCACCTCGAACGCGTCGCCGCGCTGGGCGAGCCGCTCCGCTATCGGCCCGGCCGCCTCGGACGGCCCCGCGACGCCCAACGGCAGCTCGTGTGGCGCGGTCCTGGCGGCGGGCCAGGTGAAGGCCCACAGCACCAGCGCGACGAACGCCGGGACCAGCACCAGGACGGCGAGGAAGGCGCGCGGGGAGGGCGGCGCCTGGCGGGCGGTGGGTGGCGACGAGACGGACACGGACAGGCCTCCACGAGAGAGCGCGAGAGAGGAACACAAGAGAGCGGGGAGAACGCGTATAGAGAATGATCGTTCGTTCTCTCCCGACCACCGTGCTCCACTCAGGGCGAGCTTGTCAAGAATGAATGTTCGTTTTACGCTCGTTCGCATGGCCCGTGTTTCCCAGGCGCATCTCGACGCCCGCCGCCGGCAGATCCTGGAGGGCGCCGCCCGGTGCTTCGCCCGGGACGGCTTCCACGCGACGTCCATGCAGGACGTGCTGCGGGAGACCGGCCTGTCCGCCGGCGCCGTCTACCGGTACTTCCCGAGCAAGGAGACGATGATCGCCGACCTCGCCCGCGAGGTGCTCGACGCGGTGCACGGGGCGTTGGACCAGGCGTCGCGGTTGCCGGACCCGCCGCCGCCGGACGAGATCCTGGTCGACGCCCTGACCCGGGTCGGCGGGATGCTGGAGCACCCCGCCTCGCTGGTGATCCAGGTCTGGGCGGAGACCCTGCGCAACCCCGAGCTCGACGCGTTGCTCAGGGGCTTCCTCACGGAGGTGCTCGCCGCCTGGACGCGAGTGGTGGAGGTCTACCAGGCGCGGGGCGAGGTCGACCCGGACGTGCCGGCCGAGCACGTGGCCCGCACGCTGATCGCCTGCTGCCAGGGCTTCCTGGTGCAACGGGCCCTCGGGTACGGGGACGTGGCGTGGCTGCGCGAGGGGCTGCGCGGCCTGATGTCCGGTGCGCGACGGTATGCGCCCCCTACCACCGGGTAGTTGACTGCCCTACCCTGGGCGCGTGGCGGAGCACGTGCGGGTCGCGGTGATCGGTTCGGGATTCGGTGGGCTCGGCGCGGCGGTGCGGCTGCGCCGCATGGGCATCACGGACTTCGTGGTGCTGGAGCGGGCGTCCGCGGTCGGCGGCACCTGGCGGGACAACACGTATCCGGGCTGCGCCTGTGACGTGCCCTCCCACCTGTACTCGTTCTCCTTCGCGCCCAACCCGCGGTGGCCGCGGACCTACTCGGGCCAGCCGCACATCCGGGAGTACCTGGAGCGGCTCACCGACACCTTCGGACTGCGCCCGCACCTCCGCTTCGACTGCCCGGCCGAGCGGCTGCGGTGGGACACCGAGGCGCTGTGCTGGTCCGTGGAGACCCCACGCGGCACGCTCACCGCCGACGTGGTGGTCTCGGCCACCGGGCCGCTCTCCGAGCCCCGGACGCCGGAGCTGCCAGGACTCGACGACTTTCCCGGGCGGGTCTTCCACACCGCGCGCTGGGACCACGAGCACAGCCTGCGCGGCCGGCGGGTGGCCGTGGTCGGCACCGGCGCCTCGGCCGCGCAGATCGTGCCGGCGATCGAGCGCGAGGTCACCGAGCTGACCGTCTTCCAGCGCACCCCGCCCTGGGTGGTGCCCCGCGGGGACCGGCGGATCACCGCGCTGGAGGGCTGGCTGCACAGCATGTTCCCGGTCACCGGCGCCGCCCGACGCCAGCTGCTGTGGGCGCTCAGGGAGGTGCAGGTCGGCTCGTTCACCCGGCATCCGAACCGGCTGCGGCTGCTGGAGCGGCTCGCGTTGCGGCACATGCGCCGCGCGATTCCCGACCCCGCGCTGCGGGCCCGGCTCACGCCGGAGTACCGGATCGGCTGCAAGCGCATCGTGGTGTCGGACGACTGGTATCCGGCGCTCGCCAAACCGCACGTCACGCTGGTGGACTCGGGGCTGCGCGAGGTGCGCGGTCCGGTGCTGGTCGCCGAGGACGGGCGGCGGGTTGAGGTGGACGCCATCGTCCTGGCCACCGGCTTCCGGGTCACCGACCCGCCGATCGCGCGCCAGGTCACCGGGAGCTACGGCACGACGCTGGCCGAGGAGTGGCGGGACGGCATGACGGCGTTGCGCGGCACCACGGCCGCCGGCTTTCCGAACTTCCTGACGATCATCGGGCCCAACACGGGCCTGGGGAACACGTCGATGCTGCTGATCATCGAGGCCCAGCTGAACTACCTGGCCGACTTCATGACCAAGCTCGCGCTGCTCGGCCGGAGCGGCGGCAGGACCGCCCTCTCGCCGCGCCCCGCGGCCGTACGGGCGTGGACCGAGCTGATGCGACGGCGGCTCGCGCGCTCGGTCTGGAACAGCGGCGGCTGCGACAGCTGGTACCTCGACGCGCGCGGCCGCAACAGCACGGTCTGGCCGGGCACCACCGCCGAGTTCGCGCGGGTGACCCGGCGGGTCGACCTCGACGAGTACGAGGTGCTGCGGGCGCGGACGGCCGAGCGGACCCCGGCATGAGGCGCGGGACGCCGGCCGGTCCACGGGGCGCGGCGGCGGGGCCGCGGCCGACGGAGGTGCGGGAGCTGACCGTCGTCTCCACCGGCGGCGCCCGGCTGCACACCCGGATCCACGGCCCCGACGGGGCGCCGACGGTGGTGCTGGTGCACGGCTGGACCTGCCAGGCCCGGTTCTGGAACCCGGTGCTCAGGCTGCTGCTCCCGGACCACCGGGTGGTGGTCTACGACCAGCGCGGCCACGGCCGTTCCCCGGCCACCCCGGGCAGCTGCTGCGCCGACGCGCTGGCCGACGACCTGTGCGCCGTGCTCGCCGCGAGTGTTCCGGCCGGGGAGCGGGCGGTGGTCGGCGGGCACTCGATGGGCGCGATGTCCGTCGTGGCCGCCGCGGGCCGCCCGGAGCTGGCCGAACGGGCCGCCGCCGGGCTGCTGTGCAGCACGGGCGTTGACCGGCTCGACGGCGAGTCCGTCGTGCTGCCGCTGCGCCCCGGCCCCTGGCGCGGGCGCGCCCAGCGCCTGCTGCTGCGCAACCCGCTGCCGTACGGCCCCGTCACGCCCCTGTTCCGCCGTATCGTCCGGCACGTCACGCTCGGGCCCGGAGCGGATCCCGCCCTGCTGCTCTGGACGTCCCGGATGGTCCGGGACTGCCCGCCGGGTGCCCGCGCCGAATGGGGCCGAGTGCTCGCCACGCTCGACCTGGCCGAACGGTTGCCGCGCCTCGACCTGCCGGTGACCGTGCTGCACGGGTCGGCCGACCGGCTCACCCCGCCGGTCCACGCGCGCCGCCTCGCCCAACGCCTACCGCGCTGCGCCGGTCTGATCGAGCTCCAGAACCTCGGCCACATGACCCCTTTGGAGGACCCGGCGGCCGTCGCCGAGGCGCTGCGCGGCCTGGTGCGGGAGCATGTGGGGGCGTCGGCAGCGCGGGCGCCGACGCCGGCGGTCGGCGACGGGCCGGGGACTCAGCCGGTGAATCCGCCGGTGAATCAGCCGAGGGACCGGCAGGAGAGATAGCCGAGGCGGGCGGAGGGCACTTCAGATGCGCGGAAGCGGACGAACGGCACGGCGCAGCGGGCTTTCGGGGAAGGTCGCGGTGGTCACCGGGGCCGCGCGAGGGCTGGGGGAGGGACTGGCCCGCGAGCTGTCCGCCCGCGGCGTCCGGGTCGCCCTGGTCGGGCTGGAGCCGGAGCGGCTCGCCCGGCTGGCCGCCGAACTGCCCGGCGAGGCGGAGCACTGGTCCGCGGACGTCACCGACGCGCCGGCCATGGCCGAGGTGGCCGCCGCGGTCTCGGCCCGTTTCGGCCGCGTGCACGTCGTGGTGGCCAACGCCGGGGTGGCGATGTCCGGCCTGTTCGACGGCTCGGACGAGGCGCAGTGGCGGCGCGTCGTCGAGGTCAACCTCCTCGGCTCCGTCACCACCTGCCGGGCCTTCCTGCCGGCGCTGAAGGACAGTCGCGGCTACTACCTGCAGATCGCCTCCCTGGCGGCGATCGCCCCGGCGCCGCTGATGTCCGCCTACTGCGCCTCCAAGTCGGGCGTGGAGGCGTTCGCCCACTGCCTGCGCCCGGAGCTCGCGATGCACGGGGTGGACGTCGGCGTCGCGTACCTGAGCTGGACCGACACCGACATGGTCCGCGGCACGGAGGAAGAGCCGGGGTCCGCCGAGACGCGCCGGAGGCTCCCCGGCCCCCTCGGCCGGGTGCACCCCGTCGCGCCGGTCGTCGCCCGGCTCGCCGACGGGATCGAACGGCGCTCGGCGCACGTCTACGCCCCCGCGTGGCTGCGTGCCACCCAGGGGCTGCGCGGCGCGCTCCCGCCGTTCATCGCCGCGTTCGCGGGGCGGCAGGTGCGGCGCATCGCGGACGACCTCGCGGCCGTCACCCGGCGCGGCCTGATCGGGCCAGGAGGAGCGGCGGCCGCCGGGGATACCCGCGCACGGGGTGTGGGGGAGGCTCGGACCGACGACGTCGGCGGGCCGGCTCAGAAGCGGTAACGCGTCTGCGCGTAGTCGCCCTTGCGGAACGCGAACGCGGTCGCCGGCGCCACCCGGAACACCAGGGCGACGGCGGTCTGGTCCCGGTGCCGGAACATGCCCTGGTCCACCCGGAACCGCCACTCCTCGCCGTACTTGGTCTCGTACAGGTCGGCGACCGGCCGCAGCGCCGCGTCGTCCGTCTCCCGCCGCGCCTCGCCCTCGACGACCAGGTCGAGCCCCGTCCCCAGCCGGTTGTCGCCCGTGGTGAGCACGCAGTGCGCGTTCGCCGCGAGGTTCCGCGCCTTGCGCTCCTCGGGACCCGTGCAGAACCACAGCGCCTCGTCCCGCCACACCGCGAGCAGCGGCGTGACATGCGGCCGGCCCTCGGGACGCACCGTGGTCAGCCAGAACACCTCCGCCTCCGCGAGCCGCATCCGCGCCTGCGCCCACGGCGTCGGCCCCGCCTCCGGCGCGCTGTACCGCGCGTCCACCTCCGCGACCGGCTCCCCGTTCCGTTGCGTGTTGGCCATGGTCCGTCCTTCCGTCGTGCTCCGCACGCCTCCGCGCCTCGGAGACGCACACCAGGAACGACCGGCCGGCGACCGGAAAGTCATCGACGTCCGCGCCGCAAATTCGGTGGCGCCCCTCGGACGGCCTTTACAGAGTGCTGCGTATGACGCACTCCGAAGCCCCCGCCTTCGCCGACTTCCTGCCCGGGCTCGAACTGTCCCGCGCCCTGTACGAGGAGGCGGTCCGCCCCCTCCTGGACGCCGAGTACCCGGGGCTGCGGTACGCGGCGGCCCGGATCGGGGCGGGTTCCGAGGTGCTCGGCTTCGACACCGCCCGCTCGGCGGACCACGAGTGGGGGCCGCGTCTGGAGCTCTTCCTCGACCCGGCGGACGTCGCCGCCCACGGGGAGGACCTGCGCCGGCTGTTCGCGGAGCGGCTGCCCAAGGAGGTGCGCGGCTGGCCCACCCACTTCAGCGGCACCGGGGACCCCCACGATCTGGTGGGCCTGATGGCGCGCACCGAGGGGCCGGTCGCGCACCGGGTCGGCGTCCACGACCTCGGGGCCTGGCTGACCGAGCGCCTCGGCGGGAACGTGGCGGCGGACCCGCCAACCGTCCGGGACTGGCTGGCGATGCCGCAGCAGCGGCTGGCGGAGGTGACCGGCGGCGCGGTGTTCCACGACGCGCCGGGCGAGCTCTCCGCGGCCCGGCGGCGCCTGGTCTGGTACCCCGAGCAGGTCTGGCGCTATCTGCTGGCCTGTCAGTGGCTGCGGATCTCCCAGGAGGAGGCGTTCGTCGGCCGCTGCGCCGAGGTCGGCGACGAGCTCGGCTCCGCGGTCGTCGCGGCGCGGCTGGTGCGCGACCTGATGCGGCTCGCCCTGCTGCTGGAGCGGCGCTACCCGCCCTACGCCAAGTGGCTCGGCAGCGCGTTCGCGCGGCTGGAGCTGGCCGAGTCGCTCACCCCGGCGCTCCGCGGCGCGCTCGCCGCGACGGACTACCCGACGCGGGAGCGACACCTCTGCGACGCCTACGAGGCGCTCGGGGCAGCGCAGAACGCCACCGGGCTGGCCGACCCGCGGGACCCGGCCCGCCGGACGTACCACGACCGGCCGTTCCTGGTGTTGCACGCCGAGCGTTTCGCCTTCGCGCTGGCCGACACCGTGACGGAGCCGGAGCTCCGGCGGCTGCCGCTGACCGGCGCCGTGGACCAGTGGGCCGACAGCACGGACCTGCTCGCCCAACACGGCGCCCTGCGCGGCGCGCTCGCCGGACTCGCCGCAGCCGGCTGATCCCGCTGGTGCCGCCGATCCGGCCGGCCCGGTCGGCCGGGCGGACCCGAAGGACCCGACGGCCCCGGCCGACTCAGCGCTGCCGGGGCGCCGGGCCCTTGTCCGGGTCCAGGAAGTACGAGTCGTGGCGGAGCAGGAACTCGGTGAACTCCTCCCCACCGCGCCGCGCCATCTCGCCGATCCGCTCGAAGTACTCCTCGCGCGGCGCGCCGGGGGAGAAGAGCAGCAGCATCGACGACGGCTCGTCGGACTCGTTGCGGAACGCGTGCAGACCGCCGACCGGCACGTACAGGAAGTCCCCCTCCCGTGCGGTGACCCAGCGGTCGCCGTCGAACAGCCGCACCTCGCCGGAGAGCACGAAGAAGGACTCCGAGATCGTCTTGTGGAAGTGCGTGTCGGGCCCGGGGGAACGCGGCGCCATGTCGAGCCGGTACAGGCCGAACTCGCCGCCCGTGGACGCTCCCCCAGACTCCGTCCGGGGGTGCCCCCCGGTCGCCAGGTAGTGTGTGCGGTTGCCGCCCGACGTGCCCAGCTCGGGTTCGGTGTCGGCGGGGCGGAAGGTGGCGTTGACCTCGCCGGTGTCACCGAAGTAGCGGGGGTCGGGATACGTCATGGCCGGGCTCCTCGTCGTCGGACTGGTGTGCCCAGTGTTACGCGACGGCGCGCGAACCGGCATCGGCCGCTGGACGCACGACGGCGCGTCCGCCGGGCGTAGGCCCGCGGGGGAGGCGGGCGGGCGCCCCCGGGGCCCGGGCCCCGGGGGCGCTGGTCAGTGGCCCTTGTCCTTGCGGGACTTCTTCGCCCGGTCCATGGCGTCCCGGGCCGCGTCCTTGGCGCGGTCGGTCATCTCCTCCCGGCCGCCGCCGCTCCGGCCGCGGTCCTGGCCGCCGCCCTTGCGCCTGCCCTTCTCGCCGCCCTTGCCGCCCATGGCGTCCATGGCGCGGCGCAACTGGTCTGCTATGCCCATCTCGCTCTCTCCTCATGGGTAGGGGTGGGCCCCGACCAGCCTGGCACGAGCGGGCATCCCTCGCATGTCGGACACATCTCGGGTGTCCGACCGCTACCCGGCGTCGTCGGGCCGGGGCGGCAGCAGCGGGCGGCGGCGGTCGGGAATGTCCTGGTAGCCGGGCGGCGAGCTGGCCGGCTCCCGCTCCAGAAGCTCCAGCGCGAGCCGCACCGCCTCGTCCAGCACCACGTACCTGCCCTCGGCCCAGTCCAGCGGCGAGCGCTCCGACTCGATGTCCGGGGCCACGCCCCGGTTCTCCACGTCCCAGCCGTACTCGGTGAACCAGGCCGCGTTCATCGGCACCGTGATGTGCGTGCCGTCGCCGAGCCGGTGGTTGCCGGTGATGCCGACCACCCCGCCCCACGTCCTGGTGCCGACCACCGGCCCTATGTTCAGCAGCCGGAAGGCGGCCGTGATCATGTCGCCGTCCGACGAGGTGGCCTCGTCCGCGAGCGCCACCACGGGCCCGCGCGGCGCGTCCGAGGCGTACGAGACGGGCTGCGCGTTGCGCGTCACGTCCCAGCCGAGGATCGTGCGCGAGAGCTTCTCCACCACCAACTCGCTGATGTGGCCGCCGGCGTTGCCCCGCACGTCCACGATGAGCGCCTGCCGGGCGAACTCCATCCGCAGGTCGCGGTTGAACTGCGCCCAGCCCGAACCGCCCATGTCGGGGATGTGCACGTACCCGCAGCGCCCGTCGCTCAGCTCCCGCACCACCGCCCGGCGGCGCGCCACCCAGTCCTGGTAGCGCAGCGGCCGGTCGTTGATCAGCGGCACGACGGCGATCCGGCGCCGCGGCCCGCCGTTCTCCCGGAACGTCAGCTCCACGCTGGTGCCGCCGGTCGCGGCCAGCAGCGGCCACGGCCCCGCGACCGGGTCCACCGGACGGCCGCCGACGTGGGTGAGCACCGCGCCCTCCCGCACCCCGGTGCCGGCCAGCGGCGAACGGGCCTTCGGGTCGGAGGACTCGCCCGGCAGGATCCTCGCCAGCTGCCAGCCGCCGGACTTCGTGCGGGTGAAGTTGGCGCCGAGCAGGCCGATGGCGCGCTGGTAGTGCCGCGGGCCCTCGTTGCGGCGGGCGGCGGTGACGTACGCGTGCGAGGTGCCGAGCTCGCCCACCGTCTCGCGCAGCAGGTCGGCGAACTCGTCGGGGGAGGCGACCCGCTCGACCAGCGGCCGGTACTGGTCCAGCACGCCGGACCAGTCGATGCCGCACATCTTCGGCTCCCAGTAGTAGTCCCGGATCAGCCGGCCCGCCTCCTCGAAGGACTGCCGCCACTCCGCGGCGGGGTCCGCCTCGTGGGTGATGCGGCGGGTGTCGAGGTCGACGGAGGCGTCCCCGTCGGAGCTGTCGGTGGCCGGGATGGCCCGCAGGTCGCCGTCCTCGCACACCACGAGCCGGCTGCCGTCGCCGCTGGGCGCGAACCAGTCCACGTCGTGGGTGAGCTCGACCCGTTTGGACTTGGCGAGGTCGAAGTACTCCAGCGTGGGCTTGCCGGACGTGTCGTCCGGATTCACGAACGTCTCGCCCAGCGCGCCGGAGATCGGCCAGCGCAGCCACACCAGGCCGCCGCCGCTCACCGGATAGAGGGAGGAGTACTTCGAGGCGGAGACGGGGAACGGCACGACGCGGCTGCCGAGCCCTTCGGCCTCCACCAGCACGGCGCCCTCGCCGCCGGCGTCCCCGCCGGTGCTGGTGTCGGCCGGATCGAGCCCGCCGGCGGCCGGCCGGCCCTCCGGCGTGATGGCGAACGGGGACCGGGTGGCGGAGGACAGCGGGACCAGGTAGGGGCGACAGCCCAACGGGAACGACAGGTCGCCGGTGTGCACGTCGTACACGGGGTCGAAGCCGCGCCACGACAGGAAGGCCAGGTAGCGGCCGTCCCGGGTGAACACCGGCTCCTCGTCCTCGAAACGGCCGTCGGTGACGTCGATGACGGTGCGCTCGCCCTCGGCGAGCCGGACGATCTTGATCTGGCTCAGGTAGTGCCCGATGCCCGGGTGCGCCCAGGCTAGCCACGCCGAGTCGGGCGAGAACGCGAGATCCCTGACGGGCCCGTTGACCGACCGGACCAGCTCCTCCAACCGCCCCGGGGCGTCCGGCTGCGCCGGGTCACTCGGGGCCGCGCCCCGGGCGCCGGCGCCTTCGAGGGGCGCGTCCGTCGGCTGCGCCGGTTCGTTCGGTGGTGCGCCCCGGTGGCCGGCGTCGTCCGGACGCGCCGGCGGCTCCGCGTCGGCCGGGGTCTCGTTTCGGCCGTTGTCGTCGGGTGCGGGGTCCGCGGCCTCCTCGGGTTCGGCCCGGGTGCCGCCGGGGACCGGTGGTTCGTCCGGCTGGCCCGTCCCGGGGTCCGGGGACGTCGGCTCGCGCTCCGCGTCTCCGTCCGCGCCCGCGTCCGGTGCGGACTCCGCCGTGCCGCCTCCGGTGGGCTCGGTCTCGGGGGCCTCCTCCGGTGGGAGCGGGACGCGGACGACCAGGAGTCGCCCGTCGTGGGAGGCCAGCGCCAGGGTCGTGCCGTCGGGGGAGGCGATCATCTCGCGGATCCGGCCGAGCTCTCCGGTGGCCAGCCGGACGGGGGCCTGGCCGCCGCTGACCCGCGGGAGGTAGGCGATCTCGATGGCGTCCTCGCCCTCCGCGTCCGTGAGATACGCCACCCGACCCGTGTCGCCGAGCATCACCGGCTGCCGCACCCGCACGCCCGGCGTGACCGCCAGAGCGCGCGCCGGTCCGTCGCGGTGCGCGAGCCAGTACAGGCCGCCGCGCACGCAGACCGCGCTGGCCCGGCCCGTCGTGTCCACGGACAGCGCGTCCACGTGGCGCGCGGCCGGCACCTGGTAGGCGCGCCGCCCGGCGCGCGGGCCGCCGAGCCGCACCGAGAGCCGGCGCGGCGTGGACCGCGGGCCCAGCTCGTCGACCACCCAGAGCTCGCCGGCGCACTGGTAGACGATCCGGCGCCCGTCGGTCGAGGCGTTGCGCGCATAGAACGCGTCGTGATCGGTGTGCCGCCAGAGCTGGCTGCCGTCCGCGCGGCACGAGTAGAGGTTGGCGACCCCCTCGTGGTCGGAGAGAAACGCGATCCGGTCGCCCACGATCATCGGCGAGTCCAGGTGCCCCTCCAGACCGGCCACGAGTCTGCCCCAGGCCCGGAAGTCCTCCGGACCGTCGGGGACCCCGGAGGAGCTCGCGTCCCCGGTCGCGGTGGTCTCCCCGTCGCCCGCCCGCGCGGCCTCGGCGGCGGCCGCCTGCCGGTGCAGCCACAGCTTGCCCATCGCGCCGCCCCGGTAGCGCTTCCAGGCCGCGGGTTCGTGCGGCGCCTTCGCGGTCAGCAGCAGCGTGCGACGTTCACCACCGCAACCCGCCACCGCGATGTCGGCGACCGGCCCCCACGGCTGCCGCTCCCCGGGCCCGCCCTCCACCGGGACGCCGTACGCCCAGCTGAAGTGCGACAGGGGCTGGTCGTGCGAGCTCACCGCCAGGATTCTGCTCCCGCGCGCGCCTGCCCCGTCCGGCGGAGTCCATCCGCACACCCGAGTGTCCGACGAGCCCCAGTGGGTCAGCTGCCGTGCCGCGCCGCCGTCCACCGGCACCAGGTGGATCTCGGGGTCCAGCGTGCGCCAGCTGACGAAGGCGATGTGCCGGCCGTCGGGCGAGAATCGGGGGGTCGCGATCCGGGTGCGGTCGACCGTCAGTCGCCAGGCCCGGGCGGGCTCCCTGTCCGCGGCGGCCGGGAGCGGCGCCAGCCACAGATCATCCTCGGAGACGAAGCAAACGAGTTCACCGTTCAGATGTGGAAAACGAAAGTAGCCGTCACATTCGTATGATGGGCTCATCGTCTCGGGGGACACGGGAGATGTGTTGAGGTTGTCGCTCACCGTTCCCATGCTTCAGCCCACGAAGGATGGCGGCAAGCGGCGGAATGTGGCGAGGAGTGAAGACTGTGATGTGAATCACAGATTCGACCGTCGACTCACCTTCTGACCCCCTCAGTGCGTCTCGTGTCATGAACTGACACATCTCTGTGCCGTCATTTCAGCCCCTTCACGCCCGTTCACACTCCCCGGACAGGAGAACCTGCCCCGTGGCTACGTTTCTGTACAAACTAGGTCGCCTGTGTTTCCGGCGCCGCTGGTGGGTGGCCCTGGTCTGGATCGCCCTCCTGTTCGGCATCGGCACCGCCGCGTCGTCCGCTGGTGAGGCGCCGCCGGACGAGTTCACCCTGCCCGGCACGGAGTCCCAGGAGACCCTCGACCTGCTGAAAGAGGAGTTCCCCGAGGCCAACGCCGAGGCGCTCGAGACCATCGTCGCCATCCAGGCCCCGGACGGCGGCCAGTTGGCCGGCGACGAGTACCGGCCGGCGATGGAGGCCCTGGTCGCCGACCTCGGCGAGGGCGACAAGGTGCTCAGCGTCTCCGACCCGCTGAACCAGGGCGGCGTCAACGAGGACGGCGACACCGCCTACATGATGGTCTCCTACGACGCGGCCTGGGAGGACATCACCGAGGAGATGACCGACCAGTTCAACGCCGCCGTGGACACCGCGGAGGACGCGGGACTGAACGTCGAGTCGAGTGGTGAGATCGCCGAGCCGGCGGCGGAGCCCGCGGGCGCCGAGATCATCGGCATCATCGTGGCCGCCATCGTGCTGGTGATCACCTTCGGCTCCCTGGTCGCCGCCGGGCTGCCGCTGATCACCGCCCTGATCGGCGTGATGGCCGGTGCCCTGGGCATCACCGCGCTGGCCAGCACGCTGGGGCTGTCCGCGACCACCGGCATCCTGGCCATGATGATCGGCCTGGCGGTCGGCATCGACTACGCGTTGTTCATCGTCTCCCGGTACCGCGCCGAGCTCGTCGCGGGACACAGTCGCGAGGAGGCCGCGGGGCGGGCCGTGGGCACCGCCGGCTCGGCCGTCGTCTTCGCCGGCCTGACCGTGATCATCGCGCTGGCCGGCCTGGCCGTGGTCAACGTGCCGCTGCTCACCAAGATGGGCATGGCGGCCGCCGCCAACGTGGGCATCGCGGTGCTGATCGCGCTCACCCTGGTGCCCGCCGCCATGGGCATCTGCGGCAAGCGGATCTTCGGCCGGCGGATGCGCAAGCAGAACCCGGAGACCGGCGTCCCCGTCTCGCTGAACAAGCCCGGCAAGGACAACATGGGCACCCGCTGGGCCCGCGGCGTGCTGCGCCGCCCCGGCATGGTGCTGGTGGCCTCGCTCGTCGGCCTCGGCGCCCTGGCCGCCCCGGTGGCCAGCATGGAGCTCGGTATCCCGGACAACGGGATGCGCGGCGAGGACACCACCGCCCGCCAGGCGTACGACATCCTCAGCGAGGGCTTCGGCCCCGGCTTCAACGGCCGCCTGATGCTGGTCGTCGAGGGTGACGAGGGCACCGATCTGGAGGCCGCCACCCAGACCATCAGCGACGAGCTCAACGGCATGGAGGGCATCGCCCAGGCGGCGCCGCCCAGCGAGCAGGGCTACAACGGCGACGGAACCGTGGCCCAGATGTACGCCTTCCCGACCACCGGGCCGGCGGACCACGAGACCACCGTGCTGGTCGAGCACCTCCGTGACGATCTGGTGCCCCAGCTGGAGGAGGAGACCGGCACCGAGATCCTGGTGGCCGGCCTGACCGCGGGCAACATCGACTTCTCCGAGGTGATGAACGACGCCCTGGTGCCGTACCTGGCGCTGGTCGTCGGCCTGGCGTTCATCCTGCTGATGGTGGTGTTCCGGTCCATCCTGGTGCCGCTGAAGGCCGCGCTCGGCTTCCTGTTCTCCGTGCTGGCCGCGCTCGGCTCCCTGGTCGCGGTGTTCCAGTGGGGCTGGCTCGCGAACCTGATCGGGGTCGAGGAGACCGGGCCGATCATGAGCATGATGCCGAT
Source organism: Streptomyces sp. B6B3 (assembly GCF_039871525.1). Taxonomy (NCBI): domain Bacteria; kingdom Bacillati; phylum Actinomycetota; class Actinomycetes; order Kitasatosporales; family Streptomycetaceae; genus Streptomyces; species Streptomyces sp. B6B3. Next base: position 677,609 of record NZ_JBDPLU010000002.1, on the reverse strand, counting down.
CTTCATGGTCGGCGTGATCTTCGGCCTCGCCATGGACTACGAGGTGTTCCTGGTCACCCGGATGCGGGAGGCGCACGTCCACGGCGAGGACTCCCGGCAGGCGGTGATCACCGGCTTCAACCTCAACGCCCGGGTCGTCACGGCCGCGGCGATCATCATGATCAGCGTCTTCGCCGGCTTCGCGGTGGTCAGCGCCGAGTCGATGATCAAGATGATGGGCTTCGGCCTCGCCATGGCGGTCCTGCTGGACGCCTTCGTGGTCCGGATGACGATCGTCCCGGCCCTGATGGGCCTGATCGGCGAGCGGGCCTGGTGGCTGCCGAGGTGGCTGGACCGGATCCTGCCCAACGTGGACGTGGAGGGCGAGTCCCTGGAGCGGTACCTCAAGGCCAACGGCCGGGGCCGCGACACGGCCGAGCCCGAGCCGCAGCCACGCGAACCGCAGCCGGTTCCCTGACCAGCGGGTTCACTCTCCCGCCGGGCTCCGGCATCTCTGGCGCACATGTGAGGCCAACGCTCTTGCAACCACATCGCAATAGGGCTTTATTATCGAATGATTTGCCTGTGATCCGCCTTATGACGACGCTGGGAGCGCGGCATGCATGTCCCCGACGGTTTCCTCAACGCGCCGGTCTCGGTGGCGACCGGGGCGGTCGCGGCGGCCGCCGTCGCCGTCTCGCTGCGCGGCGCCCGCCGTGAGCTCGCCGGGGACGCGGAGGGATCCGGCCTCGGCGCCGAGCGCACCGCGCCGCTCGCCGGCCTCGTCGCCGCGTTCGTCTTCGCCGTGCAGATGCTGAACTTCCCCGTCGCGGCCGGGACCAGCGGCCATCTCCTCGGCGGCGCGCTGGCCGCGATCCTCGTCGGCCCGTACACGGGCGTGTTGTGCGTCTCCGTGGTGCTGCTGATGCAGGGGCTGCTCTTCGCGGACGGCGGGCTGAGCGCGCTCGGCACCAACATCCTGCTGATGGGCGTCGTCACCGTCGTCGTCGCCTACGCGCTCTTCCGCGGCCTGCTCCGCGTGCTGCCGGCCGGCCGCGGCTCGGTCGGCGTGGCCACCTTCGTCGCCGCCCTGGTCTCGGTGCCGGCCTCGGCGATCGCCTTCACCGGCCTGTACGCGATCGGCGGCACGGCCGACGTCTCGATCGGCAAGGTGTTCGCCGCGATGGCGGGGGTGCACGTGCTCATCGGCATCGGCGAGGCCGCGATCACCACGGCGACGGTCGGCGCGGTGCTCGCCGTCCGGCCCGACCTGGTCCACGGCGCGGCCGACGCGGTCAGGACCACGCTGGTGGTCAGGACGCCGGCCGGCGCGCCGGCCCGCCCGGCGACGCCCGAGCCCGCCCCGGCGGGCGCCCCGGCGCGCGGCTCGTTGCGTCCGCTGTGGCTCGGCGGCCTCGGCGTCACGGTGGTGTGCGCGGCGTTCGTCAGCTTCTACGCCTCCGCGAGCCCCGACGGCCTGGAGAAGGTCGCCACCGACGAGGGCATCATCGAGGAGGCCAGGGAGCACGACCTGGCCGACTCGCCGCTGGCCGACTACGGCGTCAGGGACCTGGACAACGAGCGGCTGTCCATCGCGCTGGCCGGCTCCGCGGGCGTCGCCGTGACCCTGGCCGCCGGCACCGCCACCTTCCTCGCCCTCCGCCGCCGCGGTTCGGGCGCGTCCGCGCCCGACGGCGAGCCGCAGCGTGCCTGACCCCGCCGGCCCCGAGCCCGCACCGGGCCGTTCGTTCCGGGCCGCCGCGATGCGGCCCGGCGGCCAGCCACCGGCCCGCCCGCCGGGCGGTGCGTTCGGGGCTGCCGCCCCGGGCCCCGTTCCCGACCCCGGTCCCGCCTGGGCCAGCCGGCCCGGTCAGGGGTCCGTGTTCGGTCGCGTGTACCAGCCCGGCCAGGGCCCGGTGCACCGGCTGCCCGCCCACTGCAAGATCGTCGCCGTGCTCGGCTTCGTGCTCGCCGTCGTGGCCACGCCCCGGGAGGCGGTCTGGGCCTTCGGGGCGTACGCCGTGCTGCTCGCCGCCGTCGCGGCGGTCGCGCGGGTGCCGGCCGGGTTCCTGCTCCGGCGGCTGCTGATCGAGGTGCCGTTCGTCGCCTTCGCCCTGCTGCTGCCGTTCGTCGCCGAGGGCCCCCGGATCGACTGGTTCGGCCTGTCGCTGAGCGAGTCCGGGCTGTGGGGGGCGTGGAACATCCTGGCCAAGGGCACCCTCGGCGTCGCCGCCTCGGTGCTGCTGGCCGCCAGCACCGAGATCCGGCAGCTGCTCCTCGGCCTGCAACGGCTGCGGCTCCCCCCGCTGCTGGTGCAGATCGCCTCGTTCATGGTCCGCTACGCCGACGTCATCGCCGGCGAACTGCGCCGCATGCGGATCGCCAGGGAGTCCCGCGGCTTCGCCGCGCGCGGTCCGCGCCACTGGGGCGTGCTGGCCAGGACCGCGGGCGCGCTCTTCATCCGCTGCTACGAGCGCGGCGAGCGGGTGCACCTGGCCATGCTCAGCCGCGGCTACACGGGCACCATGCCGGTGCTCGGCCAGCGGCCGGGCACCCGCGCCGAGTGGTCCCTGGCCGCCGCGCTCCCGGCCGCCGCCCTCGTCGTCTGTGTGCTGGGATGGATCCTGTGACCAACGCCGACGCCGACGCCGACGCCGCCCACGCCGAGCCGGACCCGCCCTCGTTGGAGGTCGCCGGCCTGGCCTACGCCTACCCCGACGGCCACCAGGCCCTGTTCGGCGTGGACCTGACCATCCCGCGCGGCCAGCGCGTCGCCCTGCTCGGCCCCAACGGCGCCGGCAAGACCACCCTGGTGCTGCACCTCAACGGCATCCTCACCGCCGGCCTCGGCGGCGTCCGGGTGGGCGGCCTGCCGGTCGGCCGGGACACCCTCGCCGAGGTCAGGCGCCGCGTCGGCATCGTCTTCCAGGACCCCGACGACCAGCTGTTCATGCCGAGCGTCCGGGAGGACGTGGCGTTCGGCCCGGCCAACGCGGGGCTGCGCGGCGCCGAGCTGGAACGCCGGGTCACCGAGGCGCTGGACCGGGTCGGCATGGCCGACCACGCCGAACGCCCGCCGCACCACCTGTCGTTCGGCCAGCGCCGACGCGTCGCGGTGGCCACCGTGCTGGCGATGCGGCCCGAGATCCTGGTGCTCGACGAGCCCTCGGCCAACCTCGACCCGGCCGCCCGCCGGGAGCTGGCCGACATCCTGCGGTCCCTCGACCTGACGGTGCTGATGGTCACCCACGACCTGCCGTACGCCCTGGAGCTGTGCCCGCGTGCGGTGATCCTCAGCGAGGGCGTGATCGCGGCCGACGGGCCCACCGCCGACCTGCTCGCCGACGCCGAACTGCTGCGCCGGCACCGGCTCGAGCTGCCGTTCGGCTTCCACGTTCCGGCCTGACCGCCGGGGCGGGCTCGGGGTCGGCCGGGACCCGTCAGGACGTGTCGGGGCGTGTCAGGGCGTGTCAGGGCTTGTCGAAGAGCGCGCTGACCGACTCGCCGTTGTGGATCCGGCGCACCGCCTCGGCCAGCGCCGGCGCGATGGACAGCACCCGCAGCTTGTCGGTGCGCTCCTCGGCCGGGATCGGCACCGTGTTGGTGCAGACGATCTCCAGCACGTCCGGCTCCGAGCTGAGCCGCTTCAGCGCGCCGCCGGAGAACAGCCCGTGCGTGCAGGCGATCCGCACCGAGTTCACTCCCAGCTCCCGCAGCCGGTCCAGCAGTTCGATGACGGTGCTGCCCTTGGCGATCTCGTCGTCCAGGACGATCACGTCACGCCCCGCCACGTCCCCGATCACCGAGCTGATGCTCACCCGGTCGTCGCTGTACCGCTGCTTCGCGCCGGCCGCCACCGGAATGCCCAGCAGCCGGGCGAACGCGGCGGCCTCCTTGGCGTTGCCCAGGTCCGGCGAGACCACGACGGCGTTGCCGAGCTCCTGCCGCCGGAAGTGCGCCGCGAGCTCGCGCAGCGCGTGCAGGTGGTCCACCGGAACGCTGAAGAAGCCGTGCACCTGCGGCGAGTGCAGCGTCATCGCCAGCACCCGGCTGGCGCCCGCCGTCACCATCAGGTCGGCGATCAGCCGCCCGCCGATGGAGATGCGCGGCGCGTCCTTCTTGTCGGACCTGGCGTACGAGTAGTGCGGCAGCACCACGGTGGTGCGGGCCGCCGAGGCGCCGCGGGCGGCGTCCAGCATCAACAGCAGCTCGACCAGATGCTCCTGCACCGGCCGCACCAGCGGCTGGATCAGGTAGACGTCGCGCTCCCGGCAGTTCGCCTCCAGCTGCACCTGCAGGCAGTCGTTGGCGAAGCGGTCCACCCGGGCGGGCCGCAGCGGAACCCCGAGATGGTCGCAGACCTCCGCGGCGAGCGCCGGATGGGCGCTGCCACTGAAGACGGCTATCTCCCGCATGCGTGAGCCCTCCGCGTCGTACCCGAGGCCGTTGTTCAGGAGAAGCCTACGGTGCGGCGTTGAGCACCTCCGCCACCACCGGGCCGGCGAACTCGCCGCCGTGCCCACTGTTCGGCACCACCGCGGCCACCGCCAGGTCGTCCGAGTACCCGGTGAACCAGGCGTTGGGCTTCTCCTGGCCGTCCACCTCGGCGGAGCCGGTCTTCGCGCCGATGTCGCCGCTGACGCCGGACATCGCCTCGGCCGCGGTGCCCCACAGCGCCGTGGTGTTCATCAGACCGCGCAGCTCGGCCGCCGCGGCCGGGTCCAGCGCGCTCGAGGCCTGCGCCAGCGTGCGGCCGTCGAAGGACGGCGGCACCAGGTAGGGCTGGAGGAACCCGCCGTTCTTGACGGTCGCGGAGACCGAGGCCATGGTCAGCGGGTTCATCCGGACGCCGCCCTGGCCGATCAGCGAGGCTGCCATCTGGGCGTCGGACTGGGTGGGCACCGAGCCGTCCAGCGTCTGCACGCCGACCTCCCAGGTCAGGCCCAGGCCGAAGACGTCCCGCGCGTGGTTGCCCAGCGAGTCGTCCTCCAGCTCCGGGGCCTGGCTGATGAAGGCCGTGTTGCAGGAGGCGGCGAAGGAGTCGGCGAAGGTGCCGTCCTTGATGTCGAAGTTGTCGTCGTTGTGGAACGGCCAGCCGCCGTACTCGAACTCCTTCGGGCACGGGTGCGACGCGCCGGCGGAGGCCAGGCCCTCCTCGATCAGCAGCGAGGAGGTGACGATCTTGAACGTCGAGCCCGGGGCGTACGAGCCCTGGAGCGCGGTGTCGAAGCCCTCGGCCGGCTTGTTGGCGACCGCCAGGATCTCGCCGGTGCTCGGCTGGATCGCGACCGCGGAGGCGCGGTCGCCGTCCGCGTTCCGCACGGCCTGCTCGGTCGCCGCCTGGACCGCCGGGTCGATGGTGGTCGGCACCTGGCCCGCGGTCGGCTCCGCCAGCTCGACCAGCTGCTCGACCCGCTTGCCCTCGGCGTCCACGATCCGGAGCTCGGTCCCCGTGCTGCCGCCGGCCTCCTCCGCGTACCGCTCCCGGACGTCGGCGATCACGCCGGCCAGCGTGGGGTGCTCCTCGGCGGTCAGCACGTCGCCGTTCCGGTCGAGCATCTCCACCGGCGGCAACTCGCTGACCGGGCCGGTCTCCAGGGACTGGCCCTCGCCCAGCCCCGGGTGCAGCACGGTCGGCTCCCACCGGACGACGGGCTGGTCGGAGCCCTCGTCCCTGACCACGGTCAGCTCGGAGTCGTAGCTCCAGTCCTGCTGCTGGGTCGCGCCGGCGTCCTCGTACTCCACCACGGCGTCCACGGTGAACGGCACCGAACCACCCGAAGGAGTGGATTCGTTGAGCGTCAGTTCGGACAGGGAGGCGCGTTCGGGCAGCGCGTCGAGGGCGGCGCGCGCCGCCTCCTCGTCGTCGGTGAGCGCGGCGGCGGCCCGGACGTCGCCCGCCTCCCACGCGTCGAGGAACGCGCCGGAGGTCTCCAGCACCTCCTGCTCGGTGGGCGGTCCGCTGTCCTCGGAGGGGTCCTGGCCCGACGGGTCGTCAGTCGCCGCGATGTTGCTCGGCTCCCCCTCGGCCTCGTCGTCCCCGAGCAGCGCGAAGCTGCCGAAGCCCACCACGGTCGCGACGGCCACGAACACGCCACCGACCACGGCCAGCCGCTGCCCGTTGCGCTCCCGCGCCCTACCCCTTGACCCTGTCACCGTGCCCCGCAACCACCCGTTAACGCACCGCAATGCCCTGGCGATCGCAGCCTACCGGCTGCCGGGCCCCCCACGGACTCCGTTCGGTCGCGGCCCGGTCACACCCAGGTATCGAGCCACATCCGGGCGCGCCAGGAATCGACGGGGATCTCCTGGCCGGTGTAGATCGGGTAGAAGTAGATGAAGTTCCACGCGATCAGCAGCACCAGCACGCCGCCGGCCACCACGCCCGTGGCGCGGCGGCGTTCCGTGCAGCCCGGTGGGCCGAGCAGCGCGCCGACCAGCATCGCCACCGCCAGGCACAGGTACGGCGTCAGCACCACCGCGTAGAAGTAGAAGATGGTCCGCTCCTGGTACACGAACCAGGGCAGGTAGCAGGCGGCCACCGCGCACAGCACAGCGCCGGCCCGCCAGTCGCGGCGGAACAGCCAGCGGTAGCCGGCGTAGACGAGCGCGAAGCAGCCGGCCCACCACAGCAGCGGGGTGCCGAGCGCGAGCACCTCGCGGGCGCAGCCGCTGGCGTAGGTGCAGCCGTTCTCGCCCGGGTCGGAGGAGGTGTAGTAGTACGTGACCGGGCGGGCGGCGACCAGCCAGCTCCAGGGGTTGGACTCGTAGTCGTGTTCCGAGGTCAGGTTGACATGGAAGTCGTAGACCTCGTTCTGGTAGTGCCACAGGCTGCGCAGCGCGCCCGGCACCCAGGTGAACGAGCTGTCCTTGCCCGCCGTCTCGGCCCAGTCGCGGTACTTGCCGCCCGAGGTGAGGAACCAGCCGGCGAAGGACGCCAGATAGGTGGCCAGCGCCACCGGCACCAGCGCGCAGAACGCCCAGGGCGCGTCCCGGCGCAGCATCGCGTGGTACGGGCGCCGCGCCCCCGCGGTGCGGCGCGCCGCGACGTCCCACAGCACGGTGAGGATGCCGAACGCGGCAAGCACGTACAGGCCGTTCCACTTCGTGGCGCACGCGAGGCCGAGGCAGAGCCCGGCAGCCAGCCGCCAGGGCCGCCAGCCGAGCCGCAGCCGGGCCCCGACGTCGGCGTCCGGGCGCAGCACCCCGTCGCCGCCGGTGGGCAGCGCGGCGGCCAGCCGGGCGCGGGCGGCGTCGCGGTCGATCAGCAGGCAGCCGAACGCGGCCAGCAACCAGAACATCAGCACCAGGTCGAGCAGCGCGGTGCGGCTCATCACGAAGTGCAGGCCGTCCACGGCCAGTAGCGCGCCGGCCAGGCAGCCCAGGATCGTGGAGCGGAACAGCCGGCGGCCGATGCGGCACAGCATCAGCACGGAGAGCGTGCCGAGCAGCGCGACCATGAAGCGCCAGCCGAAGGGGTTGAGGCCGAACATCCACTCGCCGAGCGCGATGGCCCACTTGCCGCCCGGCGGGTGCACGACGTACGCGGCGGTGTCGTCGAACGGCGTGGCACCGGCGATGATCCGCTCGTTGGCGTCGTCGGGCCACTCGGTCTCGTAGCCCTTCTGCAGCAACGACCAGGCGTCCTTGGCGTAGTACGTCTCGTCGAATATCACGGCGTCGGGCGAGCCGAGGTTGACGAACCGCAACGCCCCCGCGAACAGCGCGACCAGCAGCGGACCGCCCCAGCCGGTGAGCCGGGCCAGCCGGCCCGCGGTGTGGGACGCGAAGCCGAAGTACTGCCACAGCCGCGCGCCCGGCTCGGGGAACGCCGGCACCAGCCGCTGGCGGACCCCGGCGCCGCGTCTCCGCGCGTATCCGAAGCGGCGCAGCCGCTCCTCCCAACCGGGCGACTCGGCGCGCGGCGGGCCGGGCTCGGGCGGGGCGTCGCTCACGGTCTGGCTACTCCTCACGCGGGCCATCTTGACATCCGGACCCGGCCTCACCGCGAGCCCGCGAGGCGGACTGCGAGTATTGCCCGACATGAAGCGTCATGGCGGAGCCCCATCCGACGACCACCTCCACCCCTCGGACCGGCCCGACGCGCCGGACGGGCCCGCGGCCCCGCGGGCCCCAGGCGATCCGGACGAGGGCCCCGGGGTCCTGGTGCTGGCGGGGACGCCGATCGGGGACCCGGGGGACGCGCCGGCCCGGCTGGCGGCGGAGCTGGCCGCCGCCGACGTGGTGGCCGCGGAGGACACCCGGCGGCTGCGGCGGCTGGCCCGGGACCTGGACGTCCCGCCGCCCGACCGGGTGGTGTCGTACTTCGAGGGCAACGAGCGGGCCCGCACCCCGGAGCTCGCCGACGAGTTGGCCGGCGGCGCGCGGGTGCTGCTGGTCACCGACGCCGGGATGCCGTCGGTCTCCGACCCGGGGTACCGGCTCGTGGCCGCGGCGGTCGAGCGGGGCGTCCGGGTCACCGCGGTGCCGGGCCCGTCGGCGGTGCTGACCGCGCTCGCGGTGTCCGGGCTGCCGGTCGACCGGTTCTGCTTCGAGGGGTTCCTGCCGCGCCGGCCGGGCGAGCGCGCGGCCCGGCTCGCGGAGGCGGCGGGGGAGCGGCGCACGCTGGTCTACTTCGAGGCGCCGCACCGGCTGGCCGCGACGCTGGGGGACATGGCCGAGGCGTTCGGCGGCGCGCGGCGGGCGGCGGTCTGCCGCGAGCTGACCAAGACCTACGAGGAGGTCAGGCGCGGCCCGCTGGCGGAGTTGGCGGACTGGGCCGCGGAGGGGGTGCGCGGCGAGATCACGGTCGTGGTGGCGGGCGCGGAACGCCCGGACCCGGCCGCCGCCGACCCGGCCGGGCTGGCCGCGCTGGTGGCGGCGCGGGAGGCGGCGGGCGAGCGCCGCAAGGCGGCCATCGCCGCGGTGGCGCGGGAGGCCGAGGTGCCGAAGCGGCTGGTCTTCGACGCGGTGGTGGCGGCCAAGGGCGAGGCGGCGGCAGCGGTGGGGGCGGAGGCGGAAGCGGAAGCGGAGGCGGAGGACGAACAGGCGGGGTAGCGGGCCGCTCGATAGACTGTTCGGGACAGACCATGAGATTCCGGTGAATTTCGGAAGTTCCGGGTGGTCAGCGATGACGGACAGCAGCCGCACGACGACCGTGCACGAGGCGTACTCGTTCGCCTGCCTGAGCTGCGGGCACGGCTGGGAGCAGGAGTACGAGATCGAGCACCGGGTGGACCCGGCCGACCCGCACGGCCCGCCGCTGGTGCGCTACCACGCGGGCGGCCGGCAGGTGCCCTCGCCCCTGACCCACCCCCGGTGCGTGGACTGTGAAGGACGCCGGGTGCGCGTGATGCGGTCGGGCCTGGTCGCCGCCGCCGAGCGCGCCCGGCACTGACCGCGGGGTGGGCGGTGGCCGGCGGGCGGGCGGCCCGCGCGGTCCTCGTAGGATCGGTGCCATGCCCAAGTCCGCCAAGGCCAGGTCCCAGGAGGCGGTGCCGCCGCCGCTCCCGGAGCCGCTGGCCGTGCCCGTCGCCGACTCGCACACCCACCTCGACATGCAGCAGGAGCGGCAGGGCACCCCCGTCGCGGAGGCGCTGGAGCGGGCCGCCGCCGTCGGCGTCACCCGGGTCGTGCAGATCGGCTGCGACCTGCCGCGCGCCCGCTGGGCGGCCAAGATCGCCGCCGAGCACGAGGCGGTGTGGGGCGCCGTGGCGCTACACCCCAACGAGGCGCCCCGGATCGCCGCGGCGGAGGGCGACGCGGCGCTGGACGCCGCCCTCGCGGAGATCGCGGAGCTGGCCGCGCAGCCGCGGGTGGCGGCGGTCGGCGAGACCGGGCTCGACTACTTCCGCACCGGGCCCGAGGGCGTCGCCGTGCAGCAGCGGTCGTTCCGCGAGCACATCAGGATCGCCAAGGAACTGGACAAGGCGCTGGTCATCCACGACCGGGAGGCGCACGCGGACGTGCTGCGCATCCTGACCGAGGAGGGCGCCCCGCGGCGCACCGTGTTCCACTGCTTCTCCGGCGACGCCGCCATGGCCGAGGTGTGCGCCGCCGCCGGGTACTTCATGTCCTTCGCGGGCAACGTCACGTTCGCCTCGGCGCAGCCGCTGCGCGACGCGCTGGCGGCGGCACCGCCCGAGCTGCTGCTGGTGGAGACGGACGCGCCGTTCCTCACCCCCGCGCCCTGGCGCGGCCGGCCCAACGCGCCGTACCTGATCCCGGTGACGCTGCGCGCGATGGCCGAGGTGAAGGGCCTGCCCGAGGACGAGCTGGCCCGCCACGTCGCCGCCAACACGGCCAGGGCCTTCGGGTGAGCGTGCGCGACGCGGAGCACGGGGGCGGCGCGGAGCACGGCGGCGCGGAGCGTCCCCCAGGCCCCGGGGGCCCGGGCGGTGCCCCCATGCCGGACGACCGACTGCTCGGCCCCTCGGACGTCCGCGAACTCGCCGCGGCGCTGCGCCTGCGGCCCACCAAGCAGCGCGGGCAGAACTTCGTCATCGACGCCAACACCGTGCGGCGCATCGCCCGCGCGGCCGACGTGGGCCCGGCGGACGCGGTGCTGGAGATCGGCCCGGGACTCGGTTCGCTGACCCTGGCGCTGCTCGCCCGCGCCGGGCATCTGACGGCGGTCGAGATCGACGACGTGCTGGCCGCCGCGCTGCCCGCCACCGTCGCCGCCCGGCTGCCCGAGCGCGTCGACCGCTTCGCCCTGGTCCACGCGGACGCGCTGCGGCTGACGGCCGACGCGCTGCCCGGCCCGCCGCCGGACGCGCTGGTCGCCAACCTGCCCTACAACGTGGCCGTCCCCGTGCTGCTGCACATGCTCGCGACGTTCCCCAGCATCCGCCGCGCCCTGGTGATGGTGCAGGCCGAGGTCGCCGACCGGCTGGCGGCGGCGCCCGGCTCCCGGTCGTACGGCGTGCCGTCGGTCAAGGCCGCCTGGTACGCCGAGGCGCGGCGCGCCGGGTCGATCGGCCGCACGGTCTTCTGGCCGGCGCCGAACGTGGACTCCGGGCTGGTCGCGCTGACCCGGCGCGACCCGCCGCGCACCACCGCGAGCCGGGTCGAGGTCTTCGCCGTCGTGGACGCGGCGTTCGCGCAGCGCCGCAAGACGCTGCGCGCGGCGCTGGCCGGCTGGGCCGGCTCCCCGGCCGCCGCGGAGGCGGCCTGCGCCGCCGCCGGCGTGGACCCGCGGCTGAGGGGCGAGGCGCTGTCCGTCGACGCGTTCGCCCGCCTCGCCGAGGCCCGCCCCCGATGAGGCCGGCCTTGCCGGCCGCGACCCCCGGCATCCAGCGGGTCGGCCCCTTCCTGGCCCGACCCGGCCTGCCGGCCGGACCCGGCTCGGCAACGGGCGCCGATCCGCCGCGACGGCGGTCGGCGCGTCCGCCCGTCCGACGGCGACGTCGTCCCGGCCGCGACACCCCTCCGCCGGCCGGGCCCGTGCCTGGCGCCGAGGCCGTCGGTGTTGCCGGTCGCGCCGTCCCGGTGGTGGTCGGGGGCCCAGTATCGGCCGCGACAGCGGACGGCCCTGCCCGTGGGGTCGCCTCGCTCGGTGGCGACGGGCCCCGTGCGGCGCATTGCACGTGCCTGCGGTCCGCCGTCCCGGCCGCGACACCGCTCCGCCGGTCGTGCCGGGTGCCGGGTGCCGGGGGCGGCCGGCGTCGGGCGTTGCCGGCCGCGCTGGGCCGGCGGCCGTCGGAGAGCCGGGACATCGCCCGGCTCCCGACCGCCTGGGCTCCGTGGGGCCCTGGCCCAACCGTTCGTCGGGCCCGGTCGTGTCGGGCCCCGTATCGAGGAAATGAGCTCGCCGTGTCCTCCGTCACCGTTCGCGTCTCCGGCAAGGTCAACGTGCAGCTGGCCGTGGGCCCGCCGCGCCCGGACGGGTTTCACGATCTCGCCAACGTCTTCCTCGCCGTCGCGCTGCACGACCGGGTCACCGTGACCCCGGCCCCGCGCCTGACGGTGAGCTGCGCGGGCCCCGGCGCCGAGCAGGTGCCGCTGGACGGCGACAACCTCGCCGCCCGCGCCGCCACCGTGCTCGCCGCGCACCACGGCCGGGCCCCCGACGTGCGGCTCGACATCGCCAAGGACATCCCCGTGGCCGGCGGCATGGCGGGCGGCAGCGCGGACGCCGCCGCCGCGCTCGTCGCCTGCGACGCGCTGTGGGGCACGGCCACCCCCGCCGCCGAACTGGCGGAGCTGGCCGCCGGCCTGGGCTCCGACGTGCCGTTCGCGCTGCTCGGCGGCGCGGCGCTGGGCGAGGGGCGGGGCGAGCGGCTCACCCCGCTGCCCGTGGGCGGCACCTTCCACTGGGTGTTCGCGCTGGCCGACGGCGGCCTGTCCACCCCCGAGGTGTACCGCGAATGCGATCGGCTGCGCGCCGCCGCGGCGGACGACGTGCCCGCGCCGCGCCCGGACGGGGCGCTGCTCGCGGCGCTGCGCGCCGGTGACGCCGCCGCGCTCGCCGCCCGGCTGGACGCGGCCAACGACCTCCAGCCGGCCGCGCTCTCGTTGCGCCCCGCGCTGGCCGACACCCTCGCCGCCGGGCGGGCGGCCGGCGCGCTGGCCGGACTCGTCTCGGGTTCGGGACCCACCTGCGCGTTCCTCGCCGCCGACGCGCCGGGCGCCGCGGCGCTGGCGGCCCGGCTGTCCGCCTCCGGCACCTGCCGGACGGCCCGCGCGGCCACGGCCCCCGCCGCCGGTCCGACTACCATCGAGTCCCATGCCTGAGTCCCCCGCCGCACCCCGGAAGAACCTGGTCAGCCTGGAATCCGTCAGCAAGGACTACGGCACCAGGACCGTCCTCGACCGGATCTCGCTCGGCGTCGGCGAGGGCGACCGGATCGGCGTCGTCGGCCGTAACGGCGACGGCAAGACCACCCTCATCAGCATCCTGGCGCGCCAGCGGGAGCCGGACGGCGGGCGGGTCACGCACGCCGGCGGCCTGCGGCTCGGCGTGCTCACCCAGGGAGACTCGCTCGACCCGGCGGCCACCGTCCGCGAGGCGGTCATCGGAGATCTGGCGGACCACGAGTGGGCCGGCCAGGCCCGCGTCAGGGACGTGCTGACCGGCCTCTTCGGCGGCCTCGACCTGCCGGGCCTGCCGCAGGGCCTGGACACGGTGATCGGCCCGCTGTCCGGCGGCGAGCGCCGCCGGGTGGCGCTGGCCGCGCTGCTGATCGCCGAGCAGGACCTCATCGTGCTGGACGAGCCGACCAACCATCTCGACGTCGAGGGCATCGCCTGGCTCGCCGAGCACCTGCGGGCCCGCCGTTCCGCGCTGGTGGTGGTCACCCACGACCGCTGGTTCCTCGACCAGGTCTGCACCCGCATGTGGGACGTGCAGCGCGGCGCCGTGCACCACTACGACGGCGGCTACAGCGACTACGTCTTCGCCCGCGCCGAGCGGGAGCGCATCGCGGCGGGCGAGGAGGCCAGGCGGCAGAACCTGATGCGCAAGGAGTTGGCCTGGCTGCGCCGCGGCGCGCCGGCGCGCACCAGCAAGCCGCGGTTCCGGATCGAGGCGGCCACCGCGTTGATCGCGGACGTGCCGCCGCCCCGGGACAGCGGCGAGCTGGTCAGGTTCGCCAGCGCGCGGCTCGGCAAGACGGTGTACGAGCTGGAGGACGTCACCCTCCGCGCCGGCCAGGGGCCCGACGCCCGGACGCTGCTGTCGCGGCTGACCTGGCAGCTGGGGCCCGGCGACCGGGTGGGCCTGGTGGGCGTGAACGGCGCGGGGAAGACGACGCTGCTGCGCGCGCTGGCCGCCGGCCGGGCCGACGCCGGCCGGGTCACCGTCGGCCGGACCGTGCGGCTGGCGTACCTGTCGCAGGAGGTCGCCGAGCTGAACCCCGAGTGGCGGCTGCTGGAGGCGGTCGAACAGGTGCGCTCCCGCGTCGACCTGGGCCGTGCTCGGGAGATGACCGCCTCGCAGCTGTGCGAGCGCCTGGGCTTCACCAAGGAGCGGCAGTGGACCCCGGTCGGCGACCTGTCCGGTGGTGAACGGCGGCGGCTGCAGATCCTCCGGCTGCTGATGGACGAGCCCAACGTGCTGTTCCTCGACGAGCCGACGAACGACCTGGACATCGAGACGCTGGCGCAGCTGGAGGACCTGCTGGACGGCTGGCCGGGGTCCCTGGTGGTCGTCAGCCACGACCGCTACTTCGTCGAGCGGGTCACCGACCAGGTGTTCGCGCTGCTCGGCGACGGCACGCTGCGGATGCTGCCGCGGGGCATCGACGAGTACCTGGAACGGCGCGCGGGGCTGCGGCAGGCGGAGGGGCGGGCACCGGCCCCGGCGGCAGGGAAGGCCGCGGCGGCGGCCGCCCCGGCCAAGCCGGCGGCCCGGCTGGCCCGCGCGGCGCAGAAGGAGATCCAGCGCATCGAGCGGCAGTTGGACCGGCTCGGCGAGCAGGAGTCGGAGCTGCACGGCGAGATGGCGGAACACGCCACGGACTTCGAACGGATCGCGGGGCTCGACGCCCGACTTCGGGAACTCGGCGAACGGCGCGACGAGTTGGAGACGCGTTGGCTGGAGCTGGCCGAGGAGGCGTGAGCCGGTCGGCCGGCATGGGGCACCTCCCAGGCCCTCAGGGCCTGGGGGAGGGCCGCCGCCCGGGGAGATCTCGGACGGGTCACGACCGGGTACCGGACGGAACCGGCCGGGCCAGTGTCACAGTCCGGTGGTAAAAAGGGCTTTGCTCACAGAGATCTGATCGCGCCGATCCCACCGGTCGCGCCGATCACCGGGCCAGCACCGGGTGTTCCTTCCAGCGTCCGGTTCAGGGGGAAGTCATGTCGCAGCCACCGCCATCGCACCAGCCTCAGCATGGCGCGTCCCCGGGTGGCGGCTTCGGCCCGCAGACCCCGCCGCCGGCGCCCAACACGCCGCCGTCCGCCCCGCCGCTGCCGCCCGCCGGCCAGCCGGGCCAGCCGGGCTACGGCTACCCGCAGCAGACGCCCCCGCCGTCCCCGCAGCCGGTGCGGAAGGCCCCGGAGCCGCCGAGCCAGCCCGCGCAGCAGCCGGCGCCGCACCCGGCAGCGCCGCAGGGCCCGTACGGCTATCCGCAGCAGCCGGGGCCGGGCCCGCAGCCGGCACCGCCCGGGCCGCAGCAGCCGCACGCGCAGGGCCAGCCGCCCTACGGGTACCCGCAGCCGCCGCCGCCCGGCGGCCAGGGCTTCGGCGCCGCGGCCCCGCCGGGACCGTACGGCCCGAGCCACACGCCGCCGCCGGGGGCCATGCCCCCCGGTTGGGGTCCTCCCCCAGGCCCTGGGGGCCTGGGAGGTGCCCCCATGCCCGGCATGGCGGGCCTGCCGGGCACGCCGCCGCCCGGCCAGGGCAAGGCCAACGGCTCGCGCATCGCCCTCATCGTGGCCGCCGTGCTCGTGCTGCTGCTGGCGGCCGGGGGCGGCGCCGTGCTGGTGTTCTCCGGCGACGACGAGAAGAAGCCCAGCGCCGACCCCACGACGGGCGACGGCGACGGCGGCGGGGGGAACAGCGGGGAGGGCGACCTGCCCGCCGAGCCGGTCGCCGCCGCCCTGGCCTGGCAGACGGCCGGGCCCGACGTCAGCGCGGAGGACATCATCCTCGGCGCCCGCGGCAGCTGGATATCCGGCGACACCCTGGTGCGGACCCTGGACGACGCGGTCGCCGGGTACGACCTGGAGACCGGCGAGGAGGCGTGGCGCATTCCGCTGGAGCTGAGCGGCGGCGACTGCAACGCTTCGCCGACCGCCTCGGCGGACCGCATCGCGGTGCTCCAGGGCCGGGACTGCGAGGTGCTCACGGTGATCGACATAGCCGCCGGCGAGGAGATCAACACCATCCCCCTGGAGCTGGACGCCGGCTATCTCACGGACACCACGTATCCCGCGTTCCTCGGCGACACCATCGCGCTCGGCTGGGGCACCGGAGGCGCCGGATACGACGCCGCCTCGGGCGAGCAGCTGTGGACCACGTCTTCCGAGGAGGACTGCCCGGAGGTGGCGTACGCGGTGTTCGACGACCTGTTCGTCTCGCAGACCTCGTGCGGTTTCGTCGGCGACGAGGGCGGCAGCATCCGCGCCACCGACGAGGCGGGTGACGAGCTCTGGGAGTGGGAGTACGGCCCGGAGTACCAGGGCAGGGAGCTGAGGGTGCACTCCGTCGTCTCGATCGATCCGCTGGTGGTCACCGCCTGGCTGGACGACGACATCGAGCAGGAGAGCATCTTCGTCATCGACGAGAACCACCAGGAGATCTCGCACGCCCTGGACTACGACATCGACCACTACAAGTCGCCCTGCATGATCAACACGCTGAACGACTGCAAGATGTCCGTGGTCCACGACGGCTTCCTGTACCTGGCGAGCAGCACGTCGGGCGAGGAGAACGCGGTGGTCGCCTTCGAGTTGAGCAGCGGTCAGCCGCTCTACGAGGTCGGGCCCGACGACTCGGACGGTGGCCCGTCCTCGGACGCCTTCCGGGAGATCCGGCCGTTCGCGGTCGAGGACGGCAGGATCCTGGCGTACCAGCGGGACACCTGGGACGACTCACGTCCGGGCATGGTGGTGGCCATCGACCCCGCGACGGAGGAGGCCACCCCGCTGATGACCCTCGATCCGGCCGCCTCGGCGGTGGAGTCGGCGGCGGGTTCTCCGACCGATCCGCAGGAGCTGCGCCTGATCTGGCACGACAACACCCTCTTGATGCTCACCGAGGCCTTCTACGAAGGTGACCTGGAGGA
Organism: Streptomyces sp. B6B3; assembly: GCF_039871525.1. Taxonomy (NCBI): domain Bacteria; kingdom Bacillati; phylum Actinomycetota; class Actinomycetes; order Kitasatosporales; family Streptomycetaceae; genus Streptomyces; species Streptomyces sp. B6B3. Next base: position 660,900 of record NZ_JBDPLU010000002.1, on the reverse strand, counting down.
GCGCGAGGCCACTCTGGTCTATCGCTGAACCGGCTCCGACGGCGGCCACGATGGGTGAGGCGTGATGAGCGTACGTGTCGTGGTCGTCGACGACCGACGGCTGGTGGCCGAGGCCCTGGCCTCGGCGCTGCGGGTGCGCGGGCACCGGGTGCTGGGCGCCGGCGCGCCGGTGTCCCGGGCCGCCGAGCTGGTGGTCAGCAAGCAGCCGGAGGTCTGCCTGCTGGGCGCCGCCCACCCGGAGGAGCCCGGGGCGCTGGAGCCGCTGCCGCGGATCCGGCGCGAGGCGCCGCGGGTCGCGGTGGTGGTGCTGGGTCCGGTGCCCCAGCCGCTCGGCGTCGCGGCCGCGTTCGCCGCGGGGGCCCGCGGCTACGTCAGGCACGACGAGCGCATCGAGGGTGTGGAACGCGCCATGGTGAAGGCGCGGGCCGGGGAGGCGGCGGTGTCGCCGCAGCTGCTGCGCGAGGCGTTCGCGGAGCTGCTCAATCCGCGTAGCGCGCCGGACGCGGAGGGCGCCAGGCTCGCGGGGCTGCTGACGGACCGCGAGGCCGACGTGCTGGTGCGGATCGTGGAGGGCGAGGACACCCGGCGGATCGCCGCGGGTCTCGGCGTCGCGCCGAGCACGGCGCGCACCCACGTGCAGCGGCTGCTGACCAAGCTGGGCACCGCCTCCCGGTTGGAGGCGGCGGCGCTGGCCGTGCGCACCCGGCTGCTCGACCATCTCCCCGCGGTCCCGCCGGCCGCCCCGGTCACTCCGGTCACTCCGGTCACTCCGTTCCCCTCCGATCGCCGCGACTGAAGCCTCATCGATCTTCTTTTCTGCACCCCACCCTTTGACGAATGCTGTAGTCGCATGCTTCATTATGTTTAATTCTGTTCGAGTGGCGCCCCAGGGGGCAGGCGAAAGACATGAAGCGAACCGCGACCCGACTGGCGGACGGCCGTGAGCTCATCTATTACGACTCACACGACGGAGCGGCCCGTGACGCCATCGACCGGCGGCCGCTCACGCCCGCGGCCACCAGCTCCGAGGTGCGGTTCAACGCACTCCTCGGGGAGCATGTTGGCTACGCCGCGCACCGGCAGGGCCGCACCTACCACCCGCCCGCGGACCAGTGCCCGCTCTGCCCGTCCCGGGGCGACCGGCTGAGCGAGATCCCGGCGGAGAGCTACGAGGTCGTGGTCTTCGAGAACCGGTTCCCGTCGTTCAGCGGCGATCTGGGCCGTTGCGAGGTCGTCTGCTTCACCTCCGACCACGAGGCGTCCTTCGCGGGCCTGACGGAACCGCAGGCCGCGCTCGTGCTGGACGCCTGGATCGACCGCACCGCCGAGCTCAGGGAGCAGCCGGGCGTCCGCCAGATCTACTGCTTCGAGAACCGCGGCCCGGAGATCGGCGTGACCCTGGGTCACCCGCACGGCCAGATCTACGCCTACCCCTACGTCACGCCCGTCACCGAGCGGATGCTGCGCCGGGTCGCCGAGCACCGCCGCGACACCGGGGGCAACCTTTTCGACGAGGTGCTCGACGCCGAACGCGTCGCCGGCCGTCGCGTCGTGCTGGACGGGCGGCACTGGACCGCCTTCGTGCCGGAGGCCGCCCGCTGGCCCTACGAGGTGCACCTCTATCCGCAGCGCCGGGTGCCCGACCTGCTCGCGCTGGACGAGGCGGAACGCGCCGAGTTCCCCAAGCTGTACCTGGATCTGCTGCGCAGGTTCGACCGGCTCTTCGGCCCCGAGGCCCCGCCCACCCCGTATATTTCCGGCTGGCACCAGGCGCCGATCGGCACCGAGGGCGTTCCGGCGGGTGCGCGCGACGACTTCGCGCTGCACCTGGAGCTGTTCACCATCCGGCGCAGCCCCGGAAAGCTCAAGTACCTGGCCGGCTCGGAGTCGGGCATGGGTGCCTTTGTCAGCGATGTTCTGCCGGAGGCGGCGGCCGACCGGCTGCGAGAGGTGGCGAGCGGGCAGTGAAGTATCTCGTGACGGGCGGCGCAGGGTACGTCGGCGGTGTGGTGGCCGGGCATCTGCTGGCCGCCGGGCACCAGGTGACCGTCCTGGACGACCTCACCACCGGATTCGCCCAGGGCGTGCCGCCGGGCGCCGAGTTCGTCGAGGGCCGGATCCAGGACGCCGGCAAGTGGCTGGACCGCAGCTACGACGCCGTGCTGCACTTCGCCGCCTGCTCCCAGGTCGGCGAGTCCGTGACCAACCCGGAGAAGTACTGGCGCAACAACGTCGGCGGCACCCTGGAGCTGCTCCGCGCGATGCGCGACGCCGACGTGCGCACCCTGGTCTTCTCCTCCACCGCCGCGGTCTACGGCGAGCCGGCCGGCAGCCCGATCACCGAGGACTTCCCGACCGCCCCGACCAACCCGTACGGCGCCTCCAAGCTCGCCGTCGACCACATGATCACCAGCGAGGCCGCCGCGCACGGCCTGGCCGCCGTCTCGCTGCGCTACTTCAACGTGGCCGGCGCGCACGCCCCGGAGGCCGCGAGCGGCTCCGGGTGGCTGGGGGAGCGGCATGACCCGGAGAGCCACCTGATCCCCATCGTGCTCCAGGTCGCCCAGGGCCGGCGGGAGTCGATCTCCGTCTACGGCACGGACTACCCGACCCCGGACGGCACCTGCGTGCGCGACTACATCCACGTCGACGACCTCGCCGAGGCGCACCTGCTGGCCCTGGACGCGGCCACCCCCGGCGAGCATCTGATCTGCAACCTCGGCAACGGCAACGGCTTCTCGGTCCGCGAGGTGGTCGCGGCCGCGCGCCAGGTGACCGGCCACCCGATCCCGGAGACCGCCGCCGACCGCCGGGCCGGCGACCCCGCCGTGCTGGTGGCCTCGGCCGACCGGGCCCGGCAGCGCCTGGGCTGGCGTCCCAGCCGCACCGACCTGGCCACGATCATCGCCGACGCCTGGGCCTTCGCCCAGCGCGTCGCCACCGAGGGAGACCGCACCCCATGACCACCACCCAGGACGACCGCGGCGAGCTCGACCGGGCGGCGCACGCGGCCGCCCGGCACCGGGAGCTGTTCGGCACCGAGCCCGAGGGCTTCTTCGCGGCCCCGGGCCGGGCCAACCTGATCGGTGAACACACCGACTACAACGACGGCTTCGTCATGCCGCTGGCGCTGCCGCACATCACCACCATCACCGCCTCGCGCCGCGCCGACCGGCTCCTGCGGGTGCACTCCCGGGACGTGCCGGGACCCACGGTGGAGCTCTCGCTGGACGGCCTCACCCCCGGCACCGTGAAGGGCTGGGCCGGCTACCCGGCCGGCGTGGCCTGGGTGCTGCTCGGCGCCGGCCACCGGCTCGGGGGCGCCGACCTGTACGTCGAGTCCGACGTGCCGACCGGCGCGGGACTGTCCTCGTCCGCCGCGCTGGAGGTCGTCACCGCCCTGGCGCTCAGCGAGCTGAACGGCCTCGGCCTGACCCCCGAGGAGTTGGCCCGCCACTCCCAGCGCGCGGAGAACGACTTCGTCGGCATGCCCTGCGGCATCCTCGACCAGATGGCGTCCGCCTGCTGCGCCGCCGGGCACGTGCTGTACCTCGACACCCGCGATCTGAGCAGCCGGCAGGTCCCGTTCGACATGGCCGCCGAGGGACTGCGGCTGCTGGTGATGGACACCCAGGTGAAGCACGCGCACGCCGACGGCGCCTACGGGCAGCGGCGCGCCGAATGCGAGGCGGGCGCCGTCGCCCTCGGCGTGCCGGCGCTGCGCGACGTGGCGTACCCGGACCTGGACGCGGCCCTGGCCCGGCTGGACGCCACCGGGCTGGACAACGGCGTGATCCGGCGCCGGGTCAGGCACGTGGTCACCGAGGACCGCCGGGTGGAACGGGTCATCGAGCTGCTGGAGGCCGGCCGTCCCCGGGAGATCGGCCCGGTGCTGACGGAGGGCCACGCCTCGCTCCGCGACGACTTCGCCGTCTCCTGCCCGGAGTTGGACCTGGTGGTGGCGGCGAGCACCGAGGCGGGCGCGCTCGGCGCCCGGATGACGGGCGGCGGCTTCGGCGGCTCGGCGATCGTGCTCGTGGAGGCGGACGCCACCGCGGCGATCGGCGAGGCGGTGACGGCGGCCTTCGACGCGGCCGGTCATCGTCGGCCACGCATCTTCGAGGCGCTTCCCTCGGCGGGCGCCCGCAGGGGCGCCCTACCCTGATCGCCCGGCCTGAACACCCGTTCCGGATTGTGACTTTATCGATACGACCACTTTGGCGAAATCCCTTCCGCCATCGGCCCGCGGCCGTAGTCTGAGATCAGCACCGGTGGGGGCTGGTGCTAATCATCAGGGGGCGAGACAGGTGGGTGCGACGCCCACGGCCCGACGCCGATGCCGGACGGCGGCGGCCGTGCGGTTGAGCGGAGTCGAGGTACGGTGCGCCGCGCCCACCGAGCCCCAGCGCGTTTCCCGTATCAGGCGCGTCCCAGGGGTCGCTGTGGATCGAGTCCGGGTGCTCGTGGTTGACGAGCACCGCATCTTCGCCGAATCGCTGGCTACCGCGCTCACCGCGGAGCAGGACGTGGAGGCGACGGCCGTGGGCAGCGTGCCCGCCGCGCTGCACCTGATGGAGCGGGCCCGCGCGGCCAACGAACACCCCTTCGACGTCCTGCTGATGGACGTGGACCTGGACGGCGCGATCCTTTCCGCACCCGACGGGCGGGGTGACCTCCAGTCCGGAGGCCCGGCGTCCGTGGGCGGCGAGGCGGCGACCGGCGGCGTGGGCGGCGAGTCGGGCGGCGGCCCCTCGCTCCTGGCCGCGGCGCACCAGCGTTATCCCGGCATCCGATCTGTCATGCTCGCGGCATATGACGACCCGTTCCGGGCCGCCCAGGCGCTCGCCGCGGGCGCCTGCGGCTGGGTCGCCAAGGACAGCTCGCTGGCCCGTCTGCTCCAGGTGCTGCGCGGCGTGCTCCGCGACGAGACGCACGTGCCGCCGGCGCTGCTGACCGGCGTGCTGCGCGAGTTGACCCGCGAGCGCCGGCACCGGGACGAGCACGAACGGCTGGTGGAGTCCCTCACCCCCCGCGAGCTCGAGGTGCTGCGCTGCATGCTGGCGGGCCTCGGCCGCAAGGCGGTCGCCGAGCGGCTCTACCTCTCCCCGCACACCGTCCGCACCCACATGCAGAACGTGCTGAGCAAGCTGGGCGTGCACTCCACCCTGGCCGCCGTGGCCCTGGCCCGGCGCGCCGGGATCCCGCCGGCCGAGTAGGGGAGCCCCACCCCCGGGGGTGTACCTCGCACCACCCCCGTCCGTCGCCCTGCCTCCCGCCGACCGGGGTCCTGACCGGCTGGGGAGCGCGCCGCCGTGTTTCTAGCGTCAGGGGCATGACGAACGGACTTGATTCAGGGCCCCCGCAACGAGGGCTGGCCACGCGCCTGGGTGGCTGGAGCACGCGGCACCGGAAGACCGCGATCTTCGGCTGGCTGCTCCTCGTGGTGCTCGCCGCCGTGGTCGGCGGCGGCTCGGGCTTCAGCGAGATGTCGGACTCGGAGAACGGCGCGGGGGACTCGATGCGCGCCGCCGAGATCCTGGAGGAGGCCAACCTCACCCCGCCGTCGAGCGAGTTGGTCATGCTGCGCAGCGACCAGCCGGACGGCTGGCGGGCGGCGGCAGACGATCTGGCGGGCCGCCTGGTGGAGACCGGCGAGACGGAGCGGCTGGCCGATCCGGTCCGGTCCGAGAACGGCCGTGAGGCGCTGATCTCCTTCGACATGGCCGGCGACCCCGACACCGCGGCGGACCGGGTGGAGCCGGTGATGGAGGCCGTGGCGGCCACCGAGGAGGCGTTCGCGGACCAGGGCGTGGAGATCCACCAGTTCGGCGACGCCACCGGCGAGAAGGCGCTCGGCGACCTGCTCTCCGAGGACTTCAGGACCGCCGAGATGACGGCCGTGCCGCTGGCGCTCGGCATCCTGCTGGTGGTCTTCGGCGCGGTCGTCGCCGCGCTGCTGCCCGTCTTCCTGGCGCTGACGGCCTGCGTGGGCACGTTCGGGCTGCTGGCGCTGGCCAGCCACCGGGTGCCGATGTTCGAGACCACCAACTCCGTGATGTTCCTGGTGGGACTCGCCGTCGGGGTCGACTACTGCCTGTTCTACCTGCGGCGGGAGCGCGACGAGCGGGCCGCGGGCCGGGACGCCCAGACCGCGCTGCGGATCGCGGCGGCCACCAGCGGCCGCGCGGTGCTGATCTCCGGGCTGACCGTGGCGGTCGCCATGTCCGGCATGTTCCTGTCCGGGCTGCTGCTCTTCCACGGTTTCGCCGTCGCCACCATCCTGGTGGTGCTGGTGGCCATGCTCGGCTCGGTCACCGTGCTGCCCGCCATGCTCTCCTGGCTCGGCGACCGCATCGACGCCGGCCGCATCCCGCTGCTGAACCGGCGCGGGCGCGGCAGCCGGCGGGCCCACGCCAGCGGCGGGATCTCGGGGCGCCTGATGCGCCCGGTGCTCGCGTCGCCCAAGGCGTTCGCGGTGGTGTCGGGCGCCGCGCTGCTGGTGCTGTGCGCCCCCGCGTTCGGCATGAAGACGGAGAACCTCGGCCTGGAGAAGCAGTTCGGCTCCGAATCGCCGCTGACCGTGGCGTACACGGAGATCACCGGCGCCTTCCCCGGCGGCCCCGAACCGGCCGAGGTCGTGGTCCGCGCCGACGACGTGACCTCGCCCGAGGTGCGGGCGGCGGTCGCCGACCTCGAGAACGCGGTGGCGTCCTCCGACGCGTTCGGCACCCCGACCACCACCGTGCACGAGTCCGTGAACGTGACCGTCATCGACGTGCCGCTGGACGGCAACGGCTCGGACGACGTCTCCCGGGACGCCCTCGACACCCTGCGCGACGACCTGGTCCCCGACGCCTTCGCGCAGGTCACCGACGAGGCGTACGTCGGCGGGGCCCTGGCCGAGTCGATCGACTTCACCGACCAGCTCAGCGGCGACATCGCCCCGGTGCTGCTCTACATCGCCGCCGTGACGTTCGTGCTGATGCTGCTCTGCTTCCGCTCGGTGCCGATCGCGCTCGTCTCGATCGTGCTCAACCTGCTGTCCGTGGGCGCGGCGTACGGCGTGATGACCGCCGTCTTCCAGCACGGCTGGGGCGCGGAGACGCTCGGCATGGAGCCGGCCGGCGCGATCGAGGCGTGGATGCCGCTGTTCGTGCTGGTGATCCTCTTCGGCCTGTCCATGGACTACCACGTCTTCGTGGTCTCCCGGATCCGCGAGGCGCACGACCGGGGCCTGGCCACCCGGGAGGCCATCCGCGAGGGCATCCGCGCCACCGCCGGTTCGGTGACCGGCGCGGCGGCCATCATGATCGCGGTGTTCTCGGTCTTCGCCCTGCTGCAGATGCAGGACATGCAGCAGATGGGCGTCGGCCTGGCGGCCGCGGTGCTGGTGGACGCGACGCTGGTGCGGATGGTGCTGCTGCCCTCGGTGATGGCGCTGCTCGGCGAGCGGAACTGGTACCTGCCGCGCTGGCTGGGCTGGCTGCCCCGCCTGGAGCACGGCGAACAGCCGCGGCCCGCGCCCCAGCCCGACCGGACCCCGGTCTCGGCCGGCCGCTAGGCGCCGTCTGACCCACAGCGCCCGAGCACCGAACCGAGAACGGGGGGATGCCCCGACGCCGGCCACCGCCGGCGTCGGGGCATCGGCGCGTCGCGGGCTCAGGTGGCGCTGAGCGTGCCGGTGGCCAGCAGGACGAGCAGACCGGCGCCCAGTATCACGCGGTAGTTGATGAAGAGCGTGTACCTGTGCCGGGCGATGAACTTCAGCAGCCAGGCGACGGCGACGTAGGCGACGGCGAAGCTGGCCACCGTCGCGACGATCGTCGCCCGCCAGCCGACGCCGTGGGTGATGGCGTCGAACTCGGTGACGAACTGGAATCCGCCCGCCGCGGTGAGCGCGGGCACGGAGAGGAAGAACGACAGCCGGGTGACCGTGACCCGGTCGAGCCCGCGCAGCAGACCGGCCGACATCGTGGCGCCCGAGCGGGACACGCCGGGGACGAGCGCCAGACACTGCACGAGCCCGATGACCAGGGTGTCCTTCCAGGTCACGTCCTTCTCGACGCGGTTCTGGGCGCCCCTCCGGTCGGCGTACCACATGGCCGCGCTCCACAGCAGCAGGGCGGAGCCGACGAACCACAGGCTGCGCAGGGTGGTTTCGATCGTGTCCTTGAAGAGCAGGCCGACGATCCCGATCGGGACCGCGCCGAGGACGACGGCCCACGCCAGCGCGTAGTCGGGGTCGTTCCGCCCCTGGGCCCGCAGCACGCCCCGGAACCACGCGCCGATCAGCCGCCGGAAGTCGGCGCGGAAGTACAGCAGCGTGGCCAGGACCGCCCCGACCTGGATGATCGCCGTGAACGCGGTGATGTCGGGGTCGTCCGTGGAGTACCCCAGGAGGCGCTCCAGGATGGTGAGATGCCCGGTGCTGGAGACGGGGAGGAACTCGGTGAGTCCCTCCACGACACCGAGAAGGAGCGCTTCCGCAGTGCTCACGTGGCCTCTTCGTCGCAGGTCTTCGATGTCCCGTGTCCCACGCCGGGCGGCGGCCGGCGGCGGAGACTCCAGAGACCGTACTGGATCGCCGGGCGCGGACCGCGCACCGGCCGCCCGGGCCGCCGTGGCCCTAGGTCCGGGGCCCGAGGGCGGTCAGGGTCCGGGGCCCGATGCGGTGCCGGCGGGGGCGCTCCTACGCTCGACCGGCAGCCGCACCGCACGAAGGAGCACCATGCCCGCCGACGCCGCCAGCCTCGCCCAGGCCCACGTCCGGATCGCCCGCCCGTCCCGCGACCTCGCCGCGGCCGAACGCTTCTGGTGCGCGGGGCTGGGCCTCTCGGTGCTCTGGCGGATCGAGGGTGGCGACCAGCCGGGCGAGCACTCCCTGCTGATGCTGGGCTGGCCCGAGGCCACCTGGCATCTGGAACTGGTGCACGATGTGGCCGAGCCCGTGGCACCCCGGCCCACCGAGGAGGACCTTCTGGTCATCTACCTCGACGGCCCGGTTCCCGACGACCTCGTCGCCCGCCTCACCAGCCACGGCGGCGCGCGGGTGGCGCACTCCAACCCGTACTGGAACACCTGGGGCACCACGATCCTGGACCCCGACGGCTACCGCCTCGTCCTCTGCACCCGTGCCTGGCCCATGACCTGACGGCGCGTTTCCGATCATCGCCCGGGCCCACCGTGCTCTCGGAACAGCCCAGATGGTGGCACGTTCGTACATTTTCGCACGCAAAACGCGCAACTAGCGTCCTCACTGCCTGGCCGCCGCCGCCCAGCGGCGTCGCCAGGCGCAGTCGTGACCACAGCGTCACGCCTCGAACCACAGTGAGGGAGCAGCATGACAGTCCAGTTCCGACGCCGCGCCAGGGCAGCGTTCGCCCTGGCCGCCGCCGTCTTCTCCGCCGTCATCGCCACCACGGTCGCCGTGCCCGCGGCCGCCACCGAACAGCCCACCACCCGCGTGGTGGGCGGTACCCCGGCGACCACCGACGACTACCCGTACGTCATGCAGGTCTCGACCGGCGTGGTGCCGCGGTGCGGCGGCGCCCTCGTGGCGCCGACGAAGGTCGTCACCGCCGCCCACTGCGTGAGCGGCCTGTCGCCCAGCCAGCTGATCGTCGTCGGCGGGCGCGACGAGCGCCAGGGCACCAGCGGCACGGAGGTGCAGGTCGGCGACTTCTGGATACACCCGGACTACGACGGCGACACCAACGTGGCCGACGTGGCCGTGATCACCCTCACCGAGGAGATGCCGTACGAGCCGGTGCCGTTCGTCGCGCCGACCGACACCGGCCTCTACGCCCCCGGCACCATGACCCGCCTCCTGGGTTGGGGCCGGCTCGGGGAGAACGGGCCCGTCGCCGACCAGCTGATGACCGCCGAGGTTCCGGTCGTCTCGGACGCGGACTGCGAGGCCGCCTACGAGGACTTCACGGTGCAGTACGACGCCGCGACCATGGTCTGCGCCGGCCTGCCCGAGGGCGGCGTGGACACCTGCCAGGGCGACAGCGGCGGGCCGCTGGTGATCGACGGCGTGCTGGCCGGCGTCGTCTCCTGGGGCGAGGGCTGCGCCCGCCCCGACGCCCCCGGCGTCTACGTCCGACTGACCACCTACTCCGCCGACGTGGCCGCGCAGATCGCCGCCTAGCACCTCCGATCCGTCCCGCCCGGGAGGCCACCCCGGGCGGGACCGCCTTCGGCCGCCGGTCGACCACGGAGGTAGGTCGAGGCGTAGGTCCCGGGGGCGATGACGGGGACGCGGGAGGATGAGATAACGGAGGCATGACGGATCTTCGGGTGGGTGCCGGGCAGGTGGCCGCGTATCTGGTGCGGCTCGGGGTGGAGCGTCCCGCCGCGGCGGACGCGGCGGCGCTGCGGGAGCTGCACGAACGGCACCTGCGCGGCGTGCCGTTCGAGAACCTGAGCATCCATCTCGGCGAGGAGATCGTGCTGACGCCGAAGGACCTGGTGGACAAGGTGACGGTGGCCCGGCGCGGCGGGTTCTGTTACGAGCTGAACGGCGCCTTCGCCGCACTGCTCACCACCCTGGGGTACCGGGTGACGCTGCTCGCCGCCGGCGTCTTCGGCGGCGAACGGCTGGGCCCGCCGTTCGACCACCTCGCGCTGCGCGTCGAAGCCGCGGACGGCAGCGGGCCGTGGCTGGTGGACGTGGGCTTCGGGCGGCACAGCACCCATCCGCTGCTGCTCGACGAGCGCGGCGACCAGCGCGATCCCGGCGGGGTGTTCCGGATCGTCGAGGGCCCGGACGGCGACCTGGACGTCCACCGGGACGGCGAGCCGCAGTACCGGCTGGAGCGACGTCCGCGCGCGCTCTCCGACTTCGAGATGGCCTGCTGGTGGCAGCGCACCTCGCCGCGTTCGCATTTCACACGGTCGCCGGTGTGCACGTTGCTCACCGAGACCGGGCGGATCACGTTGAGCGGTCGCACGCTGGTGACGACGGACGCCGGCGGCCGGCGCGAGGCCGAACTCGCCGACGACGCGGCCGTGCTGGCCGCCTACCGCGACCGTTTCGGCATCGTGCTGGACCGGGTGCCGTCGGCCGACGTGGTGGCGTCCCGCGCCCGTTGACCTCGCGCGCGGGGTGCGGTCAGGGCTTGCGGCCGACGCCGCAGAAGGCGTCCACCGCGTCGGGCGGCCCGAACGGCGTCGGCTCCGGCCGCCAGTGGGAGCAGGAGACGATGCCCGGCTCCACCAGCTCGAGACCCGAGTTGGTGAAGAACCGGCCGATGGCCTCGGGCGTGCGCAGCACCAGCGACGCGGAGCCGCTGGCGTTCCACAGCTCGACGATCCGGTCGGACGCCTCCTTGTGCACCACGTTGGTGCCGTCGTACAGCGTCAGGAAGCTGCCGGAGGGCAGCGCGTCGAGCAGCGCGCCGACGATGCCGTACGCCTCGTCGTCGTCGGTGACGAACTCCACGATGCCCATCAGCATCAGCGCGACCGGCCGGTCGAGGTCCAGGGTCCGGGCGGCCCGGCGCAGGATGGCGGCGGGGTCGCGCAGGTCGGCGTCGATGTACGCGGTGACGCCCTCGGGCGTGCTGGTGAGCAGCGCGCGGGCGTGCGCGAGCACCAGCGGGTCGTTGTCCACGTAGACGACGCGGGACTCGGGCGCCACCCGCTGCGCGATCTCGTGGGTGTTGTCCACCGTCGGCAGGCCCGTGCCGATGTCCAGGAACTGGCGGATGCCCGCCTCGCCGGCCAGATAGCGGACGGCGCGGGCCAGGAACGCCCGGGAGGTGCGGGCCAGCGTGGCGACCTCGGGGAGGATGGCCAGGATCTGGTCACCCACCTCGCGGTCCACGGCGTAGTTGTCCTTGCCGCCCAGCCAGTAGTTCCAGATGCGGGCGACATGCGACACGCTGTCGTCGATCGCCTGGGGCGCTTCCTCGGCAGTCACAGGACCATACAAGCACAGCACGTGACGTCACCGAGGGCGGGATCCAGATGAGAACTCCTTCATCTTCCCTTCATCCGGCGGCACGCAGTCGACCAGCAGCCTGGTGGGCATGACCTTCTCGCACCGCATGGCGACCCTGGCAGCCGTCGTCCTGATACCCGTCGGCATCGCCGGCACCAGCTACCTGCTCAGCGACGAGCCCGAGAAGCCGTCGGTACCCTCCGAGGTGGAGTTGGAGGACCCGCGGGACGGCACCCCCACCGGCGGCGACGCCGAGTCCACCGCGCCACCCGACGGCGACGCGTCCACCGGACCGTCATCCGACCCCAGCGAGTCACATCAGCCCGATGAGTCGAACGAGCCCCATGAGGAAGTCGTGCCGGCGCCCTCCGCCACCGAGGGACCCCTCGGCGACGAAGGAGACGACACGGACGACGGCAACGACAACAACGACGACACCGCCGACGACGGCAACGACGGAGGCGACGAGGACGCCGACGACGACGGGTGACCGTGCCCGGGGGCCCTCGCCGCTCTCCGCCCGGTTCCGCATTCTGCTCTGGCTGGTGGCCGTCATGGCGGTCGCCCTCACCACCGTCGTGCTCACCACTCGCTCGATCCTGCTGAGCGACGTGAACGAGCGGGTGGCGCAGATACTCGCGCAGGAGGCCTCGGAGTTCGACAACTTCGTCGCCCGCGGCCTCGACCCCGACACCGGCCAGCCGTTCACCGAGGCCCGCCGGCTGCTGGCCGTCTACCTGGAACGCCAGTACCCCGACCCGGACGAGGAACTGCTCGGCCTGATCCGCCACGAGCCGAGCCCCACCGTGATCAGGCAGCCGCGCGAGATCCCGTCGGACCTGCCGCTGTACCAGGACGCCGCCTCGCTGGAGCTGATCGCCGACGACCCCGCAGGCTCGGGCACCCTGCACCGCCCCAGCGGCGAGGTCCGCTGGGTCAAGGTCGAGATCGCGGCGGACGCCGACGAGCCCGAGGCCATGTTCATCGTCGCCTACCACAGCGACCACAGCCGCGCGGAGGCCGAGGACGTGGTCAGCGTGCTGCTCGCCATCTCCGGCGTCGCGCTGCTGATGACCTGCGTCATCGGCTGGGCCGTCGCCGGCGGCATCCTGGCGCCGGTCCGGCTGGTGCGGACCACCGCCGCCCAACTGACCGAACAGGACCTGACCCGGCGCATCCCGGTCCGCGGCCGGGACGACATCTCCGCCCTCGCCGAGACGTTCAACGGCATGCTCGACCGGCTGGAGCGGGCGTTCACCGCGCAGCGCCGCTTCGTGGACGACGCCGGGCACGAACTGCGCACCCCCATCACCATCGTCCGTGGCCACCTGGAGCTGATGAGCCTCGGCGAGGGCCCGGAGGGCGCCGCCGAACGCCGCGAGACGCTGCGCCTGGTCACCGACGAACTGGACCGGATGAGCCGCATCGTCGAGGACCTGCTGCTGCTCGCCAGGGCCGAGCGGCCCGACTTCGTGCAGCCGGCGCCGGTCCAGCTCGCCGAGCTCACCGCCGACGTGTTCGTGAAGGCCAGGGCGCTGGGCGCCCGCCGCTGGGAACTGCCCGAGGTCGCCGGCTGCGAAGTGGTGCTGGACGCCCAGCGCATCACCCAGGCCATGGTCCAACTCGCACAGAACGCCGTCCAGCACACCGCCCAGGGGCAGACGGTGCGGATCGGCTCCCGACTGGTCGGCGGCGCCCGCGGCCTGGTGGAGCTGTACGTGGCCGACAGCGGCACCGGCGTGCCGGCCCAGGAGGCGTCCGTCATCTTCGAACGCTTCCGCCGCGGCGGCGCGGTCCGGCGCGGCTCGCGCGGCGCCGGGCTCGGCCTGTCCATCGTCAAGGCGATAGCCGAGGGCCACCGCGGCCGGGTGGAACTGCGCCCCACCCCCGGCGGCGGGGCCACCTTTGTACTCGTCCTGGAAGGGTCACCCCCGTGAACCGGATTCTCATCGTCGAGGACGAGGAGCGCATCGCCTCCTTCGTCGAAAAGGGCCTCAAGGCCAACGGCTTCATCACCACCGTCGCCGCCGACGGCGACACCGCGCTCGACTACGCCTGCACCGGCGGCTTCGACCTGATCGTCCTGGACATCGGGCTGCCGGGCCGGGACGGCTTCACGGTGCTGCGCGAGATGCGGGAGGCGCGGGTGACCACGCCGGTGATCGTGCTGACCGCGCGGGACTCGGTCAGGGACACCGTCGCCGGCCTGGAGGGCGGCGCGGACGACTGGATGACCAAGCCGTTCCGCTTCGAGGAACTCCTGGCCCGGGTGCGGCTCCGGCTGCGCACGGCGGCCCGGGCGCCGGAGATCACGGTGCTGCGCAGCGGCGACCTCAGCCTGGACCTGCGCACCCGGCAGGCGCGCGCCGGCGACGCGGTGGTGGACCTGACCGCACGCGAGTTCGTGCTGCTCGAACTCTTCCTGCGGCACCCCGGACAGGTGCTGTCCCGGGAGCAGATCCTGTCTCACGTCTGGGGCTACGACTTCGACCCGGGGTCGAACATCGTGGACGTGTACGTGCGGGCGCTGCGCAAGAAGCTGGGCGTGCACCGGGTGGAGACGGTGCGGGGCATGGGCTACCGACTCCCGCACCGACCCGAGGTGGACGAACTGACGCCCTACCGCCGGTAGCCCGGGCGCCAGCCGCGAGCGGTCGCACGCCAGGCCGCCGTGGGACGGACGCGCCGGGGACGCCGCCTGCCGGGATGAAGGCGCCCTCATGAACGGTTCATCCGCGGCTCACCCCGCGTTCGGACGATGGTCGCGTGACACTCACCACCCGTCAGGCGATCACCCTCTGCGCGGCCCTGACCGCCTGCGGGCTGCTGCTCGTGCCGAGCAACTTCCCCGGACTCGAGGGCGACGCGCGCATCACGCTCGGCGTCTTCGTGCTGGCCACCTGCGCCTGGGTCGGCACGCCGATCGACGACACCTACGTGGCGCTCGGCGCCGGGGTGGCGCTCACCGCCACCGGCGTCACCAGCGCGGAGGCGCTGTTCAGCACGCTGGGTGACGAGACCGTCTGGCTGCTGATATCCGCCTTCGTGCTGGCCGCCGCCGTCGCCCGCAGCGGGCTCGCCGGGCGGGCCGCCGCGTTCCTGGTCACCGGGGCCCGCACGGTGCGGCAGCTGGTGCACCTGACCACCGCGGCCCTGGTCGTCACCGCCTTCGCCATCCCCGCCACCTCAGGACGCGCGGCGCTCGCGCTGCCGGTCTTCCTCGCGCTGGCCAGGGCGCTGGCCGACCGCAAGCGGCTCGTGGTGGCGCTGGCGCTGCTGTTCCCGACCGTGATCCTGCTGTCCGCCATGGCCACGCTGATCGGCGCCGGCGCGCACCTGATCACCGTGTCCGTGCTGTGGGAGACCACGGGTGAGCGCATCGGCTTCCACGAGTGGCTGCTGCTCGGGCTGCCGCTGGCCGTGGTGTCCTCGCATCTGGCCGCCGAGGTCGTGCTGCTGACCACCACGCGGCGGGCCGACCGCCGCGGCCCGGTGCGGGTCACCGCCGACGACCTCCAGGCGCACAGCGAGCAGCCGGTGACCGGGCCGCTGGAGCCGGGCGAGGCGCGCTGCGCGGTGCTGCTCGCCACGGTGGTGGCGCTCTGGTGCAGCGAGCCGCTGCACGGCGTGCCGCCCGCGCTCGTCGCGCTGATCGGCGCCGTGGTGGCGACCGCGCCCTCGCTCGGCACGATACGGCTCAAGGACGCGCTGGCCACCGTGCCCTGGTCGCTGCTGCTCTTCATGGCGATGACGATGGCGATGGGCGTCGCGCTGTCCGAGTCGGGGGCGGCGGGATGGCTGGTCGGCGGGCTGCCGGGCGGCGAGGGGGTGCCGGCCTGGCTCTTCCTGCTCGTCGTGGTCGCGATCAGCACCGCGGCCCATCTGGTCCTCCAGTCCCGCTCCGCGCGGTCCAGCGTGCTGGTGCCGCTGGTGGTCGCCTCCGCCCTCGCCTCCGGCGTCGATCCGGTGGCCGCGGCGCTGGCCTCGACCGCGGCCGCCGGCTTCTGCCACACACTGCCCGCCTCCGCCAAACCGGTGGCGCTCTTCGCCGACGTGCCCGGCACGCCCACCTACCGGCCGGGCGATCTGCTACGGCTCTCCGCGGTGCTCGGCCCGTTGAGCGCCGCCCTGGTGCTGCTGTTCGCGCTCGGCGTCTGGCCGCTGTTCGGCGTGTCCCCCTGATGCCGCCCCGACCCCGTCCCATCGCCGTCCGCGACGCCGCCACAGGGGCGGCGGGGCCGCCGGCCCCCGAAGGAGTGACCGTGATTCCTGTCCGACCCCCCCACCGCTTCCTGGTCGCGCCCAGCGGCCTGAAGGAGTCGCTCTCCGCCGCGGGCGCCGCCGAGGCCATCGCCGAGGGACTGCTCCGGGCCGCGCCCGGCGCCGAGATCGACCTGCTGCCGCTGGTCGACGGCGGCGAGGGCACCGCGCGGGCGCTGGCCGCCTCGGCCGGCGGGCGCCTCGTGGCGCTGACGGCCACCGGACCGGTCGGCGAGCCGGTGGACTCCCATTTCGCGCTACTCCCCGGCGCGACGGCGGTGGTGGAGATGGCGGCGGTCGCCGGGCTCTCGCTGGTGCCCGCCGACCGGCGCGACCCGGGCGCCACCACCACGTACGGCGTCGGCGAGCTGATCCGGACCGCGCTGGACGCGGGCGCCCGACGGATCCTGGTCGGCTGCGGCGACTCCGGCACCTCGGACGGCGGAGCCGGGGCCCTCCAGGCCCTGGGCGTCCGGCTGCTCGACCACGCCGGCAGGGACCTACCGGCCGGCGGCCGGGCGCTGCTGAGGCTGGCCCGGATCGACCCGGCGGGACTCGACCCGCGACTGGCCGGCACGGAGCTCACGGTGGCCTGCAACCCGTTCAACGTGCTCTGCGGCGCGCGCGGCGTGGCCCGCGTCTTCGGGCCGCAGAAGGGCGCGGACCCGGCCTCGGTCGAGGAGCTGTCGACGGCCCTGGAACGCTGGGCGGCGATGCTGCACCGGGACCTGGGGCCGATCGCGACCGACCTGCGCGGGGACCCGGGCACGGGTGCCTCCGGCGGGCTCGGCGCGGGGCTGGCGGCGCTCGGGGCCCGGCTGCGGCCGCGGTTCGAGGTGCTGCTCGACCAGCTGGACCTGGACGCCCGGCTGGCCAGGGCCGATCTGGTGGTGACGGCGGAGGGCTCGCTGGACGGGCAGACCCCGCTGGGCAAGGTCCCCGGCGAGGTGGCGCGCCGGGCCAAGACGCTGGGCGTTCCGGTGCTCGCGCTGGCCGGCACGATCGGGGAGGGCGCCCACGAGACGCGCCGCATCGGCGTGGACGCCTACAGCGGCATCCTGCCCGCGCCCGTTCCGCTGCCCGAGGCGCTGGCGCGGGGGCGCGAGTTCCTCGCGGACGCGGCGGAGCGGGCGCTGCACATGGTGCTTCTGGGGCGGCGCATGGCCCTCCGGGCGTAGGCCGCGGCGGCCCTCCGGGCCGCACCCCCTCCGGGCCTCCGGCCCGCACCCTCTTTGCCCTCCGGCCCCGCCTCCGGGCCTCCGGCCCGGGCCCTTTGGCCTCCGGCCCGTTGTTCCGGCCCTCCGGGCCGGTGTGTGGGGCCGAGGGCCCACGCCCCCGATCACCGGGTCGGCTAGGCCGGTGTGTTGTCGAAGGGGGCGGTGAGGGCGCGGAGGAGGGTGGCGAGTTCGCGGCGTTGGGTGGTGGTGAGGTCGCCGAGGATGGCGCGCTCGTGTGCGAGGAGTTCGGCGAGGGCCTCGTCCGCCTGCCGTTTGCCGGACTCGGTGAGCCGGACCAGCACGCCGCGCCGGTCGGTCGGGTCGGGCATCCGCTCGACCAGGCCCTTGCGGGCCAGCCGGTCGACGCGGTTGGTCATGGTGCCCGAGGTCACCAGCGTCTGTTGGAGCAGCTGTCCGGGTGAGAGCTGGTAGGGGCTGCCGGCCCGGCGCAGCGCGGTCAGCACGTCGAACTCCCAGGATTCCAGGCGCTGCTCGGCGAAGACGAGGCGGCGCGCCCGGTCCAGGTGCCGGGCCAGTCGGCTCACTCGGCTGAGCACCTCCAGCGGCTCCACGTCGAGATCGGGCCGCTCCCGCCGCCAGGCGGCGACCAGCCGGTCCACCTCGTCCTCCATGGGGCCCTCCATGCGCCCCAGTGTAGTAGTTGTGTCGACATGAAGTCTCTTGACATCAAGAGAAATGGCGAGCAGGATCGCCGCATGACATGGGATCCCGACCAGTACCAGCGTCACCTCGGGCTTCGCAGCCGTCCGTTGTACGAGCTGCTCGCCCGGATCCCGCCGCTGCCGGGCGCCGCGCCCCGGATCGCGGACCTCGGCTGCGGTCCGGGCCGGCCCAGCCTGCTGGTCACCGAGCGCTGGCCGGACGCCCGGCTGACCGGCTACGACAACTCGCCCGAGATGCTGGCGCGGGCGCGGCGGCACGCGGGGCCCACCGAGGGCGGCGGCAGCGTCGACTTCGTGCACGTCGACCTCGCGGACTGGCGGGCGGAGGAGCAGCACGACCTGATCGTGTCGAACGCCGCCCTGCAGTGGGTGCCGCGCCACGCCGACCGGTTCCCCGACTGGGTGTCCTGGCTCCGCCCCGGCGGCGTGCTCGCGTTCCAGGTGCCGGGGAACTTCTCCGCCCCCAGCCATCTGCTGCTGCGGGAGCTGGCGGCGGACCCGCGCTGGCGCGACCGGCTCGCCGGCGTGCTGCGCGCGGACGAGCCCGTGCTCTCCCCGGCCGGATATTTCGCCGCCCTGGCGCCGCTGGGCTGTTCGCTGGACGTCTGGGAGACCACCTACCTGCACGTCCTGCCCGGCGAGGACCCGGTGCTGGACTGGACCAAAGGCACCGCGCTGCGTCCGGTGCTCACCGCGCTGCGGGACGATCCGGCGGCCCGCGACGCGTTCCTGGCCGCCTACCGGGACGCGCTGCGCGCCGCCTATCCGCCCGGCACGCACGGCACGGTCTTCCCGTTCCGCCGCGTCTACGTGGTGGCCCAGCGCCGCCACGCCGCCCAGCCCTCGCCCCAGCCCCAGTCCTCGTCCTCGCCCCAGCCCCCCGAGGAGTCCGGATGGCCGTCTCGCTGATCAGTGCCCTGCACCACGTCCAGCTCGCCGCACCACCCCTCAGCGAGGACCGGCTGCGCGCCTTCTACGGCGGCGTGCTGGGCATGATCGAGCTGCCGAAGCCGCCGGAGCTCGCGGCCCGCGGCGGCTGCTGGTTCCAGGCCGGCGGCTGCCAGCTGCACCTGGGCGTCGAGGAGGACTTCCGCCCGGCCCGCAAGGCGCATCCGGGGATCCTGGTGGCCGAGCTCGACGCCCTGGCCGTCCAGCTCACGGCTCACGGCTCCCCGGTGACGTGGGACGAAAGTCTGCCCGGCTACCGCCGCTGCTACGCCTCCGATCCGGTGGGCAACCGGTTGGAGTTCCTCGAACCCACGAGGTCCACCCGCGGCCCGGCTGCCGCCTGAAAGTGGCACCCGATTAGGCGGAACGAGTGAACGGTGACAACCGAATCCTCCGAGACGCGTTGTGCAGGTCGCTCCACTGACAGGGCACCCCAGAACTCGGAAGGACACGCTAGTGATCAAGAAGACGCTTGCCACGGTCGCGGTGGCGGCCTCCGCCGTCGGCATGGCCGGTTTCGCGGCGACCCCCGCCCTGGCCATCGGTGGCGATGACGAGGGCGCGACCACCGTCAACGGCAACGGCTCGAAGAAGTCCTACGGCAACACCACGACCGGCGGGTACATGAGCCCGAACCTGTCGCTGGTCAACGGCTCGCTCAACGACCCCTGCATCGTCGTTCCGCCGAACGTCGAGCTGCAGAACGTGGTCAATGTCATCGCGATCCCGATCGGTCTGCAGGACATCGCCACCAGCAAGAACTCCCAGGCCTGCGCGGAGAACTCCACGCAGGTGGATGGCGACGACCCGCTGTCGCACATCCTCTCGGACCTGTCGCTGCTCTCCGAGAACGGCGTCTCCGAGCACTGATGCCGCGGAGCCCGCGACGCATGGCTCCCTGTGGCCAGCGGACTCCGGGTTCTTCGGCCTTCTGACCGGTGCTCCGCAACCTGGCCCCCTCCCCGGACACACCCCCCGGGGAGGGGGCCCCGCGCTGTCCCGGTCGCCGGCCGGCGTCAGGAGCGCCGGTGGCCGACGAGCTGGGGGCGGTGCTCCAGGCCCTGGAGGCCGTGCCAGGCCAGGTTCACCAGATGCGCGGCGACCTCCGACTTCTTCGGCTTCCGCACGTTCAGCCACCACTGGCCGGTCAGCGCGACCATGCCCACCAGCGCCTGCGCGTACATCGGCGCGAGCTTCGCGTCGTACCCGCGGGCCTTGAACTCCATGCCGAGGATGTCCTCGACCTGGGTCGCGATGTCGCCGATCAACGACGCGAACGTGCCGGTGCTCTGCGCCACGGGCGAGTCCCGGACGAGGATGTGGAAGCCGTCGGTGTGCTGTTCGATGTAGTCGAGCAGCGCGAACGCGGCCTGTTCCAGCAGCTCCCGCGGGTGGCCCGCGGTGAGCGCGCTCGTGACCATGTTCAGCAGCCGGCTCATCTCGCGGTCGACCACCACCGCGTAGAGGCCCTCCTTGCCGCCGAAGTGCTCGTACACCACCGGTTTGGAGACGCCGGCCTTGGCCGCGATCTCCTCGACCGAGGTGCCCTCGAAGCCGCGTTCGGCGAAGAGGGTGCGGCCGATGTCGAGCAGCTGCTCCCGGCGCTCGGTGCCGGTCATTCTCCGCCGGGTGCGCCGTGCCGAGCGCGCCGCGGCCCGGCCGGAACGCCCGTTCCGGCCGGGCCGCTCACCCGGTGTCTGGGCGTCGGGATCCGACGCCTCACTCAGTGGGTCCCGCGTGCCTTGCGGGCCGTCCCTGCCGTCTTCGCCGCTCTCCTGGGTCGCCACATGCTTATGATGCCGTGCCGGCGGCCGACGGTTCCTCCCGGTTTTCGCGACCCGTTCCGCGACCCTTGCCGTCCGCGTCGCCATCCCCCATGACGACCTCGTTCAGGGCCTCGTCCGGCACGATGCGCTTGGCGTCCAGCCGCTCCTGCTTCGGCCAGCGCACGTCGTACGCCCAGCCCGCCTTCTCGAACCAGCTGATCAGCCGGGCGCTGGAGTCGATCTGCCAGCGGTCCACGCCGTGCCGGGCGCAGGTCGGGTCGGCGTGGTGCAGGTTGTGCCAGGACTCACCGCAGGACAGCACGGCCAGCCACCACACGTTGCCCGAGCGGTCGCGGGACTTGAACGGCTGCTTGCCGGTGGCGTGACAGATGGAGTTGATCGACCAGGTGACGTGGTGCAGCAGCGCGACCCGCACCAGCGAGCCCCAGAAGAAGGCGCTCAGCGCGCCCTCCCAGGACCAGGTGGCCAGGCCGCCGATCGCCGCGGGCGCCAGCAGCGTGACCGCGGTCCACAGCGCGAACTGCCGGGAGACCCGGCGGATGTCGTTGTCCCTGATCAGGTCGGGCGCGTACTTCTGCTGCGAGGTCTGCTCCCGGTCGAACATCCACCCCATGTGCGCCCAGAACAGCCCCTTGATCAGCGCGGGCACGGTCTCCCCGTAGCGCCAGGGCGAGTGCGGGTCGCCCTCGGCGTCGGAGTGCTTGTGGTGCCTGCGGTGGTCGGCCACCCAGCGGACCACGGGGCCCTCGACGGCCATCGACCCGGCGATCGCGAGCGCCACCCGGAGCGGGCGCTTCGCCTTGAAGGCGCCGTGCGTGAAGTGACGGTGGAAGCCGATGGTGATGCCGTGGCAGCCGATGAAGTAGAAGCTCACCAGCAGCGCCAGGTCCAGCCAGCTCACCCCCCAGCCCCAGGCCAGCGGCACGGCGGCGATCAGCGCGAGGAACGGGACGGTGATGAACAGCAGCAGCGTGATCTGCTCCATGGAACGCCGCTGCTCGCCGCCGAGGGTGGCTGTCTGCATCGACGCGTCACCGTCCGCGGACGCGGACCCGGCGACCCGGGGCGGGGGCACGAGATCAGGGCTAGTGGTCATGGGCGGTTCCTCGCGGATCCAATCGGGGGAAGCTGGCATCAGGAGGCGGGCTGTGGAGACGGCACAGCTCACCTACGGGACCGTAACCTACGGCATCGTAAGTATCGCAGTTCGCGGCGATGTCACAAGGCCCCCAGCTCGACGTCGTGGCCCGCGATTACGATGGCAGGGTCGGACAGCGCGGTCCGTGAGCTGCGCGACCGTGCCACGGGGGCCGGGGGGCGCAGCTTCGAGAAGTCGCACCCGTCAAGTCGCAGACCAGCCGCCCACCAGGCCGCACCAAGCCGCGAGGAGCCGAGCCCGTGAGCAGTCCTGACAGCCAGCCGGATGCCCCCAACCAGGCAGCTGAGAGCGGGAGCCCACTGCGTAGCGACATCCGTCGACTCGGCGATCTGCTGGGCGCGACCCTGGTCCGGCAGGACGGCCCTGACCTGCTGGATCTGGTCGAACGGGTGCGCGCGCTGACCCGCACCGACGGCGAGGCCGCCGCCGAGCTGCTCGGTGAGACGGATCTCACGACGGCGGCCAAGCTGGTGCGCGCCTTCTCGATCTACTTCCACCTCGCCAACGTCACCGAGCAGGTGCACCGCGGGCGCGAGCTGCGCGAGCGCCGGGCCGCCGAGGGCGGGGCGCTGTCCCGCACCGCGGACATGCTGAAGGACGCTGACCCGGGCCATCTCCGCCAGACCGTGGCGAACCTCGGGGTGCGGCCGGTCTTCACCGCGCACCCCACCGAGGCCGCGCGCCGGTCCGTGCTCACCAAGCTGCGCAAGATCGCCGAGTTGCTCGACCATCCGGAGGCCGGCGGCGACTCGGGCGACCGGCGGCGCACCGACCTGCGGCTCGCGGAGAACGTCGACCTGGTCTGGCAGACGGACGAGCTGCGGGTGAGCCGCCCCGAGCCGACCGACGAGGCGCGCAACGCCGTGTACTACCTGGACGAGCTGCACGCCGGCGCGGTCGGCGACGTGCTGGAGGACCTGGCGGACGAGCTGGACCGGGCCGGGGCGCCGCTGCCGCCCGGCTCCCGGCCGCTGACCTTCGGCACCTGGATCGGCGGCGACCGCGACGGGAACCCGAACGTCACCCCCGACGTCACCTGGGACGTGCTGAAGCTGCAGCACGAGCACGGCATCCAGTCCGCGCTGAAGCACATCGACGAGCTGCGCGGCGCGCTGTCCAACTCGATCAGGAACAGCGGCGCCAGCCAGGAGCTGCTCGACTCGCTCCAGTCCGACCTGGACGCGCTGCCGGAGATCACCCCCAGGTACAAGCGGCTGAACGCCGAGGAGCCGTACCGGCTCAAGATCACCTGCATCCGGCAGAAGCTGCTGAACACCCGGGCCCGGCTCGCCAGGAGCACCCAGCACGTTCCGGGGCGGGACTATCTCGGCACCGGCGGCCTGCTGGCCGACCTGGCCGTGGTGCAGACCTCGCTGCGCGAGCACCGCGGCGGCCTCATCGCCGACGGGCGGGTGGAGCGGCTGATGCGGACGGTGGCCGCGTTCGGGCTCCAGCTGGCCACCATGGACGTGCGGGAGCACGCGGACGCCCACCACCACGCGCTGGGCCAGCTGTTCGACCGGCTGGGCGAGGAGTCCTGGCGGTACGCGGACATGCCGCGCGAGTACCGCACCCGACTGCTGGCCAAGGAACTGCGCTCACGCCGTCCGCTGGCGCCCACCCCGGCGCCGCTGGACGAGGCGGGCGCCCGGACGCTGGGGGTCTTCGCGACGGTGCGGCGGGCGCTGGAGGCGTTCGGCCCCGAGGTCATCGAGTCGTACATCATCTCCATGTGCCAGGGCGCGGACGACGTCTTCGCGGCGGCGGTGCTGGCCCGCGAGGCCGGCCTCCTCGACCTGCACGGCGGCTGGGCGAAGATCGGCATCGTGCCGCTGCTGGAGACCACCGACGAGCTGCGCATCGCCGACGAGCTGCTGGACTCGATGCTCTCCGACCCGTCGTACCGGCGGCTGGTGGCGCTGCGCGACGACGTGCAGGAGGTCATGCTCGGGTACAGCGACTCGTCGAAGTTCGGTGGCATCACCACCTCGCAGTGGGAGATCCACCGCGCCCAGCGGCGGCTGCGCGACGTCGCGCACCGGCACGGGGTGCGGCTGCGGCTGTTCCACGGCCGCGGCGGCACGGTGGGCCGCGGCGGCGGGCCGACGCACGACGCGATCCTGGCCCAGCCCTGGGGCACCCTGGAGGGCGAGATCAAGGTGACCGAACAGGGTGAGGTCATCTCCGACAAGTACCTGGTGCCCTCCCTGGCCAGGGAGAACCTGGAGCTCACCGTGGCCGCCACGCTCCAGGCGTCCGCGCTGCACACCGCGCCCCGGCAGTCGGTGGAGGCGCTGGCCCGCTGGGACGCGGCGATGGACGCGGTCTCCGACGCGGCGCACGCCGCGTACCGGCGGCTGGTGGAGGACCCGGACCTGCCGGCGTACTTCTTCGCGGCCACGCCGGTGGACCAGCTGGCCGACCTGCACCTGGGCTCCCGCCCGTCCCGGCGGCCGGACAGCGGCGCCGGCCTGGACGGGCTGCGGGCGATCCCGTGGGTCTTCGGCTGGACCCAGTCGCGGCAGATCGTGCCCGGCTGGTTCGGCGTGGGCTCGGGCCTGCGGGCGGCGCGCGAGGCGGGGCTCGACAGCGTCCTGGCCGAGGCGTTCGACCAGTGGCACTTCTTCCGGAACTTCCTGTCGAACGTGGAGATGACGCTCGCCAAGACCGACCTGCGGATCGCCCGGCACTACGTGGACACCCTGGTGCCCGACGAGCTCCGGCACATCTTCGACACGATCGTCGCCGAACACGAGCTGACCGTGGCCGAGGTGCTGCGCATCACCGGCGAGGCGGAGCTGCTGGACGCCAACCCGGCGCTGCAGCGCACCCTGCGGATCAGGGACGCCTACCTGGACCCGATCTCCTACCTCCAGGTCACGCTGCTGCACCGGCAGCGCGAGGCGGCACAACGCGGCGAGGAGGCGGATCCGCTGCTGTCCCGGGCGCTGCTGCTCACGGTGAACGGGGTGGCCGCCGGCCTGCGCAACACCGGCTGACGGGCGCCGTGTCGAGGGCCGCGTCGGGCGTTGTATCGGAGATGTATCTCCGATATACGGGCGGGCCCTAGCCTCCCTGCCGCTGTGCTCACGGGGAGCACCACGACACGGCAGGGGACAACGCACGGTGAGTTGGCTGAAGAGGACGAAGTCGTCCGCGGGGTCGAGCGGTTCGGGCAGGAAGGCGCTGCTGCGCGGCGGCCTCGCGGTCGCGCTGGCCGCCGGGACGCTGGTGGCGTTCCAGGTGGGCGGCGCCCAGGCGGGGGAGGACGACGGCGACGGCACCGCCGTGCCGATGATCATCGGCGGCGAACCCGCCTCCGAGGAGTACGGGTTCGCCGCCGCCATCGAGCGGGATCGCGAGGACGGCACCACCCGGTTCAGCTGCGGCGGCTCGCTCGTCGACGAGCAGTGGGTGCTGACCGCGGCGCACTGCGTCGTGGACAAGGAGACCGGCGAGTCGTTCGACGCCTCGCTGTTCCACGTCAGGGTCGGCTCCAACGACCGCACCACGGGCGGCAGCACCGCGGACGTGGCGGAGATCGTGGTCCACCCCGACTACCCGACCGCCCCCGACAACCGGGCCGACATGGCGCTGTTCCGGCTGGACCAGCCGGTGGACGTGACGCCGATCGAGCTGACGGACGAGGTGGGCGGGGTCGGCACGCCGCTGCGGGTCGTCGGCTGGGGCTACACCTCGGCCGACGCCACCGAGCTGCCCACCCAGCTTCAGCAGCTGGACACCTCGGTGATCCCGGACGAGGAGTGCGTGGTCGGCGACGAGTGGGACATCGCGGAGGGCGACTTCTGCGTGGACAACCCGGGTGACGTCGCCGGCACCTGCGGCGGCGACTCCGGCACCCCGGTGATCGTCCGGGTCGGCGACCGCTGGGAGCTGGCGGGCCTGGACAGCCGCGGCGTCAGCGACTGCGCGGTGGCGCCGAGCGTCTCGCCCAGCGCGGTCTACCACCAGGACTGGATCAGCGGCGTGGTGAACGGCTGAGACCGGTCCGCTCCAGCTCCGCCTGCCGACCCGCAGGCGGACCCCGGCCGCCCGTGCCCTCCCCCCGAGGCGCGGGCGGCCTCGCCGTTCCCGACCGGGATCAGCCCGCGGAGGGCGCGGAGGGCGCGGAGCGCTCGGAGTCCGCGGAGTCCTGCTCCAGGGTCCGGGCGATGGCCCGCAGGCCGGCGACCACCTGGCGGCTGTCCGGTGCCCGTTCGGGGTCGACCAGCCACTGCTGGGTCAGGCCGGCGACCAGCGCCGAGTACACCGAGCCGACGGCCCGCCGGGTCTCCTCGTCACCGAGACCGTCACCGAGATCGGTCCCGAGGTCGGTGCCGTCCTGCTCCGTCCCGTGCAGGGTGGCGGCCAGGCGCGGGCGCGCCTCCTCGAGCGCGTCGGCGATCTGCCGCCGGACCTCCGGCGCCCGCTCCGCCTGGGCGAACGCCTCGACCGACGCCACGAACATCGGCCGCTCCGCGGCCACCGACTCCCGCATCTGGGACCACATCGCCTGGAGCCGCTCCGCGAGGCCGCCCTCCGCGTCCTGGGCCGTGCCGGAGGGCAGCATCCGGTCGCCCCACTCCCTGATCGCCTCCAGCAGGGCCGCGTTGAGCAGGCCCTCCTTCGAGCCGTAGTGGTAGTTGATCGTCCCCAACGGGGCGTCGGCGGCGGCCGCGAGGTCCCGCGAGGTGGTCCGCGCGTACCCGCGCTCCTCCAGGCAGCGCCTGGCGCCCCGCAGCAGCTGTTCCCGGTGTCCCATGGGCGGCGATCCTATCCGTGGCCGGTCAGCCGGCCCGCCTGACCGGGACCGCGGCCTTCAGGTCCGCCCAGAACTCGGTGCGGTCCGTCACCCGGAAGCCGAGCCGGAAGACCGTCGTCCGCTCCCGGCCGCGGACCCGCAGATGCACCTCGGTCGGGCCCGGATGGGCCAGCACCACCTCCTTCAGCCGCCGCACGGACTCGGGCGTCACCTGGGTCTCGGCCATCTCCAGCCGGACCGGGGCGTCGGCGCCCACGGTGCTGAGGTCGGGAACGGCCAGCTCCATGGCGACGAGCCTCGGCACGTCCTCCCGCCGGTCCAGGCGGCCCCGGACGAACACCACCGCGTCCTCCACCAGCTGCGTCGCGACCGGCTGGTAGGCCGCGGGGAAGAACATGCAGTCGAGGGAACCGCCGAGGTCCTCCACGGTGGCGACGGCCCACACGTTGCCCTGTTTGGTCATCTTCCGCTGCAGCCCGGAGACGATGCCGCCGACGGTGACGACGGCGCCGTCCGGGTGGCCCTCGGCCAGCGAGGCGATCGGGGCGTCGGCGCGCTCGGCGAGCACGTGTTCCAGGCCGAGCAGCGGGTGGTCGGAGACGTACAGGCCGAGCATCTCGCGCTCCTGGGCGAGCAGGTACGACTTCTCCCACTCGGCGTCGTCGAAGGCCACGTCCAGGCCCAGCGCCCGGCCGGCGCCGCCCGCCCCGCCGCCCGTTCCGTCGTCCAGGGCCCCGAAGAGGTCGAACTGCCCCTCGGCCGCGCGGCGTTTGACGCCCACCACGGCGTCGACCATCGGCTCGTAGCGCTCGGCCAGCGCCCTGCGGGTGTGGCCGAGCGCGTCGAAGGCGCCCGCCTTGATCAGCGACTCGATGGTCCGCTTGTTGCAGACCGCGGCCTCCACCTTGTCCAGGAACTCGGGGAACGAGGCGTACTTCCCCCTGGCCTCCCGGGTGCCGATGAGGGAGTCCACGACGTTCCGGCCGACGTTGCGGACGGCGGTGAGGCCGAAGCGCACCTCGTCGTCGCCGCGCGGCGTGAACTCCGCGTCGGACTCGTTGACGTCCGGGGGCAGCACCCGGATGCCCATCCGGCGGCACTCGCCCAGGTAGAGCGCCATCTTGTCCTTGTCGTCCTTGACGGAGGTGAGCACGCCCGCCATGTACTCGGCGGGATGGTTGGCCTTCAGGTAGGCGGTCCAGTACGAGATCAGGGCGTAGGCCGCCGCGTGCGCCTTGTTGTAGGCGTAGCCGGCGAACGGGACCAGCACGTCCCACACCGCCCGGACCGCCTCGTCCGAGTACCCGCGCTCGCGGGCGCCGCGTTGGAAGGTGACGAACTCCTTCTCCAGCACCTCGGGCTTCTTCTTCCCCATGGCGCGACGCAGCAGGTCGGCCTGGCCCAACGAGTAGCCGGCGAGCACCTGGGCGGCCTTCTGCACCTGCTCCTGGTACACCACCAGGCCGTAGGTGACGCCGAGGACGTCCGCCAGCGGCTCCGCGAGCTCCGGGTGGATCGGCGTGACCTCCTGCTGGCCGTTCTTCCGCAGGGCGTAGTTGACGTGGGAGTTCATGCCCATCGGGCCTGGCCGGTAGAGCGCGGTGACGGCCGTGATGTGCTCGAACTCGTCGGGGCGCATGAGGCGGAGCAGCGAGCGCATCCCGCCGCCGTCGAACTGGAAGACGCCGAGCGTGTCGCCGCGGGCGAACAGCTCGAACGTCCTGCGGTCGTCCAGCGGGAGGGACAGCAGGTCCAGGGTGACGCCGGTGTTCCGGGCGATGAGCCGGACCGCGTCGTCCATGATCGTCAGGTTGCGCAGGCCGAGGAAGTCCATCTTCAGCAGGCCGAGCGACTCGCAGGTGGGGTAGTCCCACTGCGTGATCGTCACGCCGTCGCTGTGCCGGACCCAGACCGGGAGGTGGTCGGTGACCGGCTCGCTGGACATGATCACGCCGGCCGCGTGCACGCCCATCTGCCGGACCAGGCCCTCGACCCCGCGGGCGGTGTCGATGACCTTCCGGACGTCAGGGTCGTTCTCGTACATGGCCCTGACCTCGCCGGCCTCGGCGTGCCGGGGGTGCGCGGGGTCGGTGATGCCGGACAGCTCGATGCCCTTGCCGCCGACGTCGGCGGGCATGGCCTTGGTGATCCGGTCGCCCGTGGCGTACGGGTAGCCCAGCACCCGGGCCGCGTCCTTGATGGCGTTCTTGGCCTTGATGGTGCCGTAGGTGCCGATCATGCAGACCTTGTCGGCGCCGTACTTCTCGGTGACGTACCTGATCACCTCGCCGCGCCGGCGCTCGTCGAAGTCGATGTCGACGTCCGGCATGGAGACCCGCTCGGGGTTCAGGAACCGCTCGAAGATCAGGCCGTGTTCCAGCGGGTCGAGGTCGGTGATGCCGAGCGCGTACGACACCAGGGAGCCGGCGGCCGACCCGCGGCCCGGGCCGACGGCGATGCCGTTGTCCTTGGCCCACATGATGAAGTCGGCGACCACCAGGAAGTAGCCGGGGAAGCCCATCTGCGCGATGACGTCCATCTCGTACGCGGCCTGGCGCAGGTAGCGCTCGGCCACGCCGCCGGGGAAACGGCGGCGCAGGCCTCGGTCGACCTCGGCGCGGAACCACGACTCCTCGGTGTAGCCCGCCGGCACCTCGAAGCGCGCCATCAGGTCCCGCTTCTCGAACCATCCCGTGGTGTCCACGCGTTCGGCCACGGCGCGGGTGTTGCGGCAGCCCTGCTGCCAGACGTCGGAGGAGTCCACCGCGTACATCTCGGCCGCCGACTTCAGGTAGTAGCCGGTGCCGTCGAAGGAGAAGCGGTCGGGGTCGGTGAGCGTCTTCCCGGTCTGGATGCAGAGCAACGCGTCGTGCGCGGCCGCCTCCTCGGCGCGGGTGTAGTGCGAGTCGTTGGTGACCAGCGGCGGGATGCCGAGCCGCCGGCCGATCTCGACGAGCCCGTCGCGCACCCGGGTCTCGATGTCGAGTCCGTGGTCCATCAGCTCCAGGAAGTAGTTCTCCCGGCCGAAGACGTCCCGGTAGGCGGCGGCCGCGGCGAGCGCCTCGTCGAACTGGCCGAGGCGCAGCCGGGTCTGCACCTCGCCCGACGGGCAGCCGGTGGAGGCGATCAGGCCCGCGGCGTGTTCGGCGATGGACTCCCGGTCCATGCGCGGCCACTTGCCGAGCCAGCCCTCCTGGTAGGCGTCGGAGGAGAGCCGGAAGAGGTTGTGCAGCCCGGTCAGGTCGCGCGCCCAGATCGTCTTGTGCGTGTAGCCGCCGGATCCGGAGACGTCGTCGCGCCGCTGGTGCGGCTGGCCCCACAGCACGCGCTTCCGGTGCCGGCGGGACTCCGGGGCGACGTACGCCTCGATGCCGATGATCGGCGTCACGCCCGCGGCGGTGGCCTGCCGGTAGAAGTCGTACGCGCCGTGCAGGTTGCCGTGGTCGGTCATGGCGAGGTGTGTCATGCCGTGCTCCCGGCAGGCGGCGAACAGGTCGCCGAGCCGGGCCGCGCCGTCCAGCAACGAGTACTGGGTGTGGACGTGCAGATGGGTGAATGCCTGGGACACCCGGGCACCCTACCCCAGTTTTGAACGAGCGTTCTGGACGATCGTTCAAACGGCGGGTGGCGGATGCCGGGTCGCGCGGCGCGCGGTGCGCGTCGGTCAGATCGTCGTCGGGGCCTCCGCGCGGAAGGTGCGCCGGTAGGTCGAGGGCGAGACGCCGAGCGCCGCGCTGAGGTGCTGGCGCATCGAGGCGGCGGTGCCGAACCCGGCCGCCTCGGCGACCCGGTCGACGGGCAGATCGCTGTCCTCCAGCAGCTGGCGGGCCCGGTCGACGCGCTGCTGGGTGAGCCAGCGCTGCGGCGAGAGCCCGGTCTCCTCGCGGAACCTGCGGGTGAAGGTGCGCACACTCATGGACTCCCTGGCCGCGAGCTGCCGCAGGGTCAGCGGCTGGTCGAGCCGCTGCAGGGCCCAGGCCCTGGCGTTGCCCGTGGTGTGCATCCGGGGCCCGGGCACCAGGCGCTCGACGAACTGCGCCTGCCCGCCCTCCCGGTGCGGCGGCACCACCGTCCGGCGGGCCACCGTGTTGGCCACCGCCGAGCCGAAGTCGCCGCGCACCATGTGCAGGCACAGGTCGATGCCGGAGGCGACGCCGGCCGAGGTCAGCACCGCGGCGCCGTCCGGCAGTCGCTCCTCGGTGTACAGCACGTCGGGGTCGAGCAGCACCCGCGGGAAGAGCCGGCGGAAACGCTCGCTCTCGGCCCAGTGCGTGGTGGCGCGCAGGCCGTCCAGCAGTCCCGCGGCGGCGAGCACGAACGCGCCCGTGCAGATCGAGGCCAGCCGGGTGCCGGGGCGCACCAGGGTCAGCGCGTCCGCCAGCTCGGCCGGCAGGGTGCCCCGGGTGCCGGTCTCGTCCGGCTCGTGCGAGGCCGGCACGATCACCGTGTCCGCCTCGGCCAGCGCCTCGGGGCCGTGCGGGACGTGGACCGTGAAGTCGGCGTTGGTGCGCACCTCTCCGGCCGCCGCGGAACAGGTCACCACCTCGTAGAGCCGCTCGCCGGCGGCCGTGCGGGCCTCGCCGAGTATCCGGTGCGGGATGCCCAACTCGATGGGCAGCAGGCCGTGCCGGACGAACACGGCGACCCGGTGCCGGCCCGGCTTCGTGAACACGTCAGGGGCAACGTCAGGGGCAACGGCAGGAGCAGCGGGGGGAGAAGCGCCGGGCGAGGCGGCGGCAGAGGCGGCGGGGGAGCGGGCGTGGGATCCGGCCATGGCCCGATCCTTACACATCGTGGCCATCGGGCCGCTCGTGGGGCGCCCGCTGTTCGCCGAGGATCGACGAGTGACGCACCCATCGGCCCAGCCCGAGGCCCCGCCGCCGTCCGCCGCCAGCCCGACGCCGGGTTCCGTTCCCACGGCGCCCGTTGCCGTCGGGACGCTCCAGGACCGGCCGGCCGGCCGGCGACCGCCGCGCGTGCACCCGGCCTGGTGGGTGGCGGCCGTGTCGTTCCTCGTGCTGATCGGCGCCGCCGGCTTCCGGGCCGCGCCCGGCGTGCTGATCGACCCGCTGCACGACCATTTCGGCTGGTCGCGCGGCAGCATCTCGTTCGCCGTCTCCGTCAACCTGGTGCTCTACGGCCTGACCGCGCCGTTCGCCGCCGCCCTGATGGACCGGTACGGCGTGCGCCGGGTGGTCACCGGCGCGCTGCTGCTGATATCGGCGGGCGGCGGCCTGACCGTCTTCATGAACAGCCAGTGGCAGCTGGTGCTCTGCTGGGGCGTGCTCGTCGGCCTCGGCTCCGGCTCCATGGCGCTGGCGTTCGGCGCCTCCATCGCGGGACGCTGGTTCGTCGCCCGGCGCGGCCTGGTCACCGGCGTGCTCACGGCCGGCGGCGCGGCCGGCAACCTCGTCTTCCTGCCGCTGGTCGCGCTGCTGGCCGAGGGGCCCGGATGGCGCGCCGCGTCCCTGACCGTGTCGTTCGCCGCGCTGGCGGTGATCCCGCTGGTGCTGTGGGTGCTCCGCGACCGTCCCGAGGACCTGGGCCTGGTCCCGTACGGCGCGGGTCCCGACTACCGACCGCCGCCCCCGCCGCCGCCCGGCGCGGCCCGCCGGGCGCTGGCGATCCTCCGCACCGCCGCCAGGACGCCGGTGTTCTGGCTGCTCGCCGGCACCTTCGCGATCTGCGGGGCGTCCACCAACGGGCTGATCGGCACGCATTTCGTGTCGGGCGCGCACGACCACGGCATGGCCGTGCCGGTGGCCGCGTCCCTGCTGGCCGTCATCGGGGTGTTCGACCTGATCGGCACGATCTTCTCCGGCTGGCTGACCGACCGGTACGATCCGCGCCGGCTGCTGGCCGTCTACTACGCGCTGCGCGGCGTCTCGCTGCTGTTCCTGCCCGCGCTGTTCGCGGAGGCCGTGCACCCGCCGATGCTCTTCTTCATCGTCTTCTACGGCCTGGACTGGGTGGCCACCGTGCCGCCCACGATCGCGCTGTGCCGCGAGCACTTCGGCGACGACGCGGCCGTGGTCTTCGGCTGGGTGCTGGCCTCGCACCAGCTCGGCGCCGCCGCGGTCAGCCTGGCCGCCGGGATGATCCGCGACGCCACCGGCTCCTACGACCTGGCCTGGACCTCGGCCGGCGTGCTCTGCGCGCTCGCCGCGCTGATGGTGATGGTGATCCGGGCGGCGCCGGAGCGCCCGCCGGTCGCCTCCGCGACGCCCGCGGCGCCGCCGGCCGGCGGCTGAGGGCGGGCTACCAGAGGACGAACGTCGTGGTCAGCAGGGTGAGGGCCAGGCCGGCGGTGGCCCACGCCGTGCGGTACAGCCGCAGGCCGCCGGCCAGCACCAGGGAGGCCAGCAGCAGCCCGCCGGTCAGCGGCAGCCAGGCGTACAGCACGCCGGCCGCCCCGGTGCGCACCGCCTCCCGCGCGCTTGCCGCCGCCGGATCCGCCGGTTCCGCCGGTGCGGGGACCAGCGCCACCGGCAGCTCCTGGCCGGGCTCCAGGCCGATGGTCTCGCGCAGCACCGCGTCCTCGGGCGCGGTGCCCGCCTCGCCGTCCCGCCCGGCCGGTTCGAAGGAGCCGACGCACACCTCACGGTCGCAGGCCCGCAGGGTCAGCGTGCCGCGCTGCTGGCCGTCCGCGACCATCGCGTGCCGCGCGGTGTCCCAGGAGGCCCAGGCCCCCGCCCCCACCACCAGCAGGGCGAGCAGCCCCAGGAACGTGAGCCGGACCAGCAGCAGCGCCCCGAAGGCGCTGTCCCCCGCCCGGCGGGCCCTGCTGCTTCTGACGGGCTCCGCGGGAGCGACAGACGTGGCGGGCATGGCGCAGATCCTTGGCCATGGCGGCACGCGCGGTCAAGGCTGAGGGCGACCGGCCGCGTGGCCAACGCCGGTCAGACGCGCGCCAGGAGCTCCTCCGCGGCGGCGCCGGACAGCCGCTCCCGCAGCGGGTCGAAGAAGCCGGGCGGCGGCGGCGCGACCAGCCGCATCCGGGCGTCGCCCGCCCAGGCCGCGTCGAACGCCAGCCGCCAGGAGTGCAGCCGGGTGCTGACGCCGCGGTCGGCGCTGGCCCGGTCGAACAGCGGGTCGCCCTCGATGGGATGGCCGATCCACGCCAGGTGCACCCGGATCTGGTGCCGCCGGCCGGTGACCGGCCGCACCGCGAGCAGCGCGTTCCGCTCGTCGGCCCACAGCCGGACGAAGGTGGTGGTCGACGGGTAGCTGCGCTTGTCGGCGAACTCGCCGCCCGGCGGCAGCGACCAGCGGACGCCCGCCGGCGAGCGGTCCGCGCCGCGGGTGATGTCCTCGCGCCGGCCGGCCACCCTGACGCGGTTCTTGCGCCCGACGCTGAGCGGCAGCTCGATCGTGCCGCGCTCCGGCAGTCCGTCCTGGCCCGAGCCGTCGGGCGGTCCCGAGGCCCGGGTGACGACGAGGTAGCCCTTCTCCACCGTCTGCTTGTTGAACTGCCGGGTCAGCCCCGAGTGGAAGCGGACCTCCTTGGCCAGCAGCACCAGGCCCGAGGTCACCTTGTCGATGCGGTGCACGGGATACAGCCGTTCGCCGGCCTCGCCGGCCATCCGCACCAGGTCCGTCTCGTGCCGCTCGCCCATCACCGAGATGCCCGGCGGCTTGTTGAGCGCCAGGATCGCCTCGTCCTCGAAGAGCAGCGAGGCGGCGCGCACCTCGTCCCAGCCGTGTGATCCGTCCACCGCGGGCTCAGGAGTTGTACGCGTTCTGGGCCGGCTCCAGGCCCCGTGTGACGAGCGTCTCCACCGCGTCGGCGGTGCGGTCCACGAAGTAGTCGAGCTCCTTGCGCTCGGCCGCGGAGAAGTCCCGCAGCACGTGGTCCGCGGTGTCCATCCGGCCGGGCGGGCGGCCCACGCCGAAGCGGACCCGGTAGTAGTCCTTGCCGAGCGCGGCGGTCAGCGACTTCAGCCCGTTGTGGCCGTTGTCCCCGCCGCCGCGCTTGAGCCGCAGCACGCCGTACTCGAGGTCGAGCTCGTCGTGGACCACGACCAGCCGGGAGACGGGGATCTTGTAGAACGCGGCGAGCGCGCCGACCGGTCCGCCGGAGAGGTTCATGAACGACAGCGGCTTCGCCAGCACGACGCGCGGCCCCGGGCTGCCGGGCACGCCGCCGAGGCGGCCGGCCAGCACCGCCGCCCTGGCCTTGTGCGTGCGGAAGGTGCCTCCCGCCCGCTCGGCGAGCAGGTCGACCACCATGAACCCCACGTTGTGCCGGTTGCCGGCGTACCGCGGGCCTGGATTGCCCAGGCCGGCGACGAGCCAGGGCTCGTCGCCGGTGCCGCTGGAATCGTTCATGGTCAGATTCTCCCACTCGCCGAACGGTCGGCGGATCAGACGGATCAGGCTGATCAGACGGCGGGAGCCTCGGCCTCCTCGCCGTTCTCCTCGGCGCCCGACGGCTCCTCGGCCTGCGGCTGGAGCACCTGGAGCACCACGTCCTCGCCGTCGATGGCCAGCGAGGTGCCGGCCGGCAGCGGGATGTCCCGGGCGAGCACCGAGTCGCCGATGGTCAGGCCCTCGACGGTCGCGGTGACCGACTCGGGGATGTGCGTGGCCTCGGCCTCGACCGGCAGCGCGTTCAGCACGTGCTCCAGCAGGCCGCCGCCCGGGGCCAGCTCGCCCTCGACGTGGACCGGCACCTCGACGTTGACCTTCTCGCCGCGCTTGACCACCAGCAGGTCGATGTGGACCAGGAAGCCGCGGATCGCCTCGCGCTGCACGGACTTCGGGATGACCAGCTCCTCCCGGCCGTCCACGTCCAGGCTGATCAGCACGTTGCGCGCCTTCAGCGCGAGCATCGTCTCGTGGCCCGGCAGCGTCACGTGCACCGGGTCGATGCCGTGCCCGTAGATGACCGCGGGCACCTTGCCCTCGCGGCGGATGCGGCGCGAGGCGCCCTTGCCGAACTCGCTCCGCGGCTCGGCGGTGATGTTCACGTCTGCCATGGCTACTCCCTCATGATCGGTCAATGGTGAGGGAGGAGCTGCCGCGCGGATGGCGGAGCGCGTCGATAACGGATGACCCCCAACGGGCCTCCCTCGCCGTGCGCCCCCGATCCTACCCCG
Source organism: Streptomyces sp. B6B3 (assembly GCF_039871525.1). NCBI lineage: Bacteria > Bacillati > Actinomycetota > Actinomycetes > Kitasatosporales > Streptomycetaceae > Streptomyces > Streptomyces sp. B6B3. The sequence goes on along the minus strand of NZ_JBDPLU010000002.1, from coordinate 625,042 downwards.
GCCCTCCCCGGGCCCCGCACCCGCGAACGGCCCTGCCGGCGGGCCCGCGGCCCGTGCCTGGCCACGCCACCCCGGGCCGGCGGCCCGGACCCGCTGGCACCCCCGTGCTGGGACTCGGGCCCGTCCGGGCCCGACCCGGAAGAGGGTGGGGCGGGTGGCGCCTGGGAAGGTCCGAACGCGAGGCCCCGGGGTTGGGGGTTCGGGGGCGGAGCCCCCGGGGATGGTGCCGGGCCGCGGGGGCGCGGGTCACGCGTGGGTGCGGGCCCGGCAAGGGCTATGCGTCGCCCTCGAAGAGGCTGGTGACGGAGCCGTCCTCGAAGACCTCGCGGACCGCGCGGGCGATGGTGGGGGCCATGGAGAGCACCGTGATCTTGTCCAGCGCCACCTCCCGCGGGGTGGGCAGCGAGTTGGTGAAGATGAACTCGCTGACCCGGGAGTTCTTCAGCCGGTCCGCCGCCGGACCCGACAGCACGCCGTGGGTGGCCGCCGCGATGACGTCCTCGGCGCCGTTGGCGAACAGCGCGTCCGCCGCCGCGCAGATCGTGCCCGCCGTGTCGATCATGTCGTCCACCAGCACGCACACCCGCCCGCGCACGTCGCCGACCACCTCGTGCACCGTCACCTGGTTCGCCACGTTCGGATCGCGCCGCTTGTGCACGATGGCCAGCGGCGCCGCGAGCCGGTCGGCCCAGCGGTCCGCGACCCGCACCCGACCGGCGTCCGGCGAGACCACGGTCAGCTTCTGGCGGTCCACCCGGCTGCCGATGTAGTCGGTGAGCAGCGGCAGCGCGAAGAGATGGTCGACCGGGCCGTCGAAGTACCCCTGCACCTGGTCCGCGTGCAGGTCCATCGTGATGATCCGGTCCGCGCCCGCCGTCTTCAGCAGGTCGGCCATGAGCCGCGCCGAGATCGGCTCCCGGCCCCGGTGCTTCTTGTCCTGCCGGGCGTAGCCGTAGAACGGGATGATCACCGAGATGCTCCGCGCCGACGCCCGCTTCAACGCGTCGATCATGATGAGCTGTTCCATGATCCACTTGTTGATCGGCGCGGTGTGACTTTGCATCAGAAAACAGTCAGCTCCGCGCACCGACTCCTCGAAACGCACGTAGATCTCGCCGTTGGCGAAGTCGCGGGCGGTCATCGGGACCAGCCCCACGCCCAACTCCCCGGCGACCTCCTCGGCCAGGGCGCGGTGCGCGCGGCCGGAGAAAAGCATCAGTTTCTTCTCGCCGGTCGTCTTGAACCCGGTCACAGTACGTCTCCTTGCAGTCCGCGGCGGCGTCGTCCCAGGCCGTTTCGGGGCCGTTTCGAGGTCATCTGTCCGTGAGAGGCAGCCTAGACGGTACGGCAGGAGGTCGCGCTCAGTGGTCCGCTGGCCTGGGCTCCGGCCGCGGTTCCGGCTCGGCCGCCGGCCGCACCGCCGGGCCGGATTCCGGGGCCGCCGGGCCCTGATGGGCGGCCTCCGCGGCCCGTGCCGCGGGGGAGTCGGGCCGGCGCCTGGCCACCCAGCCGTCGATGTTGCGCTGCTGGCCGCGGGCCACGGCGAGCGATCCCGGCGGGACGTCCTTGGTGATCACCGAACCGGCCGCCGTGTAGGCGCCGTCCCCGACCGTCACCGGTGCGACGAACATGTTGTCCGAACCGGTCTTGCAGTGCGAACCGATCGTCGTGTGGTGCTTCTCCGCCCCGTCGTAGTTCACGAACACCGTGGCGGCGCCGATGTTGGTGTGGTGCCCGATCGTCGCGTCGCCCACGTACGACAGGTGCGGCACCTTGGTGCCCTCGCCGATGTCCGCGTTCTTCATCTCCACGAACGTGCCGGCCTTCGCCGACGCCCGCAGCACCGTGCCGGGGCGCAGGTACGCGTACGGGCCGACCCGGGCGCCCTCGCCGATCCGCGCGCCGTCCGCCACCGTGTTGTTCACCACAGCGCCCGCGCCGACCGCGGTGTCGGCGAGCGTGCAGCCCGGACCGACCTCCGCGCCCGCGCCGACGTGCGTGGCGCCCTTCAGCTGGGTGTTCGGGTGGATCACCGCGTCGGGCTCCAGGGTCACCGTGGCGTCCAGCCACGTGCTGGCCGGGTCCACGACGGTCACCCCGTCCCGCACCATGGCCCGTTCCAGCAGCCGGTCGTTGAGCATCCGGCGGGCGCGGGCCAGCTGCGCCCGGTCGTTGATCCCGGCCAGCTCGCGGTGGTCGGCCGCCAGCCGCGCCCCCACCCGGTGGCCGGCGGCGCGCAGGATGCCCAGCACGTCGGGCAGGTACTCCTCGCCCTGGCTGTTGTCCGCGCGCACCTGGCCGAGCGCCTCGGCCAGCAGCTTCCCGTCGAACGCGAAGACCCCGGAGCTGACCTCGCGGATCTCCCGCTGCTCCGGGCTGGCGTCCCGGTGCTCGACGATCGCCGTGACCGCGCCCGCGTCCGGCCCTTCGGCGGCGCCGCGGATCACCCGGCCGTAGCCGGTGGCGTCGGGCACCTCCATGGTCAGCACGGTCACCGCGTTGCCCTCGGACACGTGCGCCTCGGCCAGCGCGGCGAGCGTCCCGCCGGTCTGCATCGGGATGTCCCCGCAGGTCACCAACACCGTGCCGGTCGGCACCAGACCGGCCTCCGCCAGGCCGAGGAGCCCCGCGCGCACCGCGTCCGCGGTGCCCCGCCGCTCCCGCTGGACGGCGGTCCGCACGCCGGGCGCGGTCCGCGCCAGATGCGCGGTGACCTGCTCCCTGCCGTGCCCGACGACGACCACGACGTGTTCGGGGTGCTCGGGGTCCAGCTCCGCACAGGCGGCCACGACATGGCCGAGCAGCGACCGGCCGCAGATCTCGTGCAGCACCTTCGGCGTCGCCGACTTCATGCGGGTGCCCTCACCCGCTGCGAGAACGATCACGGCTTCGGGGCGGATGGAGCTCACGTCAGTGCCCTTCGATGGGTTCGTTAACGGGGGTGGGACGCTACAGCAGCCCGTCCCACATCTGCTCGAGAAGGACCGACCACCAGCTCTCCGGGTCGGCGACCGCCTGCGGGTCGAGCGCGGCGAGCTCCGCCTGGAAGTCGGTGGTCCAGCGGCCGGCCTGGTCGGGGCTCAGCCCGTACCGCAGTCGCCACATCCGACCCAGCAGCGCCATGCATCGGGCGAACTGGGGCAACGAGGCGTTGACGAACTGCGGCGGCTCGGCCTGGCCGCCCGGGCCGAGCTCCAGGGGCACCGCGACGATGCAGGCGGTGCCGTACTGCACGCAGAGCTGGCGCCCGAAGTCGCTGCCCATCACGAGATAGGAACCGGCGTCGGGCGCCGACGGTATGCCGCGCTCGGCCGCGACCTCGGCCAGCGTCGGCACCGGGCGCCCGGGCTGGGCGAAGGCCCAGAAGAAGGGGTTGATCTCCCGCGGCAGCCCGGCCCAGATCAGGGTCTGGGTGACGATCTCCGGCACGCCCTGTCGGGACGCGGCCTGCGGCTCGTAACGGAAGACGCCCTGCGGGCCGTACGCGTCGGCCAGCTCCTGCCCGATCACGTCCAGGCCGATGGCGGGCGCGGGCTGCTGCTGCGGCAGCGGCGCCCGCACGGGCGTGGCGCGCGGCGGACCGTCGGCGAACTGCTGCAGCTCGTCCTGGTGCTCCACCAGGTGGCGCACCCCGGCCTGCCGGGAGCCGAGGTCCCGGCCGTACGGGGCGGTGTGGGTGATCCGGACGGTGGGCCAGGTCTCCCTGACCATGCGGGCGCAGTAGCCGCCCGGCAGCTCGCAGGACTGCAGCTCGGTGTGGAGTTCGAGCACCGCCTGGGGCGGCACGTTCATGCCGCGCAGCTCGTACAGGATCTGCCATTCCGGATGCGGCATGCCGGGGGCGGAGCGGCGGATGAGCTGCTGCTCGGAGCCGTCGGGGGCGCGGTAGCGGAGCACCGCCATGTAGCCGGAGCCGACGGTGGGCTGGCCGGACTGCGGATAGCCGTATCCCGTCCCGGCGCCGGGGGCGGCGCTCGGCGGGCCGCCGGGAGCCGCGCCGGGCGGCGCACCTGGTGCCCCGGGCTGGGCGGGCGCGCCGGGCGAGGCCGGCGCCTGCGCCGCGAACACGGTCGCGGCGCCGTGCATCTCGCCACCGGCCGGCGCGCCCGGCGTTCCGGGAGCGGCCGGCGGCGTGCCGGCGCCACCGCCGGGTGCCCCTGGCGCGCTGGGAGGCGCGGGGATGCCCGCCTGCGCCCTGAAGTCGTCGATGTCGACCATCTGGGTCGGGATGTAGCCTCCGGCCGCTCCCGCGTCGCCTCCGCCGCCGGGTGCGCCCGGCGCGCCGGGCGGCGGCGGGACCGGCGCCCCGGCACCGCCGGCGGGCTTGATCGGTCCCTCGGCCCTGGCCGTGTCGGCGCTGGCCAGGTCGGAGGCGCCGCCCCCGGGGATCGGCGGCGGCAGCGGGGACGGTCCGCCCCCGGCACCCGGAGGTCCGGGCGGCGGCGCCCCCGCGCCGGGCGGCGGCGCCATGGGGGCACCTCCCAGGCCTTCGGGGCCCGGGGGAGGCTGCTGCCCCTGTGCGGAGGGGTGCACGGCGGTCTTCGGCAGGGAACTGCCCTGCGGCATCACGGTCGTCTTGGCCTCGGACCCGGCGGACGGCGCGGCGGGCGCGTCCTGGCCGGGGTTGACCGGCGCGGAGAACACGGTCATCGGCGGGGCGACGGACTCGGCGTCCGCGCCGCTGCCCGAGGTGTCGTTGGCGTCCCAGGGCGAGGACCCGCGGGACGCGGACCCCGGCGCCTCGGGCCACGCCGCGCCGCCGGCCGACGGCCCGGTGTCCCGCCCGGCCCACGGCGAATCACCCGCGCTGCCCGGCGTGGCCGGATCGGAGCCCGGGGGCGTCGGGCCCGTGCTCCCAGAACCGTCGCCGGCCGGTGCCGACCCCGGGGTTCCCGGACCGGCGCCCGGCGCTCCCCAGGGCGCGCCGCCGGGGGCGGCCGAATCCGAGCCCGGAGGTGTGGGACCCACACCGTCCGGGACCGGGGAATCGGCACCGGCCGCCGCGACGGCCGGTCCTGAGGCCGGGGCGTTCCACGGGGCGTCGGACCCCGCCGCGCTCGGCGCGGCCGGCGCGGCCGGGGCGCCCTCCGGCGAGGCCGAGGGCACCGGGCCCGCGGGCTCGTCCCCCCGCCCCGCGGGTCCGGGCGCCGCCCGGTCCGCGGCCTCCTGGAGCCATTCGGGCGGCGTCAGCAGGAACGACGTCGCGTTCAGGTCGATGCGCTGGGCGCTCTCCGCGGCGGCCGGGGCCGCGGGCGCCGTGCCGTAGACCTCCTCGTACCGCCGGATCACCTCGGCCACCGGCAGCGCCGGCCACAGCGTCGTGTCACCGCTGTCCCGGGCGATCACCAGCTTGCCGCCGCTGACCGGCGCGCCGCCCGCGTCCTCGGCCCAGGCGACGAAGCCCAGGTCGAACTCCCGCACCCGCACCTCGCGGCGCGGATCGATCGCGGCCGAGCCGTTCACCCAGCGGTCGGCCCGCTCCTGCGCCTGCGCGAACGTGACCATCGCGCCTCACTCCTCCACCGGGACGACGTGGGCGAACCCGCCGTCCACCATCAGGTTGGCCACGGTCTCCAGCTCGGGGGGATTGCCCACGAGGCGCAGCAGGAAGTCGTCGAAGTCGGAGCCGCAGGGCATCAGCAGCTCGGCCACCCGCTGGTCGATCGTGAGGCCCTCCCGGTCCCTGACGTCGTCGTACGGGCACCACCACACGCTGCCCGGGTCCTGACCCTTGACCTTCACCGCCACGATGCCGCCGTGCACGAAGGCCACGCCCAGGTAGTCCTTGGTGAGGTGGTCGCGCAGGCACTTGTTGACGTAGACCAGGTCGTTGACGGCCGCCTCCTCGCGGAGCGTGAAGAACGGCTGGTCGATCAGCAGCCCGAGCTCCGCGTCCAGCGCCACCCCGGAGGGCGCGCAGCCGCCGGCCGCCTTCAGGAACGACCGGTACGCGTCGGGCAGCCGGTACCCCAGCTTCTCCTCCGCGGCCCGCACCCGGTCCTCCTCGACCGCCACCGAGTGCGGCACCGAGAAGTGCACGGGACGGGTCTCGGTCAGCGGCCGGGTGCCCCGCTTGTTCTGGTCCACGTCGATGGTGGCCAGGCCGGCGTGGTGCCGCAGCAGCGCCTTCACCTCGGCCGGTACGAGTTCGAGGCGCCGGGAGCGCGCCACATGGTGCCAGGTCCAGCCGTGCGGGGTGGCCACGGCCGGCAGGTCGGCCCACAGCTCGTGCCCGGTGGCGTGCAGCGCCGCGTTGGCCGACACGTAGTCCGTGAGCCGCAGCTCGTCGATGCCGAAGCCCTCCGGCGGTTCGGCGATCTCGGCGGCCGCGCGGGCGTACGGGGAGAAGTCCGGATAGCCGTCCGCGTCGACCCGGACGCCGTGCGGGAAACGGGCGGCCCGCACCGGGTCCGGGAACTGCACGACCTGCCCGGCATAGGCCCGGTTCGGTGGCGCGGCCTGCTGCCCGAGCCGACCTGTCGTCATGGCGTTACGCCCCCTGCTACCCCTGCTCTGGATTCCGCTGTTCCGGCACAGCCTATGGGGTCGGCCGGTGTGTGGCACGGCCCCGGCCGCGCAACGCGGGCGGGGGCCCGACCCCCGGCCCGGCCTGGCATGACATGCGTCACAGGGGATTCACGAATTCGCCGCCGGTTCGTTCCGGCCTCCTTCCCGCCCCCGCTTCGTATCCGCGCCGGGATCGGGTGTGGGAGGCTGGCCGGCGCGGGAGACGGTTCTCGCTGGGAAGAAAGTGCGATGTGCGTGTGATATCGGACTTCCAAGGCCAAACACCGCCGGGTCCGACCCGGCCGCGTGTGGTTGATCCTCCCCCGGGCCCTGGGGGCCTGGGGGGCGCCCCCATGCCCGGGTCAGCCCCCGTGCTCCGGCACCGCCGGGACGGGATCCTGCCGACCACCGCCGCCGCCCTGTCGTTGCCCGACAGGGAGCAGCCGCTGACCGGCACCGCCAGCCGTGCGATCGGCGTGCCCGAACTCCATCCGGTGGTCAGGGACATCCTCGACGGTCTCGGCGCCGGACAGCGGGAGCGTCACATCGGCCGCTGTCCGGAGGCCGCGTTGCTGTCCCGGCGGCTGGCCGAGGCGGGCGCCGACACGCTGGACGACGCGCGCGCCGCGCTGCACGACTCCGGCATCACGACCCGCCACATCCGCGAGGACGGCGACCCGCAGCACGGCTCCTACGCCCCGCACTGCCGGCCCTGCACCGTGCTGCTCGCCCGGCTCGGGGTGCGGAGCATCAGCACCGACCAGACCGCGGGACCGGCGGCCTGGGGGATGCCGGGCACCGAGACCTGGGGCGGCGGCCCGGCCACCGGCGGGCCCTGGGCGGTGGGCAGCCTGGACCAGGCGCTGGCCAACGCGGGCTGGCAGCCGGGACGGCGGCACGCCGCGCGGGCCGAGCAGTGGGCCGACGCGCTCAGCGGCCACCAGTCCCCGCACGGCCACACGCACACGCTCTTCCCCGCAGCCTTCGAGACCTGGGCCGAGTACGGCCGGTTGCAGCTCCGCCCCACCGGGCCCGGGCTGGAGTACGCGCCGAGCCCGGTGCTCATCGACCCGATGTGCGGTCTGCACTGGACCCGCACGCTGGGGGATCTGGCGAGCGCCCTGGACACCCGGCTCTGCCCGCTGGGCGAGGAGGGCGAGGGCGGTGGCACCGCGCTGCTGGCCCTGGACCCGGAAGGCCGGGTGTTCTGCGTCGACCACACCGGCGACTGGTACCTCGGCCCGGACGTCCGCTCCGCGCTCACCACCCTGCTGACCGGCGCCCGACCCGAGCGGCTGCGCGCCGCGGGCGGGGCGTGAGTCGCCGTCATGAACGCCACGAGCGCCGTCATCACCCGCGCCGTCACCACGTACCGCAGAGTCGGTCCGCCCGAGCCCGCCCGCCGGGCCGGCGGGCCGGGAGGGAAGAGCACATGAGGCACGGCTCCACCGTGACCGGCAAGCGACGCATCGCCTTCGCGACGTACGCGGACGCCGGCCGGCTGCCCGGCCTGTTGACGCAACTGCGCGGGTTGGCCCTGTCCAACCCGACCGTCTGCGAGGACGTTCTGCTGCTGCATTCGGGGCTGGACGACGCGGCGCTCGACGCGGCCCGCCGGCTGCACCCGCGGATCGTGCCACGTGCCACGGCCGGGGCCGAGGCGAACGGCTCGGGAAACGCCCCCGACCTGCTCGCGCTGCTCGGCCCCGACGGGGACCCGGACTACGACACGGTCGTCGCCCTCCCCCCTGGCGTCCCGGTCCGGCGGGACGTGGGCCCGCTGCTCCGCACCCGGCGTCCGGTCGTCCCGTTCGAACCGGACGGCGAACCGCCGGAGCCGGCGCCGGGCGAGGAACCCGGTGACGCGCCGACGGCGGCCGACGGCATCGCAGAGCGGGACTTCTACGCTGCCTACTGCGCGCTGCCCGGCGGCAAGTCCCCCGACCTGCTGCTGCACTGCGCCCGGCCGCTGCTGGCCGGCAACCGGCCCCGGATCCGGGTGCCCGGCGGGCGGGCGTTGGACTCCGCGGTGCTGGCCCGCACGGTGGGCCTCGCGCTGCACCAGCTGGGCCGCTACGCCGAGGCCGTCGAGGTGCTGGCGCCGGCCGCGGGCGACCCGCGCCGGTCCCGGCTCCAGGAGGCGTACGGCAGCGCCCTGATGGCCGTCTCCCGCTACGACGAGGCGCGCACCCACCTGCTGCTGGCCGCCGCCGATCCGGCGGTGGCCCCGCGCGCCTACACCCAGCTGGCGAAGATCTCCTGGCTGCACGGCGCGGACCGGGAGGCGCACGGCCACACCCGGCTCGGCCTGGACGCCGACCCCACCGACGCCACGCTGCGCTCCCTGCACCGCCGCACCCTCCGGACGCCGTCCGGCGCGGGGGACCAGGAGCCGGACCCGGACAGCCAGGTGGCGCACGTCGCGCTGTTCGCCACCGGCCGGGACAACGCCGGCGACAAGGTGCTGCCCGAGGCGGTCCGCCGCTGCTTCGGGCCCGAGATCGGCCGCTCCCGCTGGCACCGGGTGCCGGTGCACCGGCTGGTCAACCGGGAGCTGCTGGACCAGCTCAACGCCCGGCGCGGGGTGATCGTCGGCGGCGGCGGGCTGTTCCTCCCCGACACCTGGCCGAACGGCAACAGCGGCTGGCAGTGGAACATCCCCGACGCGATGCTGCCCCGGATCACCGCGCCGCTCGCGATCTTCGCCGTCGGCTTCAACGTCTTCGACGGGCAGCACTTCTCCGCCTCCCGGCTCGGCGGCAGCCTCCGCGCGGTCGTCGAACATGCCGCGTTCTTCGGCCTGCGCAACCGCGGTTCGGTGGCGCGGGTGCGCGACCTGCTCCCGGCCGAACTGCGGGACCGGGTGCGGTTCCAGCCCTGCCCGACCACGGTGCTGCGCCATCTGGTGCCCGACTGGCAGGACCCGACGCCCGCCGAGCGGTCGGACGTCATCCTGCTCAACTGCGCCTACGACCGGGCGGGACTGCGCTTCGGGCACGACTACGGGCACTTCCTCGGCCAGATGGCCGAGGCCGTCCGCCGGCTGGGCCGGCACGGCGAGGTCAGGTACGCGCCGCACTCGCCGTCGGACGAGCGCTTCGTGCACGACCTGCGCCGGGAGCACGGCCTGACCATCCCGGTGGAACCGCTCTACGACCTGCCCAACGACCGGCTGCTCGACGTCTACCGGACGGTCCGGCTGGTGATCGGCATGCGCGGCCACGCCACGATGATCCCGTTCGGCTGCGGCACCCCGGCGATCAGCCTGATCTCGCACCCGAAGATGGCGTACTTCCTGGCCGACGTGGACCGCCCGGAGTGGGGCGTCTCGGTGCACGAGACCGAGCTCGCCGACCGGCTCACCGAACGCGCCACGGCGCTGCTCGACGACCACGAGGCGGCCGTCGCCGACGTGCACGACCGGCAGCGCGACCTGCTGCGCGTCACCGCCGAGAACGCGGGCGAGGTGGCGGCGCGGTTCGGGCTCCCCGAGCCGCCGGTGACCGCCCGGCCCGGCCCGCGCTCCGGGGACGCGGTGGCCGCGGCGGGCTGACCGCCCGGCCGGTCGGTCCGTCGGGACCGAACCGCCGGGCGGCGCCGAACGTGTCGTCCAGCGCTGCCCGGCGGCTCGGGGTGCCGGGGCGGGACGAGGAGCTCAGCCGACCCGCGCCGGTGCGGGCCCTCCGGCCGCCGGCCCGTCAGCGCCGTCCGCGCGCGGTCAGCGCCCCGCGCGGACGGCGGCACGCACCGGCCCAGCCAGCTGGTGCACGGCGCGGCCGCGGTGGGCCGGCAGGCCCTCGGCTACGCCCGCCTCGCCGAGGTGGCCCGACCCGCCCTGGTCAACGGTGCGGCGGCGCTCGTCGCCGTCACCGACGGCGAGCCCACGGCGGTGCTGGCCTTCACGGTCACCGACCACCGGATCGTCGCCCTCGACATCCTCACCGACCCCACCCGCCTCAGCACGCTGGACCTGTCGGTCCTGTGACCCACGCGGCGGTGCTGCGGACCCGCGGCCTGCCGGGGCGGCCACCCGCGGAGCAGGGCCCGGCTCCGCGGTGGCCTGACGCGAGGCATCCCGCGGCCCGCGACACGGGAGCCAGGGGAGCGCCGGAGCCCTCCGGGTGCGTCCGAGGCCGCCTGCGGCGCACCGCGGCGACGAGCGCCCCCGGCGGCCCGCGCCACCGCCGTCGGGGCCGGCGAGGGATTCGGGGTGGCGGGCGAAGGCCCGTCTGGCGTGACCCCGGCCCCGGGGCCCGCGGCCGGGAGGGGACGCCGTGCCGCCGTCGCGCGGGGCGGTGGTGCGGCGCGGGGTCAGGACTCGGTGGCGCGGATGGTCGTGCGGTAGGTGCGGGCGGCGGTGCGGAGGGCCGTTTCGGGGTCGATGCCGGCGGCCTCCGCCTCGGCGGCCAGGGCCAGCAGGCGGTAGCCGTAGCCCCGGTGGCGGTCGTCGGGCGGCGCCGTCGGCAGCTCCACCGGCAGGCCCGCCATCCGCACCCGGCTCGCCAGCTTCGCGGCGAGCGCCAGGCCCGGCTGCCCCAGCGGCACGCCGTCGGTCACCGACGTGCGCCCCTTCTCCACCGCCTTCGTGCGCAGCCACAGCGCCTTGACGTCCTCGGGCGTCTCGGCGTGCGCGTCGCCGAAGACGTGCGGGTGGCGCCTGATCAGCTTCTCCACGATCGTCGCGGCGACGTCGTCCACGGAGAACGGCTCCTCGGGGTCGTCCTCCGCGATCCGCGCGTGGAAGACGACCTGGAGCAGCACGTCGCCGAGCTCCTCGCGCAGCTCCGTCCGGTCGCCGGTCTCGATCGCCTCGATCAGCTCGTAGGTCTCCTCCAGGCCGTACCGGGCGAGCTCCTCGTTGGTCCGGGTGGACGCCCACGGGCATTCGGCGCGGATCCGGTCCATGACCTGGACCAGGTCGAGCAGCCGGGCGCCCGGCAGATCGTAGGAGCCGGGCAGCAGCTCCAGCGCGGGAAGCGCCGCGTGGCGGCCGGAGCCGGCGAGCGCCGCGAGCTCCTCGGTGAGCCGCGGTTCGCCGTCCGCCGCGGCCAGCACCACCACCGTGTGGCCGCCGGCGCACGCCGTGACCAGCTCGGCCGCGCGCGGCGCCGCCGTCTCCACGGCGACGCCCGCCTCCTTGAGGTACGGCAGCTGGGGATGCCCCGGGTCCCGGCTCAGCACCCGGTCGGCGCCGCGCAGCTCCTGCCAGGCGGGCCAGGACAGCATGCCGGGCGCCACCCGGTGGCTGGTGGTGAGCAGCACGATCCGGCCTGGACCCGGGTCGGGGGTGCGGCCTTCGGTGTCGGGGGTGGTCACGCCGTCGAGCGTAGTCGGGCGGCCGTCAGGCCTCGGTGCCGTCGGCGGTGCGCAGCCACGGCATCTCGGAGTCCACCAGGGAGACCGACTCGGGGTCCCAGTCGCCGTACCTGGGGTTGACGTCCACCCCGACGTCCCTGGCGGTCTGCGCCAGCTCCTCGCCGAGCAGCTGCTGCCCCGCCGTGTCGGGGCCGGCGCCGATCGCCACGGCCAGGCCCTGGATCAGCAGGTTGTTCCGCAGCACCAGGTCGATCTGCTCGCCGGCCAGCGGCATGCCGGAGCCGGGCATCAGCGCGGAGTCCCGCAGCGCCTCGGCGCCGCCCAGGCTGCGCTCGGCCTCGTCGCGCGCCTGCTGCACCTCGCGGCGGCTGACCTCGACGTCGTTCTCGGCCGCGGCCCGCTCGACCACCTCCAGGTAGACCAGGAAGTTCACGGTCTCCCGGGTGAGGCTGCTGGAGCGGGCGATCAGGTCGTCGCTGTTCGGCTCGGCGCGCTGCGCGTCCCGCACGGTCTCCACCTGGGCCTGCACCTCGGCGAGCGAGATCCGGTGCCCGCCGACCACGGCCGCGGCGCCCGGATGCGAGCCGGTCGAGCAGCCGCTGAGCAGCGGTACGGTCGCCAGCAGCGCGGCGGCGGCGGAGACGGACAGTGCGGACGTGCGGCGGCGCTTCACTGGCTCTCCCGGTTGAACCTGGTCGACCCGAGCTGACCCCGCGGACGGGACGCGGTGGATTGACGCGGTGGGTTGACTGCTTCGAGTGGTTGACCGATCTTATGCAGTCGTCCCGAGGCGTACCACCACCACCCCCCGGTCAGCCGTTGGCCAGGCGTCGGATCACCGGCGCGACCTTCTTGCGCCCCACCCGGTACAGCCCGCCGGCGCTCCGGCGGATCAGCCGCCGGACGGCCGTCGGCTCGCTCGCCAGGGTCATCGGCAGCGGCCGCCCGCTCAGACCCAGACCGCGCCGGCTGAGCAGCGATTCCAGGTAGTCCGCGGCGTTCTGCGGCGTGTAGTACGGGCGCACGCGGGGGAGCGTGGTGCGGGCGCGCAGCAGCCGGAGCCGGGCGCGCGCGGTCAGGAACGGATCGCGCTGGCCGATCCCGCGGCTGGCGGCCCACCGGGGGTCCGCCCGCGGCACCAGTCCCTCGTCCAGCTGCGCCCAGGAGGCCAGGCATCCCGACTGGACGAAGTAGTGGTTGCCGTGCGCCTCGCGGACGCCGTAGTCCGTGAGGATCGCGGTCGGTATGCCGCGGTGGATGGCCTCCATGGCGGCGGTGGAGCTCACCGTGACCAGCAGGTCGGTGCGGTCCAGGGCCTCGCCCATGTCGCCGTAGATCATCTTCAGGTTCGGCGGCGGCTCCGGCAGCTCCTCGAAGAGCGTGGCGTAGGAGTGCCGCTCGAAGTGGGTGACCGCCTCGCCCGGCTGGTTCCGCATCTTGATCAGCACCTCGCGGTCGGGGTGCCGCCGGGCGTGGCGCTGCAGCTTCTCCAGCATCTGGGCGCGCGTGGCCCGGGTGCTGGGCACGGTGGGCTGGACCGCGAAGCACACGGTGAACGGCCGGTCCCGGCCGGCCGCGCCGCTGTCGTAGGGCGTGCCGCCGATGAAGGGCAGGCCGGACTCCACGACGCTGTCCGGGTCGGCCCCGACGCTGTCGTAGATGTCCCGGAACTGCCGCGCGTCGTGGGAGCAGTTCGCCAGCACCAGGTCGGAGCCGACGCGCAGCAGCAGGCCGTCCACCAGGTTCTCGTAGACCACGCCGACGTAGCCGGACACGGTGATGGGGCGCTTGGCCATGCCGTCCCAGGCCATGCCGAAGCTGTGCAGCAGGGACAGCACGGTGCCGCCGATGGTCCCGAAGATCACCAGGTCCGCCTCGGCCACGGCCGGGTCGTCGACCAGCTCGCCGTAGGTGACGACGCGGCTGGTGTCGGGCACGACGCCGACCTCGGCGATCTGCCGCTCGTTGGGGGTGGACGAGGTGTAGAGGAAGCGCGCGTCGATGGCGTAGTCGGGTGCGAGTTTCCGGGCGACCAGGGCAGCCCACTTCCAGCGGCTGTCCGAATCGGCGAGCACGAGGGCCCGTGGGGCTGCGCTTCCCATCCCTTGAGTCCCTTCAGCGGGACTGATCGTCCCGTGTCGTGGATGCGTTGCGTGAGGGCGCGACCCTGGGACATCCGCGAGGCGAGGCGGCCGAACGGCCAGCCGGTGGAGCGCGAGTGGCGTGGGCCGCGATCCCGCACGGGACAGCAGCGTACCGCCTGGACCGGAAACGCGAGTGTCCGGGATCCGACGCTAGCCACCGCGCCGTCCCCGCCTCCGGCGCACGGTCGTGCGGTCGTTCGACTGGTTGCGTGACCTGATCCGGCGTCCCTCGCGCTCGGCGAAGCGCCGCAACGAGCGCCCTTCCGGGCCGAGCAGCCCGGCGATCCGGGATATCTCCCGCCAGACCAGGAAGCGGCGCCCGCCCAGGCAGGCCACGGCGCCCAGCAGCTGCATGGCCTCGGCGGTCCGGCCGTGCCGGGCGTGCACCTCGGCCATGCCGGTGAGCACGTCGGTGGACGGCTGGCGGCGCAGGATCTCCCGGCCCACCCGGAGCGCGCTCTCCTCGCGTCCGGCGCCCAGCAGCATCCGGAACTCCTCGGCCCGGTGCTCCAGGTGCTGGTCCAGCACGGCGGCGAAGCGGCGGCGGGCCGCCGGCTCGTCGAGGCCGGCGACGCCCGGTGTCAGGCCGAGGCCGAGGGCGGCCGACATCCGGGCCGCGAACGCCGGGGCGTCGAAAAGCTCGGCCACCTCGCGGTACGCGGCCGGGGACACCTCCTCGTCGAGCGCGTCCCGCAGCGCGGCGAGCGCGGCCGCTGGTTCGTACTCGGCGAAGGCCCGGTAGCCGCGGACGCCGTCGAGCACCTCGTGGGAGCCGACCCGCCGGTAGGCGACGACGCGCAGCCGGTGCTGCACGGCCTCGACCACGGACAGCGGCATCGGGTCGTCCACGCTGGAGAGGAAGAACGCGTCGGAGGCCGCGAGCTCCTCGCGCACCCGGTCGCGGGAGAGCGCGCCCAGCCAGGCCACCCGGTCGGACTGCAGCGAGCCCTCGGCGACCCGCGGGGTCCGCCGGCCGATCCAGGCGAACCGCCAGGGCAGCCCGCGGGCGTGTGCCAGCTCGGCCACCCGGGAGAACAGGTCCACGCCCTTGCGGTCCTGGACCGTGCCGACCATCACGACGCGCGGGCGATCGACGCCCGGGCGGCGGCGGGCCGGCCGGCGGTGACCATCCCGGGGGACGGTGTTGTAGACGACGATCGGATCGGGAACGCCCAACTGGCGGAACATGTCGGCCTGCGCCCGGGAGACGCACAGCACCCGCATCCGGGGCAGCAGCCGCAGCAGCGCGCGGTGGCGCTCCGGGCAGCGCTGGGCCTCGTAGCCGAGGACGTACTCGGTCTCGTGGGCGTAGAGGTGGACCGGTCTGCCGGCGTCGAGCAGCGTTCCGACCAGGTCGTTCGTCACCGCGCAGCGCCAGAAGGGGGCGAGGCTGTTGACCAGGACGGTCTCGGCGCCGCCGAGCGCGTCGGCCGCGTGCTCGGGGTAGGGGAAGGCCGCGAGGTCGAAGTAGCGGACGTCCACCGGGCTGTGGGCGACCAGCGACTGGGTGTAGGTGAGGACGGGCAGCGCGACGCCGGTGCCGTAGGAGAAGCTCGTCCCCAGCACGGCCAGCGTCGTGGGCCGCCCCGCCCGCCGCTGCACGTCGCGCAGCGCCCGCTCGGCGAGCGAGGGCGTCTCGTCCGGGGCGGGGTGGTCGGGCGCGGCGATCCGCAGCGGTCCGGTGTCGGTGCCGGTGCCGGTGCCGGTGCCGGGCGGCGTCGCGGCGGGTCCGGGCCGGGCCGCCGGATGCGCGGGCGCCGTGGCGCCGGCGCCCGGGGCGCGGGACAGGGCCACGGCGTCGTCGCCCACCCCGTCCGCCGGGGCGGTGCGGGCGCCCGCGGGCGGGGCGATGGTGGCGGTGAGGGCGGGATCGGCGGGGTCCTCGGCCGGGGCGGCGAACCGGGTGGCCGTCTCGATCACGCGCAGCACCCGCGCGCCGACCTCCTCGTCGAGCGCCAGGAAGTGCTCCAGCGGCGTCCCGTGCTGGTTCGCCAGGAACGCGCGCGCGTTCCTGAGCCGCAGCGCGACCGCCGCCAGTTCCTCCAGTGAGCCGACGTTCCGCAGCAGCGGGTGGTGGACGGTCGGGAAGACGATGTTGAGCGGCGGCGGGTTGTAGAGCACCAGCGGCAGCCCGGCGCGGAGCGTCTGCAGGTAGCTGGTGGAGAAGAAGGTGACCGCCAGGTCGTACCAGGCCAGCGCCGCGGCGTCGAGCAGCCCGTCCGCCGACAGCACCCGCACCCCGGGCACCCGCAGCGCGGCGAGCCAGTCCAGATGCCCCGGCTGGGTCGAGGGGTGCGGCTTGATCTCCACCGACCCACAGGGAGCCAGAGCCATCGCCAGTTCGGTCACCAGCAGGCGGTGCGTGGGCCGGTCCAGCTTGCCCTGGTCGCCCAGCGGCTGGTCCAGGAGGATCACTCGCAACGGCTCGTGCGCCGCGCGCCCGGCCGGGCGGTACACGCCGGAGCGGACAGCGCGCACCAGGAGCGGGTCGTCGCTGTGCCCGAGCGCCCCCGTGACGTGCACGGTGGGCGCGGGGCCGGGCGAGCGGTGCGCGAGGTGCTGCGCCGTGGCCGCGCCCCAGACGCACACGGCGGCCGGCAGGGACGCTCCGTAGTGCCAGTTCTGGTCGCGCCGCCCCGGGGTGAGCACCTTGTGGTGGAAGTCCAGGTGTCCGTCCTGCACCAGCACGACCGGTAGGAGTTCGTTCAGCGCCGCCGTCACCCGCCGTCCGCGGCGCGATGTGTCGTTGAAGAGGACGAACCGGTCCACGGAGTTCTCCGTGACATGGCGGACGACGCGCTCCTGGATCTCCTGGTCGAATTCGTCGTCGCCCAGCGCCTCGCCAGGAGCGAAGAGGTTCCGGAACGGGATCCGGCCGAGTCGGCGCTCCCCCTCCTCCCGGATCCAGCGGTCGACCTGCCCCATCACATCGGCCGTGACCACGGAGAACGTGTGCGCCGCGGCGCCGGGGGCGGCCGCGAGTCGGCTCGTCAGATCGATGCCGTTACGGTTCTCTGCGAAGACCGATATATGCATGCGCTGCTCGTTCCGGGGCGGTTTTCGGGAAAGCGATCGGAGCGCTGATTCGCACGGGAGATGAGCCGGCCGGACATTTCTCAGACTGACACAGCGGCGCGCCTTTCGCGCGACGTGTCCGCGCCACGGGCGGCGGCCGGAAGCTGGCCCGCCGGCACCGTCCGCGGGGACCGCTGGACCCTCTCGTGGGGGGAGGGACCATCCTTGGGTCGGGGACCCCTAAGGGAAAGTGCGACTTTGGGCTACCCCCGGTTTCGTCCTGGGGGGCGACGAGCGGGTGGCACGCGTTCCCTAGGCTCGTTTCGCACACTGACGCGGTGGGCCGAAGAGGCTGTGGAACAGGAGACGATCGTGACGACGGCTGTAGTGGATCCGACGACCGGGGGCAGTGGGGGGAACACAGCCGTTGCCGCGCGGGCGGAGGGCGTGGTCAAGGCGTACGGGTCGGGGGAGACCCAGGTGTTGGCCCTGGACGGGGTGACTGTCGACGTGGCGCGGGGGGCGTACACGGCGATCATGGGGCCTTCGGGGTCGGGTAAGTCGACGCTGATGCACTGCCTGGCGGGGTTGGACACGGTGACCTCGGGGCGGATCTGGATCGCGGGGACGGAGGTCACGGGGCTTCGGGACAAGAAGCTGACGCGGCTGCGGCGGGACAACGTGGGGTTCATCTTCCAGGCGTTCAACCTGCTGCCGACGCTGAACGCGGCGGAGAACATCACGCTGCCGATGGACATCGCGGGGCGTAAGCCGGATCAGGCGTGGTTGGACCGGGTGATCGACACCGTCGGGCTGCGGGACCGGCTGCGGCACCGGCCGAACGAGCTGTCGGGTGGGCAGCAGCAGCGGGTGGCGGTGGCGCGGGCGTTGGCGGCGCGTCCGGAGATCATCTTCGGGGACGAGCCGACGGGGAACCTCGACTCCCGGGCCGGTGCCGAGGTGCTGGGCTTCCTGCGGAAGAGCGTGGACGAGCTCGGCCAGACCATCGTGATGGTCACCCACGACCCCGTCGCCGCCGCCTACGCCGACCGCATCATCTTCCTCGCCGACGGACGAATAGTCGACGAGATGACCAGCCCGACCGCCGACCTGGTGCTGGACCGCATGCGTGGCTTCGACGGGCAGGGGCGCGTGTCGTGACCGTCTGGAAGACATCGCTGCGGAGCTTCTTCTCCCACAAGGGGCGGATGGTCCTCTCCGGGATGGCCGTGGTCCTCTCGGTGGCGTTCGTCTGCGGCACCCTGGTGTTCACCGCCACGATGAACACCACCTTCGACAAGCTCTTCGCCCAGTCGGCGTCCAACGTGATGATCTCGCCGGCCGAGGAGGAGGGCCAGAGCACCTTCGACACCGGGCCCGCCAGCGGCGTGCCGACCTCCGTGCCCGCCTCCGTGGCGGACGAGGTGGCGGCCCTCGACGGCGTGCAGAGCGTGTCGGGCACCGTGACCACCCAGTTCGCCACGGTGGTGAACGAGGAGAACGAGAACGTCGGCCCGACCACCGGGGCCCCGACCATCCTCGCCAACTGGTCGGACATCGACCTGCGCACCATGGAGATCATCGAGGGCCAGCCCGGCCAGGGCCCGGGCGAGGTGATGATCGACGCCGACACCGCCGAGAAGCACGATCTGAAGGTCGGCGACCCGCTGCGGCTGCTCACCCAGTCCGGCGACCACGACGTGACCCTCACCGGCATCGCCGAGTTCCAGGTCACCAACCCGGGCGCGGCCGTCGTCTACACCGACCTGGCCACCGCGCAGCAGTTCGCGCTGGCCGGCGAGGACGGGTTCACCGAGATCTACGTGGACTCCGACGGCTCCATCAGCGACGCCGCGCTCAAGCGCAACGTCGCCGACGTGCTCGGCGCCGACGACTACAAGCTGCAGACCGCCGACGAGTACATCGAGGAGAACCGCGACGAGATCGGCGAGGTGCTCAGCATCCTCGAGTACGTGCTGCTCGGCTTCGCCGGCATCGCGCTGCTGGTCGGCGTCTTCCTGATCGTCAACACCTTCTCCATGCTGGTCGCCCAGCGCACCCGGGAGATCGGCCTGATGCGGGCGATCGGCTCCAGCCGCCGCCAGGTCAACCGCTCGGTGCTCATCGAGGCGCTGCTGCTCGGCATCATCGGCTCGGCCATCGGCTTCGGCGTCGGCGTGCTGCTGGCCATCGGCCTGATGGCGCTGATGGGCGCCATCGGCATGAACCTGTCGACCGAGGACCTGACCGTCGAGCCCATGGTGCCGATCATCGGCATCGTCGTGGGCGTCCTGGTCACCGTCCTGGCCGCCTACATCCCGGCGCGCCGGGCCGGCAAGATCAGCCCGATGGCGGCGCTGCGCGACGCCGGCACCCCCGGCGACGTCCGGGCCGGCCGGATCCGCGCCGGCATCGGCGCCGCGCTCACCCTCATCGGGCTCGCCGCGCTGGCCACCACCGCCACCGCCGACGACGCGGCCGCCGGGGCCGGGCCGCTGGCACTCGGCGTGCTGCTGAGCCTGGTCGGCCTCATCCTGGTCGGCCCGTCGCTGGTCGGCCTGGTGGTCCGCGGACTCAGCGCGGTGCTGCTCCGCGGCTTCGGCCCGGTGGGCCGGCTGGCCGAGCGGAACGCGCTGCGCAACCCGCGCCGCACCGGCGCCACCGCGTCCGCGCTGATGATCGGCCTGGCGCTGGTCGCGGGCCTGTCCGTGGTCGGCTCCTCGATGGTGGCCTCGGCCACCCAGGAGATCGACGACTCCATGGGCGCGGACTACGTGCTCAACACCACCGCCTTCCAGGGCATCAGGGACTCCGAGACCGAGACCGTGCGGGGCGTGTCCGAACTGGACCACGTCACCGAGCTGCGGCAGCTCCAGGCGGAGATCACCGCGCCGAACGGCGAGACGTTCGACCGCTCGGTGGGCATCACCGACCCCAGCTACACGCAGGACTTCGCCACGGAGGTGGAGGCCGGGAGCCTTGAGGACGCGTTCCAGCCGAACTCGATCGCCATCGACGCCGACACCGCGGAGAGCCGCGGCCTGGAGATCGGCGACGAGCTGCGGGTCGACTTCGACGAGGGCGACAGCACCGCCACGCTCACGGTGCGGGCCATCTCCACGGGCAACAGCTCGGTGGAGGGCAGCCCCTGGTACACCAGCACGGAGACCGCGAGGCCGCACTTCACCGACGAGAAGTGGCCGCTGCCGGTGATGTTGTTCGCGAGCGCCCACGAGGGGCAGGAGGACGCGGCGCGGACCGCCCTCGACCGGGCCATCGAGCCCTACCCGAACCTGGAGGTGCGCGACCAGGAGGAGTTCAAGGACCTCATCCAGCAGCAGGTCGGCATGCTGCTGAACATGGTCTACGGGCTGCTGGCGCTGGCGATCATCGTGGCGATCCTGGGCGTGGTGAACACCCTGGCGCTCTCGGTGGTCGAGCGGACCCGGGAGATCGGCCTGATGCGGGCCATCGGCCTCTCCCGCCGTCAGCTGCGCCGGATGATCCGGCTGGAGTCCGTGGTCATCGCCCTCTTCGGCGCCCTGCTGGGCCTGGGGCTCGGCATGGCCTGGGGCGCGGCCGGACAGCAGTTGCTGGCGCTGGAGGGCATGCAGGTGCTGGAGATCCCGTGGGGGACCATCATCGGCGTCTTCATCGGCTCCGCCGTGGTCGGCCTGCTGGCCGCCCTGCTGCCCGCGTTCCGGGCCGGGCGGATGAACGTGCTCAACGCCATCGCGACGGAGTGACCGTCGCGGGACCGGCGCCGACCCCGGCGCCGGTCCCCGAAGCACGACGCCCGCCCGTCGGCCTTCTCGGCCGGCGGGCGGGCGCGTTCTCCCGGGGAGAACCCCGTGGGAGGTGGTCCGGGATCGTTACGGGGTGAGCGTGGTGCTGCTCAGCGGCTGCCCGAAGCGACCCAGGGCGGTGATCTGGTAGACCTTGTCGTAGGAGGACGGGGTGAACTCCGCGCCCGTCTCGAACCCGGCCCGGTCGGCGTACCCGACGGTGTAGAGCTCGTCCTCGCTGGGACCGGCCTCGATGAGCCAGCCGGCGACGTCGGTCGCGCCGTTCCAGCTCATGTACATCGTCTGGGTGCCCTCCTCGGACGGCACCCCGAGCGCCACGTCGGGCTCGGTGGTGGGCGTCGCGTGCCAGTCGGCGAGCTCGGCCCGGTAGGTCAGGTAGCGGTCCTCCAGCTCGGCGGTGAAGACCTCCTCGCCGTCGTCGAACTCCTTGATGGTGCCGGTGGCGCCGAACGTGACCAGCTGGCGGTCGTTGCCCAGCTCCCTGACCGATCCGGCGAAGCCGGCGAAGATCTGCTCGGCGGGCAGGATCGCCTCCACGAGCTCCCCGGTCATGTTCTCCTCGTCCAGCTCGTAGTACGAGGCACGGGAGAACGGGGGCTCGCGGTAGTTGCCGTTGTCGAACACGGAGATCCGCCCGTCGGGCAGCCGCCGCGCGTCGTGCTGGGCGCTGGGCATGTCGGCCGGGTCGGCGAAGTCGAAGTCGTTGTTCTCGCCGCCGAGCCGCCAGAGGATCTCGCCGTTGTCGTGGTCGACCTTGTAAACGGTGCTGGTCGAGCGGGCGCTGAACAGCATGTTGCCGTCGCTGTCGTAGTCCAGCGAGTTGAAGTGGAACAGGTCGAAGACGCCGCCGGGCGGCTGCTCGGGCGTGATCGGGTCAAGGGTCTCGTCCACCGGCACGTGGTCCAGCGCGCTCCACTCGAAGGTGACCTCGCCGGTCTCGGTGTCCCGCTCCTGGACCACCGTGTCCACGACCCTGGCGTCCGCGGGTCCGCCCCACTCGCTGAGGTCGTAGGGCACCGCCACGTAGGTCATCAGCAGGATGTGCGAACCGTCCTCGCTGAGCTCGGCGTCGTGGCCGTCCGTGCGGTACTGGTCGGTCATCGCGAAGCTGGCGACCTCCTGGTAGGAGTCGTCCAGGATCACGTACCGCGGCGGGTTGTCCGAGGGGCCGCCGAACCGGCCGTCCCACATCATCAGGGCCGGCTCACCCTGCCAGGTGATGGGCTCCATGTCGAAGTGGGCGCGCTCCTCGGCGGGCGAGCTCCACCAGACCAGCTCACCCTCCTGGTCGTAGATGGCCCCCTTCGATATGGCCTGGTTGTCGTCGGGGTTGGGCGTCGTGAACAACAGCCCCGGAGTCTCCTCTCCGGTGGACGTCGTGGTCATGCCCTGCGCCTCGATGTCGGGCCGGGTGACGTACTCACCGGTGGGGCTGGCGGTCGTCGGCAACCAGAGGGCGCCGCGCGGGGCCTCGTCCGCGGCCGCCGTCGACACCGTGAGGGGCACGGACAGCGACACGGCCGCCAGCAACGGAGCACATCGGCGCAGCAGGGCGCTTTGTGTTAACTGACGCATCGGTAGGGGTTCTCCTTGTGGGTGGGTGACCCGGCCACGCGACAGTCGCGTACCGGACAACTGGTGAGGCTACGGGGTGACGGTGCGGCTGCCCAGGGGCGACCCTGACGTGTCGAGGGCGGTGATCCTGTAGACCTCGGCACTCTCCGGCGGGACGAACGTGGCGGCGGTCTCGAAGCCCGCCTTCGGGGCGGTGGCGACGGTGCGCAGGTCGTCCTCGGCGGGTCCGGCCTCGACGCGCCAGCCGGCGATCTCGGTGGCGCCGTTCCAGCTCAGGTACGCCGTCCGGGCGCCGTCCTCGGCGGGCTCGGTCAGCACGACGTCCGGCGGGGTGGCGGGCGTGGCGTGCCAGTCGCCGAACTCGGCCCGGTAGGTCATGTAGCCATCCTCCAGTTCGGCGGTGAAGACCTCCTCGCCGTCCGCGAACCCGGCGATGACGCCCGTGTTGCCGAACGAGACGAGCTGGTCGCCGTTCTCCTGGTGCCGGTTGGACCCGGTGATGGGGCCGTGCACCGGCGTCTCGGGCCGGAGCGAGCTGACCAGGTCCGCCGTCATGGCCTCCTCGTCCAGTGCGTAGACCGCGCCGCGGGAGCTCCTGGGCCGGTGCCCGTTGCCGTTGTCGAAGACCGAGAGCCGCCCGTCGGGCAGCCGCCGCGCGTCGTGCTGGGCGCTGGGCATGTCGGCCGGGTCGGCGAAGGCGAAGTCGCTGTTCTCCCCGCCGAACCGCCAGACGATCTCGCCGGTGTCGCGGTCGATCCGGTACACCGTGCTGGTGTTGCGGCCGCTGGCCAGGATGTCTCCGTCGGCGTCGTACTCCAGCGAGTTGAGATGGATCGGGTCGAAGACGCCGCCGGTGCCCGGCCTGCTGAGCGACTCCTGGGTCTCGGTGACCGGGACGTGGTCCAGCGCGCGCCATTCGAACGTGGTCTCGCCGGTCGCGACCTCCTGCTCCTGCACCACCATGTCGATGACGGTGGCGTCGGCCGGCCCGCCGTGCGGGCTGAGGTCCCGGGTCGTCGGCTCGTAGCTCATCAGCAGCACGTGGGAGCCGTCCTCGCTGAACTCGATGTCGTGGGAGTCGGTGGTGAGTCCGCCGCTCGTGGAGAAGCTGGCGACCTCCTGGTAGGACTGGTCCAGGACGAGGTACTCGGTGTCGGTGCCGGCGCCCCCGGGCGGGGCGACTCCGGACGGGGCGAGGCCCCCTTCCCACACCACTAACGCGGGTTCCCCCCGGTAGGTGACGGGCTCCAGGTCGAAGTGCCGGCGCCCGGGCGCCGGCTCGCTCCACCACACGAGCTCGCCGTCGTCGTAGAGAGCGGCCCGGGTCGCGCCCTGGTCGGGGCCGTCGGGCGTCACGAAGAGCATCCCCGGCGGCTCCTTCCCGGTCGTGACGAGGGCGGGTGCGTCGATGTCGGGGCGGGACAGGTACCCGGCGCCGGGGGACGCGGACGTCCCGGCGCCGGGCGCCTCTCCCGCCCCCGGCGCGGTCGCGGTCGCCGATGTGGCGGCGGGCGGCAGGGTCAGCGCCACCCCGACGAGCAGCAGGGCGCACCAGCGGGGCGCGCGCCCGGGCCGGCGCCCCCCGGACGTGCCGGAGCCCACGGGGGCCCACCGCCTGAACCGGGTACCGAACCTGGTCCAGGCGGGGGACACCACCATGGGCTCCGATGAGGTCACGCGGCCGACGCTACGTCAGACCGCTGACATCGGGGATGGGTCACCGGGTGACGGTGGTGCTGCCCAGGGCCTCGCCGAACTCACCCAGGGCGGTGACCTTGTAGACCGCCGCGTCGTCGGCCGAGGCGATCTCGGCGCCCGTCTCGAAGCCCGCCCGCTCGGCGTACCCGACGGTGCTGAGCTCGTCCTCGCTGGGACCGGCCTCGATGAGCCAGCCGGCGACGTCGGTCGCGCCGTTCCAGCTCATGTACATCGTCTGGCTGCCGTCCCCGGCCACCTCGCCGAGCACGGCGTCCGGCGCGGTGGTGGGCGTGGCGTGCCAGTCGTCGATCTCGCCCCGGTAGGTCATCCACCCGTGCTCCAGCTGGGCGCTGAAGTCCTCCTCACCGTCCTCGAACTCGGTGATGCGACCCGTGTTCCCGAAGGTGATCAGCTGGTCGCCGTTCTCCTGCTGCCGGTTGGACCCGGCGAAGGCGGCGAAGATCGGCAGCTCGGGCTCGGTCTCGTTGACGAGCTCGGCGGTCATGTTCTCCTCGTCGAGCTCGTACGAGGCGCCCCGGGAGGCCGGCGGGTCGTGGCGGTTGCCGTTGTCGAACACCGACAGCAGCCCGTTGGACAGGCGCCGCGCGTCGTGCTGACCGCTCGGGATCTGGGAGGCGTCGGCGAAGGTGAAGTCGTTGCTCTCGCCGCCGAACCGCCAGATGATCTCGCCGGTCTCCTGGTCCAGCTTGTAGACGGTGCTGGTGGAGCGGGCGCTGGTCAGGATGTTGCCGTCGTCGTCGTACTCCAGCGAGTTCAGGTGGTAGACGTCGAACCCGCCCGTCATGTCGGGGCGGTCGAGCGGCACCTCCGTCTCGCTGATCGGGATGGAGTCCAGCGCGTTCCACTCGAAGGTGACCTCACCGGTCTCGAGGTCCTGCTCCTGGATCACGCCGTTGACGAGCCGGGCGTCGGTGGGCCCGCCGTACTCGCTGAGGTCGTACTGGACGGGCATGTAGGACATCAGCAGGACCTTGGAGCCGTCGGCGCTGAACTCGATGTCGTGGGAGTCGGTGGGGTACCCCTGCACCTCGAAGCTGGCCACCTCCTGGTAGGAGCTGTCGAGGATGACGTACCGGGTCTCGGGCTTCTCGCCCGGGACCACGCCCGCCTTGCCCTCCCACACCATCAGGGCCTCCTCACCCTGGTAGGTGATGGGCTCCATGTCGAAGTACCCGTGGTCCGGGCCGGCGTCGTCGTACCAGACGACCTCCCCGTTCTCGTCGTAGATGATGGCCTTGGAGTCGGCCTGGTCGTTGTCCGGGTTCGGGGTGGTGAGCAGCAGCCCCGGGATGTCCTCCCCGTTGGTGGTCAGCAGGGGGGCGTCGAGCTCGGGCTGCGTGAGGTACTCCCCGGTCGGCGTCGCCGAGGTCGGCAGCCAGAGGGAGGCCGGCGTCTGGGCCTCGGCCGCGCTGGCTGACGTCGCGGCGAGCGGAAGGGTTAACGACGCCGCGGCCAACAGCGGCGTGTACCGGCGCACGACACGTGCGCTTGCTGAGACCTGACGCATTGTTTCAACATCTCCTTGTGGGGTGGGAGTTCCCGCGCCACGGCTTTCGTGGGCGGGCGTCGGGATGTCGGCGGCCGGTGGCCCCTGGGTCAGCTCCTCGAACGACGCGGTTCGGATCCGTCAACGTGCCTAACGGACGCGCGTCAACGAGGGTTACTGCGTCAGGGTCCGGCTGCCGAGGGGTGCGCCCGAGGCGTCGAGGGCGGTCACCCGGAACACCTGGGCGTCGTCGGGCGGGTGGGTCTGCACCGCCGTCTCGAAGCCGAGGGAGGGTGTCGTGCCGAGGGGCCGCAGCTCCTCCACGGTGGGGCCGGCCTCGATCCGCCACCGGACGACCTCGGTGGCGCCGTTCCAGCTCGCGTAGACCGTCCGGCTGCCGTCCTCGGCGGGCTCGCCGAGCGCGGCGTCCGGCGGCGTCGCGGGCGTCGCGCGCCACTCCGCGCGCTCGGCGCGATAGGTCAGGTGGTCGGCCTCGAAGGTGGCCGTGAACACCGGGCCCGCGGCGTCGTACTCCTCGAGGAGGCCGGTGTCGGCGTAGGAGACGAGCTGGTTGCCGTTCTCCTGTCGCCGCATGGACCCGGTGGCGAAGCCGTAGGTCTGCTCCGCGGGCTGGACGTCCCGCACGAGCTCGGCGGTCATGGTCTCCTCGTCCAGCTCGTAGACCACGCCGCGGGAGTACTGCGGGGTGCGGCGGTTGCCGTTGTCGAACATGGACAGCCGGCCGTCGGGCAGGCGGTACACGTCGTGCTGGTAGCTCGGCAGGGCGGCCGGGTCGGCGACGGCGAAGTCGCTGTTCGCGCCGCCGAACCGCCAGACGATCTCCCCGGTCTCGCGGTCGACCTTGTAGACGGTGCTGGTGTTCCGGCCGCTGATCAGCAGGTCGCCGTCGGTGTCGTAGTCCAGCGCGTTGAAGTGGAAGAAGTCGAACGCGAACGGGACCTCGCCGTGTTCGGTGAAGGACTCCTCGGTCTCCGTCAGCGGAATGTGCTCCAGCGCGTTCCACTCGAAGGTGATCTCGCCGGTCGCGACGTCCTGCTCCTGGACCACCATGTCGACGAGGGTGGCGTCGGCGGGCCCGCCGTAGGGGCTGAGATCGTAGGGGACGAACCGGAATCCGGCGAGCAGCACGCGCGAGCCGTCGGGGCTGAACTCGATGTCGTGGGAGTCCGTGGCGTAGCCGTTCCCGGCGGAGAAGGAGACGATCTCGCGGTAGGAGTCGTCGAGCACCACGTACTCGTTGTCCGGGAGCGTCGAGCCGTCGGCCTGGACCATGCTGCCCTCCCAGTAGACGAGCGCGGGCTCGCCCCGGAAGGTGACGGGTTCGAGGTCGAAGATGCTGTGCTCGGCGGGGGCGTCGCCCCACCAGACCAGTTCGCCCCGGTCGTCGTAGACGACCGCCTCGAAGTCGGGCGCGAGGAAGGTGCCGGGCGTGGTGAAGAGCAGACCCGGGGCCTGTTCACCGGTGCCGCTGGTGGTCAGCGTCGGGGGGTCGATGTCCGGACGGGTGACGTACTCCCCGGTGGGGCTGGCGGTCACGCCGACCAACGCGGGTAGATCCGAGGCGTGCGTCGAGGGGGAGGTGAGGGTGACGAGCAACGCCGCGACAGCCAGGGTCGGACAACATCGGCGTAAGAGCATCGGCACTCTCCATCCACCCACCGTGCGAACAACCACACCAAGTGAAGCTGACGGATCACGTGCGTGTGTGGGGGAACTGGGTTGATCCTGCATCAGTAGCAGTATGGCTGAGCGCCAGTCACATGAACGTAAGCAAAGGCGCCATTGCGCTGTGTGACAGCTCGTACGCACACTGTTGCCATGGCCAAGTCGACCGTGCCCCTCGGGGCCCCGCGGCGCCCGTACCGGAGCTTCTTCACCGACAGCACCCTCTGGGACAGGTACGAACCACGTCCCGGCGACATCGTCATCTCCACGCCGGCCAAGGTCGGCACCACCTGGACCCAGCGCATCACCTCGGTCCTGGTGTTCCAGAGCCCCGAGCTGCCCGAGCCGCTGATGAGCATCAGCCCCTGGCTCGACTGCACCTTCGTGCCCGTCGACGCGATGCTGGAGAGCCTGGACCGGCAGGAGCACCGGCGCTTCATCAAGACGCATCTGCCGATAGACGCGTTGCCCATCCACCCCGGGGTGTCCTATGTGGTGGTGGCCCGCGACCCGCGCGACACGGTCATGTCCTCGCACAACCACTCGCTGGGACTGACCCGGACGGACGTGCCCTTCCGGACGCCCGACGGCGACGACGTGCACACCCCCGACATGCCGGCGATCTCCGAGGACCCGCGCAGCTACTGGCGGGACTACTTCACCCGCAGCCCGTTCCCGTGGGAGTCGAACGGCTGGCCGTTCAACTCGCCCACCCGCCACCTGGAGTCGTGGTGGCCGCACCGCCACGCCGAGAACCTCCTGCTCCTGCACTACCAGGACCTGCTCGACGACCTGGACGGGCAGATGCGCCGGGTCAGCGCGTTCCTGGGCATCCCGGTGAACGAGGAGATCTGGCCCGAGCTGGTGCGCGCCTGCACCTTCGACGACATGCGGACCCGCCAGGACCGGGTCTTCCCGGCCCCGATCGCGCAGGCCGTCTCGGGCTACGAGTTCTTCCACAAGGGGCGGAGCGGGCAGTGGCGGGGCGTGGCCGGTGCGGAGGAGACGGCGCTCTACCAGGCGGCGGTGGCGCCGCTCGCCGACGACCTGCGGGCCTGGCTGACCCGCGAAGATCCGCCGGACAGGGCCTAACGCGGCGCCGGGACCCGGGTGGTGCCCTGGTGCGACGGCGCGGGTCCGGTGGACTCGCGGGGGATGAGGTGCGGCGGCTGGACCTCGGGCAGCGACCGCTCGGGGCTGGTTTCCGCGCCGGTTTCCGCGCCGGTTTCCGCGCCGGCGTCGGCGGCGGTGCCGGCCGGGTCGGCGTCGAGCAGCCGGAACATGGCCGCGGCGGCGGCGCGGCCGAGCTGGGTCAGGTCCTGGCCGATCGTGGTGAGCCGCGGGTAGACCATCGAGCCGAGCGGCAGGTCGTCGTAGCCGATCACCGAGAGGTCGCGCGGCACCTCGACGCCGAGCCGCCGCGCGGCGTTGATCGCGGCCACGGCCATGGTGTCGTTGGCGAACAGGATCGCCGTGGGGCGGGGCCGCGGCTCCGGTTCGGTCAGCAGGCGCCGCACGCTGGCCACCGCGTCCTCGGGCGTGAAGCCGGTGCTCAGCACGTGGCTGGGGCGCAGCCCGTGCGCGTCGAGCGCGGACTCGAAGACCCGGCGGCGGAACACCGTGTGCACCCGGTCCTCGGGGCCCGCCACGTAGGCGATGTGCCGGTGGCCCAGGCCGTGCAGGTGGTCGACCGCCTGCCGGATGCCGGCGTCCTGCGAGCCGGCCTGCACCGAGACGATCGGGTCGGCCCGCCAGGGCGCGCCGACCAGCACAGCGGGCAGCCGGAGCTCCCTGAGCAGCTCGAAGCGTGGATCGCCGAGGCGGCTCTCGGTGAGGATCACCCCGTCGACCCGGCGCTCCTCGGCGAGCCGCCGGTAGGCGCGCTCCTCGGCGCCCGGCTCCTCGCCGACGATGTGCAGCAGCAGTCCGTAGTCGGCGGGGGCCAGTTCGCGCTCGATGCCGGAGATCAGCACGGTGAAGTGCGGGTCGGTGGCCAGCACGTCGGCCGAACGGGCCGCGACCATGCCGATGGCCCGGGTGCGGGCGCCGCGCAGCGCGACCGCGGTGGCCGACGGGGACCATCTGAGCTTCTCGGCGGCCTGGAGCACGCGCTGGCGGGTGGGCGCGGAGATGCCGCCGCGGCCGTTGACGACCTTGGAGACGGCGGAGACCGAGACGCCGGCCAGCGCCGCGACGTCCGCGATGGTGGGCTTGCCCGCCCGCGCGGATCCCGTCCGTCCGGAACCCGAACGCACGGACGGTCTGTGCTCCGCCACCGAGCCGACCTCCTCAGACCTTCACGGCGCCGCCGGTCATGGCCCCTTCCCCGCGGCGCTGGAGGAAGGCATGGGCGACATGGACCGGGATGAGGGTGAACACGCTACCAGCGGCCGGCGCCCCGAGGTCGGTCCCCGACGGTGACCGCGGCGTCGGCACCCTCCTGTAAAACGTTGTACTCAACGAAGATAGAAGGGGACGCTAGCTCGCCATCTTGAGGAAGGCAAGGGCTCGACAGCAGTTTGGTAGAACGATATACCTGTCAGGTCCCGACTCGGCGACCAGGAACAGGAACGACGTGATGAGGCGCAACGCGGCGAAGCTGCAGGACGGCACCGTCTGGATGGGCGTGAACTTCTGGTCGCGCACCGGCGGCCCGCTGATGTGGCGGAACTACCGGCCCGAGGTGATCGACGAGGAGCTGACCACCCTGCGCGAGCACGGCATCACGCTGACCCGCTCGTTCCTCTACTGGCCGGACTTCATGCCCCAGGAGAACACCCTCGACCCGCGGATGCTGGCCCGTTTCGACGACTTCCTCGACCGCCACGCCGCGCAGTCGATGACCACCATCCCGACGTTCCTGGTCGGCCACATGTCGGGCCAGAACTGGGACCCGTCCTGGCGCGACGGCCGGGACATCTTCGCCAGCCCCTCCTTCGTCGCCCAACAGGAGTGGTACGTCCGCGAGACCGCGGCCCGGTGGAAGGACCATCCGGCCGTCGCCGGCTGGCTGCTGACCAACGAGATCCCGATCTACGCCGACTGGCGTTCGCGCGGCATCGGCACCCTGGACGCCGCCGCCGTCACCGCCTGGGCCCGCACCCTCGTCGAAGCGCTCCGCGCCACCGGCGCCGACCAGCCGGTGTCGATCGGCGACGGCGCCTGGGGCGTGGAGGTGACCGGCGCGGACAACGGCTTCCGGATCCGGGACCTCGCCCCGCTCGTCGACTTCCACGGCCCGCACGTCTACCGGATGGAGACCGACCAGGTGCGGCAGCACCTCGGCGCCGCCTTCGTCTGCGAACTGCTGGGCGGCGGCCCCGACGGGCTGGGCGCGGACAAGCCGGTGATCATGGAGGAGTTCGGCCTCACCTCCGACTACGTCTCGGAGGAGAACGCCGCGCACTACTACCGGCAGCTCCTGCACACGACGCTGCTGGCCGGCGCGGTCGGTTGGATCCCGTGGAACAACACCGACTACGACGCGCTGTACGACCAGGAGCCGTACCGCCACCACCCGTTCGAAATGCACTTCGGCATCACCGACCACCAGGGCCGGCCGAAGGAACAGCTGCGCGAGATCAAGCGGTTCACCGAGCTGCTGGAGCGCGTCGACATCGCCCGGCTGCGCCGCCCCGACACCGCGATCGCGCTGGTGGTCTCGTCGTTCCTGGAGTCGCGCTACCCCTTCACCCAGCCCGAGGACGCCACCAGCGTGTTCGCGCACACCCGGCAGGCGTACGTGGCCGCGCGGGAGGCCGACCTGCCGGTGGGCGTGGCCCGCGAGGCCGACGGCCTGCCGGACGACTGCGCGCTGTACCTGCTGCCGTCGGCCAAGCAGCTCACCGCGCCCGGCTGGCGCCACCTGATCGCCCGCGCCGAGGCCGGCGCGACCGTCTACGCCTCCTACTTCGTCGGCGAGCACGGCGTGCAGCGCGGCCCCTGGTGGCCGCGGCTCGACGAGACGTTCGGCGTGGTGAAGCGACTCCGCTACGGCCTGACCGATCCGATCGAGGACGACCGGCTGCGGATGACGTTCCGCCGGGACTTCGGCGGCATCCGGGCCGGCGAGGAACTGGTCTTCCCCGTCGCCGGCACCGAGAACTCCCGCAGCTACCTGCCGGTCGAACCGGCCGCGGGCCCGGACGGCGCCGAGGTGATCGCCACCGACGCGCACGGCCGCCCGGCGCTGCTCCGGCGCGCCGTCGGGCAGGGCCAGCTGGTGCTGTGCACCTACCCGTTGGAGCACATGGCCGCGCTCACCCCGCGGGTCAACCCGGAGCCCAGCTGGCGCCTGTACGCGGCGCTGGCCGCCGAGGCGGGGGTCTCCCCCGACGTCACCGTGCCGGACGACCCACGCGTGCTGGTGGGGCGGATGGACCACGAGGACGGGCGCGCCTTCGTGTGGTTCGTCAGCCAGCACGACGAGCCGCTGGCCGCCCGGCCGGTGCTTTCCCACGGCACTATCCTCGACCTGACCAGCGGCGAGGAGCTGTCCACCGTGCAGTTGCCGCCCTTCGGCGTCGTGGTCGCGGAGCTCGCCGAGGAGCCCGCCAGGACCGCCGCCGAGCCCACCGTCTGATCCGGGGAACGAGCACCATGAAGATCGAGTCGGCCGAGACCGTCGTCACCAGCCCGGGACGTAACTTCGTCACCCTGCGCATCACCACCACCGACGGCGTCACCGGCCTCGGCGACGCCACCCTCAACGGCCGGGAGCTGGCCGTCGAGACGTACCTGCGCGAGCACGTGGTGCCCCTGCTGATCGGGCGCGACGCGGGGCGCATCGAGGACACCTGGCAGTACCTCTACCGCGGCGCGTACTGGCGGCGCGGCCCGGTGACGATGGCCGCGATCGCGGCGGTGGACACCGCGCTGTGGGACATCAAGGCCAAGGTCGCCGGCATGCCGCTGTACCAGCTGCTCGGCGGCGCCTCGCGCGCCGGCGCGCTGGCGTACGGCCACGCCTCGGGCCGCGACGTGCCCGAACTGCTCGACTCGGTGCGCGCCCACCTGGACGCCGGGTACCGGGCGATCCGGGTGCAGACCGGCGTCCCGGGCCTGGGCTCGGTCTACGGCGTGGCCGCCAGCCCCGCGGCCGCGGGCGGGAAGCGGTACGACTACGAGCCGGCGCAGCGCACCGCGCTGCCCGTCGAGGAGACCTGGGACACCCGCGCCTACCTGCGCCACGTGCCAGGCGTCTTCGAGGCGGTGCGCGCCGAGTTCGGCCCCGAGCTGCCGCTGCTGCACGACGGCCACCACCGGATGACGCCGATCCAGGCCGGCCGCCTCGGCCGGGACCTGGAGCCGTACGACCTGTTCTGGCTGGAGGACGCCACGCCCGGCGAGGACCAGGCGGCGCTGCGGCTGATCCGGCAGCACACCACCACCCCGCTGGCCATCGGCGAGGTGTTCAACTCGGCGCACGACTACACCACGCTGCTCCAGGAGCGACTCATCGACTACGTGCGCTCCGCCGTCACCCACACCGGCGGGATCACGGCGATGCGGAAGCTGCTGGACATGGCCGGGCACTACGGCGCGAAGTCCGGCATCCACGGCCCCACCGACATCTCGCCGGTGGGCATGGCCGCCGCCCTCCACCTGGACCTGGCGATACACAACTTCGGCATCCAGGAGTACATGCGCCACTCGGCCGAGACGCTGGAGGTCTTCCACACCTCCTACACCTTCCAGGACGGGCTGCTGCACCCCTCCGACGCGCCGGGGCTCGGCGTCGTCCTGGACGACGAGGCCGCTACCCGCTTCCCCTACGAGCCCGCGTACCTCCCGGTCAACCGCCTCACCGACGGCACCGTCCACGACTGGTGAGGCCCCGCCCGAGCGGCGCGGACCCGCGCCCGGCCGTGCCCGCGCCGCTCAGAGGATGTCCCAGTCCAGCTCCCCCCGCCCGGTGACGAAGGGTTCGTAGCCGGCGAGCTCCTCGCCGGTCTCGACGGCCGTGGCCACCCGGGCCAGCAGCGTGGGCAGGTCGGTCCACATCGGGTGCCGGCCGAACTGGCCGCCGTCCACCTTGTCGGCATGGCCGATGCGGCCCGGTCGGCCGTGCGGGCGCTGGTCGATCACCAGATGGCCCCGCCGCCGGCGCCCATCGCTCCAGCCAGCCCTCGATCCTGGCCCAGGACTCGGCCACCGGAGGCCCCGCCGATGCCGCCTCCGCGGTCGATTCCGTCGATTCCGTCGAACCCGTCGAACCCGTCATGAGGCACAGACTAGGGACGGCCACTGACAGTCACCGTCGGGCCGCCGCGATGCGGGCCAGCAGGGCGGGGGTCCAGTGGTCGCCGTAGCGTGCCCACAGCTCGGGCCGCCGCCAGTCGTCCCCGGTCACCGTCCCGCGGCATTCGATGGGCGCGCCGCAGGAGCAGGGCATGACGAATCCCGAGTCCCAGGTGCTGGTGGCGTAGTCGCTGGTCAGCTCGTCACCCTCCGGGATCGCCCGGCGGGCCACCAGGGTGTAAGGGCCGTCCCACCACAGTGTGGGGTCGCAGCCGTGGTTGCCGTAGCCGATCGACCGCTCGCCGCGCGGCGGGAGGACGAGGTGTGTGGACTCGGTCACCGCGATGGTGTCGATGTAGGGGCGGTCAGGACGGTCCGCGGCCTCGGCGAAGAGCTCCCGCAGCTCGGCGTCCGTGACCAGTCGCCCGCCGAACCGGGCCACCACCGTTCCGGCCGGGATCGGTGCGCGCGCGAACAGGCCCGAGCCCGCGATGGCGGACCGGCGGACCTCCGCGTCGGGGTGCAGCCAGGCCCCGGGGGGTGGGGGTATCGATGCCATCGGTCCATCCTGCACCGACCGGACGGGTCCCGCGCGGCCGGGTCGTAGGGGGGCCAGCACCACCCCCGGGACGCCAGTTCGCCGGATGGAGCCGCCGGGGCGCGGATCCGTAGCGTCGGTGACGACACGACGTGGGAAGCGGGAAAGGGGCGGACGATGGCGGAGCGACGGGCCAACTGGGCCTGGCTGGGCCTGATGGCGGCGGGGCTGGGGCTGGTGACGCTGACGGCGTTCGCCCTGCCGGACGCGGACGCGGCCGCGAACACGGCCGGCGCGCACGGTGGAGGGTCGCAACTGGCGCGCGACGCGCGGGCGATCGAGGCCACCGGCGCCACCGGCGTGCTCGCCGCGACCCAGGACGCGTCGGGCGACCGCGACGCCGCCCGGGCGGGCGTGGCCGACCTGGACGGGGACCGCCCCGTCCCGTACGACTCGTACTACCGGATAGGCAGCGACACCAAGACCTTCACCGCGGTCGTGGCGCTGCAGCTCGTCGCCGAGGGAGTGCTCGACCTGGACGACACCGTCCAGGAGTGGCTGCCCGGCGTCGTCGCGGGCAACGGCCACGACGGCTCCCGGATCACCCTCGCCAACCTGCTGCGCCAGACCAGCGGCCTGCCCGACTACGACGAGGTCGTCTTCGGCGACATCGAGAACTACACGCCCGAGGACTACCGCGAGCAGCGGTTCGAGGGGCAGACCCCGCGCGAGCTCGTCGACGTCGCGCTGCGCAGCCAGCCGCCGGCCTGGCTGCCCGATCCGGAGGACCCGTCGTCCGAGACCCGGTGGGCGTACTCCAACACCAACTACCTCCTCGCCGGGATGATCATCGAGGAGGCCACCGGGCACACCTGGGAGCGGGAGGTGCACGAGCGCGTCGTCGAGCCGCTCGGCCTCGCCCACACCCTCACCCCCGGCACCTCGGCGTACGTGCCGGAGCCGACGGCCACCGGCTACCTGCAGTTCCCCGGGCGCGAGGACCTCACCGAGACGCCGCTGTTCGTCAACGCCGGGCCCGACGGCGCGATCATCAGCACCACACAGGACCTGAACACCTTCCTGCGCGCCCTGATGGGCGGCGAGCTGCTGCCGGCGGAACAGCTGGCCGAGATGAAGGAGACCGTGCCGGCCGAGGACTTCGGCGTCGCCGGCGCCGAGTACGGGATGGGCATCGCCTGGGCGCCGCGCTGCGGGAACGGCGAGGGCTTCTGGTTCCACGGCGGCACGTCGCTCGGCACCGTCTCCGAGGGCGGGGTCACCGAGGACGGCGACGCCGCCGTCTCGACGGCGGTCTTCACGCTGAGCTTCGCGGACCAGGAGCGGCAGGAGGCGCAGAACGCGGCGACCCAGGAGCTCGTCGACCACGCCCTGTGCCCGTGACACCCGCGCGCCGGCGCGGCGCGCCCCCCGGTGGGATCAGAGGATCTCGCCGGGGGCGTACGCCGCGGCCTCCGGGTACCGCTTCACCACCTCCGTGACCTTCGCCAGCACCGCCGTCACCTGATCGTGCGCCGCGCCGGTGAAGGACAGCCGGTCGGTCATCAGCCCGTCGAGCGCCCCCCGGTCCAGCGGGATCCGGGGGTCGGCGGCGAGCCGGTCCAGCAGCTCGTTCTCCGGCGCGCCCTGGCGCAGCCGGAGCGCGGCGGCGACCGCGTGCTCCTTGATCGCCTCGTGCGCCGTCTCCCGACCCACGCCCGCCCGCACCGCGGCGATCAGCACCTTCGTCGTCGCCAGGAACGGCAGGTACCGCTCCAGCTCGCGCTCCACCACCCGGTCGAAGGCGCCGAACTCGTCCAGCACCGTCAGGAACGTCTCGGCCAGCCCGTCGAAGGCGAAGAAGGCGTCGGGCAGCGCCACCCGCCGCACCACCGAGCAGGAGACGTCGCCCTCGTTCCACTGCCCGCCGGCCAGCTCGGCGGCCATCGAGGCGTAGCCGCGCAGCACCACGGCCAGGCCGTTGACCCGCTCGCAGGAGCGGGTGTTCATCTTGTGCGGCATCGCCGAGGAGCCGACCTGGCCGGCCCTGAACCCCTCGGTCACCAGGTCCTGCCCGGCCATCAGCCGGATCGTGGTGGCCAGCGAGGACGGTCCGGCGGCCAGCTGCACCAGGGCGGAGACCACCTCGTAGTCCAGCGAGCGCGGGTAGACCTGACCCACCGAGTCGAACCCGCGTCCGAAGCCCAGGTGGCCCGCCACCCGTCGCTCCAGCTCCGCCAGCCGGTCCCGGTCGCCGCCCAGCAGGTCGAGCATGTCCTGCGCGGTGCCCACCGGGCCCTTGACGCCGCGCAGCGGATAGCGGTCCAGCAGCTCCTCGACGCGGCCGAACGCCACCAGCAGCTCCTCGGCCGCCGACGCGAAGCGCTTGCCGAGCGTGGTGGCCTGGGCGGGCACGTTGTGCGAGCGGCCGGTCAGCACCAGGCCCGCGTACTCGCCGGCCAGCCGGGCCAGCCGGGCCAGCACCGCGACCGCCCGGTCGCGGACCAGCTGGAGCGAGAGCCGCAGCTGCAGCTGCTCGACGTTCTCCGTCAGGTCGCGGGAGGTCATGCCCTTGTGCACGTGCTCGTGCCCCGCCAGGGCGTTGAACTCCTCGATCCTGGCCTTCACGTCGTGCCGGGTGATCCGCTCGCGCGCGGCGATCGACGCCAGGTCGACGCGTTCGGCGACCGCCTCGTAGGCCGCCACGGCCCCCTCGGGCACGTCCACCCCCAGCTCTCGCTGGGCCCGGAGCACCGCGAGCCACAGGCGGCGCTCCAGCACCACCTTGTGCTCGGGGGACCACAGCCGGGCGAGCTGTGCGGAGGCGTAGCGGGTGGCCAGAACGTTCGGAATGCGTGGCTTGTCGGTCGCTTCAGTCACGCTCCGGATTGTACGACCCGTGAATTTGTGCGAATTAGGATAGGTTCGGTGATATGAGTCAACAGCGTTTGGGATTTCGCGCGTTGCGGGTCGGCGACGGCACCGACGGGCGGTGGGCGGCGGAGGGCGAGGCGGCGCTGCGGCAGGCTGAGTCGTTCCTCGCGGACGAGGCCCGCACCCCCGAGGGCGCGGCCCGCGCCCGGCGGCTCTTCGAGGAGCACATGCCGGAGCTGGTCCCGGTGCTCGACCGGCTCGCCGCCCAGCTCCCCGACCCGGCGCTGGCCGCGACGGCGCTCACCCACGTCGGCACGCGCCCGTTCTACGCCGCCTGCACCGCGACCGGCGTGGCCGGCGTGCTGCTGCGCAACTACGACTTCCCGCCCGACGAGTGCGACCGCGCCATCGTCTCCTCGACCTTCCTCCGCCCCGTGATCGGCATGAACGACTCCGGCTGGGGCCTGCTGGACGGCATGAACGACGCGGGACTGGCCGCCTGCCTCACCTTCGGCGGGCGCTTCGTCCACGGGTACGGCTTCACCATCCTCATGGGGCTGCGCTACGTGCTGGAGACCTGCGACACGGTCGAGCAGGCGGTGGCCGTGTTCGAGCGCCTGCCGATCAGCCTCGCCCAGAACGTCGTGCTCGTCGATCGCGAACAGTCCGTGACGCTCTACCTCGGACCCGACCTCGACGCCCCGATCCGGGCCGGCGAGCCCACCCTCAGCTGCGCCACCAACCACCAGCACCTGCCGGTGCCGGAGCGGCAGGAGCGGGAGAGCCGCACCCAGGAGCGGCTGGCCACCGTCCGCAAGGCCGCCGCCGCCGACGATCCGGTGGCCACCACGCGCGCCGCACTGCTCCGGCCGCCGTTGCACGTCGACGCCTTCGACGACGGCTACGGCACGCTCTACACGGCCGAATACCACCCCGCCGTCGGCCGCGTCGGCTACCACTGGCCGGACGGCTCCAGTTGGTCCCAGTCGTTCGCCGCCTTCGCCCCCGGCGAGCGCGAGGTGACCGCGGGCCGCGGCTGAGCACCTCCCGATCCGGCCGCCGGTCGACCGGAACGCGCCAACCCCGCACGCGGACGTATCTCCCGCCTGGACAGGCTCGTTGAGCAGGAGACCGGCCGGCGCGGGGCCGGGGGTCGAGGCCCAGGGGGCGGAAGGCGGGAGAGACCATGACCACCACCGAACAGGCGACGACGGTCGACGAGGTCATCCAGCGCATGCGGGAGATCGACGCCGCGCTCGAACCGGCCGACGGCATCGCCTGCTTCAACCGGATGTACCTCAAGGTGACCGAGCTGGTGAAGCAGAACCTCACCGAGGGCTTCTTCGCCGACGGCCCGTTCATCGAGCGGATGGACGTGATCTTCGCCAACCTCTACCTGGCCAACATCGACGCCGACGCCGCGGGCCGCGCCGTCAACGCCGCCTGGCGGCCGCTGTTCGACGCCCGGTCGAACCGGACCATCTGGCCGGTGCAGTTCGCCCTGGCCGGGATGAACGCCCACATCAACCATGACCTGGCCCTGTCCGTCATCGACACCTGCGTCGAGCGCCACACCACCCCCGACACCCCGCCGGTGCACGACGACTACCAGAAGGTCAACGACCTGCTCGCCAGCGCCGAGGCCGAGGTCCGCGCCGAGTTCGAGCCGCAGATCGTGCGCGTCCCGACGGAGAGCGCCGAACCGCTGAAGCACATCGTCAGCAGCTTCAGCATCGAGACCGCGCGGAACACCGCCTGGGGCACGGTCCAGTCGCTGTGGCCCCAGCGGAACAACCCCCTCACCTACCGGCCCGCGACCGCCGCCCTCGCCCAGAACACCGGCCTGGCCAGCACCCTCCTCCTCACCCCGGTCATCCCACCGCCCGCCGACTGACCCACTCGCGCGAGCCGATCCGGCCGGGTCGTCGTGTCCCGCAGAGGGCCGATCCGCCCAGCGGCTCGGCGACGCCTCGGACGCCGCCGCGGGCATGCCCCCGCCGGCCACTGCCTACTGGCCGACCCCGGAGTTCAACCGCCTGAACATGGGGCTGTGCACGTTGGCGCTGAAGCGATATGACGAGGCCGCCGACCACCTCACGTTCGGGCTGGCCGCACTACCGGACGACCTGAGAGACGCGCTCTGGACCCGGGAGCACCGGGAGGCCCTGCGGAGGGCGGTGGAGGCACGGTGACGGCGTCCGGTCGCGACGCCCGTCCTGGTCAGCCCTGAGCGTCCTGCCCGGGGCCCGCGCTCGTTGACAAAGCGGAACGGCGCTCCGTATTTTTAACGGAACGCTGCTCCGCTTTGTTGGAGCGGCCACCCGACAGAGGAGAGTCGCAGGATGATTCTGGTCACCGGAGGTCTCGGGTTCATCGGCTCGCACACCGTGCGGGCGCTCGGGGACCTGGGCGAGGAGTGCGTGCTGGTCCAGCGCCGAGCCGTCGAGCTGCCGGCGGATCTCGCCGGCGCGCGCGTCGCGGTGGAGCAGGCCGACATCAGGGATCTGACGGCGCTGCGCGACGTCGGCACCCGCAACAAGATCACCGGCATCGTGCACCTCGCCGGGTCCATGCCCTGGCCGCCCAGCCCGGAGCGGCCCATCGACGCGGCGCGGCAAGCGATCGGCGGCCTGCTCAACGTCCTCCAGGCCGCGCGGGACTGGGACGTGGAGCGCGTCGGCGTCGCCAGCACGATCGGCGTCTACGCCGGCGTCACCGGCGAGGGCGCGCTCGGCGAGGACCTGCCCCTGCCCATGACGTCACCCCACCTGATCCCCACCTTCAAGAAGATCGGCGAGCTGCTCAACGACCACCTGGCCGACGCCACCGGCCTCGACATCGTCAACTACCGCATCTCCGCCACCTGGGGACCGGGCGACCCGCATGGTCCGCTGTTCTTCGCCGCCCCCGAACTCGTCCACGCCGCCGTCCGCGGCACCGAGCCCGACCTCTCCCCGCTCCCCGCGCCCGCCTACGCCGAAGACGCGATCGACCTGTGCTACGTCAGGGACACCGGCCGCGCCATCGCCCTCCTGACGCTCGCCGACCGGCTCAACCACCGCACCTACAACGTCGCATCCGGCCGCGCGACGGACAACGCCGAGATCATCGCCGCGATCAGGAAAGTCGTCCCCGACGCCCGGATCGACCTCCCCACCGGCGGAACCGGCCAGCGGAACCACCTCGACACCACCCGGATCCACCAGGACACCGGGTACCAGCCCGCCTACGACACCGAACGCGCCGTCGCCGACTACATCGCCTGGCTCCGCGCGGGCCACGAACG
The DNA here is from genome assembly GCF_039871525.1 of Streptomyces sp. B6B3. Lineage (NCBI taxonomy): Bacteria > Bacillati > Actinomycetota > Actinomycetes > Kitasatosporales > Streptomycetaceae > Streptomyces > Streptomyces sp. B6B3. The sequence goes on along the minus strand of NZ_JBDPLU010000002.1, from coordinate 584,853 downwards.
CTGAGCACGCCGGCCCCTCCCACGAACCCGGACCCGGCCCGGACCCGGGACGTCAGCAACCCCCCTGTAGGGTCGCGCCGCTCGTGTCCTGACGCAGCGTTCTGACCAGTAGGTTCTGGGCCGCTCTCAGAGCATCTGCCAGCCCAATGTCTCAGATCCGTGGCACTTCCTAGTCGGCCTGCTGCTCGGTCACCACGTCCCCGGCCGTCAGGTCGGCCGCGGCCAGGCCCTGGTTACTCCAGACGCCGCCACCTGGGCCAGGTCAGACCGCTCCGCGTGCACCGGCTCGTCGCCGGGGCGAGGCGACGTCGGACGCGGTGGACGTGTCCGACACCGAGCTCGCCCGCCGGATCATCGAGGAGGGGTAGGAACGGCTGAGTGTGGGCGGCCAGAGGTCCTGACCGGAGCGCGGATCGGGGCGTGCCAGGAAGAAGTAGCATCGTCGCCGACGTGGCGAGGTGAAGGCCGTCGCTGGCTGACAAGGCGGGGTGAAGCGTGGAACAGAAGAAGCCCTGGACGATCCAGTGGCATATTGCCGCAGATGGAACGGTGATCAAGCAGCGGTCCCGGGGCAGCGCGGAGCACGAACAGCTGTTCCAGCAGTTTGCGACGACGCGGACGCCGAAGATCGAGCAGCTCGACGCCATGGAGGAGGGGCTGCAGCGTGCCAGCGCCTCCGGCGAGCGAAGGTCCAGGGTCCTCCTCTACGTGGCCTACGTGGCTCTCGCAGGGCTCGTGGCCGGGATCGTGTCGACCTGGGCCGGCATCGATACCGGGTTCTTGACGCTGGGATCGCTCGCTGTCGTCGTTCTCCTCGGGCTCAGCACGGGCGTCATCATGCGGGCATCGATCAGTCGCTATCAGCGCGCCCACCGGCAGGCCGGGTTCGAATCGTCGAACGGCGTCACGCTCGCCGCTCGCGAGGCCCGCATGATGATCAGCGATCCAGGTGCCGTCTCCGGCAGGGAGTTCGCCGCCGTCCGAGCCTGAGGGCCGACGTGGGCGGTTGTCTCAAAGCGGGAGGCGGCAGCACCGCGTCGAGGACGTTCGCAGGAGTCTCGACTCCCGAGCTGGGCACGGGGTCGATCAGAGCTGCTGGATTGGACAGTTGCCGTTCGCGCCCACGGGGCAGAGAATCTGCCGGTCCGAGTGGGAATCCGCCAGCTTGAACGCGACAGGACGCGGAGCGTCTCAGCGACGTGGCCAACTGGCCAAACGGTGGCCGTCTGCTCTGAGATTCGGCCACGAAGCCTGAGACCCTACACCGCCGGGACCGGCCGGCCCGGATCGTCCAGCCAGGGGGTCGTGCCGTCCGGGGTGACGGTCAGGCCGAAGCGGTCGATGGTGGGCTCGCCGTGTGCGGTCCACCAGGCGTACGCGGCCACGAGTTCGTCCCACAGGCGGCGCGGGCCGGCCTGGCGGACGACCGTGCCCGGGCCCGTGCCGGCGCGGTGGACGGCCGCGGTCCACGAGTCGTCGCCGAGGCTGTAGAGCCACAACGTGTGTCCGTCGTCGTGCTGCTGGACGGCATGGGCGGCGTCGCGCAGGCACAGGCCGGCGACGAACGTGAAGGAGAGCCACGGGTCGTGCGGCGGCGGCGCCCCCGAGACCGTCCTGTCCCACACGGAGAGGTCGTCGGGGTAGCTCGGCCACACGAACCGGTGCGCGCGGAGCTTCATGAACTCCAGCAGGCGCCGGAACGGCCCGCTCGCGCTGCCGTCCGGCCGCACGGTCAGCCGGACCAGGGCGTCGTGAGAGCTGTAGGAGGTGCCCCACGGGGCGAGGATGACACCTCCCGGGCGGAGCTGCCTGAGCCACTCGGCGGGGATCCGGCGCATACCGCAGGTGGCGATGACCCGGTCATACGGTGCCCCGTCCGGCACGCCCAGGGCCCCGTCACCGGTGACCACGAGGGGACGGCGGCCAGCTTTCGCGAGCGCCCGCCGCGCGTCGGCGGCCACCTCGGGGTCCACCTCCACCGTGACCACGTTGTCGTCGCCCAGGCGGTGCGCGAGCAGCGCGGCGTTCCAACCGGTGCCCGTACCGATCTCCAGAACACGCATCCCCGGGCAGACGTCCAGGTCGGCCAGCATGGCGGCGACGAGTGGCGGAGCCGAGGCCGAACTGGTGGGCGTTTCGCCCGGAGCCTCTCCGTCATGCGCGCCGTCGTCCCACTGGGTGACAATCGGCGCGTCGGACCGCGCGGCGGCCTGCCAGGCGTCCGGGTCGGTGCGCCGGTTCACGGCGGCGGCGGTGCCGCTGTCCGCGTCGAAGGGCCAGATCAGGTCGGGCAGGAACGCCGCGCGGGGGAGGCCGCGGAACGCGGCCTCCCACTCGGGCGTCGCGGTGACCCGCGTCACTTCCCGTCCTTGTCGTCCTTGCGGTGATCGCCGCTCCCCGAAGGGGTGTCGCTGTCCGGCTGCGGCGTCTGCGTCGGCGGCTGGTACGGCTGTCCTGGCAGCTTGTCCTGCCCCATGCCGCCCGTGCCGTCGCCGTGTTGGCCTGACATGGAATCCTCCCCTGTCCGATTCGTGTGGATGTGCCGAAGGTACGGCCCACCGTGGGGCGCGTGACAGGGCGTGCGGAACGGGCCGCGCCATCCGGACCGCGCGGCGTTCCGCGGACTCCGAATCGCTCCACCCCGAGCGACCGACGCACGTGTTAGCGCTCGCGCTGCCAGCGGGCGGGATCTCACGGCGGCCACGGGTCGTCGATCAGGCCGTCGGCGATGGCGCGGCGAGACTCGTCGTCGTTGCGGTAGGGGAGCGGGATCACCGACAGCGGGAGCGGCTCGCCCGTCGCGCGGGAGCGGGCGGCGACGGGGCGGACCAACGGCCGGGGGCCCGGGCCGGTCCTCGTCCAGTCGGCCAGCGGCACCTCCACGTCGCCGTGCGGGTGTGCCAGGACCACCAGGACGTCGTCGGGGTCCGGGGCGGGCCCCGGCTGCTGCTGCGGCATGACCACATGATGCCGCCCGGCGCCCCCTCCGCTCCGGGAGGAGAGGGCGCCGGGCGGGGCCGGTGGGGTGAGGGGTGGTCAGCAGCCGTTGAGGATGCTGGTCAGCGCGCTCTTCTCGGCGGAGTCGACGGACAGGTCGTAGTTGTACTTCACCTGCACCCAGGCGCGGGCGTACACGCAGTGGAACCCGCTGGACGGCGGCATCCACTCGGCCGGGTCCTGGTCGCCCTTCTCCTGGTTCACGTTGTCGGTGACCGCGATGAGCTGCGGCTGGCTCAGGTCGTTGGCGAAGCCCTCGCGCGCCGAGGTGGACCACGAGCCGGCGCCGGAGTCCCACGCCTCGGCGAGCGGGACGAGGTGGTCGATGTCCACGTCGCCGGCGTCGTACCAGGTCGCGCCGTCGTAGACGGAGTACCAGCTGCCGGTCACCGCGCAGCCGGAGCCGACCTCGATGTTGCTGCCGTCGCGCTGCAGGACGATGTCCCGGGTGTCGCAGCTGTCGCCCTGGCTGCTCCAGTGCGGGAAGAGGTCGCGGTCGTAGCCCGTGCGGTTCTCCGTCTCGACGGACAGCGCGGCCAGATAGGAGCGGGCGGTGGAGGCGCTGACCGGAGTCGGCAGCGCGGCCTGGGCGTTCGGCCCGGTGAAGAGGGAGGCTATGGATATGAGGCCGGTGAACAGTGCGAGTACGGCCAGCCGGTGACGCGCGTAGATGGCGGACCGGGCGACTACGTTGCCTGCGAGGGTCACGCGAACTCCCTTGATGTGGGGGTGGGTACGGCTTCGTGAAGCTGCGTGGACATGCACGCGTCATGCGTGTGCCGACATGATGGCGCAGATACGTTTCTGCGCGGAAGGTGCCAGATGACGCTTTGGCGTCGCGGACGCGTCGGGCGGGGTCGTCGGAAGGGGTGGGACGGGGAAGGTGATCCCGCTCACCGGGCCGAAGGGCGGCGAGTGCCGGTCGCGTAGCGTTTGTCGTCCCGGTGAGTCCCCCACCCCGCCCGGGTCGATCGGCGCCAGGGTCGAGGTGACGGCGGACGCGTTTCTCCGGAGCCAGCGACAGCAGGAACAGCAGGAACAGCAGGAGTGGAGCCCTCATGGACAAGGAGCACGGCTACCAGGTCACCGTCCGGTGGACCGGCGACACCGGGTCGGGGACCGCCGGGTACCGCGAGTACGCCCGGGACACCGAGATCGTGGCCGAGGGGAAGCCGACCATGATCGTGGCGAGCGCGGACCCCGCGTTCCTCGGCGACCCGGAGCGGTGGAACCCGGAGGAGATGCTGGTGGCCTCGCTCTCCCAGTGCCACATGCTCAGCTACCTCGCCGTCTGCGCGCTGAAGAAGATCGTGGTGACGGGCTACGAGGACGTCGCGCGCGGCACGATGCGCGAGGAGCGGGGCGGCAGCGGGCGGTTCACGGAGGTCGTGCTGAGCCCGGTGGTCACCGTGGCCGAGGAGAGCATGGTGGCGACGGCCACCGACCTGCACGAGCGGGCGCACCAGATCTGCTTCATCGCCAACTCGGTCAACTTCCCGGTCCGGAACGAGCCGGTCATTCGGGTCGCCGGGCGCTGACCAGCCACGCGGCGCCGCGCAGCCGCACGCCCGTGCCGTTCGCGGCGCCCTCGGTCACCTCGTCCAACGCCGCCCGCAGCGCGCCCCTGGCCCGGTCCATCGCCGCGGAGTCATCGACTGGCAGGGCGTCGCGCACGGCGCCCCAGTCCGCGAGGAACGCCGCGCCCTCCGCCGTGTCGCCGCCGATCCGGATGCGAACGTGCAGGGGGGTCACGGAGATCGCGCCGAAGCCCGCGGCGCCCAGCAGGTCGCGGATGCGGTCGGGGCGGGCCAACGAGGACACGCCCGGTGCGCCCGCGTCGTCGAGGCGTGGCGGCAGGAACGGGCGCAGCGCCGCGGCGAGCACCCTGGTCAGGTCGTTGTCCGCCGGATCGCCCAGCACGGCGAGCGCGAGCCGGCCACCGGGCCGCAGCGTCCGGTGGAGGTTGCGGAACGCGGCCAGGTGGTCGGCGAAGAACATGGTGCCCATGCGGCTGATGACCACGTCGAAGCCGGCCTCGGGGAACGGGTGGGTCTGCGCGTCGCCGCGCTCGAAGTCGACGTTGGTCACGCCCTGGTCCGCCGCCGTGGCGCGGGCCTGGTCCAGCATGGCCGCGACGACGTCGTTGCCCACCGCCCAGCCGTCGGCCGCCGCGCGGGCGGCGCGCAGCGTGGTTCCGCCGTACCCGCAGCCGACGTCGAGCACCCGGTCCGCCGGGCGGATCGCCGCGGCGGCGAAGAGGGCCTCGTCGTAGCCGCCGCTGACCACCTCGTACCGGTCGGCGTCCGCGGCCCGGTCGAGGGCGGTGACGGGGGACCCGGCGGTCACCTGTCCGGCGTTTCGTGTCTCGCTGCGCGGGGACATCGGCGGCTCCTCCATCTGTGGGTCTGTTCGTAAGCGTGTGCTGTACGCTAACGCGAAGCTATGCGCGTACCCTGTACGCTGTCAAGCCGTATGCCTCGCCCCAGATCGCTCTCCATGGACCGTCTCGCCGCCGCGGCGCTCGCCGTCATCGACCGGGACGGGCTCGCCGGGCTCTCGATGCGCGCGGTCGCGTCCGAGCTCGGCATGGCCACCATGTCGCTGTACCGGTACGTGTCCGACCGCGAGCAGCTGGAGGGCCTGGTCGTGGACCGGGTGCTCGCCGGCGTGGACGTGGACGTCGTCCCGTCGCCCGGCCTCCCGTGGCGCGACCAGCTCGCCGTCCTGGTGGAACGGGTGCGGGCGGCCGTGGCGCGCCACCCCGAGGTGGTGCCGTTGACGCTGACGCACCGGCACACCTCGGCGGGCGTGCTGCGCTGGGCGGAGGCGGCGCTGGTGATCCTGACCGAGGCCGGGTTCGACGGCCGGCGTCGGGTGATCGCCCTGCGCAGCCTGCTGTGTTATCTGATCGGGGCCATCCAGACCGAGCACCTCGGACCGCTCGCCGGTTCGGGTACGCGGACGATGGCGGAGCTGCCGCGCGACGCCTTCCCCCTGCTGGCCGAGACGGCGGGGGACGCCCGGCGCGTCGGTGCCGACGAGGAGTTCCGCGAGGGGCTTGACGTGCTGCTCCGCGGGCTGGCCCCGTAGCGCTTGGCCAACGGGTCACGACAGGGACGGGCGTTGGCCTGAACCGGCCGGAACCGATGGGGGCGCCGTTCCGTCGAAGCCGCATGACGAACGGAGAGGGTGCGAGACGGCGACGCCGGGCCGGGACCGTGGTCGGCGGCGTGGTCGGGTTCGCGGCCCTGCTGACGAGTGGTTGCGGGACGGCGGACGGGTCGGGCGACCGGCCCGAATGGGACGAGATCGACGACTACACCTTCACCCTGGAGTACTTCGGCGGCGACTGCGAGGCGAAGTCCGAGGGTGCCTGGCGGATCACCGTCGAGGGCGGCGAGGCCACGGCCGCCGAGCCCCTCAACGCGGCGGCGCGGCGGTCCTCGTGGGCGGAGGGCGCGCCCACCCTCGTCGAACTCCACGACAACGCCCTCGGCGTGCGGGCGGACGGTGCCTACGACACGGTGGACATCGACCACGTCAACGACGGATGGGGGCGCCGCCCCGCGGGCGTGCACTACGTGGACCTCGACGACGGCGGCTACGAGGGCTGCGAGACGTACACCGACTTCGTGCCCACGGCGGACGCCGGATGAGGCACCCAGACCCCACCCGGCTGGCGGGGCTCACGCGGGGGGTGGGCCAGCCCGAAGGGTGAGGGCGCCGGGCAGCGCGGCCATTGCCGTGGCCAGGTGCGACGCCAGCCCGGCGCGCGTGGGCCCACCTCCCTCCTCCAGGGTGGGCCCACGCCATGGCGCCGGTGGGTCGGTCCAGGTGACCAGGGCGCGCTGCCACGCCGCGCACATCATGTCGATCGCCAGTCGCGCCCCGAGGTCGGGCGCCTCCGCGCCGAGGTCGAACCGGCGCAGCAGCACCTCCGTGGCGGCCCGGGAGGTGCGTTCGCAGAACTCCAGATCGTGGGCCAGCATGGTCGGCGTCCGGCTCTGCAGCACCCGGCTGAGCCGCATCCGCCGGGTCCAGTCGGCGGCCGGCATCCGCTCCAGTGCCGCGAGGAGCACGTCCCGCAGCATGTCGAGCAGCGGCGAGCCGTCCGGCGCGCGGGCCTCCAACTCCTCGAGAAACGCCGTCCACAGGTCCCGGTGCGGGGTCGTGACGACGTCCTCCTTGCTGGTGAAGTACCGGAAGAACGTGCGTTTGGAGACCTCGACGGCCGCGCACAGCTCGTCGAGCGTCAGCTCCTCGAAGCCCCGTTCGGTGAACAGCTCGAGCGCCGTGTCGATCAACGCCTGCCGGGTGCGGAGCTTCTTGCGCTCGCGCAACGACGGCTGGGCAGCCGGCGGTCGCGAGGCGTCCGAGGCCGTGGTCATGGGGCGAGTGTAGGTCCCTCCTCATCTGCCGTCTCGGAGGCGCTTTTGTCTCCTGTAGGCTAATGCCACTCAGTGGCACTATGCGAAGAGGTGTAACCATGCGCGCTCTGCTCGTCGACCGTTCCGTCCCCGGCGGCCTGCGGCTCGGTGAGGCTCCGGATCCCGAGCCCGCGCCCCACCAGGCCGTCGTCCGGATCGCCGCCACCTCGCTGAACTACGGCGAGATCAGGTACTTCGTGCCGAGTGCGCCCGAGGGCGCCGTGTTGGGCCTGGACGCCGCCGGTGTCGTGGTGCGGGCCGCCGCCGACGGCACGGGTCCGGCCGTCGGCACGCCGGTGGTGGCGTTGGCCGACGGCGGCGCGTGGGCCGAGCTGTGCGCCGTCGACACGGAGCGCCTCGCCGTGGTTCCCGCCGGTGCGGACCCCGGCGCGGTCAGCACGGTCCCCGCCGCCGGCACCACCGCGTTGCGCGCGTTGCACCGGCTCGGGCCGATCCTGGGCCGGCGGGTGCTGGTCACCGGGGCGACCGGCGGCGTCGGCCGGTACGCCGTACAACTCGCCAGGATCGGTGGCGCGCACGTCATCGCCACCACGGGCGACCCCGAGGCGTACGGCCGGACGCTGACCGGGCTCGGGGCGCACGAGGTGCTGGAAGGACCGCACCAGGCGGGTGACACCACCGTGGACGGGGTGCTGGACCTGGTGGGCGGCCGGCAGCGCGTGGACGGTTACGCGGCGCTGCGCTCTGGCGGCACGCTGGTGGCCGTGGGCCACGCCACGGACGGCGGCGAGACCTTCCCGTCCGGCGCGTTCCTCGGCCTGGACGGCCGACACGAGCGGTCGCTCGTCACCTTCAACCTGGCGGCCGAGGCGGGACTCGGCCGGGACATGGCGTGGCTCGCCGACCGGGTCGCCGCCCGGGAGCTGGAGCCGGGCGTCAGCTGGCACGGCGGCTGGGACAAGGTGGCCGAGGCGACGGACGCGCTGATGGGCCGGCGACTGCACGGAAAGGCCGTGCTCGACCTCGGCTAGCGGCGCGGCCCGGCCGGGGAGCGACGGTCGAGGCCCGGGCGCCCGGACCTCGACCGCGCGCCGGCGCGGAACGCGGCGGCCACCGTCGGCGGACCCGTCGGCGCTCGCGGCGCCGCTGGCGCCCTCGCGCGGGCGTGCTCGACCGGCGACCGCCGGCCGCGCGCCCGGGGACGGCGCCGTGGCCTGTCGGCGTGGGGGAGCGCGCGTTCCGGGTGCGCGCGGCGAGCGCGATCGCGGCGCGTACCCTGGATACCCCCGGCCCGCAGCGCGTGCCGGGCGCTTCGCGTTGCACTCGGTTGGCCGAGTGCCCGTCGCCACCCTCTCGCCCACACCCCCGACAGCCACCCGGGACGGAACTTCATGAGTCTGCACGGCCTGCTCGACGCCGTCATCGAAGACCCGGCACTCGCCGAGGCGGTCCGCGCCGCCGAGGCGGCGGACCGGCACCACGTCGACCTGGTCGGGCCCCCCGCCGCCCGCCCGTTCGCCGTGGCCGCGCTGGCCCGCGCCGCCGCCCGGCCGGTGCTGGCCGTCACCGCCACCGGACGGGAGGCGGAGGACCTGGCCGCCGCGCTGCGGTCGCTGCTGCCCGGGGACGGCGTCGTGGAGTACCCGGCGTGGGAGACGCTGCCGCACGAGCGGCTCTCGCCGCGCGCCGACACGGTCGGCCGCCGGCTCGCCGTGCTGCGCAGGCTGGCGCACCCGCGCGAGGACGACCCGACCGCCGGGCCGGTCTCGGTCGTCGTCGCGCCGATCAGGTCGGTGCTGCAGCCGCAGGTGCGCGGGCTGGGCGACCTGGTGCCCGTGGCGCTGCGCACCGGGCAGACGGCCGATCTGGAGGAGATCACCAACGCGCTCGGCGCCGCCGCCTACAGCCGCGTCGAGCTGGTCGAGAAGCGCGGCGAGTTCGCGGTGCGCGGCGGCATCCTGGACGTCTTCCCGCCGACCGAGGAGCACCCGCTGCGGGTGGAGTTCTGGGGCGACGACGTCGAGGAGATCCGCTACTTCAAGGTGGCCGACCAGCGTTCCCTGGAGGTCGCCGAGCACGGCCTGTGGGCGCCGCCCTGCCGCGAGCTGCTGCTCACGGAGGACGTACGGCGCCGCGCCGCGGAGCTCGCCGAGCACCATCCGGAGCTCGACGAGCTGCTCGGCAAGATCGCCGAGGGCATCGCCGTCGAGGGCATGGAGTCCCTGGCCCCGGCCCTGGTGGACGACATGGAGCTGCTGCTGGACGTACTGCCGGCCCGCAGCATGGCCGTGGTCTGCGATCCGGAGCGGGTGCGCACCCGGGCCGCCGACCTCGTCGCGACGAGCCAGGAGTTCCTCCAGGCGTCCTGGGCGGCGGCCGCCATGGCCGACACCGCCGAGGCGCCCATCGACCTGGGCGCGGCCTCGCTGTGGGGCCTGGCCGACGTCCGCGAGCACGCCCGGGAGCTGGGCGTCCCGTGGTGGTCGGTGTCCCCGTTCGCGACCGCCGACACCGATCCGGACGCCCCCCGCACCGGAGGCATCGCGGCCCCCGACATCTCCGGCGTCTCCGGGGCCACGGGAGCCGCCGGGCCGGCCGGAGCCGCCGAGGAGTTGGAGGCGGACGCGCTGCGGCTGGGCCTGCGCGCGCCCGAGAGCTACCGCGGGGACACCGCGCGGGCGCTCGCGGACACCAAGGGCTGGCTCGCCGAGGGCTGGCGCGTGGTGTTCCTGACCGAGGGCCAGGGCCCGGCCACCCGCACCGTCGAGGTGCTGGGCGGCGAGGGCATCGCGGCCCGGCTCGACGGCACCCTCGCGGTGGGCGACGCGATCTCCCCGGCCCTGGTGCACGTAGCCTGCGGCGCGGTCGAGACCGGCTTCCTCGCCCCCGCGCTGCGGCTGGCGGTGCTGACCGAGACGGACCTGACCGGGCAGAAGGCGTCGGGCCGCGAGGGCGCCCGGATGCCGGCCCGGCGCCGGAAGACCCTGGACCCGCTCACCCTGGTCGCGGGCGACTACATCGTGCACGAGCACCACGGCGTCGGCCGGTACATCGAGATGGTGCAGCGCACCGTGCAGGGCGCCACCCGGGAGTACCTGCTGGTCGAGTACGCGCCGGCGAAGCGCGGCCAGCCGGGCGACCGGCTGTTCGTGCCGACCGACCAGCTCGACCTCGTCACCCGGTACGTGGGCGGGGAGGCGCCCTCGCTGCACCGGCTCGGCGGCGCCGACTGGACCAAGACGAAGGCGCGCGCGAAGAAGGCGGTCAAGGAGATCGCCGCCGACCTGATCAAGCTCTACTCGGCCCGGATGGCCGCCCCGGGGCACTCCTTCGCCACCGACACCCCCTGGCAGCGGGAGCTGGAGGACGCGTTCCCGTACGCCGAGACCCCCGACCAGCTCACCACCATCGGCGAGGTCAAGGAGGACATGGAGAAGTCGGTCCCGATGGACCGGCTGATCTGCGGCGACGTCGGCTACGGCAAGACCGAGATCGCGGTGCGCGCGGCGTTCAAGGCGGTGCAGGACGGCAAGCAGGTGGCCGTGCTGGTGCCCACCACGCTGCTGGTGCAGCAGCACTTCGGCACCTTCTCCGAGCGGTACGCGCAGTTCCCGGTCAACGTCAGGCCGCTGTCGCGGTTCCAGAGCGACGCCGAGGCCAGGGCGGTCACCGAGGGGCTGCGGGACGGCACGGTGGACGTGGTCATCGGCACCCACCGACTGTTCTCCGGCGAGGTGAAGTTCAAGGACCTCGGCCTGGTGATCGTGGACGAGGAACAGCGCTTCGGCGTGGAGCACAAGGAACAGCTGAAGAAGCTCCGCGCCAACGTGGACGTGCTGACGATGTCGGCCACCCCGATCCCGCGCACCCTGGAGATGGCGGTCACCGGCATCCGGGAGATGTCGACGATCACCACGCCCCCGGAGGAGCGGCACCCGGTGCTGACGTTCGTCGGCCCGTACGAGGAGCGGCAGATCGGCGCGGCCATCCGGCGCGAGCTGCTGCGCGAGGGGCAGGTCTTCTTCATCCACAACCGGGTGGAGTCGATCGACCGTGCCGCCGCCCGGCTCCGGCAGATCGTCCCCGAGGCGCGGATCGCGACCGCGCACGGGCAGATGAGCGAGTCGCTGCTGGAGCGGGTGGTGGTCGACTTCTGGGAGAAGCGCTTCGACGTGCTGGTCTCCACGACGATCGTGGAGAACGGCATCGACATCTCCAACGCGAACACGCTGATCGTCGAGCGCGGCGACATGTTCGGCCTGTCGCAGCTGCACCAGCTGCGCGGCCGGGTCGGCCGGGGCAGGGAGCGCGGCTACGCCTACTTCCTGTACCCGCCGGAGCGGCCGCTGACCGAGACGGCGCACGAGCGGCTGGCCACCATCGCGCAGCACACCGAGATGGGCGCGGGCATGTACGTGGCGATGAAGGACCTGGAGATCCGCGGCGCCGGCAACCTGCTGGGCGGCGAGCAGTCGGGCCACATCGCGGGCGTCGGCTTCGACCTGTACGTGCGGATGGTGGGCGAGGCGGTGGCCGACTACCGGACGGCGCTGGCCGCCGGGGAGGGCATCGAACCGGAGGAGGCGCCGCTGGAGGTGAAGATCGAGCTGCCGGTGGACGCGCACGTGCCGCACGACTACGCGCCGGGCGAGCGGCTCCGGCTCCAGGCGTACCGGGCGATCGCGGCGGCCAACTCGGAGGCGGACATCGCCGCGGTGCGCGAGGAGCTGACCGACCGGTACGGCCAGCTGCCGGAGCCGGTGGAGAACCTGCTGCTGGTCGCGGGCCTGCGCATGCTGGCCCGGGCCTGCGGGGTCACGGACATCACGCTGCAGGGCAGCCGGATCCGGTTCACCCCGGTGGAGCTGCGGGAGTCGCAGGAACTGCGGCTGAACCGGGTCTACCCGGGCTCGGTCGTCAAGCGGCAGACCCGGCAGGTGCTGGTGAACCGCCCGACGACGGCCCGGATCGGCGGGAAGCCGCTGACCGGGCGGGAGCTGCTGGCCTGGGTCGGGGAGTTCCTGACGACGATCCCGGGGGCCTGACGGGGCCGGGGGCCGGGCCCCGGGTCAGGGCACCGGCAGCGTCCAGACCGCGGCGTCGTTCCGGCCACCGGCGTGGTACTCGAGGTCGATGGTCTGGGCCTCCGGCGACAGGCTGTAGGCGTGGTTGACGGTGAGGGTGCCGCCGGCCTCGATGGTCTCGATGATGTTGACGGGCAGGTCCATGGTGGTGCTCGTCAGCTGGTGCGCCTCCAGGCCGTTGTCCTCGCGGGCCTCGAAGCCGACGACGACCTCGTGGTCCTGGTTGAGGGTGTCCTCCACGGTGATCGTGGCCACGTAGGTCTCGTAGCCGGATTCGACCTCCGCGGCGAGGGTCTCGTCGGGGGTGAACGGTTCCAGGGCGGAGATCGTCAGCTTCATGCCGCTCTTGAACTCGACCGTGTCACCCTGACTGAAGTAGTAGGCGCTGCCCTCGGGCTCGCCCTCCTCGTAGGCGTCGTTGAGCACCGCGGGGGTCTCGCCGTCGCTCGCCGTGCCACCGCCCTCCTCGCCGCCGCCCGACATGCTGAAGATGACCACGAGCACCAGCACGAGGGCGGCGGCGCCCGCGGCGATGAGCCACGGCTGGTTCGAACGCCGGGCGTTGGCCGGCGGGTAGGGCCCGGTGGGGTTGCCCGTGGTCGGGCCGCTGGCGGGCCCGGGTCCCGGCGGCGCCTGCGGTGGCCCGCCGAACTGGGTCGGGGCGTACGCCGTGCCCTGCGGCGCGGCCACCGACGTCGGCGCGTAACCGGTCGGCGTCGGGGGTGCCACGGAGGTCGGCGCGTAGCCGGTCGGCGTGGGCTGGGCCAGCGAGGTCGGGGTGTACGGCGACGGGGCTCCGAAGCTCCCGCTGGCCGGCGCCGGTCCCGCGTGGGGCGACTCCGAGTCCAGCAGCCCGACGGCCTGCCGGCCGAGGCCGGCGATGAGACCCGCGGGCAGCCACGGGTCGACGCCCTGCTTGCCGAACGGGCTGCCGTCCCGGCCGTACTGCCACAGGTCACCGTCGGAGGTGTGCTTCAGCAGCTCCGCGAGGGCCGGGCGGGCCGCCGGGTCGGGGGCGAGGCAGGCGGAGATCAGGCCGCGCAGCCGGTCGGACAGGCCGCTGAGGTCCTTCTCGTCCTGGATGATCCGCAGCATCAGCACGTGCATCGCGCTGTCCTGGTCGCCGAACGGGGACCGTCCGGTCGCGGCGAACGCCAGCACCGAGCCGAGGCAGAAGACGTCGGAGGCGGGGGTGAGCTGTTCGCCCCGGCACTGCTCGGGGGACATGAACCCGGGCGAGCCCACCACGGATCCGGTGCGGGTGAGGGCGCTGGAGCCGTCTCCCGCCGCGCGGGCGATGCCGAAGTCGATGACCCGCGGCCCGTCGATGGTGACCAGCACGTTCGACGGCTTGAGGTCGCGGTGGATGAGGTGGGCGCCGTGGATGTCGTGCAGGGCGCGGGCCAGGCCGTTGGCGAGGGCGATCACGGACCGCTCGGGCAGCGGGCCGTGGCCGCCCGCCACCACCTCGTGGAGGGACGGGCCCGCGACGTAGCCGGTGGCCACCCAGGGGGTCTCGGCCTCCAGGTCGGCGTCGAGCACCGGGGCGGTCCACTCGCCGCCGATCCGGCGGGCCGCGTCCACCTCGTTGCGGAAGCGCTGCCGGAACTCGGGCTGCCGGGCGAGCTCGGGGAGCACCAGCTTGAGGGCGACGGTGCGGCCCCGGGAGGAACGCGCCACGTACACCTGGCCCATGCCCCCCTCACCGAGCCTGCCCACCAGTCGGTACTCGCCTATCGACTGTGGGTCCTGCGGACCGAGCGCCTTCATCCCCCTGGATCCTTCCCGACTTCCGGTGTGCACCGTGTGGGCTCGACGGGCGCCGCCGTCCGACGCGCCCCGACCTCGTACGAGACGGTATCCGACGATGGCCGGTTCCGAGCCCACACGGTGACCCGGGCTCAGGGGTGGGCGCGACCCGCCAGCTTGGCGGCCTTGCGGGCCCGGGCGTAGGCGTTGGTGGCCGGCAGCCAGCAGCAGACGATGACGGCGACGCAGCCGACGATCGCGACGTAGCTGAAGAGGGTCACGGAGCCGGGGCTGGGCTCGTCGCCGCCGAGGTGCATGAGGTGGGACAGCAGCGCGAACGCGGCGAAGATGGTGGTCAGCACGCGGGCCCAGGTGGCGCCGCGGTGCGCCAGCAGGGTCCACAGGAGCAGCAGCGCGGCGCAGAACAGGACGAGCCCGGCCCGCGCGAGGAGCGTGTCGCGGTGCTCGTCGACGAGGATCTGGGTGAAGGCGTCGACCTCGCCGAGCGTCTCGACGCCGAGTATCTCCTCGAGGTTGCTCTTGGCGAGGTCCTCGCCGCCGGTGAAGACGACGACGGAGCCGATGACGCTGGCCAGCACGGTGAGCAGGCCGGTGGCCAGCAGCGCCAGCAGCGCGCCGGGACGCTTCCGCGGCGGCTCCGGGTGTCCCGAGGGCGCGGGGTGGCCGGCGCGGTGACCGGCGGGCTGCTGGTTCCAGGCGGCCGGAGTTGGGGAGCTCACGAGCGGTTCTCCTTGTCGATGGTGGACGTGGGTGGGTGGGCGTGCGCGGTCAGAGGCCGACGGTCCAGATCGCGGGGTCGGCGAACTCGAGGGTCTGCTCGACATGGATGTCGAGGGTGGCGGTGCCGGGCAGGGCGGAGAACGCGTAGTCGGCGCTCGCGGTCTCGCCCGGGTTCAGGCCGGTCAGGAAGCCCTCGCCGACGGCGTCGTCGAAGATCTGTCCGGCCTCCTGGCCGTCCGGGTGGTAGGCGGTGAGCAGCAGCCAGTCCGCGTCCACCACGGCGTCGCCGCTGTTGGCGACGGTCAGCGTGAACGCGTAGGCGTCGTTGCCCTCGACCGCGCCGACGGCGTAGTCGCTGGGCTGGTAGGGCTCGGCGGCGGAGAGGGTGAGTTCCAGGCCGTTGTCGTAGACGGCGGTCTCGCCCACCGCGAAGTGGCCCTCGGGGATCTCCACGTCGCCCGAGCCCGCGTCGTCGGCCGTGTCCTCACCCGCCTCGCCGCCGGTGCCGTCCTCGCCGGCGTCCCCCGCCGACTCGCCCTGCGACTCTCCCCCGGGCCCTGAGGGCCCGGGAGGCGCCCCCACCGTGGTCGGCTCGTCGTCGGAGCCGCAGCCGGTGAGGCCGCCCAGGGCCAGGGCCGCCGAGGCGATCCCCACCACGGCCAGCATCCGGCCACGGGCTGGTGGCCGCGTCGAGCCGTGGAACTGGAACTCGTCGGTCGTCATGACGGGGTGTCCCCCTCCGGGGTTGTCACGCCGACTCGGTCGAATCGGCACGGTTAATCAGAGCACAGCCTGTGAACTGAGTCAACAAGACTTCTGCTGTCTGTGATTAGGTCGCTGTGTATGGGTAGGAACGAGAAGACCGGTTAGGGTCGGCTACACGTAGATCGAGGGGAGAGCGCCCGTGCCCGGGGAGAACAGCGAGGTGACCGCCGCCGGAATCGCCCGGCTCGCCGGGGTCGGCCGGGCCGCCGTCAGCAACTGGCGCCGCCGGTACGAGCACTTCCCGCGCCCCGTCGGCGGCACCGAGACCAGCCCGACCTTCGCGCTCGCCGAGGTCGAGCGCTGGCTGCGCGAGCAGGGCAAGGTCGCCGAGGTGCCGGCGCGGGAGCGCCTCTGGCAGCTGGTCGAGTCGCACGCCGCCGGGCCCGCCGACGCCCTCGCCCGGGTCGGCGAGCAGCTGCTGGACCGCGGCGACCTGGCGCCCGAAACGGCCGACCCGCTGGACCGCGCCGCGGCCGCGCTCGCCGCCGACATCGGCCCCGCCGCCGCCTTCGACTTCCTGCTCGGCCGCCATCTCGACGCCGCCGGCCGCCAGCTCGCCCTCACGCCGCCCGAGACGGCCGAGCTGATGGCCGCGCTCGCCGGCCCGGGCGACTCCGTGCTCGACCCGGCCTGCGGCCCCGGCACCCTGCTCGCCGCCGCCCGCGGGCCGCAGCCCGAGGGCGCGCCGCCCGCCGAACTGCACGGCCAGGAGTCCGATCCGGCACTGGCCCGCCTCGCCGGCCTGCGGCTGGCGCTGCGCGGCGCCGCGGCCGTCCAGGTCCGGGCCGGCGACACGCTGCTCGCCGACGCCTTCCCCGGCCTCGCCGCCGACGTCGTGCTGTGCCATCCGCCGTTCAACGAACGCCACTGGGGCCACGAGCAGCTCGCCTACGACCCGCGCTGGGAGTACGGCCTGCCGGCCCGCACCGAGTCCGAGCTCGCCTGGGTGCAGCACGCCCTGGCCCGGCTCCGCCCCGGCGGCACCGCCGTGCTGCTGATGCCGCCGGCGGCCGCCTCGCGCCGCACCGGCCGCCGGGTGCGCGCCGCGCTGCTGCGGCGCGGCGCGCTGCGCGCCGTGCTGACCCTGCCCGCCGGCGCCGCCCCGCCGCACAGCCTGCCGCTGCACCTGTGGGTGCTCCGCCGACCCGACGGCACGCCGGCGCCCGACCCGCGGCTGCTGGTGGTCGACACCGCCGCCGCGCACCGGGCCCGGGGGCGGGGTGGTGGGGGGAGGATCGAGTGGCCCGCCCTGCGCCGCACCGTCCTCGATGCCTGGACCGCCTTCCAGCGGGACGGCGACGTGGCCGAACGCCCCGGCGTGCGCCGGGCGCTGGCGGTGATCGACCTGCTCGACGACGAGGTGGACCTGGCGCCGGCCCGCCATCTGCCGCCGCCCGCCGAGGCCACCGGCACCACCGCGCTCGCCGCCGTCCAGGCGGACCTCCGCGACACCCTGCGCCGCACGCACGACCTGGCGCCGGTGGTCGATCCCGCGAGCCCCGGGCCCGGACCCCGCTGGTCCACGGTCACCGTCGCCGAGCTGGCGCGGACCGGAGCGTTGGAGCTCCACCTGACCACGGCGGCCGCCGGCGCCGCCGCGGCCGAGCTCCCCTCCCCCCGCCCCGGCGACGTGCTGGTGCCGTTGCTCGCCGACGACGTTGGGGCGGTCGCCCGCGTGGTGACCGGAGAACCGGAACAGGGACAAGAACAGGAAGGGGAGCGGGCGGACGCCCCGGACGCCGCCGTGCTGGCCCGGCACATCTGCCTATTGCGTCCCGATCCGGAGGCCCTCGACCCGTGGTTCCTCGCCGGCTTCCTGCGCGGCACCGCCAACACCCGGCAGGCCAGCAGCTACGCGTCCAGCGCCACCCGGGTCGACGTGCGTCGCCTCAAGGTGCCCAGGATGCCGTTGGAGACCCAGCGGCGCTACGGCCGCCGGTTCCGTGACCTGGCGGCCTTCGAGGCGTCCCTGCGCGCCGCCGCCGACCTGGGTCGGCAGCTCGTCCAGGGCACCGTGGACAGCCTCACCGAGGGCACGCTCCCCCCCGGCGACTGACGCCCCGAAACCCGGATATCATCCTCACCTCTCGCCACGTATCGAACGGGTTACCGAGGGGGGCACTGACCGATGTACGGTCCGCCGCCACCGGCGGCGCCGCCCGACCGCCCCGGTGCCAAGGCGCTCACGGTGCGGTGGCTCTTCGCCTCCTTTCCCGTCTGGTCGCTCTGCCTGCTCGCCTGGGTGCCGCCGCTGCGCATCGCCCTGATCAGGAAGCGGAACCGGGACTGGGCGTACTTCGGGCTCTACGTGATGCTGACCTTCGGGCTGCTGTTGCTCGTCTGGTACGTCCCCACGGACCCCGGGGGAGGGGAGGGCGCCGAGCAGGGCTCCGACGACGCCGATCCCTACAGCGCCATGGTGGGCTTCCTCTTCCTCTCCTACATGGTGGGCGCCGTCATCCACGCGGTGCGCGCCGACCGCTTCCCCCGCGCGGTCCCGGCCCAGCCGTCCCCGCCCGCCGGCCTGCTCACCGTTCCCCTCACCGTTCCGCCCGCCGCTCCGCCTGTCGTCCCGCCCGCGCCCCCGGCGGGGACCCCGTTCGCCCCGGGCCCGGCCGCCCCCGGCTTCGGTCCCCCCGCGGCCCCCGCGCCCGCCGTCCCGACGGCCCCCGACTACCCCCGGATGCGCCAGGTCGCCTCCGAGCTCGACGAGCTCGGTGAGTACCTGCGTCGCCAGGAGGGTCGATGACCGGCCGCCTGATCGCCGGCCGCTACCAGCTCACCGAACCCCTGGGCAAGGGCGGCATGGGCGAGGTCTGGGCCGGTCAGGACGCCGCGCTCGGCGGCCGGCGGATCGCCGTCAAGCTGCTGCACGCCGACCGGCTCGCGTCGCTCTCCGGCACCGCCGATCCGGAGGACCTGCGCCGCCGCTTCCTGCGCGAATGCCGGATCACCGCCCGCATCGACCACCCGGGCCTGGTCGCCGTGCACGACGCCGGCCGGCAGGGCGAGGAGCTCTACCTCGTCATGCAGCTGGTGGAGGGCAGCGACCTCGGCGACCATCTGGCCGAACAGGAGCCGTACCCCTGGCCGTGGGCGGTCGCCGTGCTGGCCCAGCTGGCCTCCGCGCTGGCCGCGGTGCACGCGGTGGGCGTGGTGCACCGCGACCTCAAGCCCGGCAACATCATGGTCCGCCCCGACGGCCGGGTCACCATCCTCGACCTCGGCATCGCCGCCGTGCGCGGCGACGGCGAGGACACCCGGCTGACCCGCACCGGCACGCTGCTCGGCACCCCCGTGTACATGGCGCCCGAGCAGGCGGTCGGCGGCCCGCCGGTGGGCCCGCCGGCCGATCTGTACGCGCTGGGCGCCATCGGCTACGAGCTGCTCGCCGGCCGGCCGCCGTTCACCGCGCCCAACGCCGCGGGGCTGCTCTACAAGAAGCTGCACGAGACCGCCGAGCCGGTGGACCGGCTCCGCCCGGACGCGCCGCGCGAGCTGGCCGCGCTGATCCACGGGCTGCTCGCCAAGGACCCGGTGGGCCGCCCCGGCGACGCGCACCAGGTCTTCGCCGCCCTCGGCCCGCTGCTGCCGCAGCCCGGCGCGGCGGCGCCGCCCACCCCGCTCGACCCCACCCGCCCGTTCCGCCACCCGTTGGCGCCCTGGCCGCCGGCCCGGTCGCCCGAGCCCGACCTGCCGGGGGTGCTGGAGGAGGTGCGGCGCCTGCTGGCGCTCGGCCAGTACCCTCAGGTCGCCGAGCTGCTCAGCCACACGCTCCCGCTGGCCGCCGCCCGCTACGGCGAGGCGTCACCGATCGTCCGCACGCTGCGCAAGCAGTACGCGGCCACGCTGCTCGACACCCGCCAGTACGCCCGCGCGCTGCCGGAGATCCAGCGGCTGACCCAGGAGTACGCGGCGGAGCGGGGCCCCTACGACCCGCTGGTGGCCCAGCTGCGGGCCGACGAGCAGCTGTGCCTGCGGCAGCTGGGCATGGCGGGCGCCTGATGCGCCCCGGGGCGGCCCGGAGGAGGGCCGGAGAAGAAAGCGGATAAGGAAGAGAGAGGCTCCCCCGCCAGGACTCGAACCTGGACACTAAGGACCAAAACCTCATGTGCTGCCAATTACACCACGGGGGATCGCCGGCCGGTCGAGCCGGTCACCCGTCTGACTCGCCGATACGTTCCCACACTATGCCAGCCCACCAACCGACGGTGCGACGGCATTGGTTCACGGCGGCCACGAGGGTGGTCCACCCCCATGAAAAGGAGTGGACCACGCCCTTAGGCTGGTCGTTATGAGTGCGTCGGGGGCGGCCCTGGAGGGGCGGGGGTACGCGCTGCTGTGGTGGACCCGGCGGCGCGGCGTCGCGCTGGACGCGGTGCTCGCGCTGCTGTCCGCGGCGGAGTGTGGCGCGATGGGCGTGGGGTTCGCGAACCGGGCCGGGCTGCCGGTCGGCCTGGTGGTGCCGCTGGGGGTGCTGGTCGGGCTCACCATGATCGCTCGGCGGCAGTGGCCGCTGGCCGTGGTGATGCTGGCGATCGCGGTGCTGCCCGCGCAGATGGGCGGCCTGCTGGCGCTCGTCGGCCTGTACACGCTGTGCACCACCGACGCGCCGCGGCGGGTGATCGCCGCGCTCGCCGGCATGGAGGGCGTCGGCACCGTCATCGTCACCTACCTGGTGCTGGACTCGGACGCCGGCCTGCGGGAACAGCCGATGCCGGTGTGGTTCACGCCGCTGGTCTCGGTGCTCTTCGGGGTGGCCACCGTGGTGCCCCCGGTGCTGCTCGGCAAGTACGTGCGCGCCCGGCGGCGGCTGGTCGAGTCGCTGCGTGACCGCGCGGACGGCCTGGAGCGGGAGCTCGCGCTGCTGGCCGACCACGCCGAGGAGCGGGCGCACTGGGCGCGCGGCGAGGAGCGCCGGCGCATCGCCAGGGAGATGCACGACGTGGTGGCGCACCGGGTCAGCCTGATGGTGGTGCACGCGGCGGCGCTGCAGGCGGTGGCCAGGAAGGATCCGGAGAAGGCGTCGCGGAACGCCGCGCTGATCGGCGACATGGGTCGGCAGGCGCTGACCGAGCTGCGCACCATGCTGGGCGTGCTGCGGGCCGGCGAGCCGCGCGCCGAGGGACCGGACGGCGCGGGCCCGGCCCGCGTGGAGGCACCCCCCGGGCCCGGGTCCTCGGGGACGGCCGACGCGCCCACCCGGCTGGTGGAGATCGCGGCGACCGCCAGCGCCGGCCGGAGCACGGTGCCGCGCCAGCGGGACGGCCAGCGGGACGGCCGGCGCGACGGCCCCTGCCTGAGCGAGCTCGCCGCGCTCGTCGACCAGTCCCGGGCGGCCGGCATGGCGGTGGAGCTCAGCGTGGAGGGCGAGGTGCGCGACTATCCGGACCAGGTGGAGGCGACGGCCTACCGGGTGGTCCAGGAGGCACTGACGAACGTGCACAAGCACGCGGCGGGCGCCGCGGCCCGGGTGCGGCTGGCGCACCGGGACGGCGAGGTCGCGGTGCTGGTGCAGAACGAGCGCCCGGACGGCGCGCCGGGCGGCGCGACCGGACTGCCCAGCGGGGGGAACGGGCTGGTGGGCATGCGGGAGCGGGTGCTGGCGTTGGGCGGCGGATTCGTCTCGGGCCCGGTGGACGGGGGCGGTTTCCGGGTCTCGGCGGTGATACCCGCCCGGCGACGGAGGGCCACGGGTGGACAGCCCGCCGGTGGATAGCCGCGCGCCCGAGCTGTTCGGGTGGGAGTTCTCGGCGGATCCCTACCCGGCGTACGCCTGGCTCAGGGAACACGCGCCGGTGCACAAGACGCGACTGCCGAGCGGCATGGCGGCGTGGCTCGTCACCCGCTACGACGACGCGCGCCGGGCGCTCGCGGACGCGCGGCTGAGCAAGAACCCGCAGCGACACTCCCCGGCGGCGCACCAGCTGGGACGGGTGGGCATCCCGGGGGAGCGCAGCGCGAACGTGATGACGCACCTGTTGAACATCGACCCGCCGGACCACACCCGGCTGCGCCGGCTCGTGTCGAAGGCGTTCACGCCGCGCCGGGTGGCCGCGTTCGAACCGCGCGTCCGGGAGCTCGCCGGGCGGCTGGCCGACGGCTTCGCGACGCGCGGCTCGGCCGATCTGATCGAGGAGTTCGCCTTCCCGCTGCCGGTGTACGCCATCTGCGACCTGCTGGGGGTGCCGGGCGAGGACCAGGACGACTTCCGGCGCTGGGCCGGGATGATGCTGCACGGCGCGGGCCGGCGTGGCGCGGTGGGCCGTTCGGTGAAGCGGATGCGGGCCTACCTCGGCGACCTGATCCACCGTAAGCGGGTGACCGGAGAGCTGGGCGAGGACCTGATCTCCGGTCTGATCAGGGCCTCCGACCACGGCGAGCAGCTGACCGAGGAGGAGGCCGCCTCGATGGCCTTCATCCTCCTCTTCGCCGGTTTCGAGACCACGGTCAACCTGATCGGCAACGGCATGCTGGCGTTGCTCCGCAACCCGCGAGAACTCGCCAGAATGCGCGAGGCGTTGACGACCGGGGACGAGGCGCTCGTGGCCTCGGGCCTGGAGGAGTTGCTGCGCTACGACGGTCCGGTTGAGGT
Source organism: Streptomyces sp. B6B3 (assembly GCF_039871525.1). Lineage (NCBI taxonomy): Bacteria > Bacillati > Actinomycetota > Actinomycetes > Kitasatosporales > Streptomycetaceae > Streptomyces > Streptomyces sp. B6B3. The sequence continues at coordinate 562,534 of NZ_JBDPLU010000002.1, read as the reverse complement.
GGCCACCTGGCGGTTCGCGGTGGAGCCGCTGACCCTCGGCGGGCAGCGCGTCGAACGCGGCGATCCGGTGCTGGTGGTGCTGGCCGCCGCGGATCGGGATCCGGCCAGGTTCGAGGCGCCCGACCTGTTGGACCTCGGCCGGCGGGACAACCCGCATCTGGGGTACGGCCACGGCATCCACTACTGCCTGGGCGCGCCGCTGGCGCGACTGGAGGGCCGGGTTGCGATCGGGACGTTGCTACGCAGGCTGCCAGATGTCCGGCTTGCTGTGGATCCAGACGATCTGCGGTGGCGTGGGGGTCTGATCATGCGTGGACTTCGATCACTGCCCGTGGAATTCGCACCAGCTCGGATGACGTAGCGTCAGTAGTGTGATCCTCATGTGATCTGTGCGGGATCGGCTTGTGATCGTCGATGCGGCGGGTTAGCGTCTGCCCGCAACGCGATGCTTTTCGCATCGGTGTTCGCTGTCGTGATCCATGTTCGTCGCATGAGAGGCCGTCAGATGCTCTCCGGAAATGGTCGTCACCGGCGCCCCAAGCAGGCGCCCGCCCTCCTCGTCGCCTTCGGGGTGACCGGCGCGGGGCTGGCACTGCCGCTGCTCGGGGCCGGCTCGGCCCAGGCGATCAGCGACGGGGCCTGGGATCGCACGGCCGAATGCGAGAGCGGCGGCGTGTGGAGCGCCAACAGCGGCAACGGGTACTACGGCGGGTTCCAGCTCACCCTGGGCATGTGGGAGGACTACGGCGGTCTCGAGTTCGCCGACCGTCCCGACCTGGCCAGCCGGGCCCAGCAGATCACCGTGGCCGAGCGGATACTCGCCGACCAGGGACTGGACGGCTTCCCCGGCTGCGCGCTGCTCTCCGGCCTCTGGGGCGAGTACCGCGACGAGAACCCCGAGCTGGGCGTTCCCCCGACGGACACGGATGCCTCCGGCGGTTCCGAGGACGACGCGGGCGCCTCCGGCGACGGGAACGGCTCGGACGGCTCGGAGAACGGCTCCGAGGCCGACGACGGCGCCTCGGGCTCCGCGGACGGTTCCGACGGCGAGGACGACGGCTCGGACTCCGGGAACGGCTCCTCGGACTCACAGGACGGCTCCGACTCCGGGAGCGACGCCTCCGGCGGATCTGACGCCGCCGAGGACGGCTCCGGCGCCTCGGACGACGGCTCGGCCGCCGACGACGGCGCCTCCGGTGCCGAGAGCGGCGCTGGCGCCGACGACGGCGCCTCCGACGAGTCCGAGGGCGGCTCCGACGCCGACGACGGCGCCTCGGGCGACGGCTCGGCCGCCGAGAACGGCTCCCCGGGCTCGGAGAACGGCTCCGGCGCCTCCGACTCCGGGAGCGACGCCTCCGGCGGCTCCGCCGCCGAGGGAGAGGGCTCCGACTCCTCCGAGGCCGACGCCGACGCGTCGGGCGGCTCCGCCGCCCAGGACGGCACCGCGGAGGACTCCGGAGCCGAAGGCGCCGGGAGCGCCGGGGGCACGGGGCACACCCCGACCGGCCGCCACCGTGGCGACCCGGACCCCGCGGAAAGCGGCTTGCGACCCAACGACGTCGACCGCTACGACGTGCGCAGCGGCGACTCGCTGTGCTCCATAGCCGACGACCTCGGGGTCCCCGGTGGCTGGTCCGCCCTGTACCAGGCGAACAAGTCCCTCATAGGCGACGATCCGGACAGGATATTTCCGGGTCAGGAGCTGGACTTGACCGTTACGGGCAACTAGCTCCCGCCATGACCCGTTTCCTGCCCTGATTTGGTGTGACGATCATCTCTCCCGTTTTGGGAGTGTCCGACTGATCCGCAGTGTCCCGATCGCCGCTCACCTGCGCCGATGCGCCTGCTCTCAGTCAAGTCGCCCCGAATGAGCGATCTTGATCGTTCTTGAATCGTTAGTTGCCCTGTGTTTAGTGTCCCAGCGCTCGGCTTTCGTCGGGTGCCGAGGGCCGCAACGCCGAATCCTGCCGCGGCCCGGGAGCCACCAGTACGCGTCACACCGCAGGCAGGAGCGGGGGACCCGGCCATGAACCGGCGGTCAGCAGCACCGAACGCCGGACCGTGGATGCCGTGTCGGTCGGACCACCGACCGGGCGGCTTGGGGTGAAGCCGGCGGCGGACGGATCAACCGTCCTTCCGTCCCGGCCGGGCCACTCACCGGCCCGAACCCGACAGCTCACCTCGTAGGCGTCGGTGAGAAGGAACGTCATGCTCTTTTCCGGCAAGGGTCGTCATCGTCGTCCGTCCAAGCCGACCCGGATCGCCGCGGCGGCCGGTGTCACCGGCGTAGCCGTCGCCATCCCGCTCCTGGGCGCCACCAGCGCCGAGGCCGCCTCCGTCGACACCTGGGACGCCGTTGCCCAGTGTGAGTCGGGCGGCGACTGGGCCATCAACACCGGCAACGGTTTCTACGGCGGCCTGCAGTTCACCCAGTCCTCCTGGGAGGCGGCCGGCGGCACGCAGTACGCCTCCCGCGCCGACCTGGCCACCAAGGACCAGCAGATCGCCACCGCCGAGGTCCTGCTCGGCATGCAGGGTCCGGGCGCCTGGCCGGTCTGCGGACCGCAGGCGGGCCTCACCGCCGACGGCCCGGCGGCCGAGGTGGACCCGAGCGGCACCGCCACCGAGGAGCCGGCGCCGGCTCCCGAGCCGGAGCAGCGCTCCGCGCAGGGCGGCTCCACCTACACCGTGGTCGAAGGCGACACGCTCTCCGCGATCGCCAACGCGCACGGCGTCAGCTGGGAGGACGTCTACTCGGCCAACGAGTCCGTCATCGGCGGCGACCCCAACCTGATCTACCCCGGTCAGGAGCTGTCCCTGTAATCCTCACCACAGGGCTGGCAGGCCGGCGCGAGCCGGCCGGAGGAACCCGGTGTGGGCGTTCACGCGTCCCGCACCGGGTTTTCTTCCGCTTTTAAACAAAAAGACCGTCCCGCGGCGGACTCGGGGCCGAAGGCGGTTCCGCGGGCGGCTAGGCTCTTCAGGGCTGAAGCCGGCCGTGAGACATCATCTGACACAAAAAGGAGACCCCTGTGTCCTCCATCGACGTCGTCGTAGCCCGGGAGATCCTCGACTCGCGAGGCAATCCGACGGTCGAGGTCGAGGTTCACCTCGACGACCACAGCACCGGTCGCGCGGCGGTGCCCTCGGGCGCCTCCACCGGAGCCTTCGAGGCGCTGGAGCTGCGCGACGGCGATGGCAGCAGGTACCAGGGCAAGGGCGTGGAGAAGGCGGTGCTCGCGGTCAGCGAGCAGATCGGCCCCGAGCTCGTCGGCTACGACGCCACCGAACAGCGGCTGATCGACCAGGCGATGTTCGACCTCGACGCGACCGCCGACAAGTCGGCGCTCGGCGCGAACGCCATCCTGGGCGTCTCCCTCGCCGTCGCGCACGCCGCCGCCGAGTCCCGCGACCTGCCGCTCTTCCGCTACCTCGGCGGCCCGAACGCGCATCTGCTCCCGGTGCCGATGATGAACATCCTGAACGGCGGCGCGCACGCCGACTCCAACGTGGACATCCAGGAGTTCATGATCGCTCCGATCGGCGCCGAGTCGTTCTCCGAGGCGGTGCGTTGGGGCGCGGAGACCTACCACACCCTCAAGTCCGTGCTGAAGAAGCGCGGCCTGGGCACCGGGCTGGGCGACGAGGGCGGCTTCGCGCCGAACCTGGAGTCCAACCGGGACGCGCTCGACCTGATCGTCGAGGCCATCCAGAAGGCCGGCTACACCCCGGGCCAGGACATCGCGCTGGCCCTGGACACCGCGGCCACCGAGTTCTACCAGGACGGCGCCTACTCCTTCGAGGGGAAGTCGCGCACCGCCGAGGAGATGACCGCCTACTACGCGGAGCTGGTCGCGGCGTACCCGCTGGTCTCGATCGAGGACCCGCTGAGCGAGGAGGACTGGGACGGCTGGCAGGCGCTGACCGCGCAGCTCGGCGCGAAGGTGCAGATCGTCGGCGACGACCTCTTCGTGACCAACCCCGAGCGGCTGCAGCGCGGCATCGACTCGGCCGCCGCCAACTCGCTGCTGGTGAAGGTGAACCAGATCGGCTCGCTGACCGAGACCCTGGACGCGGTCGAGCTGGCCCAGCGCAACGGCTTCACCTGCATGATGTCCCACCGCTCCGGCGAGACCGAGGACGTGACGATCGCCGACCTGGCCGTCGCCACCAACTGCGGCCAGATCAAGACCGGCGCGCCGGCCCGTTCCGAGCGGGTCGCCAAGTACAACCAGCTGATGCGCATCGAGGAGATCCTCGACGACGCCGCCGTCTACGCCGGCCGGACCGCCTTCCCGCGGTTCAAGGGCTGACGCGCCGGATCGGCCGTTCGCCGGGTCGCCTCACGCCGTTCCCTGGGCGGATCGGGTGGGCGCGACCCGGCCCGACGCCCCGACCTCGCAATCCGCCCTCGCAACCCGCCCTCGCGAAGACGGGATTCGGCGCCGGCCCCCGGCTAGGCTCGGGCCAAGGCTCAGGGAGGAGACATGGCCGCACAGCGGGAGCGCTTCAGCACCGCCACGCGCCTGCGGGCGCTCGGCGAGCAGGCCGCCGCCCGGGTCTACCGCGCCCAGAACCGCCGGCTGCGCCGCCCGCCGCGCCGCACCCGGCTGACCAGCCGGGCCGCGCTGCTGGCGCTCGTCCTCTGCGCGCTGGTCGTCGCCCTGGCCTATCCGCTGCGCGAGTACATCGCGCAGCGCGCGGACATCGCGGCGCAGCAGCGGGAGGCGGACGAGGCCAGGGAGCGGGTGGCGGAGCTGCGGGACGAGAAGGCCCGCTGGCAGGACCCGGCCCACGTGCGGCGCGAGGCGCGCGAGCATCTGAACTACGTGCTGCCGGGCGAGACCGGCTACCTGCTGCCCGAGGGGGACGGCGGGGAGAACGGGGACCAGAGCGGCGGCGCGGACGACGGTGCCGACTCCGACGACGGTGCGGACGCCGCGGAGGCCGAGGGCCGGGACGCCGAGGATGAGGCGGCCGAGGACGCCACCGAGCGCCCGTGGTACGACAATCTCTGGGACGGCATCGACCGGGCGGACCAGGCGCGCTGACAGCGCGGTCCGGCGCGGAGCCGTCCGCACCGACCCCGACCGAGAACAGGGCGTGAACCACCACCCCATGGAAGCCCCGACCCCCGCCGACCGGGCCGCCGTCGCGGCCCAGCTCGGCCGCCAGCCGCGCGGGATGCGCGCGGTGGCGCACCGCTGCCCCTGCGGCAACCCCGACGTGGTGGAGACGGCGCCGCGGCTGCCCGACGGCACGCCGTTCCCCACGTTCTACTACCTGAGCTGCCCGCGCGCCGCGTCCGCCATCGGCACGCTGGAGTCCAGCGGTCTGATGCGTGAGATGACCGCCCGGCTGGCCGCCGACCCCGAGCTGAGCGCCGAGTACCGCGCCGCCCACGAGGACTACGTGGCGCGCCGCGACGCCGTCGAGGTGCTGCCGGGCTTCCCGAGCGCGGGCGGCATGCCCGAGCGCGTCAAGTGCCTGCACGCGCTGGCGGCGCACTCCCTGGCCGTCGGTCCCGGCGTCAACCCGCTGGGGGACGAGACCGTGTCCCTGCTGCCCGAATGGTGGCGCAAGGGCCCGTGCGTCGCGGCACATCAGGAGGCCGGCGAGGCCCCGGACCCGGACCCGGACCCGGCCACGGCTCCGCCAACCGACCCGGACCTCGGAGAGAACGGAGAGCGCGCGTGACCGACCAGGTGCGGGGCGCCGCCATCGACTGCGGCACCAACTCCATCCGACTGCTGATCGGCGACGTCGACCCGGCCTCGGGGCGGATCACGGACCTGGAGCGCCGGATGGAGATCGTCCGGCTCGGCCAGGGCGTGGACCGCACCGGACGCCTCGCGCCCGAGGCGCTGGAGCGCACCCTCGCCGCGTGCACGGAGTACGCGGCGACCGTCCGGGCGCACGGCGTGCCGACCGATCGGATCCGCTTCGTCGCCACCTCGGCCTCCCGCGACGCGGAGAACCGGGACGTCTTCGTGGACGGCGTCCGGGAGGTGCTCGGCGTGCCGCCCGAGGTGATCACCGGCGAGGAGGAGGCCACGCTGTCCTTCGTCGGCGCCGCCGGCGAGCTGGCGGGGCGGCCCGGTTTCACCCCGCCCTACCTGGTGCTGGACATCGGGGGCGGCTCCACCGAGTTCGTGCTCGGCGACATCGACGTGCCCGCGGCCGGGCTCCGGGCCGACGTCCGCGCCTCGCGCAGCGTGGACATGGGCTGCGTCCGGCTCACCGAGCGGCACCTGCTGCGCGACGGGCAGCTGGCCGACCCGCCGTCGGCCGAGTTGATCGCCGCGATGACGGCGGACATCGACGCCGGGCTCGACCTCGCCGCCGAGCGGGTGCCGTTGACCGAGACGCACACGCTGGTCGGCCTCGCCGGCTCGGTCACCACGGTCGCGGCCATCGCCCTCGACCTGCCCGGCTACGACTCGGACGCCATCCACCACTCCCGGCTCCCGGTCGAGCGGGTCAGGGAGATCACCGAACGGCTGCTGACCGCCACCCACGCCGAGCGGGCGGCGATCCCGGTGATGCATCCGGGTCGGGTGGACGTGATCGGCGCGGGCGCGCTGGTGCTGCTCCGGGCCATGGAGCGGACCGGCGCCGCCGAGGTGGTCGTCAGCGAGCACGACATCCTGGACGGCATCCTGCTCAGCGCGGCGCGCACCTCGTGAAGTTTTTCACATGCTCGGCGGCACTCAGTGCCGCCGAGGCGTCGCGATCGCGACTCTGAGCGGGCGAATCGGGTCGGATTCGGTCCCGGCGGGCCGTTCGTACCGGTGCCGACCTGCGACGTTGTCCCGGCCCTCGCGGGCGGCCGGCGAAGGGCCGGGAGTTTAACACATGTTCGCCGAAGCTTGTGAAGGCGCTCACGAGGTCCTCCGCGGGCGGCCTTCTTCGGGGCGATACTGGACGTATGAGCACCACGGAGCGTCCCCGAATTCTTGTCGTGGGTGGCGGTTACGTCGGTCTGTACGCCGCCCGCCGCATCCTGAAGAAGATGAGGTACGGAGAGGCGACGGTCACCGTCGTTGACCCGCGCTCGTACATGACGTACCAGCCCTTCCTCCCCGAGGCCGCAGCAGGCAGCATCTCCCCCCGGCACGTCGTGGTGCCGCTTCGTCGGGTCCTGCCCAAGGCCGAGGTCCTCACCGGCCGCGTGACCACCATCGACCAGGACCGCAGGGTGGCCACCGTGGCCCCACTGGTCGGCGCGCCCTACGAGGTTCCCTTCGACTACCTGATCGTCGCCCTCGGCGCCGTCTCCCGCACCTTCCCCATCCCCGGCCTCGCCGAGCAGGGCATCGGGATGAAGGGCGTGGAGGAGGCCATCGGCCTCCGCAACCACGTGCTGGAGCAGCTCGACAAGGCCGACTCCACGACGGACGCCGACGTCCGCCGCAAGGCCCTCACCTTCGCCTTCGTCGGCGGCGGCTTCGCCGGCGCCGAGACCATCGGCGAGGTCGAGGACATGGCCCGCGACGCCGCCAGGTACTACCCGAGCCTGAAGCGCGAGGACATGCGCTTCGTGCTCGTCGACCTCGCCGACCGGATCCTTCCCGAGGTGGGCCCGAAGCTCGGCGAGTGGGGCCTGGAACACCTGGAGAAGCGCGGCGTCGAGGTGCACCTGAAGACCTCGCTGAAGTCCTGCGTGGACGGACACGTGGAGCTGAGCAACGGCGTGGAGTTCGACTCCGGCACCATCGTGTGGACCGCGGGCGTCAAGCCCCACCCGGTGCTGGCCCGGTACGGCCTGCCGCTCGGCCCCAGGGGGCACGTGGAGACCGAGCCCACCCTCCAGGTCGCCGGCACGGGGCACATCTGGTCCGCGGGCGACAACGCCCAGATCCCTGACCTGGCCGCCCGCGCGGCCGGCGAGGACGGCGCCTGGTGCCCGCCGAACGCACAGCACGCGCTGCGCCAGGCCAGGCTGCTGGGCGACAACGTGATCGCCCACCTGCGCGGCTTCCCGCAGCACGAGTACCGGCACGCGAGCAAGGGCGCGGTGGCCGGACTCGGCCTGCACAAGGGCGTCGCCATGGTGAAGTTCGGCCGGCTGACACTCCGCTTCCACGGCCGGATCGGCTGGTACCTGCACCGCGGCTACCACGGCATGGCGGTGCCGACCTGGAACCGCAAGATCCGGGTGTTCGCCGACTGGACGCTGGGCCTCTTCCTCAAGCGCGAGGTCGTCTCGCTCGGGGCCATGGAGCGCCCGCGCGAGGAGTTCTCCGCGGCCGCCCGGCCGGGCCCGGCCCCGCTCCCGGCGCCCGAGCCGACGCCGCGGCGGACCGCCGAGGCGGAGCGTTCCGCCGAGCGGGAGCCGGCCAAGGCGGGCTGACCGCCTCGGCCGACGGACGCCGACACGTCCCGTTGGCCCCCTTCGGCGGAATGCGGAGGGCCGGCGGGGCGTTTCGCGGACACGTGGCGTGCCCACGGGGCCCGATGGTGCCAGGGTTGGTTCGACCCCGGCCGCCGCCGGGTCCCGGGCCGTCGCCCAGTCCCGCCTCGTCGCCGGAGGTGTCCTCGCATGCACGCCGTCCCCGTCGCTCCGCGCCTCGCCGCGCTTGCCGAGCAGCTTCTCGGCTCACCCCTCCCCGTTCGCCTGCGGGCCTGGGACGGCAGCGAGTCGGGGCCGCCGGAGGGCCCGGTGATCGCGGTGCGGCACCGACGGGCGTTGCGGCGCATGCTCTTCCGGCCCGGCGAACTCGGCCTCGCGCGCGCCTGGGTGGCCGGCGAACTCGACGTCGAGGGCGACCTCTACGCCGCGCTCGACGGCATCGCCGGGCTGGTCTGGGATCGCGGCCAGCGGCCCGCCACCGCGCCGGACGCCTCCGCGCCGGCCGTCCAGGAGCGGACGGTCGGCTCGGTCGCCCGTGGTCGGCTCGCCGCGTTGCGGGAGCTGGTGCGCCTCGCCGGGCCCGCGGTGGCCGTGCCGCCGCCGCCCCCGCCCGAGGAGGTGCGCCGGCGCGCCGGCGCGGTGCACTCGCCCGGCCGCGACCGGCAGGCGATCAGCCACCACTACGACGTCGGCAACGACTTCTACGCGCTGGTGCTCGGGCCCTCCATGGTCTACTCGTGCGCGGTCTGGGATCCGGACGCCGCGGACGCCTCCCTGGAGGAGGCACAACGTGCCAAGCTCGACCTGATCTGCCGCAAGCTGGCGCTGCGCGAGGGGCAGCGGCTGCTCGACGTCGGCTGCGGCTGGGGCGCCCTGGTGCGGCACGCGGCCCGGCACTACGGCGTCACCGCGGTGGGCATCACGCTCTCCGCCGAGCAGGCCGCCCACGCCCGCCGGCGGCTGGCCGAGGACGGCCTCGCCGACCGGGTGGAGATCCGGGTCCAGGACTACCGCGAGACCGACGACGGGCCGTACGACGCCATCGCCTCCGTCGGCATGGCCGAGCACGTCGGCGCGGCCCGCTACCAGGAGTACGCGGACCGGCTGTTCGGCCTGCTGCGGGAGGGCGGGCGGCTGCTCAACCACCAGATCGCCCGCCGCCCCGAACCCCGCGAGCGCGCCTACCGGATCGACCCGTTCATCGACGCCTACGTCTTCCCCGACGGGGAACTGGCGCCGGTCGGCCGGACCGTGGCGCAGCTGGAACAGGCCGGCTTCGAGGTGCGGGACATGGAGTCGCTGCGCGAGCACTACGCCCTGACGCTCCGGCAGTGGGTGCGGAACCTGGAGGCCGGCTGGCCCGAGGCGGTCAGGATGACCAGCCCGGGTCGGGCCCGGGTCTGGCGGCTGTACATGGCGGCCTCGGCGTTGGCGTTCGAACGTGGCCGGATCGGGGTCAACCAGATCCTGGCGGTCCGCACCCCGACCGTCACCGGCCGCTCCGGGCTGCCACTGCGCCCCCGCGCCTGGACCGAGCCGGTGCCCACGCCGTCCCCGTCCCTGGAGGACCAGGGCCTGGACCAGGCCGGGACCAGGGACTAGACCAGGCCAGGGCTGGGAGCCGGGGCTAGGAGCTGGGCGAAGCCGGGCCCTCCCGGGGTCCGTTGGGCTCCTGGTGGATCTCGTACCTCCTGACATGCTCCAGCACCCGCTCGGCCGTCGGGTTGCGCAGCTCGCCGACCACGCGGCCGTCAGCCAGGAAGACGATCCGGTCGGCGTACGAGGCGGCGACCGGATCGTGGGTGACCATGACCACGGTCTGCCCTAGCTCGCGCACCGAGTTGCGGAGGAAGCCCAGGATCTCCGCGCTGGCCCGGGAGTCGAGGTTCCCGGTGGGCTCGTCGCCGAAGATGATGTCCGGCTTGCCCGCCAACGCGCGGGCCACCGCGACCCGTTGCTGCTGGCCGCCGGAGAGCTGGGTGGGCCGGTGCCGGAGCCGGTCGGAGAGGCCGACGATGTCGATGACGTGGTCGAGCCACGCCGGGTCGGGCCTGCGACCCGCGACGTCCAGCGGAAGCCGGATGTTCTCCAGGGCGTTGAGCATCGGCAGCAGGTTGTAGGACTGGAAGATGAAGCCGACCCGGTCCCGGCGCAGCTGGGTCAGCCGCCGGTCGCTGAGCCCGCCCAGCTCCGTCTCACCGATCCGCGCGGAGCCGGCGGAAATCGTGTCGAGTCCCGCCATGCAGTGCATCAGCGTGGACTTGCCCGAACCCGAGGGACCCATGATCGCGGTGAACTCGCCCTGGCCGAACTCGACCGAGACCTCGTCGACCGCGACGACGCGGGTCTCGCCGGTCCCGTAGACCTTGGTCAGCCCTGTGGCCCGGGCCGCGACGGTCGAGGGTGTTGCGACGGTCGTCACTGTGACCTCCCATCCGGGGCGCTGGCGCGGCGCGTCTCCCGTTCATCCGCCGCCTTCCCATCGTCGTCCCCTCGTACGCCCCCTGGCATCCCTCGTTGTGTTGGTTCGCCCTCCTCCCGGGGAAGGACGAGAGTGCACGTGCATACGCTCAGCGTGCGCACGCGTGCGCGGAGGGTGGATTTGCGTCATTCCTATGTTGGCGCTCGTGGGGGGAGGGGCTCGTGACCGGGAGGGAGGCATCGAGGGCCGAGTTGGAGCTCATAAAATCAGACAACATCGGTCGGAGACACCGGTGTTCACGCGACCGACCCGGATAAGCTCAAGAGGCACCCCTGCGGCGCGCACGCGCTCGGAACGGCCTGGGATCTGTGCCCGGATGGTGGAATGCAGACACGGTGAGCTTAAAACTCGCTGGCCTTCGGGCCGTGCCGGTTCAAGTCCGGCTCCGGGCACCCCACGGTCCAGCCGCTCTGAGCAGGGAAGGCGGTCGCGCCCCGCGCCGTACCGCCGCGGTCACCCGCCGTCACGGGGACGGGCGTCGGGAGCGCCGCCAGGTGGGAACCAACCCGGGCCTTCCGCTCGTTTCTTCCTGTGCACTACCGTGCGGTCTTTGCTAACGCATTACTCTGGTAGTCAAGGTCGTGCCGTGCGGCCATGGAGGAGTGAGATGAGGAGTAGCAACCCGGTCTTCACGCGTCGGGGGTTCAGTCGGGACAGTGGCTACGCCGGCTTCAACGCCGGGCCGCAGCTGCAGACCGGGACTCCGTACGCGGGTAGTCCGACCAACCCCTACGCCCAACCGGGCAACCCGTACGCGCAGCCGCAGGTGGGCCCCGACGGCCGGATGACGCCGCCGGCCGCGCCGACGCGCGCGGGCGTGATGACGATCGACAGCGTCATCTCGCGTACCGCCCTCACCCTGGGAACCGTGGTCGCCGCGGCCGCGGTCGCCTGGATCACCGACATGCCCGTCGGCCTGGGCTTCCTGTTCGCCCTGGTCGCCCTCGGCCTGGGGCTGTGGCAGTCGTTCAAGCGCGAGCCGTCTCCGCCGCTGATCCTCGCCTACGCGGTCGCCGAGGGCCTCTTCCTCGGCGCCATCAGCAACGCGATCAACGCGGTCGCACCGGGCGCGGCCATGCAGGCGGTGATCGGCACCATGGCCGTCTTCGCCGGCGTGCTGTTCATGTACCGGCAGCGCATCATCCGGGTCACCGCCCGGTTCACCAGGTTCGTGATCGCGGCGGCCCTCGGCTTCGTGCTGCTGTCCGCGGTCAACCTGATCGTCGCCGCCATCGGCGGGGGCAACGGTCTGGGCCTGCGTGACGGCGGCCTCGGCATCCTGTTCGGCGTCATCGGTGTGGTGCTCGGCGCCTGCTTCCTGGCCCTCGACTTCAAGATGGTCGAGGACGGCATCGCCTACGGTGCCCCGGAGCGGGAGTCGTGGATGGCCGCGTTCGGCCTGACCCTCACCCTGGTGTGGATCTACCTGGAGTTCCTGAGGCTGATCGCCATCCTGCAAGGTGATTAGCGGGCGGGCGTGCGCGGACGCGCGTGCCCTCCCCTCACGGCGGAGCCCCGCGGGACCTCGGTCTCGCGGGGCCCCGCCGTTTCTCTGCCGTTCCCATGCACCTTTCGTGCCGTCGGGTGCCGTCGCGTGTCGCCTCGGGCCAGCCCCGCGCGGCCCTCGCGCGGTCGGGTGACGCGCGCCATGGCACGCACCGGATGTCAGAAGCGGTTCGTGCGGACCAGGTCGAGCGCCGACGCGAGCTCCGCGCGCCGGTCGTGACCCGCGGGCGCCGCCCTGAGCGCCTCGGCCAGGTCGTGCCCGGCGACGGCCACCTGGTCGCCCACCGCGTAGATCCCGATGTCCGGCAGCTCGGCCGGCGGCCGGCCGGGACGCTCCAGTAGCTGGGCGCGCCGGGACAGCTCGCGCGCCAACGCCAGCCCCGCGGCGGCCGCGTCGCGCCGCAGCCGGCTCTCGGGCAGCACCCGCAGCCGGTCGCTGAGCGCGTCCACCGCGGCGTCGAGGGCGTCGGCCTCGTGCCCGGGGTCGGGGGTCACCGCTGGCGCGAGGTCGCGACGACGCGGTCGGCCAGCAGGAAGACGCTGTCCTGGCCGCAGGAGAAGGTCAGGGCGTAGGCGCCGGAGATGCCGGAGCCGCCCATCAGCACCGGCTCCTCGCCGGCCCTGACGGCCTCGGCGAGCTGCTCGGCGGCCTGCTGGTGGCTGGGGGAGAGGCACAGCGTGGTGCCGTCGGCGAACAGGAAGACGTCCAGCGTGCCGAGCGGTCCGGGGCGCACGTCGGCCAGCGGGGTGCGGGCCTCGGCCAGCTGGGCCAGCCGTGCGGCGGTGCGGTGGTGTTCCTCGATCGGCTCGCCGGTGAGCGTGTAGCCGGGGTGCGAGGGGTGTCGGCGGCGCGCGGCGGCCAGTTCGGCGGCCTCGCCCTCGTCGTCGTCCGCCCCGTCCAGCGCGTCGAGCGCGTCCAGCTCCGGATCGGCACCCGGGTCGGCCGCCTCGTCCGGCTGGTCCTCCGGGCCGATCTCCGGCAGCCGGCCCGCCGCGATCTCCGCGGCGGCCAGCTCGGTCGCCGCCTCCGCGTCGGCGTCCGCGGCGCTCTCGACCGGCCGCGCGCCCCGGGCCCCCGGGCCGCCGTCCCGGCCCTCGGGCAGCGGCTGGCCCTCCTGGGCCTCCGTCTCCAGCGCCTCCGCGCCGTCGGTGCCGGGCTGCCTGGGGACGAACGCCACCCCCTCCCGGGAGCCGGCCGGATAGCCCGAATCGCTCAGCAGATAGCGCTCCAGGAGCGCGTCGAGCAACTCCTCGTCGGCCTCCGCCGCCGCGTCGTGGTCCAGGCCGCCGGCGGCGAGGAGCGGACCCGCGCCCTCCCCGTCCCTGGCGTCCTGCTCGGACCAGTAGGCGCGGGCCTCGGCGAGCTCCCGCTCCCGCTCCTCGGCCAGCGCCTCGGCGACGGCGCTGCGGATCTCCTCGACGGCCGGCACGGGACGGGCCGCCGGAATCGCCCGGCCGAGCAGCTCGGCGCGCAGCGCGGAGACGTCCGCGCGCAGGCCCCGCGCGGTCGACAGCGCCGCGACGCCCAGGCCCACCGCGGTGCCTGCGGTCGCCAGCAGGATGAGGGATATGGCGCTCACGGACTCGCTCCCAGTGCTTCGTGGTCCCTGATTTCTTATCTCAGGTTTCCGCCCCACGGCCACGGTGTGCAGTGCAAAACGTCATGAAACGGATGGGGATTCCGTCCCGTGCGCCCCCTCACCACCTCCCTGAGCTGGGGCATTCCGCCGCGATACGCCGTGCATCACATCCCGGGCCCGCTTCGGTATCGCTGGTATATACGCAGCGGTCTGCGCCTCTTGCAGCACGATTGTCCCGTACTCCGGCCCGATCGTCCTGTTCGTCAGGCCACGGTGGCGCGGTCCGGACCGCCGGGGTGCTCCTCCGGCAGTTCCTCGGCGACGGACTCGGGCAACGGGCCCCGCCGCCGGCGCTTCAGCAGCGCCCAGGGGGCGCGCGGACCCGGGCGGGGCGCCGCCGCCACCTCGGTGCCACTCTCCGCCGCCGCTCGCGCCGCGGCGTGCGCCACGGGCATGAGCCGCTCCCGCGGTGCGACGCCGCCACGCTCCTTCTCGGGCCAGACACCGAGCGCGGCGCACAGCGTGGGGAGGATGGCCATGGTGGCCGTGGCGTACCCCTCGGCCGAGGGGTGGTAGCGGTCGGGGCCGAAGAACCGCCGCGGGTTCGCGGCGAACTCGGGGCCCAGCAGGGTGCCCAGCGACACGGTCCGGCCGCCCAGCTCCACCACCGCGATGGTCTGGGCGGCGGCCAGCTGCCGGCACAGCCGGCGGGCCACCCAGCGCAGCGGCTGTCCGAGCGGCTCCACCGAGCCGAGATCGGGGCAGGTGCCGACGATCACCTGGCAGCCCGCGGTGCGCAGCCGGGTCACCGCCTCGGCCAGGCACTTCACGGAGCGGGCCGGGGACACCCGCCCCGTGATGTCGTTGGCGCCGATCATGATCACGCACACGTCGGGGACCGGCGCCCGCCCCGGCTCGGTGAGCAGCAGCGAGACCTGCCGTTCCAGATCGTCGGACCTGGCCCCGGACAGCGCCACGCTGTGCAGTTCCACGCTGCGTTCGGAGACCGCCGCCAGCCCCTGCGCCAGCAGCGCCCCCGGGGTCTCCCTGGCGCGGTGCACGCCCTGCCCGGCCGCGGTCGAGTCACCCAGCATCGCCAGCCGCCACGGCGGCCCGGGAGAGGCGGCGAACGCGGTCCCGTAGACCCCGTCGGCCACCGGCGGTTCGCCGCCGTCCTGATAGCCGCTCAGCGTCCGCCTGGTGTAGCGGACCTCGGTGAGCAGCAGTCCGGCCGCCGCGCCGCCGAGCAGACTGATGCCCCCGCCACCGTAGGCGGCGGCGGTCGCGATCCTCCGGGCCACCCGCGCCGTCGACATGCCGCAGCTTCGCCTCCTCACGATCCCGATGGGGCCCCTGATGTGGGCCGTCATCAGATGTCGTGCCCAGCGCGAGGTCTCCTGCAACGCAATAAGGTGCTGTCCTGCCGGGCGGACGACCCCGTACCGGAGATGCGCGGACATGCGGAGACCCAGGTGCAGTATTACGAGTCGATGATCTCCCTCGTGGGCAACACCCCCCTGGTGCGGTTCGGCCGGGTGACGGAAGGCATCGAACCAGCCCCCACGGTGCTGGCGAAGGTGGAGTACTTCAATCCCGGCGGATCGGTGAAGGACCGGATCGCCCTGCGGATGATCGAGGCGGCCGAACGCTCGGGGGCGCTGCGACCCGGCGGCGTGATCGTCGAGCCGACCTCGGGGAACACGGGGATAGGGCTGGCCATCGTCGCCCAGCAGAAGGGCTACCGCTGCGTCTTCGTCTGCCCGGACAAGGTCTCCACGGACAAGATCAACGTGCTGCGGGCGTACGGCGCCGACGTCGTCGTCTGCCCCACGGCCGTCGACCCCGAGCACCCCCAGTCGTACTACAACGTGTCCGACCGGCTGGTCAGGGAGACGCCGGACGCCTGGAAGCCCGACCAGTACAGCAACCCGGAGAACCCGCGTTCGCACTACGAGACCACGGGCCCCGAGCTGTGGGAGCAGACGGAGGGACGGATCACCCACTTCGTGGCCGGCATCGGCACCGGCGGCACCATCTCGGGCGCCGGCCGGTACCTGAAGGAGGTCAGCGACGGCCGGGTGCGGGTGATCGGCGCCGATCCCGAGGGCTCGGTCTACTCCGGCGGCACCGGGCGGCCCTATCTGGTGGAGGGGGTCGGCGAGGACTTCTGGCCGTCCGCCTACGACCGGGACATCGCCGACGAGGTGGTGGCCGTCTCCGACAAGGACTCCTTCCAGATGACCCGGCGGCTGGCCCGGGAGGAGGGCATGCTGGTCGGCGGCTCCTGCGGGATGGCGGCGGTCGCCGCGCTGCGCGTCGCCCGCCGGCTGCCGGCCGAGGAGGCGGCGGACGCGGTGATCGTGGTGCTGCTGCCGGACGGCGGGCGCGGTTATCTGAGCAAGATCTTCAACGACGAGTGGATGGCCGACTACGGCTTCCTGGAGGACGGCGCGCCGCAGCCCCGGGTGGCCGACGTGCTGCGGCGCAAGCAGGGGGAGCTGCCCTCGCTGGTGCACATGCACCCGGACGAGACCGTGGGCGACGCGATCGACGTGCTCCGCGAGTACGGCGTCTCCCAGATGCCCGTGGTCAAGCCGGGCGCCGGGCATCCCGACGTGATGGCGGCCGAGGTCGTCGGCTCCGTGGTCGAACGGGAGTTGCTCGATGCCCTGTTCGCCAAGCGCGCGGCGCTGGCCGACCGCCTGGAGGACCATCTGAGCCCGCCGCTGCCCCAGGTCGGCTCGGGCGAGCCGGTCGGCGACCTGATGGCGGTGCTGCGCGGCGCCGACGCGGCGATCGTGCTGGTGGAGGGCAAGCCGGTGGGGGTGGTCAGCCGCCAGGACCTGCTGGCGTTCCTGGCCGAAACGCCGTGATCGCGCGCGTGGCGTGAGGCCTACGCGAGTAAACGATCCCAAAGTGTCACGGACGGGCAACGCGTCGTTAACACCGGTCCTGCACTCTTGGGGATGTCGGCACCAAGGACCTCCGGAGCGGCTCCCGGACCTCCCTGGTCGCCCGGACGCGAGGCCCCGACCCGGCCCGCGTCCCGGCGGGGACCGCCGTCGTCCCGCCCCTGGTGCCTGGCACCGGGGTGCGGCGGTCCCCGTCAGCTCTCTCCTCGCAGGCGGTCTTCTCGCGACCGGCAGGGGGGCCACCGCGGCTGGTGGTCCCGTGGGCCGAGCCCTCACGACCGGTGCTTCCCCGCAGGCGCGGCCGGCAGGTCCGACCCTCCAGGGTCGGGCCTGCCGAACACCGGCTCGGCCGGGTCAGTCCCAGTCGCGGTCCGACTCGGGCGCCGTCCGCCGCAGCGCCCGCCCACCGGCGTAGCACGCGTTGACGCCGACGATGCCGCCCCAGCACACCAGCAGCCCGGCCAGCCCGGTCTGCACCGAGGCGATGGCGGACAACGGGATGGCGAGCACCAGGGACAGCGCGGCGAGGCCGAACGCCTGGCCGGGGCCGCGGGCCTCCCCGCCGCCCGCCGGCCGGCCGCCGCGGGCGATCACCATCTGCTGCTCGGCCAGCTGCCGCCGCAGCCGCTTCTCCACGGTCGCGTCGATGCGCTGTTCGACCTTCTCCAGGAACGACTCGACGAGCTCGGCCTCGTACGCGGAGCCGAGCTCCTTGCGGGTCTGCACGGCGGCGTCGAGATCCCCTTTGAGATCCCCGCTGAGATCGGGGCCACTGTCCAGCTCGGGGTCGCGAGAACTCATCATGGGCTCCACGGTAGCCAGGGGCCCGAGGGCTGACACTAGGGTTAACCCCCATTTCCCGAGCGAGCATGCGCGGACCGTCGCGGAGGCGGTCCGCTACAGCTCCCCACCGGACTCGGCGACCACCTCCGCGACGGTCTGCGGGCGGCGCATGGTGGTGAACGTCGCGGTCTCCCCGCCGGGTCCCTGGCCGGCCGGCCAGTAGCCGTAGACGCCGGGGCGGGGGAGCGAGTTGTAGCCGAAGGGCGTGGAGAAGTAGTAGGCGCCGGTGTCCAGCAGGGCCACGAGGTCGCCGGGCTCCAGCCGGGGCAGCGGCCGGTCGCGGGCCACCAGGTCGCCGGCGAAGCAGCAGGGGCCCGCCACGTCCTGGCGCGTCCGCGGCCCGGACTTCGGCCGCCCCTCCGCGTCGTAGGCGGCCACCCGGATCGGCCAGGACGCCGGGGCGAAGACGGTGCGGGTGGCGACCTGGGCGCCGGCGTGGGTGATCGCGATCGGGTGCCCGCCGGCCGACTTCGTGTACTCCACGCGCGCCAGGACCAGGCCCGACTTGGCCAGCAGCGACCGCCCGAACTCGGTGACCAGCCGGTAGCCGCCGTCGAACAGCGCGGGCACCTCGCGGCGCAGCAGCGCGGCGTAGTCGGCGAAGGTGGGCGTGGTCTGGTCGGAGTCGAAGTTCACCGGCAGGCCGCCGCCGATGTCGAGGGTGTCGATCTGCCGGCGGCCGGCCGCCGCGTTGATCTCCTCGGCCAGCTCGTGCGTGGCGCGCACGCCCGCGGCCATCAGGTCCAGCGGGATCCCCTGGGAGCCGACGTGGCAGTGCAGCCGGGACAGCCACGGCCGCTCCCGGCAGGCGCGCAGCACCCAGTCCCTGACCCCGGGGTCGGCCAGGGCGATGCCGAACTTCGAGGTGGCCGTGGCGGTGCTCATCGCGTCGATGCTGCCGCCGCCCAGCTGCGGGTTGAGGCGCAGGCCGATCGGCGGCGGTCCCTCGCCGGCCGCGTCGCGGCCCTTGACCAGCGCGTCCAGCCGGGCCAGCTCCTGCGGGTTGTCGACGTTGAGCGCGACGCCGAGCGCGAGGGCCTCGCGCAGCTCCGCCCGGGTCTTGGCGGGGGAGTCGAGCACGATCCGGTCGGGCGTCAGCCCGGCCGCCCTGGCCAGGGCCAGCTCGCCGGGGCTGGCCACCTCGCAGCCGATGTCCAGGCCGTCGAGCAGCCGCAGCACGGGCACCAGCGAGCCCGCCTTGACCGCGAACGTGTGCAGCACCTCCTGGCCGGGCGCCGTCACCTCGTCGAAGGCGGCGTGCAGCGCCGCGGCCGCGTCGCGTACGCCCTGGATGTCGAGCAGGGCCGCCACGGGCCGGTCGTCGTCGAGCAGCTGCTGTGCGACCGCCGCCCGTACGGCCTGGTCGCGTCGGGAATGATCCACCATGGAAGTACCCAAGCACGGACCCCAGGAGGCGCGATGTCAGGACCCCGACTCGTGCGTGCCCCGCGTGGAGCCACCCGCTCCGCCCAGGGATGGCCCCAGGAGGCCGCCCTGCGGATGCTGCAGAACAACCTCGACCCCGAGGTGGCCGAGCATCCGGACCAGCTCGTCGTCTACGGCGGCACCGGGAAGGCGGCGCGCGACTGGCGCTCCTTCGACGCCATGACGCGCACGCTGCGCACGCTCAGGGACGACGAGACGATGCTGGTGCAGTCGGGCCGCCCGGTGGGCGTGATGACGACCCACGAATGGGCCCCCCGGGTGCTCATCGCCAACTCCAACCTGGTGGGCGACTGGGCCAACTGGGAGGAGTTCCGGCGCCTGGAGCGGCTGGGCCTGACGATGTACGGGCAGATGACCGCGGGCTCCTGGATCTACATCGGCACCCAGGGCATCCTCCAGGGCACCTACGAGACGTTCGCCGCGGTGGCCGCCAAGCGGTTCGGCGGCTCGCTCGCCGGCACCATCACCCTGACCGCCGGGCTCGGCGGCATGGGCGGCGCGCAGCCGCTGGCGGTCACGATGAACGACGGCGTCGCCGTCTGCGTCGACTGCGACCCGCGGGCCATCGAGCGGCGCATCCAGCACGGCTACCTGGACCGCCGCGCCGAGTCACCGGAGGAGGCGCTGCGGCTGGCCACCGCCGCCCGCGACGCCCGGCGCCCGCTGTCCGTCGGCGTGCTGGGCAACGCCGCCGAACTGCTGCCGCGGCTGCTCGCCGAGGGCGCGCCGATCGATGTCGTCACCGACCAGACCAGCGCCCACGACCCGCTCAGCTACCTGCCGCTCGGCGTCGAGCTGGCCGACATGGCCGACTACGCCGCCGCGAAACCGGGCGAGTTCACCCAGCGGGCGCGGGAGTCGATGGCCCGGCACGTCGAGGCCATGGTGGGCTTCCAGGACGCGGGCGCCGAGGTCTTCGACTACGGCAACTCGCTGCGCGGCGAGGCGAAGCTGGCCGGCTACGAGCGGGCGTTCGCGTATCCCGGTTTCGTGCCCGCCTACATCAGGCCGCTGTTCTGCGCCGGCAGGGGACCGTTCCGCTGGGCCGCGCTCAGCGGCGAGCCGGGCGACATCGCCGCCACCGACCGCGCGCTGCTCGACCTCTTCCCGGCGGGCGACTCACCGGAGAACGAGTCGCTGGCCCGGTGGCTCAGGCTGGCCGGGGAGCGGGTGCGGTACCAGGGCCTGCCGGCCCGGATCTGCTGGCTCGGCTACGGGGAGCGGGACCGCGCGGGGGAGCGCTTCAACGACATGGTGGCGCGCGGCGAGCTCGCCGCGCCGGTGGTGATCGGCCGCGACCATCTGGACTGCGGCTCGGTCGCCTCGCCGTACCGGGAGACCGAGGGCATGCGCGACGGGTCCGACGCGATCGCGGACTGGCCGCTGCTGAACGCCATGGTCAACGTGGCGTCCGGCGCCTCCTGGGTGTCCGTCCACCACGGCGGCGGCGTCGGCATGGGCCGCTCGCTGCACGCCGGGCAGGTCACCGTCGCGGACGGCACGCCGCTGGCCGGCGAGAAGATCCGCCGGGTGCTCACCAACGACCCGGGCATGGGGGTCATCCGCCACGTGGACGCCGGCTACGAGGAGGCCGAGTCGGTGGCCGAGGAGCACGCGGTCCGCGTGCCCATGCGGGAGGAGCGATGAGCGGCCCGTGCCGGGCGGCGACCGTGCGCGACCCCGCCCGGAGGACCGACCGCCGGGGAACGGCCGGTCGCCCGCCGCACGGGAGCACGGCGGGGCCGGCCGCGCTCGGGGCGGCCCTGGCCGCCCCGAGTGAGCGGCGTCCAGGACCGGCCTGTCCCCGCTCGCGGCGTCCAGGACCGGCCTGTCCCCGCTCGCGGCGTCCAGGACCGGCCGCTCCGCGCGACTGGCCTCCGGGGCTCGGGGCGGTGGCGCCCCGCCCCGGTGCGGGGCCCTTGCCGGGCGGCGACTCGTCCCGGACCGGTCGGGGTGGTGACCGCGCGCGGAGCGGTCCGGGCCGCCGGGCGGTCTCGACTCCCTGCCCCGGTGGCCCCGCCGCGAGCACCCCGGGCGGTGCTCGTTCGCGGGGCGGTTGCGATCGCGGAGCGGCCTCGAATCCGGCGTCGGGGGCCAGGCCGTGACCGCCCATGGGGCTGGGGACGGCCTCCCGCCGGTCCCCCAGGGCCCCGACCCGGGGGGACCGGCGGGTCCCGGCGGCGCGTGTGGCGGGCGCCCTGCGTCCGACGGCGGCGCGGCGCCGGACCCCGCCGGCGACCCGGCGGGATCCGGCCGGGGGCGGGTCGAGCGCCACCCGCCCGAGGGCGAAGAGTCCGGCGACGAGCGCTCCCGCGGCGGAGCGCGCCGGGCATCCGGATCCGCCGGGCGGGCGGCCCGCGACGCCCCGCTCGGTCCGGCCGACCGGCCGGATCGGGACGTGACGGGTCGCTGGACGGGGGACCAGGGCGGCAAGCCCAGCGTGCGGCCCGAGGTCGCGGACGGCTTCCGCTCGATGTGGCGGGAGCTTGAGCCGATCGGGCGGCAGGCCGGCGGTGGCTACCGGCGGTTCGCGTGGACCGCCGCCGACGCGGCCTGCCGGGCGTGGTTCCGCGCGGCGGCCGAGCGGCGCGGGCTGCGGTACGAGGTGGACCGCAACGGGAACCAGTGGGCCTGGGCCGGCGACCCGACGCGTGCCGTCGGTGTCGGCGCGGCCGTGGTGACGGGGTCGCATCTGGACTCGGTGCCGGACGGCGGCGGCTACGACGGGCCGCTGGGCGTGGTCTCCGGCTTCGCGGCCCTCGACGAGCTGCGGGCCCGCGGACGCGCCGGCGGCCGGCCGCTGGCCGTGGTCAACTTCGCCGACGAGGAGGGCGCCCGCTTCGGCGTGTCCTGCGTCGGCTCCCGGCTCGCCAGCGGCCTGCTCGACCCCGACCGGGCCCGCGCGCTGCGGGACGCCGACGGCGTCACGCTGGCCGAGGCGCTGGCCGACGCCGGGCACGACCCGCGGGAGCTGGGGCCCGACCCCGGGCGGCTGGCCGGGATCCACGCCTTCGTCGAGCTGCACGTGGAGCAGGGCCTGGCGCTGGCCAGGACCGGCCACCCGGTCGGCGTCGGCTCCGCGATCTGGCCGCACGGCCGGTGGCGCTTCGACTTCCGCGGCGAGGCCAACCACGCCGGCACCACCCGGCTCGCGGACCGCAGGGACCCGATGCTCAGCTACGCCACGACCGTGCTCACCGCCCGGAAGAGGGCCAGGCTCGCCGAGGCGCTGGCCACCTTCGGCCGGGTCGAGGTCGAGCCGGGCGGCGTCAACGCCGTCCCGTCCCTGGTCCGCGCCTGGCTCGACGCCCGGGCGCCGGATCCGGACACCCTGGCCACGCTCGTCGCCGACATCGAGCGCGCCGCGGCCGAGCGGGGCGCCCGCGACGGCGTGGCGGTGCGGGTGACCCGCGAGTCCCACACCGGGCCCGTCGCCTTCGATCAGGGGCTGCGCGTCCGGCTCTCCGCCCGGCTCGGCGGTGCCCCGGTGCTGCCCACCGGGGCCGGGCACGACGCGGGCATCCTCGCCAGCGCCCGGCCGGCGCCGGTGCCCACGGCCATGCTCTTCGTGCGCAATCCCACGGGCGTCTCGCACGCGCCCGCCGAGCGCGCCGAGGAGGCCGACTGTCTGGCCGGAGTGGCCGCGCTGGCCGAGGTGCTGGAGGATCTCCTGTGGGAGCACCCACAGGGCCGGCACAACCCCGAGGAGCGGGAGGACCCGGTGTGTCGCTGAGCGCGCAGACCTACTGGGCGGAACACGCCTGGCTGAACGGCACCGTCGAGTCCGGGGTGCTCGTCGGCACCGCGACGAGCGGTCACATCACCTCGGTGCGACCCGGCGAGCCCGCACCACCGGCCGGGGCCGTCACGCTGCGCGGCCTGACGGTGCCGGGGCTGGCCAACGCCCACAGCCACTTCTTCCACCGGGCCCTCCGCGCCACCACCCAGATCGGCGGCGGCACCTTCTGGACCTGGCGCGAGGCGATGTACCACATCGCCGACCGGCTGACCCCCGACTACTGCTTCGAGCTGGCCCGCGCCGTCTACGCCGAGATGGTGCTGGCCGGCATCACCTGCGTCGGCGAGTTCCACTATGTGCACCACGCGCCCGGCGGCCATCCGTATCCGAACCCGAACGCCGTCGGCGAGGCGCTGATCGCGGCGGCGGCCGAGGCCGGCCTGCGCATCACCCTGCTGGACACCTGCTACCTCTCCTCGGGCTTCGGCGAGCCGCCGACCCGGCAGCAGCTCCGCTTCAGCGACGGCGACGTCGACGCCTGGGCCGAGCGGGCCGCCGGGCTGCGCCCCGACGCCACCACCCGGATCGGGGCCGCCATCCACTCGGTGCGCGCGGTGCCGGCCGAGGCGCTCGGCGTCGTCGCCCGGTGGGCGAGGGACCGGCGCGCCCCGCTGCACCTGCACCTCTCCGAGCAGCCCGCGGAGAACGACGGCTGCCGCCGGGCGCACGGCCGCACCCCCACCCGGCTGCTGGCCGACCACGACGTGCTCGGGCCGCAGACCACCGCCGTGCACGCCACGCACCTCACCGAGGAGGACATCGACCTGCTCGGCGGCTCCGCCACCCGGGTCTGCCTGTGTCCCACCACCGAGCGGGACCTGGCGGACGGCATCGGTCCCGCCAGCCGGCTGCGGCGGGCCGGCAGCCCGCTCTGCCTGGGCAGCGACAGCCACGCGATGATCGACCTCTTCGCCGAGGCCCGGGGCATCGAGCTGCACGAGCGGCTGCGCACCCGCACCCGGGGCCACTTCACCGCCGCCCAGCTGCTGCGCACGGCCACGGAGCAGGGCCACGCCGCCCTCGGCTGGCCGGAGGGCGGCCGGCTGGAGTCCGGGGCACTCGCCGACTTCACCACGATCGCGCTCGACTCCCCGCGCACCGCCGGGCCGCCGGCCCGGTTCGGCGCCGAGACCGCGGTCTACGCGGCGACCAGCGCCGACGTCCGGCACACCGTGGTCGCCGGCCGGCACGTGGTGCGCGACGGCGCCCACCAGCTGGTGCACGACCTCGCGGGCTCCCTCGGCCGCACGGTCGCCGACCTGCGCCACAGCCCGTGAGCCGCGCCGGCCCGTGCGGCGCGCCCGCTCCCCACCCCGGCTCCCATCCGGCCCGGGTCCGTCAGGGTCGCGGAGCCCGCCTCCCGTCGGCGGGCAGCGGTGGCGGGGCCGGTGGAGCCGGCGGGCCGGCCGGTCCCGTACCGTCCTCTCGTCTCGTCCCCCAGCTCCGTCCCGCCCGCCCGCTCCGTCTCGTTCGTCCCTGGTCGTGCCGGGCCGGCCGGGTCGGCACGACAACGCACCGGGAGCGCCCCCGATGCCCAGCATCGCCCTCACCCGCATCGGCACCCTCGTCACCAACGACCCCTCCCTCGGCTCCTCCGACAGCGGACCACTCGGCCGGATCCAGGACGCCGCCCTCGTCATCGAGGACGACCGGATCGCCTGGGTCGGCCCGACCAGTAGAGCACCCGCTACTGACAGTCACCATGACGCGGCCGGGCGGGCGGTGATCCCCGGCTTCGTCGACTCCCACTCGCACCTGCTCTTCGCCGGCGACCGCGCCGCGGAGTTCGCCGCCCGGATGGCCGGCACCGCCTACACCGCGGGGGGCATCGCCACCACGGTGGCCGCCACCCGGAGCGCCACCGACGACGAGCTCGCCGCCCGGCTCGGCGCGCTGCTGCGCGAGATGCTGCGCCAGGGCACCACCACCGTGGAGACCAAGTCCGGCTACGGGCTCACGGTGGCCGACGAGGCCCGCGCGCTGCGGGTGGCCCGGCGGCAGACCGACGAGGTCACCTACCTCGGCGCGCATGTGGTGGCCCCCGGCATGACCCCGGAGGCCTACC
Organism: Streptomyces sp. B6B3; assembly: GCF_039871525.1. NCBI lineage: Bacteria > Bacillati > Actinomycetota > Actinomycetes > Kitasatosporales > Streptomycetaceae > Streptomyces > Streptomyces sp. B6B3. The sequence continues at coordinate 537,548 of NZ_JBDPLU010000002.1, read as the reverse complement.
TGGCGCTGGTCACCGGGCCGATGCTGGACGCCTGCGCGCCGCACGCCCGCTGGATCGACGTCTTCTGCGAACGCGGCGCCTTCGACGCCGACCAGGCCCGCGCGGTCCTGGCCGCCGGCCGGGCCCGCGGCCTGCTGCCCCGGCTGCACGCCAACCAGCTGACCGCGGGCCCCGGCGTGCGGCTGGCCGTCGAGGTCGGCGCCGCCTCCGCCGACCACTGCACCCACCTGTCCGACGCGGACGTGGACGCCCTCGCCCAGGCCGGCCGGCGGCCCGACGAGCCCACGGTCGCCACGCTGCTGCCGGGCTGCGAGTTCTCCACCCGCTCGCCCTATCCCGACGCCCGCCGGCTGCTCGACGCCGGCGCCGTGGTGGCGCTGGCCACCGACTGCAATCCCGGCTCCTCGTTCACCAGCTCCATGCCGTTCTGCATCGCCGTCGCGGTCCGGGAGATGGGCATGACGCCGGACGAGGCGCTGTGGTCGGCCACCGCCGGCGGCGCCGCCGCCCTGCGCCGCACCGACGTCGGGCGGCTGGCGCCCGGGGCCCGGGCCGACGTGGTGCTGCTGGACGCCCCCTCGCCGGTCCATCTCGCCTACCGGCCCGGCGTCCCCCTGGTCGCCGCCGTCTGGCGGGGCGGGGCGCGAGCGGTCTGACCGCACCCCGCCGAACACTTCCCAACGCTCTCTGGCACCTCGCGATACATCGCGTTAGTGTGCGGCGACGACCAGGGGGAGGCCCGATGACGAACGACGAGCTCACGCGTGCGACTTCGGAGGAACGTGACCGGACGCCGCCCGCGCCGGTCGCTCGCCGCGGTCTCGGCGGGAACTTCTGGAAGCTGTTCGTCGCCAGCACCCTCGGCAACCTGGGGCAGGGCGTCACCGCCGTCGCCCTGCCGTGGCTGGCGACCACCCTCACCACCAACGCCTTCCTCATCGCCCTGGTCGGCGTCGCGCAGCGGCTCCCGTGGCTGGTGTTCAGCCTGCACGCCGGGGCGCTCGCCGACCGCCTCGACCGGCGCCGGCTGATGGTCGCCATGAGCCTGCTGCGGGCGCTGGTGCTGGGCGGGACGGCGGTGCTGATCGCGGCGGACGCCATGACGCTGCCCGTCCTCCTGGTCTGCGCCCTGGTCCTGGGCTTCGTCGAGGTGCTCTTCGACAACACGGCCCAGGTGATCCTGCCCGCCGTCGTCGACCGGGCGCAGCTGCCCACGGCGAACGGTCGGGTGATGAGCGCGCAGATCGTCACCGACGACTTCTTCGGCCGTCCGCTGGGCGGACTGCTGCTGGGCGTGGCGCTCGCCGTGCCGTTCGCCTTCGACGCGGGCATGGCCCTGGTGGCGGCGCTTGCGCTGTTCACCCTGCGCGGCGCGTTCCGGGCCAGCGGCGCCTCGGCCGACGGCGACCCCGCCGACAAGCCGCCCCGGCGCTCGATGCGTGCCGAAATAGCCGAGGGCGTGCGCTGGTTGTGGGGCCACTCGCTGCTGCGCCCGATGGCGATCGCCCTGGCCGTGACCAACGCCGCGGGCCAGGGCGCACTGGCGATCTACGTGCTCTACGCCCAGGAGATCCTGCACCTCGGCCCGGGCGGCTTCGCGGTGCTGATCTCGGTGGGGGGCGTCGGCGGGCTGCTCGGCGGGCTGCTCGCCGGTCGCGCGAGCCGCCGGCTGGGGCCCGGCCGCTCGCTCGTCGTCACGCTGCTCCTCGAGCTCGCGGCGTTCGCCACGGCCGCGTTCACCTCGAACGCCTACCTGGTGGGCGCGGTGATGGGGACGCTCGGCTTCGGCGTCGTGCTGTGGAACGTGGTCACGGTCTCGCTCCGGCAGACCATCATCCCGGACCGGCTGCTGGGCCGGGTCAACAGCGTCTACCGGCTGCTGGGCTGGGGGTGCATGCCGCTGGGCATGGCGCTGGGCGGCGGTCTGGTGGCCCTCGTGGAGGAGCTCGCGGGGCGTGAGGCGGGGCTGCGCGCGCCGTTCCTGGCCGTCGTGCTCGTGCTCGGCTGCCTGCTGCTGTACGTGCGGCGGCATCTCAACGGCCGGGCCATCGAGGCGGCGCTGGCGGCGGCCGAGCGATGAGTTCCGGTGCTCGCCCGGGTCTCTACCTGGACACGCACGCGTGACCACGAACGAGCACGAGGAGAGACCATGACGGCATCGGCGACGCCCACCAACCCCCGCCTGGGTGGGCTGGTTCTGGGCAGCACGAATCCGCAGCGGCTCCACGACTGGTACAAGGCGGCCTTCGCGCCCGAGGCCGAGCCCGTCCAGGAGGAGATGCCGGTGCTGGCCCTGGAGTTGGGCGGCACCTGGCTGATCTTCGAGCGACGGGACGACGTCGCCGAGCGGGCCACCGAGCCGGGGAGGGTGTTGTTCAACATCGAGGTGGACGACATCCGGGCCGCCGAGGAGCGGCTCAACGGGCTCGGCGTGACCTGGATCAGGCCGGTGTCCGAGCCGGCGCCCGGCGAGCCGGTGCGGCTGGCCACGGTCGAGGATCCGGACGGGAACTACCCGCAGATCATCGAGGACCTCAGCTAGCCGCCTCCGGCGTCGGCGCCCCGGGCCCTTCCGCCGTGCCGGCCTGCGCGGCCCACAGCCGGGCCCTGCGCAGCTCCCTGGCGGGCAGCGCCTCGCCCGCGGCCAGGATCCGCGGCCGCAGCGCGGGCTCGGTGGTCAGCGCCCGGAAGAGGAACGCGACGGACACCTCGTGGTCCGGGCGGTGCGCGATCTCGACGGGGTCACCCGCCCGGACCTCGCCCGGCGTGACGACCCGGAAGTAGCTGCCCGGCAGGGCGGCCTGCGTGAAGCGGCGCACCCAGCCGCGCTGGCCCAGCCAGTTGGCGAAGGTGGCGCAGGGGATGCGCGGCAGGCTGGCCTCCAGCACCAGGTCGGGGCCGACCCGCCAGCGCTCGCCGATCCGGACCTCGCCGAGGTCGACGCCGGCGGTGGTGAGGTTCTCGCCGAACGAGCCGTTGGACAGCTCCACGCCCAGCTCCCGCTGCCAGCGGTCCAGGTCCTCGCGGGCGTAGGCGTAGACGGCCTGGTCGTTCCCGCCGTGGTGGCGCAGGTCACAGACGGCGTCCCCGGTCAGCCCGCTGCCCCCGACGCCCCTGGGACCAGGGGCGGCCACCGGCACCGGGCCGGTGACGGGGCGCTTGTCGATGCCGGTCAGGCCGCTCGGCGTGTCCGTCCTGGCGGACGCGGCGGCCGTGCCGAGGTTCACGGACAGGATGCTGGGGACCTCGAGACGCATTCCCGCACCCTAACTGGAGCGCACTGGAGTGAGGAGCGGCGGGCGCGCGCGTCGCGCGCCGCCGCACCGCTCCTTCCCACCCTGACGCACCCCTGCGCCAACCCTCGGTGGGCCCTGCTCCTCGACTGCTCCTCGACCGCTTCTCGGCCGCTCCTGGCTACTCCTCGACCATGAGGCCGCGGCGCAGCCGGCTCAGCGTGCGGGCCAGCAGCCGGGACACGTGCATCTGCGAGATGCCCAGCTCGTCGCCGATCTCCGACTGCGTCATGTTGGCCACGAAGCGCAGCGACAGGATCCGCCGGTCGCGCGGCGACAGTTCGGCGATGAGCGGCTTCAGGGACTCGATGTACTCGATGCCCTCCAGACCGTGGTCCTCGTAGCCGATGCGGTCGGCCAGCGCGCCCTCCGCCTCGTCCTCCTCCGGCTGCGCGTCCAGCGAGCTGGCGGTGTACGCGTTGGACGCGGCCATGCCCTCGACGATCTCGTCGTGGGAGAGGTTCAGCCGCTCCGCGAGCTCCGCGACGGTGGGTGCCCGGTCCAGCTTCTGGGCGAGCTCGTCCCCGGCCTTCGCCAGGTCCAGGCGCAGCTCCTGGAGCCGCCGCGGCACCCGCACCGACCAGGAGGTGTCACGGAAGAAACGCTTGATCTCGCCGACGATGGTGGGCATCGCGAAGGTCGGGAACTCCACCCCGCGGTCGGCCTCGAACCGGTCGATCGCCTTGATCAGCCCTATCGTGCCGACCTGGATGATGTCCTCCATGGGCTCGCTGCGCGAGCGGAACCGCGCCGCGGCGAACTTCACCAGGGCGAGGTTGAGCTCGACCAGCGTGTTGCGCACGTAGGCGTACTCGTGGGTGCCCTCCTCCAGGATCCGCAGGCGTTGGAAGAGGCTCTTGGAAAGCGCCCGCGCGTCGAGCGGCCCCACCTCGTCGAACGGCGGGATCTCCGGCAACGGAGGCAGCGCCACGGTCGCGTCGGGCTCGACCCGCGGCTCCTCGGCAGTCGTGGCAGCCGCGGCACGAGGGCCGGTCGCGGCTGTCGCGGCCGGCGGAGGAGGCGCGGCGGGCTCGGCGTCGGTCTGCCGTGGCACCGCGAGCCGCGGTGGCTCGACGGGTGCACGGGTCGCCTCGGCGGGGGCGACGGGGTCCAGCTCGGTGATCTCGACGGTCCCGGGGTCGTCGGTTCGGGGGGCCGGTGACATGTGGTGTGTCCTCCGTGGGTCTCGCGGCATATGGCTGCCAAAGCCGTCGCTGGCACTGATGAGTGCGGCGCCTCCAAAGCCGGCATGGGGAGAGCCTCTCCCCTGTTCGTCTCTCTACGCCTACCGGTCCATAGCCGGGTATGGCAAGTCTGCTACGCCCGAATTGCGAGTAATGTCGGACCTGTTAGGGTGCCCAGCGGACCTCCTAGGGGCTAGGGTTTCGAACCTAGCCAGGAAAGCGCTCCAATTTGAAGGGGGCTGCATGGACCGAGGGATGCCGGAAGAGACCAGCCGGCGCCAGCTGTCGGTTTCCGTGCGGCGCGTGGGCGGGGGCGCGAGCGCCGTGGTGCGACCGGTCGGTGAGCTCGATCACCATTCGGCGGCCACGTTGCGCGAGTCCCTGGAGGCCTGCGTGGCCGACGGGGTCGCCCGGATCGTGATCGATCTCTCGGATCTGGAGTTCTGCGACTCCACCGGGCTGAACGTGCTGCTCACCACGCGGATCGCCGCCCAGGCGGCGGGCGGCGAGGTGCACCTCGCGGGCATGCGCCCGATCGTCGCCCGGGTCCTGGAGATCACCGGCGCCGGCGCCGTGTTCACCGTGCACGGCACCCTCGGCGACGCGCTCGCCGCGCTGCCCGCGGAATGAACAGGGCGTCCCCGAGGTGGCGACGCCCGGCCTCCTGCTGTACGTGATGCCGTCGCACGAGTCACACTATTCCCGGGCTCGGGAGGGTGTGCTCGTCGACGGCGAGGGCAGGAGTCACATCACGTCCGGACATCGGGACGAGGGCCGGCCTCGGCCGGCGCCCGCCCCGGCCGTCAGCTACGTCAGTTGAAACGGTCATTTCATGACAGGCCACCGGTGCGACGATGCGGTGAGGGGAGGCGTGCGTTGAGTACCACCCGTCCGTATGCCACGGGCGACAACGGCCCGGAGCCTGCCTCCCAATCGGTCCGCCAGGTGCGCCGACTCCGCCTGGTCGGCATCCAGGGAGCGGTGTCCCGGGCCCGGGAGTTCACCCGCCAGGCCCTGTACGACTGGGGATGGTTGCCCGCCTCCACCGCCGAGCAGCGGGCCGCGGCCGAGGACGTGCTGCTGGTCGTCTCCGAACTCGTCACCAACGCCTGCCTGCACGCCGAGGGCCCCGAGGAACTCCGCGTCGCGCTGGCCCCCAAGCACCTCCGCGTCGAGGTCAGCGATCGTGGCACGGGTGCGCCCATGCTGCGCGCCAGTCGCAGCGCCGGGCGACCGGGCGGGCACGGCATGTACATAGTGCAGCGGCTGTGCCTGGACTGGGGTGTGCTCCACGAGTCCGACGCGGGGGGCAAGTCGGTCTGGGCCGAACTGGCCGCGCCCGGCGTCGACTGACCGTCGACCCACCGGCGCCGACCGGCACCGACCGGTGTACCCGTGGCTCCGTTCCGGCGCCTTTCCGCGACCGGTCCGCCGCGTCGGGCACGTGCCATTCCGGTCATTGTCCCCGGCAGCGCATTCCGCTGCGTCTACCATCGGCCCATGACCCGAGTACTGCTCGCCGAGGACGACGCGTCCATCTCGGAACCCCTGACCCGGGCGCTGCGCCGCGAGGGTTACGAGGTGGACGTGCGGGAGGACGGCCCCGCGGCGCTGCGGGCCGGACTGCGCGGGGACATCGACCTGGTCGTGCTCGACCTGGGTCTGCCCGGCATGGACGGACTCGAGGTCTGTCGTCGACTCCGCACCGAGGGGCTCGGGCTGCCGGTCCTCATCCTGACCGCCCGGGCCGACGAGGTGGACACCGTCGTGGGCCTGGACGCGGGCGCCGACGACTACGTCACCAAGCCGTTCCGGCTGGCCGAGCTGCTGGCCCGGGTCCGGGCGTTGCTCCGCCGCGGCACCGCGGAGACGGCCCCGGCGCCGACGGTGCACGGCATCCGGATCGACGTGGAGTCGCACCGGGCCTGGATGGGCGAGGACGAGCTGCACCTGACCGCCAAGGAGTTCGACCTGCTGCGGGTGCTGGTGCGGGACGCCGGCCGGGTGGTCACCCGCGAGCAGCTGATGCGCGAGGTGTGGGACACCACCTGGTGGTCCTCGACCAAGACGCTGGACATGCACATCTCCTGGCTGCGGAAGAAGCTCGGCGACGACGCGGCCAATCCGCGCTACATCGCCACCGTCCGCGGGGTGGGCTTCCGCTTCGAGAAGAGCTGACCGCCCCGACCCCGCGCCCCGACCCCGACTCCACCACCGACGCCACCCCGGACCCGACCCGCCCCAGCCCGACCGGAAGCCAGGAAACCCGCGTGCGCCGCCGACTGATCAACTCCACGCTCGCCGTGGTGCTCGTCGTCGTGGCCGTCTTCGGCGTCTCCCTGTTCCTCGTCGAGGCCAGCCTCATCGAGGCCAGCGCCCGCGACAAGCTCCAGTCCGAGGCGGCCCGTCTGGTGGCGGACGTCGAGAGCCGCATCGCCGCCGGCGAGCCGGTGACCGAGGAGGAGATGGTCTCCTCCGTCCCGGCCGAACGCTACGTCGTGATCGACCTGGCCGACGGGCGGACGCTGACCCTGGGCGAGAAGCCCGAGGGCGGGGTGACCGAGGCGTCCGAGAGCGGCGTGCACGGCGAGTTCGTCACCGTGCAACAGCCGGGCAGCGTGGTCACCAACGAGCTCGGCCGGATGCTGGTGGTCATCCTGGTGGTCTCGGTGCTCGCGGTGGTGGCGGCGGCGCTGCTCGCGGTGCGCCAGGCGCGCCGGGTGGCCGCCCCGCTGACCGACCTGGCCGAGACCGCGGAACGGCTCGGCTCCGGCGATCCGCGCCCGCGCCACCGGCGGTACGGCGTGGCCGAGTTGGATCGGGTGGCGGACGTCCTGGACGCGAGCGCGGAACGGATCGCGCGGATGCTCACCGCGGAACGGCGCCTGGCCACCGACGCCTCGCACCAGCTCCGCACGCCGCTGACCGCGCTGTCCATGCGCCTTGAGGAGATCATGGGCACCGAGGACCGGGACACCGTCCACGAGGAGGCGGCCATCGCGCTGGCCCAGGTGGAGCGGCTCACCGAGGTGGTGCAGCGGCTGCTGACCAACTCGCGCGACCCGCGCTCCGCCTCGGCGGTCAGTTTCGACCTGGACGAGGTGGTGCGCCAGCAGATCGAGGAGTGGAAGCCGGCCTACCGCGGCGCCGGCCGGGCCATCGTGCACTCCGGACGCGAGGGGCTGCGGGCGGTGGGCACGCCCGGCGCGGTGGCCACGGTGCTGGCCACGCTGGTGGAGAACTCGCTGATGCACGGCGCGGGCACGGTGGCGCTGCGCACCCGGACCACGGGGAACCAGGCGGTGGTCGAGGTCACCGACGAGGGCCCCGGTGTGCCGACGGACCTGGGCGCCCGGGTCTTCGAACGCACGGTGAGCGGGCGCAACTCCACCGGCCTCGGCCTCGCCGTGGCCCGCGACCTCGCCGAGGCGGACGGCGGCCGCCTGGAACTCCTGAACCAGCGCCCGCCCGTGTTCGCGCTGTTCCTGAGCCGCGAAGCGGATCAGACATCGGGTGGGGCCTGAGCCGCGAAGCGGATCAGGCGTCGGGTGGGGCCTGAGCCGCGAGGCGGATCAGGCCGCCGGGGCCGGTTCGGGGTCCCGTTCGACGTCGCGGAAGACCCAGGTGCGGTAGGACCAGAACCGGAAGAGCGACGCGATGCCGAGCCCGACCACGTTCTTCGCGAGGTTGTCGGCCAGCGGCGAGGTGAACCCCAGGCCGTAGTGGGAGATGGCCAGCATGCCGTTCTCGATCACCATGCCGACGCCGGAGAACAGCAGGAAGAGGCTGGCCTCCCGCCGCCTGCGGCGCTTGTCGCGGTGCCGGTAGGTCCAGTAGCGGTTCCCGAGGTAGTTCGTGAAGATCGCGGCGGAGGTGGCGATCACCCCCGAGCGCACCGGGGCCAGCCCCGCCGCCTGGCTGCAGAGGTTGAAGACCAGCACGTTCACCAGGAAGCCGAAGGCCCCCACGGTGCCGAACTTCGCCACCTCGCGGGCGATGCCGCGCAGCCGGTCGGGCAGCGGTGGGGAAGGGCCGGTCATGACCGCCATGCTAGGACCCCGTCGGCCGGGCCCACGACGGGGTGGCCGGTGCCGGGGTCGCCGCCGGGCGTCGGCCTGTCCGACCCGCCAGCTACGCTGGGTGCGTGACGTTCCCGGTAGTCGGCATGATCGGCGGTGGCCAGCTGGCCCGCATGACCCACGAGGCCAGCATCCCGCTGGGGATCGGGTTTCGGGTCCTCAGCGAGCGACCGCAGGACTCGGCGGCGCGGGTGGCGGCCGACGTCGTCGTGGGCGACCACCGCGATCTCGCCACGCTGCGTGACTTCGCCCGCGGCTGCGACGTGATCACCTTCGACCACGAGCACGTGCCCACCGAGCACCTGCGGGCGTTGCAGGCGGACGGCGTCGCCGTGCGTCCTGGGCCGGACGCGCTGGTGCACGCCCAGGACAAGGGCGTGATGCGGGCCCGGCTCAGCGAGCTGGGCGTTCCCTGCCCGGTGCACCGGATCGTCGCGGATCCGGCCGACGTCCGGCGCTTCGCCGAGCGGGAGGCCGGCGGCTATCCGGTGGTGCTGAAGACCGTCAGGGGCGGGTACGACGGCAAGGGCGTGTGGCTGCTGCGGTCGGCCGCCGAGGCCGCGGACGCCGGGCCGGCCGCGGAGCCGTTCCTGGCCGGCGTCCCGGTGCTGGCCGAGGAGGCGGTGGACTTCACCCGTGAGCTGGCGGCCAACGTGGTGCGCTCGCCGCACGGCCAGGCCGTCGCGTACCCCGTGGTGGAGTCCGTGCAGGTGGCCGGCGTGTGCGACACCGTGATCGCGCCCGCCCCCGGCCTGTCCGCCGAGCTCGCGCTGCGGGCCCAGCGGCTGGCGCTGCGCATCGCCCAGGAGCTGGACCTGGTCGGGCATCTGGCGGTCGAGCTCTTCCAGACCGGGGACGACCGGATCCTGGTCAACGAGCTGGCCATGCGCCCGCACAACTCGGGGCACTGGACCCAGGACGGCGCGGTCACCTCGCAGTTCGCCAACCACCTGCGGGCCGTGCTCGACCTGCCGCTGGGCGACCCGCGCCCGCGCGCCCCCTGGACCGTGATGACGAACGTGCTCGGCGGCGACTACCCCGACCTGTACCCGGCGTTCCTGCACTGCATGGCGCGCGACCCGGGGCTGAAGATCCACGTGTACGGGAAGGACGTGAAGCCGGGCCGCAAGGTCGGGCACGTCACCGCCTTCGGCGAGGAGCTGGGCGAGGTGCGGGAGCGCGCCCGGCACGCCGCCGACTATCTGCGAGGGGTCATCGACGAGTGAGCATCGACGGATTCCGGCGCGTCCGGCAGCCGCGGACCCGCGGGAGGCGCGGATGACCGGGGCGGGCGCGCCGCTGGTCGGCGTCGTGATGGGCTCGGACTCCGACTGGCCGGTGATGCGCGGCGCGGCCGACGCGCTGGCCGAGTTCGGGGTGGCGCACGAGGTGGACGTCGTCTCGGCGCACCGCATGCCGCAGGAGATGATCGCGTACGGCGAGGGCGCCGCCGGGCGCGGGCTGCGGGTGATCATCGCCGGTGCGGGCGGCGCCGCCCATCTGCCGGGGATGCTGGCGGCGGTGACCCCGCTGCCGGTCGTCGGGGTGCCGGTGCCGCTGGCCCATCTGGACGGCATGGACTCGCTGCTGTCCATCGTGCAGATGCCCGCCGGGGTGCCGGTGGCCACGGTCTCCGTCGGTGGCGCGCGGAACGCGGGGCTGCTCGCGGTGCGGATGCTGGCGGCGCACGATCCGGCGCTGCGGGAGCGGATGACCGCCTTCCAGGACGCGTTGCGGGAGCAGGCCACCGAGAAGGGCCGGCGCCTGCGCAGGACGCTTGCCGCTGAGGAATCGCCGGGCGCCCTGCCCTGACCTTCCCGGACCGGCCCGTGGCCGGCACCGCCTCGGCTCCGGCCGGTCGGCTCCGCACCGCCACGCCCGCCGGCGGTCGCCGCCGACCCGACCGGGCTGATCCCGGCCGGCCCGGGCCCGACGACGTACCACTCGACCCTCAACCGACCGACCCACCCCCGGCCGCGCGACCCGGGCCCGGGGCGCCGACCGTCATCGCCGTTCGAGGAGGCGCCGTGAGCAGGCTGGACAAGGCACGGGAGCTGCTGGCCGAGCACCCCGTCGTGGACGGGCACAACGACCTGCCGTGGCATCTGCGGGTGCAGGTCGGGTACGACCTGGACCGCCGCGACATCGCCGTGGACCAGAGCGCGCACCTGCACACCGACCTTCCGCGGCTGCGTGCCGGCGGGGTGGGCGCCCAGTTCTGGTCGGTCTACGTCAGCGTCGCGCTGACCGGGGACGCCGCCGTCAGCGCCTGTCTGGAGCAGATCGACGCGGTGCGGCTGCTGCTCGCCCGCTATCCGGACGCGCTGCGCGAGGCGTTGACCGCCGACGACATGGAGGCGGCGCGGTCCGAGGGCCGGGTGGCCTCGCTCATGGGCGCCGAGGGTGGGCACGCGATCAACAACTCGCTGGGCACGCTGCGCGGCCTGTACCGGCTCGGCGTCCGGTACCTGACGCTGACCCACAACGCCACCCTGGACTGGGCCGACGCGGCCACCGACGCGCCGCGGCACGACGGCCTCACCGCGTTCGGCGAGGAGGTGGTGCGCGAGATGAACCGGCTGGGCATGCTCGTCGACCTCTCCCATGTGGCCCCGGCCACCATGCGCGACGCGCTGCGGGTGACCGAGGCGCCGGTGATCTTCTCGCACTCCTCGGCGCGCGCCGTCTGCGACCATCCGCGCAACGTGCCCGACGACGTGTTGGCGGCGCTGCCGGCCAACGGCGGGGTGGCGATGGCGACGTTCGTGCCGCAGTTCGTGCTGCCGGAGGCCATGGAGTGGGACCGGCTGGCGGACGAGTACACGTCCGCCCAGGGCCTGGACCCGATGGCCACGGGGGAGGACGCGCGGCGGCTGCTGCGCGCGTTCGAGGAGAGCCACCCGCGCCCGCGCGCCACCCTGGCCGCGGTCGCCGACCATCTCGACCACATGCGCGAGGTGGCCGGCGTGGACCACCTCGGCATCGGCGGTGACTTCGACGGGGTGACCTACCTGCCGGACGGCCTGCAGAGCGTCGCGGACTACCCGAACCTGCTCGCCGAGCTGCTCGGCCGCGGCTGGTCGGACGCCGACCTGGCGAAGCTCACCTGGCGGAACGCGGTGCGGGTGCTGCGCGACGCGGAGGCCGCCGCCCGGGACATCGCGGCCCGCCGCGGACCCTCCCTCGCGACGATCGAGGAGCTCGACGGCCCCGGCGGCGGCTGAACGACACACCGGAAAGGGCCCGTTCGCGCCGGGTCAACGTCGGTTCCGCTCCCGTACATTGCCTACCGAACGGTCGGTAGGGGGGAGCTGTACCGAGGAGGTCCTCGCGGATGCAAAGACGGAGAGCCGTACACGGAGCGCTGCTGACGCTGGCGGTCACCGCCGGCCTGATCGCCACGGGACCGCCGGCCGCGTCCCAGAGCGGCGGCGGGGAGTTGACCGCCACGGTCGTCTCCTCCCGACCCGACACCGTCTCGGGCGGTGACGCGCTGGTCGAGATCGAGGCTCGCGGCCGGGTCGACCTGGACCGGGTGACGATCGAGATCGACGGCCGGGACGTGACCGGCGCGTTCCACGAGGACCCGCACGCGGGCCGGCACCGGGACACGCTGCTGGGGCTGGTCACCGGCCTCGCCGAGGGCCCGAACGAGCTCACCGCCGAGGTGCCGGGCGACCACCGGGTCAGGCCCGCGGACCTGGTCCTGGAGAACCACCCGCGCACCGGGCCGGTGTTCTCGGGGCCGCAGGAGACGCCGTTCGTCTGCGACACCGAGCGGTTCACGATGGTCACCGGCGAACGTCTGGGCCCGCCGCTGGACGAGGACTGCTCGGTGGAGACCCGGGTCGACCACGTCTACCGCACCACGACGGGCGAGCTGCGCCCGCTGCCCGCCGACACCACCCGGCCCGCCGACCTGGCCTGGACCACCACCAACGAGGGCGAGCGCGTGCCGTACATCGTCCGGGTGGAGACCGGGACCATCAACCGGGCCATCTATGAGATCGCGATGCTCGCCGACCCGGCGGAGGAGCGCGCGCCCGACGTGCTGCACCGCTCGCCGGGCTGGAACGGGCGGCTCGTCTACACCTTCGGCGGCGGCTGCACGGACGGCTGGTACGTCCAGGGGCGGCGGACCGGCGGCGTGACCGAGGACGGCATGCTCGCCAAGGGCTACGCGGTGGCCTCCTCCACCCTCAACGTTTTCGGTAACAACTGCAACGACCTGCTGGCCGCCGAGTCGATGGCGATGGTCAAGGAGCGGTTCGTCGAGGCGTACGGCAACCCGCGGTTCACCATCGGCTGGGGCTGCTCCGGCGGCTCTTACCAGGCGCAGCAGATCGGCGACAACTACCCGGGCCTGCTGGACGGCATCATCGTCGGCTGCAGCTTCCCCGACGTCGGCTTCGGCACCGTCCACACGGTCTCCGACGCCCGGCTGCTGGACCACTACTTCGAGGAGACGGCGCCCGGCGCGTTCACCCAGGAACAGCAGCGCGCGGTGTCCGGCTTCGGGGTCTGGGAGAGCATCGGCAACCTCGCCGTCGCCGGGGGCCGCATCGACCCGCGGATCTTCTGCCCCGACCAGTTGCCGGTGGAGCTGCGCTACGACCCGGTGACCAATCCGACCGGCGCGCGCTGCGACGTCTACGACCACACCGTCAACGTCTACGGCACCGATCCGGCCACCGGCTTCGCGCGGCGGCCGCTGGACAACGTCGGCATCGAGTACGGCCGTGGCGCGCTCGGCGACGGCGGGATCACCGTCGACCAGTTCCTCGACCTGAACGAGGGCATCGGCGGGTTCGACGCCGACGCCAACCATGTGCCCGAGCGGACCGTGGCCGATCCGCGGGCCACCGAGGCGGCGTACGCGACGGGCCGGCTGCTCAACGGCGGCGGCGGGCTGGCCGGGATGCCGATCATCGACCACCGCGAGTACACGGACCTGAACGAGAACGGCGACATCCACATGAGCTTCCAGGGCTTCGCCACCCGGGAGCGGCTGGAGCAGGCCAACGGGACCTCGGCGAACCAGGTCATGCTCGTCCAGGAGGACGAGGCCTACGGCGGCTTCACCTCGAACAATCCGGTCCTCGCCGAGGCGCTGGACCAGATGGACGCCTGGGTGACCGGCATCCAGGCCGACCACCGGCACGGCTCACCGCTGGACCGGGTGATCCGCAACCGGCCGGCCGACCTCCAGGAGGCGTGCTGGACCCGGGACGACGTGAAGATCGTGGAGCGTCAGGAGCCGGGCAACGGCACCACCCGCTGCAACACCGAGTACCCGGTGTGGGAGTCGCCCCGGATGGTGGCCGGCGCGGGGATCGAGAACGACGTGGTCGCCTGCCAGCTCCGGCCGGTCGACCCCGACTCGTACGGCGTGCCGCTCACCGCGGCCCAGGAGGAGCGGCTGCGGTCGGTCTTCCCCGACGGGGTCTGCGACTGGTCCAGGGACGGCGTCGGCCAGCGGGGCCTGAACGGCACCTGGCAGGTCTTCTGATCGGGGCCTGATCCGGCGTGGATCCGTCCGGAAGGGTCACCGTGCGATTCCGACATTCTGTGCCATAGAACGAAATGGCATCCGATGGGCGTCCGGCCGTGACCGAACTCACTTTCGTCCGGCCGGACGCCGCCCGGCCCTCTTCGTCGGAATTCCCCGCCCCGGCAAGTCGTGTCCGCTGGGTGCGAGTTGGTGGCTTGGGCGGAGCTCGGAGGGCGTCGTCGGGGGCGGGTGGGTATTTCCGATCTTGGGGCGGGATGGGCCTGAGTGCTCCCCGTTTCTTGTCTCGCCCGAATTCCTCGGATTACGGTGCATCCGCGCCGCACCCGCGGCGAGCCGCTACCGGACGCCGAATCCTGTCACCGGGTGCGGGACAGCAGCAATTCCGCGTGACAGGAGCGGGGGACCCAATTTCCGCCTGGTCTGCCACGGCAGATCACGGCTAGGGGTGAAGCCACCTCGCGAATTCGGCGCGACAGCGCCCGAATCGGCGGTGGCCGGGCGACTCCGGCCCGAACCCGACAGCTCACCTCGCAGGCGTAGGAGGAGGAGCTCACCTATGTCCGCACGCGGACGACACCGCCGTCAGCGCGTCCGTCGCGTCTCCCGGCTTTCCCTGATGCTCACCGCCGGCGGCGCCGGCGTGGCCCTTCCGCTGATCGCCGCGGGTGGCGCGAGCGCCACCGCCCAACCGGCCGCCGTCAGCGACGCCAACGCGTCCACCGTCCACCAGGCCGCCCAGGTCTCCGCCCCCGCCGCCCAGCAGGGCAACGCCGGGACCTACACCGTGCTCAGCGGCGACACCCTGTCCAAGATCGCCGACGCCCAGGGCGTCGACGGCGGCTGGCGTCAGCTGTTCGACGCGAACCGTTCCGTCATAGGCGGCGACCCCGACCTGATCTACCCGGGCCAGGAGCTCGCCCTCGCCGGTGGCTCCGCGGCCGCCGCCGAGGAGCCTGCCCCGGCCGAGGAGCCGGCCGAGGAGCCGGCCGAGTCCTCCTCCGGCTACACCGCCCCGGTCGCCGGCCCTGTCGGCACCGCCTACGGCACGGCGGGCTCCCTGTGGTCCTCCGGCTACCACACCGGCGTCGACTTCTCCGTCGGCGAGGGCACCTCCGTGGTCTCCGTCACCTCCGGCGAGGTCGTCTCGGCCGGCGACGGCGGCGCCTACGGCAACGAGGTCGTCATCCTGCACCCCGACGGCTTCTACACGGAGTACGCCCACCTCTCCTCGATCTCCGTCAGCGTCGGCCAGCAGGTCGGCTCGGGAGAGCAGATCGGCCTGTCCGGCTCCACCGGCAACGTGACCGGCCCGCACCTGCACTTCGAGGTGCGGACCGGCCCCGAGTACGGCTCGGACGTGGACCCGCTGGCCTACCTGCGGGACAACGGCGTCACCATCTGAGCGACGCGCCACCCGGCGCCGATCCCGGCGCCACCCCGGTGCGCCGGTGTCAGCGGCTCAGCCGCTGGTACCGGCGCACCGCCATGGGGGCGAAGACCGCCGTCAGCAGCACCGGCCAGGCCACCGCGAGCAGCAGCGCGTGCTCCGTCGCCCAGCCGCCGCCGGCCAGGCCCGGATTGCCGAACAGCTCCCGGATCGCCGCGACCGTCGAGGACAGCGGGTTCCATTCGGAGACCGTGCCGAGCCAGCCCGGCATCAGCTCCGGCGCCACGAAGACGTTGGACAGCGCGGTCAGCGGGAACGCCAGCGGGAAGACGATGGTGCCGACCATGTCGGGGTTCCGCACCAGGAGCCCCAGGTAGATGCCGATCCAGGTGACCGCCACCCGCAGCGCCAGCACCAGCGCCACCGCGAGCAGCGCCCGCCCCAGGCCCCGGTGCCACTCCCAGCCCACCAGCAGGCCGCACACCACCAGCACGGTCATCTCCAGCAGCGCCCGCAGCAGGTCCGCGACGCTGCGCCCGGTCAGCAGCGCCGACCTCGCCACCGGCATGGCGCGGAACCGGTCGACCACGCCCCGCCCGACGTCCAGGGCCACGGCCGTGCCGGTGGCGCCCATCCCGTAGAGCATGGTCATCGCGAAGACGCCGGGCAGCAGGAACTCCCGGTACTCGCCGCCGTCCGGCACGTTCATGCCGCTGCCGAAGACGTAGCCGAAGACCAGCACGAACATGATCGGCAGCGAGAAGTAGATGCCGACCTCCTCCGGGGTGCGGATCACGTGCGTCATGTTGCGCCGCGTCATCACCCGGGCGTCCGCCAACGCCCAGCGCAGTCTGGTGAGTGTCATGCCGGGATCCCCTCTCGTGTGCCGCCCCTGGCGTTCCGGTCCGCGCCGTGCCCGGTCAGGTGCAGGAACGCCTCGTCCAGCGTCGGCCGCCTGGTGCCGATGTCCGCCACCGAGATGCCCGCGTCGTCCAGCGCCCTGACCAGCTCGGTCAGCGCGGTCACCCGGTCGGCGACCGGCGCGCTGACCCGCCGGGTGTCCGGGTCGGTCTCGGTCTCGCCCGGCGCCCCGCCGAGCCGGGACGCGAGGCCGGTGACGAGCGCGGCCACCCGGGGCAGCTCGGCGGCGTGCCTGACCTCGACCTCGACCCGGTCCCCGCCGAGCCGTCCCTTGAGCTCGTCCGCGGTGCCCTCGGCCACCACCCGGCCGGCGTCCAGCACCGCGATGCGGTCGGCCAGCTCGTCGGCCTCCTGGAGGTACTGCGTCGTCAGCAGCACGGTGGTGCCCTCCGCGACCAGGGAGCGCACCGCGTCCCAGACCTGGTTCCGGGACCGGGGGTCGAGCCCGGTGGTCGGCTCGTCCAGGAAAAGCACTCGCGGTACGACGATCATGCTGGCGGCCAGGTCCAGCCGGCGGCGCATGCCGCCCGAGTACTGTCCGGCCGACCTGCCCGCCGCCTCCGTCAGGCCGAAGCGGTCCAACAACTCGTCGGCCCGGCGGCGCGCGGCGCGCGGCGCGAGCCGGTACAGCCGCCCGAACATCACCAGGTTCTGCCGCCCGCTCAGCTGCTCGTCGACCGCCGCGTACTGGCCGGTCAGTCCGATGCGCGCGCGCACCTCGGCCGGCTGCCGTGCCACGTCGAACCCGCAGATCTCGGCGCGGCCCGCGTCGTAGCGCAGCAGCGTGCTCAGCGCGCGGACGGCCGTGGTCTTGCCCGCCCCGTTGGGGCCGAGCAGGCCGTGCACCGTGCCCTCCGGCACCGTCAGGCCGAAGCCGTCGAGCGCCCACCGGTCTCCGTAGCGCTTGCGCAGCCCCTCGGCCGCGATCGCGATCGCCCCGTCGTCCTTCATCCCCCGCCACCTCTCTCTCACGCAGAACCGTGTACGGCAGAAACTGTTTATGCCGTAGACTTACGTGTACACCATACACAGTTCTAGGATGACGTCAACGAACGGACGTCCCGCACGTGGAGAGGGATCGAATGGCCGCCCGGCGCGACCCGGAGCAGACGTTGGCCCTGCTGTGGCGCACCAAGCAGCCCGGCAGCAGAGGGCCGCGCGGCAGCCTGAACCTGGACCTGATCGTCGGCACCGCCGTCGGGATCGCGGACGCCGAGGGTCTCGGCGGGGTGTCCATGCGGAAGGTCGCCGAATCGCTCGGCGTCACGACGATGTCGCTCTACCGCTATGTCCCGGGCAAGGACGATCTGCTCGACCTCATGTTCGACATGGCCTCGGGGCGGCCCGAGGCCGACGACTGGCCGAGCGACTGGCGCGGCGGCCTCCGGGCGTACGCCTGGGGCATGTGGCACACGCTGCGCGCCAGCCCGTGGATGCTCGACGTCCCGCTCAACGGTCCGCCCATGGGACCCAACAACCTGGCCTGGATGGAGGCGGCGCTCTCGGCCATGGACGGGTCGGGGCTGCGGCCCGACGAGATGCTGGGCGTGCTGATCATCGTCAGCGGCTACGTGATGAACGAGGTCCGCCAGGAGCTCTCGATGACCCGCGCCGCCCCCGAGACCGGCGTCACGTACGAGGAGTGGGGCCGGGTCTACGCCCAGATGCTCGCCAAGGTGGTCACCGACGGCCGCTATCCCACCCTGGCCTCGGTCGTCGCCGCCGGCGTCTTCGACGACGACCGCACCGGCCCCGAGGAGGACTTCGAGTACGGGCTCGGCTTCCTGCTCGACGGGGTCGCGGCGATGCTCCGCGGCCGGACGCCGGACGGCTGACCCCGCCCGCCGCCCGCCGCCCGACCGCGGCGGCCCGCGCCCTACGGCAGGTTCCGCGCCATCACGATGCGCTGGACCTGGTTCGTGCCCTCGTAGATCTGGGTGATCTTCGCGTCCCGCATCATCCGCTCCACCGGATAGTCGCGGGTGTAGCCGTAGCCGCCGAGCAGTTGCACCGCGTCGGTGGTGATCTCCATCGCCGCGTCCGAGGCGTAGCACTTCGCGGCCGCGCCGAAGAACGTCAGGTCGCCGTCGTTCCGCTGCGACCGCGCCGCCGCCGCGTAGGTCAGCTCGCGAGCCGCCGCCAGCTTCATCGCCATGTCCGCGAGCATGAACTGCACGCCCTGGAAGTCCCCGACCGGCTTGCCGAACTGCTTGCGCTCCCGCACGTACCCCTTGGCGTAGTCGAGCGCGCCCTGCGCGATGCCCAGCGCCTGCGCGGCGATGGTGATCCGGGTGTGGTCCAGGGTGCGCATCGCGGTGGCGAAGCCGGTGCCCTCCTCGCCGATCATCCGGTCGGCGGGCACCCGCACGTTGTCCAGGTAGACCTCGCGGGTCGGCGAGCCCTTGATGCCGAGCTTCTTCTCCGGCGCCCCGAACGACACGCCCTCGTCGCCCTTCTCCACCACGAAGGCCGAGATGCCGCCACGGGCCCCCTTCTCCGGGTCGGTGACGGCCATCACCGTGTAGTACTCCGAGACGCCGGCGTTGGTGATCCACCGCTTCACGCCGTTCAGCACGTAGTCGTCGCCGTCCCGCACCGCCCGGGTCTTCATGCCGCCGGCGTCCGAACCGGCGTCCGGCTCGGACAGGCAGTACGAGAACATCGCCTCACCGCGGGCCAGCGGCGTCAGGTAGCGCGCCCGCAGCTCCTTGGAGCCGGCCAGGATCACCGGCATCGAGCCGAGCTTGTTGACCGCGGGGATCAGCGAGGAGGAGGCGCACACCCGCGCCACCTCCTCGATCACGATGACCGTGGCCAGGGCGTCCGCACCGGCGCCGCCGAACTCCTCGGGCACGTGCACGGCGTGCAGGTCGTTGCCGACCAGCGCGTCCAGGGCCTCCTGCGGGAAGCGCCCCTCCTCGTCCACCTCGGCCGCGTGCGGCGCGATCTTCGCCTCCGCGAGGGCGCGCACCGAGGCCCGGAGCATGTCGTGCTCCTCGGCCGGTCGGTAGAGGTCGAAGTCTCCGGCTCCTGGCACGTCTCTCTCCTCGCTCCAGTTGGCAAACGACCGTTAAGTAACTTAATCCTAGGGACGTGGGCTGGCTGTGGATAGGTGAGCTCGCCGACACGCTCGTCCGTTCTATGCTCGGGCCGAACGTTCCGCTTCCACCGTGTCATCAGCTGCCACCCGTCGGGAGTCCGCATGTCCTCGCCCGCGCCCGCCACCGAGCCCCCCGCGTCGCCCGCGCCCAAGATCACGGTCATCGGCACCGGGTATCTCGGCGCCACCCACGCCGCCGCCATGGCCGACCTGGGGTTCGAGGTGCTGGGTCTCGACGTCGACCAGACGAAGGTCGACAAGCTCCGCGGCGGCACCGCCCCGATGTACGAGCCGGGCCTGGAGGAGCTGCTGGCCCGGCACGTCGCCGGCCTGGACGGCGCGACCGGGCGGCTCTCCTTCACCACGTCGTTCGCCGAGGCCGCCGAGTTCGGCGACGTCCACTTCGTCTGCGTCAACACGCCGCAGCGGGCCGGCGAGTACGCCTGCGACATGTCCTACGTCGAGTCCGCGATCGACTCCCTGGCGCCCCACCTCACCCGGCCCGCCCTGGTGGTCGGCAAGTCCACCGTCCCCGTCGGCAGCGCCGCCCGCCTCGCGGTCCGGCTGGCCGAGCGGGCCCCCGCGGGGGAGGCCGTCGAGCTCGCGTGGAATCCGGAGTTCCTCCGCGAGGGCTTCGCCGTCCAGGACACCCTCCACCCCGACCGCCTCGTCGTCGGGGTGGGCGCCGGACCCGGCGCCGAGCGGGCCGAGCGGATGCTGCGCGAGGTCTACGCGACGCCCATCGCCGAGGGCACCCCGTTCCTGGTCACCGACCTTCCCACCGCCGAGCTGGTCAAGACCGCCGCCAACGCGTTCCTCTCCACCAAGATCTCCTTCATCAACGCCATGGCCGAGATCTGCGAGGCCGCCGGCGGCGACGTGACGCTGCTGGCCGAGGCGCTGGGCCACGACGACCGCATCGGCCGGAAGTTCCTGCGCGCCGGCATCGGCTTCGGCGGCGGCTGCCTGCCCAAGGACATCCGCGCCTTCATGGCCAGGGCCGGCGAGCTGGGCGCCGCGGAGGCGCTGGCCTTCCTCCGCGAGATCGACTCGATCAACATGCGTCGCCGGGTCCACATGGTCGACCTCACCCGGGAGACCCTCGACGGCTCCCTGCTCGGCAAGCGGATCGCCGTCCTCGGCGCCGCCTTCAAGCCCGACTCCGACGACGTCCGCGACTCCCCGGCGCTCAACATCGCCGGCCAGCTCCACCTCCAGGGCGCCCAGGTCACGGTCTACGACCCCAAGGCCATGGAGAACGCCAAGGCCGTCTTCCCCCCCCTGAGCTACGCCTCCTCGGCCGTCGAGGCCGCGCGCGGTGCGCACGCCGTGCTCCACCTCACGGAGTGGCGCGAGTTCCGTGAGCTCGACCCGGCCGTCCTCGCCGACGTGGTCACCGACCGGCACATCCTCGACGGCCGCAACACGCTCGATCCCGCCCTCTGGCGCAAGTCCCGCTGGACCTACCGGGCCCTCGGCCGCCCGGCGGCGTAGCGAGGTGGCCGCGGAGCCGGGGACGAGGGCGCCGCAGCGCGGAAGTTTTACGACAATTTTGCTGGTGGCGACTCTGCGCGTACGGAAAATCCATACGAACCGCCGGAAACGGCCGCTGCGTTGAGTCTTGTCAGCGTTCGAACGGGCCCCTAGAGTCGTCCGCCAGTGCCTTGGGAGCGCTCCCATCTGATCCCCCACACCAGAAGGAGCACCATGAAGTCTCGCCTCCGATCCGCGGCCGCGGCGGTCCTGGTGGCCGTCGGGACGCTGGTCGCCTTCGTCACGACGACGCAGACGTCTCAGGCCGACGTGCAGATCTGTGAGCAGTACGGAAGCACCACGATCCAGGGGCGCTACGTCGTGCAGAACAACCTCTGGGGTTCCACGGCGCCGCAGTGCATCAACGTGACGGACAACGGGTTCCAGATCACCCAGGCCGACGGCAGTTCCTCGACCGACGGCGCGCCGAAGTCGTACCCGTCCGTCTTCCTGGGCTGCCACTACACGAACTGTTCGCCCGGCACCAACCTGCCCAAGCAGGTCAGCACCATCTCCAGCGCCCCGAGCGACATCTCGTACACCTATGTCGACAACGCCGTCTACAACGCGTCCTACGACATCTGGCTCGACCCCGAGCCGCAGACCGACGGGGTGAGCCAGACCGAGATCATGATCTGGCTGAACCGGGTGGGCCCGATCCAGCCGATCGGCTCGCAGACCGGCACCGCCAGCGTCGCGGGGCAGAACTGGGAGGTCTGGGAGGGAAGCAACGGGTCGAACGACGTCATCTCGTTCGTCGCGCCGTCGGCGATGAGCAGCTTCAGCTTCGACGTCATGGACTTCGTCGACCAGGCGATCAGCGCCGGCATCGCCCAGCCGAACTGGTACGTCACCAGTGTCCAGGCCGGATTCGAGCCCTGGGAAGGCGGCGCCGGCCTCGGCGTGAACTCGTTCTCCGCGTCGGTCAACTGACCCTTCGATCACATGATCCCCTGCGATCGACCGACGCGTCGGTCCTCCGCTCCCGGGGCCCTGTGACCAGGGGAGTCGGGTCGCCCGCCCGGGTGGCCCGACTCCCCGCGCGGGCTGGTCGGGCGGCACCCCGGGGAAAAGCGGATGCCTCCGCCGCGACCCGGGTCGGACAATGACGCATGGCCACTCTGACCGAGCACTGGCCCCTCCTGGGCCTGTGCCTGACCACCCCGCGCCTGGAACTGCGGTTCCCCACCGACGCCGAGTTGGCCGAGCAGGCCGACCTGGCGGCGGAGGGGGTGCACGACCCGGCCCGGATGCCCTTCATATACCCCTGGACCGACCTGCCGCCCGCCGACCGCGCCCGGTCGGTGATCCTGCACCACTGGCGCACGCGGGGCGAGGTCACGGCCGAGGACTGGACGCTGCCGCTCGCCGTCTTCGCCGAGGGCCGGGTGGTCGGCCAGCAGTCCGTCGGCGCGCGCGACTTCGCCGTGCGCCGCGAGGTGTCCACCGGTTCCTGGCTGGGCCGCCGGTACCAGGGCGGCGGCATCGGCACGGAGATGCGCGCGGCCGTGCTGCACCTGGCGTTCGCGGGCCTCGGCGCGGACGACGCGCTGTCGGGCGCCTTCTCCGACAATCCCGCCTCCCACGCCGTGTCCCGGAAGCTCGGCTACGAGCCGGACGGCATCGAGCGGCTCGTGGTGCGCAACCACCGGGTGACGGAGCGCCGGCTGCGGCTGACCCGCGCGCGCTGGGAGGCGCACCGCACCGTGCCGGTGTCGATCGAGGGCCTCGAACCGTGCCTGTCCTTCCTGGGCCTGAAGAGCGGATGACCGGGTGGTCATCCGCCCGGCGGGAGGCGGCGGCTTCCGGTGCCCAGGATGTCGTTGCGAGCTGCCCTCGGGGTCCGTGCTGAGGACTCCGAGGTGAACCTCTGGCCGGGCGTGGCCTTCAAGCGGTAGCGGAGCGGTCCCGGCGTGCGCGGTAGGTGCGCATCTTCTCGCGGGTGCCGCAGGCCTGCATCGAACACCAGCGACGGCGGCCCGCCGGGCTGTGGTCGTAGTACGCCCACTGGCAGCTCTCGGAAGCGCACGCCTTGAGCCGCTGCCAGGTGCCGTCCGCCTCGCCCGCGGCGATGGCGACGGCGATGCGGGCGACGAGGGCGGGAAAGGGCGCGAGGCCCGGCGCCGGGTGCAGGGCGGCGGCGCCCGTGGCCTCGACGCGCAGCACGAGCGGGGCCGCGGCCAGCCAGCCGTTCAGCTCCGCCGCGTCCGCCGGCGGCAGTTCCGCGCCGACGTGTGCGCGGCACACGGCGCGCAACTGTTCGCGCAGGCGCCGCACCTGGGGAACGTCGTCGGGGGAGAGCCGCAGCTGGTGCCGACGGGTGAGTTCGGCGAGGCCGTCCCGGGTACTCAGGGAGTCCTCGCGGGTCTCGACGTCCAGGGTGTTGATCAGCTCCTGGACCACGAGCAGCCCGTCCGGCGTTGGTTTCTCACCCATAGCCGCCACGGTACTGCTTGCGGCGTTACCGGTTGAGGGGCATGATGTGGTAACCGTCGCCCGTTACCTCAAGAAGGCGGTATCAGGTAACGGGCGCCAGATGACAGGTACGCGCGAAGGAGAAGGACTCATGACCGTTCCCACCATGGGCGTCACCGTGCTCGACTGCCCCGACCCGCGGGCGCTCGCCGAGTTCTACGGCAACGTGCTGGACTGGCGGGTCGAGGGCGAGGGGGACTGGGTGGAGCTGACCGGGCCGAACGGCCGACGCCTCGCCTTCCAGAAGTCGGAGGGGTACCAGCCGCCGCGCTGGCCGAGCACCGAGATGCCGCAGCAGTTCCACCTGGACCTGGACGTGCCCAGGGACCAGCTGGACGCGGCGGAACGGCGGGTGCTGGGGCTCGGCGCCACCCTGCTGGAGGGGGACGACGGCAAGCGGGACTTCCGCGTCTATGCCGACCCGGCCGGCCACCCGTTCTGTCTCTGCGCCTGCTGAGTCCGGCCGCGGCCCGGCCGGCCACCCGATGTGGCTGTGCGCCTGCTGGGCCGCTCCCCGTCCGCCGGACGTCAGGCGCTCAGAGGTCGCCCACCTCGTCGCTGACGGTGACGGGCTCGTCGTTGCGTAGCTGCTCCACGAGGCTTTCGACGCGGTTCTCGTCCCAGTTGACGGCGTAGTCCAGGCACGGGATGTTCATCTGCTTGGCGTCGCGCATGGCGTAGAAGACCGTGCGCAGGTCCCACAGGCTCATGTCCTTGTCGACGAGCAGCGAGTCGAGCCCGGCGCCGAGGGTCGGGTAGAGGCGGAAGGGATTGAGGATGGTCCCCATCGACGCCATCTTGTCGGAGATCGTGCCGAGGAACTCCTGCTGGTTCCTGGTGCGGCCCAGGTCGCCCTCGGCCTCCTGGTAGCGCTGGCGGTTGAACGCCAGGGCCTCGGCGCCGTCGAGGTTGTGGCAGCCGGCCTCGAAGTCGGCGCCGGAGTTCTCGTCCTGCACCGGCTCGTCGAAGCACATCTCCACGCCACCGACCGCGTCCACGACGTTGGCGAAGCCGCCGAAGCCGATCTCCAGGTAGTGGTCGATGCGGAGGTCGAGGTTGTACTCGACGGTGCGGACCAGCAGCCACGGGCCCTCGTCGGAGTAGGCCTCGTTCAGCTTGACGCCCTCGCTGGCGGGGATGCGGTCACCCGAGGTACTGCCGGTGAACTCCGGGATCGTGACGAGCGAGTCGCGCGGCAGGCTGATCATGGTGTTCCCGTTGTCGCCGACGTGCAGCAGGATCATCGTGTCCGTGCGCTGGCCGCCGACGGAGCCGGTGTGGAGCTCCTGCTGGTCCTCCTCGCTCAGCCCCTCCCGGCTGTCCGAGCCGACGATCAGGTAGTTGGTGCCCTCGCCCGCCTCCGGCCGGTCCTCCACCGCGGACAGGTCCACCTCCCGGCGCAGCTTGCTGTCGGCCCAGAAGTAGGTGCCGGTGGCCACGATCACCATGATCAGCACCAGGGCTATCGTCGCGTAGCCCAGCCGGCGCGGCCAGTTGCGCTCGCGCGGCTCGTCGTCGTACCGGTCGTACGGGTCCGGCGGCACCGGCGGCTGCGGGCCCTGCGGGCCGTTCCGGCTGCCGCGGTAGACCTGGCCCTCGCTGTACCCCGAGTCGTAGTCCGGCTGCTGGTAGCCGGGGTCGGGCCCGTACGCGTCGTGCCCGCCGCCTCTCGGCCGGGGCGGCGGCGGAACGCTGGACGGCCCGGGACGCCGGACGTGCGGCATCACCTGCGGCCCGTCAGGGCTCTGGTGGCCACCGCCCCGCCCGTAACGGTCGCGGTCGCGGTCGTTGTCGGTCCATCCGTTGGGCCAGTCGCTCATGACACAGCAGTCTGCACGGTGGCCGTGTGGACGGGGTAAGGGGGGAACGGGAATGTGGCAGAGCTGATGCAAACGACCGGGGCGCGCCCCCGCGCATACGCTGGGGCGCATGACCGACCAGCCCGGCGCAGCCGACGCGGTGGCCAGCCAGGATCCCCCGGACCCCTCGGGCCCCGGAAAGCCCACGGCGGCCTCCCGCACCACGTTGTCGCACATCATGACCCAGAACGACGTCAACCTGCTCGGCACCGTGCACGGCGGGGTCATCATGAAGCTGGTCGACGACGCCGCCGGTGCGGTCGCCGGCCGGCACTCGGGCGGGCCCGCGGTGACGGCCTCGATGGACGAGATGCTGTTCCTGGAGCCGGTCAGGGTCGGCGACCTGGTGCACGTGCACGCCCAGGTCAACTGGACCGGCCGCAGCTCGATGGAGATCGGGGTGAAGGTGCTGGCCGAGCGGTGGAACGAGTCCACGCCGGCGAGCCGCGTCGGCACGGCGTACCTGGTGTTCGCCGCCGTGGACGAGGACGGGAGACCGCGCCCGGTGCCGCCCGTGCTGCCGGAGAGCGGGCGGGACCGGCGGCGCTTCCAGGAGGCGCAGATCCGGCGCACCCACCGGCTGGCCAGGCGCCGAGCGATCATGGAGCTGCGCGAACGCCGCCGCCGCGAGGGCATCGGCGACGAGCCCTAGACAGGCGCCCCACCCAGAGCCGGGCTCTGCCCGGAACCCGGAACCCGGCCCTGTCTAGAGCCGGGCGATGTCCATCCGCGGCATCCGGGGGGTGCGGCGGGCGGGGGCGCGGCCGGTCAGCAGGATCAGCCGGGCGGCGCGGTAGCGCTGCCCGGCGTACGGCGCGAGCAGCTCCAGCATCCGGGCGTCGTCCGCGCCCCTCGCGCCGGTCAGCGCGTAGCCGATGATGCCCGGCAGGTGCAGGTCGCCCACGGTGATCGCGTCGGGCGCGCCGTTGCTGCGCTGGAGCGTCTCGGCCGCGGTCCACGGGCCGACGCCCGGCACCGCGCGCAGCCGGGCGATCGCCTCGGGCAGCTCCATCGTCGTCGCCTCCTCCAGCCGCCGCGCCAGCCGCACCGCGCGCAGCACCGCCGAGGAGCGCTGCCCGTCCACGCCCGCCCGGTGCCATTCCCAGGACGGGATGCGGGCGAAGACCCGTGGTTCCGGCATCACGTACAACTCGGGCATGCCGCGCAGGTCGGGGGAGCCGGACCCCGGTCCCGGCGCCGGCTCGCCGAACCGGCGCAGCAGCAGCCGCCAGGCGCGGTACGCCTCGTGCGTGGTGACCCGCTGCTCCAGGATGGAGGGGATGAGCGACTCCAGCACCAGGCCGGTGCGGATGAGCCGCAGCCCGCCGTGGCGGCGCAGCGCCTCGGCCACCAGGCGGTGCCGGGGGGCGAAGGCGTCGGGATCGTCGGCGGCGCCGAGCAGGGCGGGCAACGATTCCAGCACCCACGCGGCGCCCGGTCCCCAGGCGGTGGCGTGGATCCGGTCACCCGGGACGAGGCGGAGCGTGGCGGCGCCCTGCGGGGTGCGGGTGGCGCGCCACAGGGTGCCGTCCCGCTCGGCGTGGAAGGCGGGGTCGTACGGGCCGCGGCCGAGCACGCTCAGGCTGCGGTGGAGGTCGTACGGCGTGGGCGGGGGCCAGCTGCGGTCGAGGCGGTCCGACATGTCCGGTAAGGCTAACGGCTCCGGGTCCCCCCGGCCCGACGCCACCCCGTCGGGGCGCGCCGCGCGCCCCGACGGGGTGGGTGAACGTCTCCTGGGCCTGGCTCGTGACGGTGGATCGGGCTCGTGACGGTGGATCGGGTCGCGGGGGGCGGGCCGCCCGCTAGCGGCCCTGCAGCTCGGCGGCGAGCTCGCGGATGGTGGGCAGCTCGTCGTAGAGCTGGTCGCCCGGGCAGTCGGTGGCATACCCGTCCCGGTGTCCGGACACGTTGTCCAGCCTGACGTCCTCGCCGCCGGAGATGCGGTCGGCCGCGCCCAGCGGGTTGGTGTCGAACAGGCCCAGCTTCCAGGCGAGGAGCTGCGACACGGCCTCCACGGCGCGCTTGGCGGGCTGGGTGGTGCCGTAGCTGCCGAGGACGGCGACGCCCATGCTGTTGTGGTTGTGGCCGTAGGTGTGGGCGCCCATCACCGGTTCGGTCACGCCGCCGGCGCGGCCCTCGTAGATGGTGCCGCAGCGGTCGACGAAGAAGTTGTAGCCGACGTCCCGCCAGCCCAGGCTCAGGTGGTAGCTGTAGATGGCCCGGATGACCGCGTCCGCCTCCTGGCAGGCGTAGTCGTTGCTGCCCGCGGTGTGGTGCACGAAGGCGGTGCGGACGTCGTCGGTGTAGAGGAACTCCTCCTCGCGCAGCGACTCGTCGGCGCCCCAGCCGGCGCGGGTCACGATGGCCGGCCGGGGACCGACGTGGTCGGCGCTGGGCGTGGGCGTCTCCTCCGTCCCGGTGCCCGGGTCGCTCGGGTCGCTCGGGTCCGAGCCCGACTCGGACCCCTCCGTGCCGGGCTCGGCGCCGGATCCGGTGGCGGTCGCGTCCTCGGCCTCGATCTCCGTGACCTCGGCCGTGTCGGCCGGGACCTCGCCCGGGTCGATCAGTTGCAGGTGCAGGCCGTCCGGCAGGCCGGCGGTGGGTTCGCCGCCGTCCTCGGGGACCACCCGGACCTCGACGGCGTCCGACTCGCCGACCCACAGCGGGGCGGTGCCGCCGCGCAGCCCCTCGTCGGCGGACTCCGCCGAACCCGGGTCGGGGGCGTGGTCCTGCTGTGGTTCCAGCGGCTGCCACTCGGACCACTCTCCGGTGGCCATGTCCCGGGTCCGGACCTCGGCCCGCCCGTTCAGCTCGGCGGCCGGGTCCGTCCAGACGACGCCGAGCAGCGAGAACGGCTCCGTCCTGGTGGCGGGCAGCCCGTGCGAGCCGGCCGCCGGCGCGGACTCGCCGGCCGCCTTGGTGCTCACGTCGAGCGGTCGCAGGGGCAGGATCTGAACGCCGTCCGCCGCTGCGACCGGGGCGGCCGCCTGGGCACCGGCGAGCGGTAGCAGCAGGGGAACGAGGAGGGTCGCCGCGCAGGCGACGAGCAGGGCGCGGGCCGGTCGGCGGCGCGCTCGGTGCACTGAACGAAGAAAGGCACGCATGACAATGATCTTTGACATATCGCCATAAGACTGTCCATTTATGATCACCCGACCGCGTTCGCGCGGGCGCGCCGCGTACCCTGACGGGCGATGAACTCCACCGATCAAACGCCCGCCGGCCTCCTCGGCGCCGCGCTGGCCACGGACGCCGCCCGCCCCCTGGTGACCTACTACGACGACGCGACCGGGGAGCGCGTGGAGCTCTCCGCCGCGACCCTCGCCAACTGGGTGGCCAAGACCGCGAACCTGCTGCAGGACGAGTTCGCCGTCGAGCGCGGCGACCGGGTGACCCTGCTGCTCCCGGCGCACTGGCAGACCGCCGTCTGGGTGCTGGCCTGCTCGGCCGCCGGCGCGGTCGCGGACCTGGACGGCGACGCCGCGGCGGCGGCCGTCGCGGTCAGCGGCCCCGACCGGCTGGACGCCGCGCTCGCCTGTCCGGGCGACCGGGTGGCGCTCAGCCTCCGCCCGCTGGGCGCCCGCTTCCCCGAGCCGCCCAGCGGGTTCGCCGACTACGCGGTGGCCGCGCCGGGACAGCCGGACGCGTTCGCGGCCTACGACCCGCCGGGGCCCGACGATCCCGCGCTGTGCGTCGAGGGCCAGGAGCTGACGGGGCGCCGGCTGGTCGAGCTGGCCAGGGCGGACGCGCGGCAACGCGGCCTGGGGCCTGGCGACCGGGTGATGTCGCTGAGCGGATACGACACTTGGGCGGGGCTCTCGGAGGGCCTGCTGGCTCCGTTGGCCGCCGGGGCGTCCGTGGTGCTCTGCCGGAACGCGGAACTGCTGGACGCGGCGGGGCGCGCCGCGCGGGTGGCGAGCGAGCGCGTCACCCACTTCGCCGCCTGACGGTGGCCGGGGCGGCGGGCCGCCCGCAGGATCGTGAGCATGAGGGTGCCGCGACAGCCCGCCTACCACCGGGACACGCCGCCGCGCGGATCGGCCGAACGCCGGGCGCGCCGGTGCCGGCCGTGGTGGTCGTGGTGGTCGGCGTCGTCGCACCTGCTGCGCGGGTTGGTCGCCGGGGCCCGCGGTCCCGGCGGGTTCCGCCGACCGGACGGCCCCGACGGGCGGCGTCGGTGGTTCGGACGCCGCTGGTTGCGTTGGGTCGCGTTCGCCCTCGCCGCGCTGCTGCTGACCGGCGCCGGGCTCGGCTGGGCGCTGCTGCGTCGGCTCGACGGAAATCTGACGGCGGACGTGGAGACCGCGGCCGAACTGGAGCGCCGTGCCGCGGAGCGACCGCCGCCGGCGCCGGGCGAGGCGCTGAACGTGCTGCTGATCGGCACCGATCCGGCGGACTCGACGGCCGAGACGGTGATCCTGCTGCATCTGGCGGGTGACCGGGAGAGCGCGACGGCCGCGGCCTTCCCCGGCGAGCTGCCGGTGGAGCTCCCCGACTGCACCGGCCGGGACGCCGAGGACGGCTCCGGGAACGCCGCCGACGAGACCGCCGACGAGGGCACCGACGAGACCGCCGACGAGACCGTCAACGAGGGCGCCGACGGGAGCGCGGACCGCGGGGCGGACGCCGACGCCGCCGAGGGCGGCCCGGCCGAGCCGGCGCGGGTGCCGTTCGAGCGCGCCTACCAGGTCGGCGGCGCCGCCTGCACCATCCGCACCCTGGAGGAGCTGACCGGTATCCGGATGGACCACCACCTCATCATCGACGTCGAGGGGTTCCAACGGATCGTCGAGGCGATCGGCGGGCCGGCGCCCTGCCCGGCCCCCGCCTCCGGCGACCTGCTCGCCGGCCAGCGGGAGTTCCTGGAGCAGCTCGTCCGGAAGGTGTCCGACGAGGATCTGCTGCGCAATCCCGCGAAACTTCTCCCGGTGCTCGACGCGGCCGCCGCATCGATCACAACCGACACCGAACTTGACTCCGTTGTAAAGATCTATGACCTGGTGCACGACGTCCAGGGCGTTCCGGCGGAGGCCTTCGAGCTGCTCACCGTGCCCACCGCGAGCGCCGCCGCGAGCCAGTTGTACCAACGGCTGCGGCAGGACCGTCCGGTGCTCCCGGGAGCGGCGTCCGACGACGGGAAGGCACCGTCCGTCACCGGCTGCGAATAAGTCGTCGCCAACGCCGCGCTAAAGACCCCGAAAAGGGGAACTAGCCGGAGGATTACCCCCGCTCGTCAGGTGGAATCCCTCACCGCCATCGCCGCGCCGGGAACTCAGGGGCTAGTGTGAGCCGTCTGAATCTGGAGACGGGCACACGGAGGGCGCACGGATAGGTGGACGCGCAGGGACGCGGAGGAGCCGGCGGCGAGGTCGACCCGGCGGACCAGTGGGTGTTCAACCCGAGCACCGGCGAGTACGAGTTGCGGGCGAACGGTCCGCGATCCGGACACGTAGGGCACGGGGGACGCCCCTCCCACCAGGCGACGACAGCCACGCCGGCGACGCCCTCAGCCGGTGACGCTCCGCCACGACAGCGTCGCGGCACGTCGTCTCCGGGCGACCGAACTCCCCCGGAGGCGGGCGACCGACCCGGGCGGGGCCGTGCCACCGGCGACCGGTCGGTGCCGGGACAGCGCGACCGCCGGGCGCCGCACAGCCGCCGCAAGCCCAAGCCCAGGCGCAGCGGGAAGAAGAAGGCCCTGATGTGGGTGGCGGGCAGCTTCGCGATGCTGCTGGTCACCGGCTGCGCCCTCGCCGGGTACATGTACTGGCGGCTCAACGCGAACATAGAAAGCAAGGAGGTCGTCGGCGAGGAGACCGGGTACGGCGACGGCGAGCCGGTCAACGTCCTCTTCATCGGCACCGACGACCGCACGGGCTCGGGCAACACCGGGTACGGCAACGAGGGCGACTCGGGGCGCGCCGACACCACCGTGCTGATGCACTTCTCCGCCGACCGGTCCCACGCCACCGCGCTGAGCATCCCGCGCGACCTGATCACCGACATTCCCGAGTGCGAGGTCAGGAACAACGACGGCACCACCACGGTCATACCGGCCACGGCGGAGACCCACTTCAACTACAGCCTGGGCGTGGACGGCCGCGATCCCGGCTGCACCTGGCGCACGGTCGAGCATCTCGTCGGCGTCGAGATCGACCACTTCATCATGGCCGACTTCAACGCGGTGAAGGACCTGTCCACCGCCGTGGGCGGAGTCGAGGTGTGTCTGGCCGAGCCCATCGACGACCCCAAGTCGCATCTCGACCTGCCGGCCGGCCGGCACGAGCTCCAGGGCGAGGAGGCGCTGGCCTTCGTTCGCACCCGGTACTCGGTGGGCACCAGCAGCGACCTCAGCCGCATCGAGCTGCAGCAGCAGTTCCTGGCCTCCCTGGCCAGGGAGATCAACTCCGTGAGCCTCACGAAGATGTGGGACCTCGCGGACACCGCCACCAAGGCGCTCACCGTCGACGAGGGCATCGACACCATCAGGAAGCTCTACGACCTGTCCCAGGACCTCGGCCAGGTGCCCATGTCCGACATGAGCTTCGTCACCCTGCCCGTGGTCGACAACACCGACGGCGCCACCGTGCTCGTGGACGAGACCCGGGCGGAGCCGATCTTCAGGATGCTCCAGCAGGACGTCTCGCCCACCGACGACGGCGGCAAGGGCAACGGCGGGGGCGGCAACCAGCAGGAGATGGCCCCGGCCGAGGAGGTCAGGGTCGACGTGTACAACGGCGGCGACGTGATCGGCGCCGCCCAGGAGACCGTCACCTGGCTGCAGAACGACGAGGGCGTGCCGCTCTCCACGAACGCGGGCAACGCGGCGGAGCCACAGGACGAGACCATCCTGGAGTACGGCCCTGACCAGGCCGATCAGGCGGCTCGGCTCGCGGACCTCATGGGCCTGCCGAAGCGCGCGCTCGAGGAGGGCACGGAGAACGCCGGCGACGAGCCGATGGTGCTGATCCTGGGCAACGACTTCAGCGGCGCCGGCCAGCCCATCGAAGGGCCGGCGCAGATGCCGGACGACGTTGACAGCATCACGGCGGATGACAGGGACGTCTGCGCCTCCTGAGACCCGAGCAGACCACCCGCGGGGGCGGGCGAAGTCGAGTGACGCCAACCGAAATGGGGGGATCATTGTGCGGAGGAGTGGCATATCCGGCGCCAACGAGGAGCGCCGGGGCGACGACACGGCCCCACTCGGCACCCGCGTGGTGCCCGCCGACGAGCCGGCGGACGGGGACGGACCCGGCCAGGACCAGCAGCACGAACCGGACGCGCGGACCGCGAAGGGCGCGCGCGCCGCGAGGAGCGGCAGAAGGGGGAAGAAACCCCCCAAACCGAGATGGCGCCGCGTCCTGGTGTGGACCGCCGGCTCGCTCGCGTTCCTCGTCGCCGCCGTCGCCGTCGCCGGCTGGCTGTACATCCGCCACCTGAACGGCAACATCGAGAAGGCGGAGCTCAACCTCGGGGACAGCCAGTTGGACCGGGCCGAGCCCAACGCGGCCGGCCAGACCCCGTTGAACATCCTGCTGCTGGGCTCCGACTCCCGCGACGGCGAGGAGAACCAGGACCTCGGCGGTGCCAGGGACCTCGCCGGGGGCGCGCACCGCGCGGACACCCAGATGCTGCTGCACGCCTCGGCCGACCGGAGCAACATCACGCTGATCAGCGTGCCTCGCGACACCCAGGTCACCATTCCCCGCTGCACCGATCCGGAAACCGGTGAGGTGTATCCGGAGGAGCTGTCGGCGTCCATCAACACCTCGCTCTCGCACGGCGGCCCCGGCTGCACGGTCGCCACCTGGGAGGCGCTGACCGGCATCCCCATCGACCACTTCATGATGGTCGACTTCGCCGGTGTGGTGGACATGGCCGACGCGGTCGGCGGCGTCCCGGTCTGCGTGCAGGACAACGTCTACGACGAGGATTCGGGGCTGCGCCTGGAGGCGGGGGACCACATCCTCGAGGGCGAGGAGGCGTTGCAGTGGCTGCGCACCCGGCACGGCTTCTCCAACGGCAGCGACGTCGACCGGACCAGGGCCCAGCAGATGTACCTGAG
Organism: Streptomyces sp. B6B3; assembly: GCF_039871525.1. NCBI lineage: Bacteria > Bacillati > Actinomycetota > Actinomycetes > Kitasatosporales > Streptomycetaceae > Streptomyces > Streptomyces sp. B6B3. The sequence continues at coordinate 504,137 of NZ_JBDPLU010000002.1, read as the reverse complement.
CAACATGGCGCACGAGCTGCAGGAGGGCACCTCGCTGACCAACCCCGGCCAGCTGATGGACCTGGCCGAGGCCGCTACCAACGCGCTGGTCGTCGACCACGGCATCGGCACCGTCAACAAGCTCTACGACCTCGGCGAGGACCTGCGCCGGGTGCCGAGCGACCGGATCAACTCGATCACCATGCCCTGGCTCCCCGACCCGGAGGATCCCGAGGTCACGGTGATACCCGACCCGGTGGAGGCGGAGGCGCTGTTCTCCCTGGTGCGCGAGGACAGCGCGCTGGACGAGCCGGCCGGTGACGGGGACGACCAGCAGGGTGGCGAGAACGCGGACGACGCCGAGCCCACGGAGGCCGCCGACCCGGCCGAGCAGATCGCGATCACCGTGCGGAACGCCACCGGCTACGACGGGCTGCCGCCCGTGGACGGCCGCGCCGCCGACATCACCGACCAGCTGTACCAGCTCGGCTTCACCGCGGCGGCGACCGACGAGACGCTCGGGTCCGAGGCGGCCAGCAGCGTGCTGTATCCGACGGAGGCCGACCGGCCCAACGCCGAGGCGGTCGCCACGGCGCTCGGCCTGCCCGCGTCGGCGGTGCGCGTCTCGCCCACCGAGGTGGGAATCACCCTGGTCATCGGCGCCGACTGGCGCGAGGGCACCAGCTATCCGGAGCAGTCGGACGACGGCTCGGCCGAAACCGGCGGCTCGGGCGGCGGGGGAGCGGCGCTCGACCCGGAGGACGTCCACTCCGGCGAGGACAACCGGAACGACTGCATGGCGGTCAACCCGTACTACACCTGGTGACGGTCGTGCGGGTCGGAGACCGGCGCCCGGCGGGAGGCGATGACCCGCCGCGCCAGCTTCCGCGGGCTGGTCAGGAACCCCCAGCCCCAGGACATGTGCATCGTCGCCAGGGCCACCGGGATCCGCGCCCGCACCGCGAGCGGCAGGCCGCGGCCGGTCGGTAGCGAGCCCGCCCCGATGCCGAGCAGGTATCCGGCGGGCACCACCAGCGCCCACGGGGTGAGCAGCCCGCCGAGCAGGCCCAGCACGATGGCGACGAGCGCCGCGGGGGGCGCGAGGTAGCGCGGGTTGATCGAGCCCGGATGGTAGCGGGCCACCACGCGCCGCCACCGTCCGTAGTTGCGGTACTGGAGGGCCAGCGCCCCGACCGAGGGACGCGGCCGGTAGGACACCAGCAGCTCGGGCGAGAACCAGATGAGCCCGCCGGCCTGCCGGATGCGGAAGTTCAGCTCCCAGTCCTGGGCGCGGACGAACTCCTCGTTGTACCCGCCCTGCTGCTCCAGCACCGCGCGCCGGAACACCCCCAGATAGACCGTCTCGGCCTCGCCGGCCTGGCCGCCGGTGTGGAACGCGGCGTTGCCCACCCCGATCCTGGAGGTCATGGCTGCCGCCACCGCGCGCTCCCAGGCCGTCTCGCCCTCGGCGTGCATGATGCCGCCGACGTTGGCCGCGCCCTTCTCCGCCAGCAGCCGCACCGCGGTGGTGATGTAGTTCGGCGAGAGCATGCCGTGCCCGTCCACCCGCACCACCACGGGGTGCCGGGACGCGGCGATCGCGGCGTTCAGCCCGGCCGGGGTGCGTCCGGTCGGGTTGGGCACCGTCCGTACCCGCGGGTCCTCGGCCACCAGCTCGGCGGCGATCTCGTCGGTCCGGTCGGTGGACGGACCGAGCGCGATCACCACCTCGATCTCGCCGGGGAAGTCCTGTTCCAGGATGTGCCGCACGGAGCTGCGCAGATGCCGCTCCTCGTTGAGCACCGGCATGATCACTGACACGGCCTCGGCCACGTCGCGGGAGGCATCGGGATCGGCGATGGTCACCGGCTCACGTTACCGCGAACGGGGGACCTCGACGCGCGCCGCCCCCGGGCTGTAGATCGTATCTGCATACGGTGGCTGCCCTGCCCATCCGCCGCATCCGCGGCCGACGTGGAGGTGTTCGACGATGCCCGCCAGACCGCCAGGCCGCCGCTGCGCACCCCACCCCCGGCTTCGCCGGCTGGCGCTGCGGACCACCGCGACGCTGGCCCTGCTGGTGCTGGCGGCGAGCGGGGTCGGCCACGCGATGGTCGACTCGGCCGAGCGGGGCCTGGAGCGGGTCGATCCGTTCCAGGGCCTGCCCGACGGCCAGCGCCCCGACGCGGGCGACGGCCTCACGATGCTGTTGATCGGCACCGACTCGCGGGAGGACCTCAGCGAGCGGGAGCGCGACACCTACCACCTGGGCGACGTCTCCTGCTACTGCGCCGACACCGTCATGCTGCTCCACCTGCCCGCCTCGCGCGACCGGCTGACGGTGGTGAGCCTGCCGCGCGACTCCTACGCCGAACTGCCGGCGCACGAGTTCGCGCCCACGGGCGGCCATCACGAGCCGCACGCCGACAAGCTCAACGCGGCCCTCTCGCACGGCGGCCCCGCGCTGATGGTGAGCACCGTGGAGCGGCTCGCCGGCCTGCGGGTGGACCACTACCTGGAGCTGGACTTCGCCGGCTTCGTGCGGGCGGTGGACGAGGTGGGGGGCGTGCCGGTGTGCACCACCCGGCCGCTGCGGGACGAGCCCGCCGGGCTCGACCTGCCGGCCGGCGCCCACACCCTGGACGGCGCCGAGGCCCTCGCCTACGTGCGCGCCCGGCATGTGGACGGCACCTCCGACGTCGGTCGGATGGAACGTCAGCAGGAGTTCCTCGCCGCCTTCCTGGACCGGATCGCCAGCAGCGGTGTGCTGCTCAACCCCGCCCGGGTCACCGGTGCCGCCGAGGCGCTGCTCGACTCGGTGCGCGTCGACCCGGACTTCGACATCGCGGAGATGGTGGAACTCGCCGAGGCGATGCGGGAGATCAGCCCGTCGGACGCCGAGTTCGTCTCCGTGCCGCTGGCCGAGCGGGAGCGCGAGCTGCCGAACGGCGGCACGGCCGTGGTCTGGGACGCGGAGCCGGCGGAGCGCCTGTTCGACGCACTCCGGAAGGGACAGCCGATCGACCCGAGCCGGCCCGTCGGCGACGGGTCGGAGAGCGACGGGCAGAACGGCGGGACCTGCGGGTAGCGCGGGAGCTCCGCCGGCTCCGCCGGCCACCCGATCGGGTGGGCGCCGCCGCGCTGACCAGGGCGTACCCCGCGCGCCGGGGCACCGGGGCCGCTGGTCATCACTTCGGGTGAATCCATGGCCGGGCCTTGCGGGTGGCGACCCTGTGTCGTCAAGCTGTTGCTGCTTGTCAGCGCTACAACCACGCGATAACGCACGAAAAACGCACGAAATCGGGAGAACCCCTGGGAGGGGCCGGTGCCGTTCGGTGAGCAGCCCGCGTATCTCCGGGTCGCGGACGACCTTCGACAACAGATCGCCAACGGCACCCTGCCGCCGCACTCCAGGCTGCCCTCACAGGCCAGCATCCGCACCCGGTACGGCGTGTCCGACACGGTCGCGCTGGAGGCCCGCAAGGTGCTGATGGCCGAGGGCCTCGTCGAGGGGCGCTCGGGCTCGGGGACGTACGTCAGGGAGCGGCCGGAGCCGCGTCGCATCTGCCGCAGCGGGTACCGCACGCTCGGCGAGTCCTCGCCGTTCCGCCAGGAGCAGACCGACGAGCGGGTGCGCGGCACCTGGGAGGCGCACAGCGAGCGGGCCGAGGCGGGCGAGGCGATCGCCCGGCGGCTGCACATCGAGCCGGGCGACCCGGTGATGTGCACCAGGTACGCGTTCCGCAGCGGCGGCGAGATCGCGATGCTGTCCACCTCGTACGAGCCGCTGCGGCTCACCGCCCGCACCCCGGTGATGCTGCCGGAGGAGGGCCCGCTGGCCGGCCGCGGGGTGGTGGAGCGGATGGCCGCCATCGACCTGGTGGTGGACAACGTCGCCGAGGACGTGCTGGCGCGCCCGGCCCTGGCCGCCGAGGCCCGGCTGCTCGGGGCCGTCCCCGGGCATTCGGTGCTGGTCATCGCGCGCACCTTCCGGGCCGGCAGCCTCCCGGTGGAGACGGCCGACGTGGTCATCCCCGCCGACCGGTACCGGGTCGGGTACCACCTCCCGGTGCGTTAGCCCTTGCCGGGCCCCTTCCGGTGGGACACGAGGGGCCTCCGTGCGTTCGGAACCCGGCGCCTTCGCCACACGGGAGGTCGTCGCCCGCGATCAGGCCCGGACCACCACCGACAACGCTCGTGCCCGACCTCCCTCAGGGCGGGTCCGGGCCTCCGACGTCGGGCAGCGCCAGTTCGAACCAGACGGTCCTGCCGTCCGGGCCTCGCCGGGTGCCCCAGAGGCGGGCGGTCACGGCCACCAGCGGCAGCCCGTCGTCGCCCTCGTCGTCGAGCGCGGCCCCGCGGGCCGGCTCCGGCATGGGGACGCCTCCCAGGTCCGTCACGCCTGAGGGCGCGTCGGTGACCTCCACCAGCAACGAACCGCCGCGCACCATGCGCAGCCCGATCGGGCCGTCCGCATGCCGCACCGCGTTGGTGACCAACTCGCTGACCAGCAGTTCGGCCCGCTCCGCCAGCGCCCCCAGGCCCCAGTCGTCCAGGGCCCGGCGCACCGCGTGGCGGGCGGCCCGGACCGCCTGGCGCCGGGCCGGGAAGGTCCGGCTGACGACCGCGTCGCCGGGCAGCCCGTCGAGCCGGGCGACGAGCAGCGCGATGTCGTCCTCGGGCCCGGTCCCGCCGCCGTGCGGCGGGCCCACGGCCTCCGGTCGCAGGGTCGCGATGACGTCGTCGCACAGCGGTTCCAGCGGCCCGCCGGGGCGGGCGGCGCGGGTCAGCTGGGTGCACAGCCGACGCAGCCCGACGCCGATGTCCTCGCCGCGCGACTCGATCAGCCCGTCCGTGTACAGCACGAGCACCGCGTCCCGGGGCACCTCGAAGCTCCGCTCCTCGAACGTGCCGTCCCGCATCCCCAGCAGGCTGTCCACGCCGAGCGGCGTGCCGGAGGGCAGGTCGAGCGGCCGGGCGCCCCACAGGCCGGTGCCCGGATCCGGGGCGAACAGCACGGGCGGCAGATGGCCGGCCCTGGCCAGCGTGCAGACCCGGGCCGCCGGGTCGTAGACGGCATACACACAGGTGGCCATCAGCGGATGGTGCGGATCCCTGGCGATGTCCCCGCTCAGCTTGCTCATCCGGCGGAGCAGCTCACCCGGCGGCAGGTCGAGCGCGGCGAGCGTGCGGATGGCGGTCCGCAGCCGGCCCATGGTGGCCGCCGCGCGCAACCCGTGCCCGGTGACGTCGCCGACCACGAGGGCCACGCGGCCCCCGGCCAGCGGGAGGAGATCGAACCAGTCGCCACCGACCTCCGCCGCGATGCCGCTGGGCACGTACCGGTGGCTGACGCTGACACCGGGCAACCGGGGAAGGGCCCGCGGCAGCAGGTCATGCTGGAGGGTGACGGCCCGCTCGCGCTCACCGGCGTAGAGGCGGGCGTTGTCCAGCGAGACACCGGCCCGGGCGGCCAGTTCGGTGGTGAGCGTCAGGTCGTGCTGGTCGAACGGCGCGCGCCGGCCGGCCCGGGTGACCGTCAGCAACCCCAGCATGGTGCCGCGGGCCGGCAGCGGCACGCTGATCATCGAGTGGACGCCGAGGTCGTGCGCCATGCGCGCCTTGGCCTCCAGAGGCGACAGCGAGGAGATCTCGGCCGCGGAGGTGAGCAGATGAGGGGTGCCGCTGATCAGGGCGGCGCCCAGCACGTTCTCCGCCGACACGGGCAGTTCCTCGCCCGGTTCCAGCCACCGGTCGACGGCGGGGGTGCGGTCCCGGGCGCCGACCGCGACCCGGACCAGCTGCTGGCCGGCCAGGGCGGCCGGCTCGGGCAGCGCGTCGCCGCGCAGCACGGGACGCAGCAGCGCCACGGTGGCGTAGTCGGCATACCGGGGTACCAGCACCCGGGCGAGCGCCTCGGTGATGGCGCGCACGTCCAGCAGGTCGCTCAGCGCGCGGCCGACGTCGTTCAGCAGCGCCAGCTCCTCGCGGGCCCGCTCCACCTTGGCCATGGCCTCGCGGCGCCCGGTGATGTCCATGACGGTGCAGCTGACCCCCAGCCGCCGCCCGGCCCGGTCGGTCAGCTGGCCGAGGGAGACCGACCGGGAGCCCTTGCCGTCCGGGGAGGCGGTGACCAGGTCGGTCACGGGTCGGCCGGTGTCCAGCACCTGTCCCAGGAGTTTGTGGAGCTCCTGGGACAGCGGCGGTGACAGCACGTCGAGCGCGGTCCGGCCGAGGATCTCGGCCTCGGTCGTGTCGTCCATTCGGACGAGGGACTCGTTGACCCGGACGTAGCGCCGTTCCGGGTCGAAGATCGCCATGCCCAGCGGCGAGGCCGTGAACAGGGCGTCCAGCGCCGCCAGCTCCTGTTCGATGCCCTCCACCCAGTGGGCCTCGGCGAGAATGGCGAGAATGGAGGGATTTCCGTCGGTCCGCCGCGCGAGCGAGCCCCGGCCCTCCAGCCGGACCGGGTGCCCGTCCCGGTGGCGCAGCGCCAGCGACCCGCGCCAGTACCGCCCGCTGAGCGGCTCCCGGTAGACCTCGGCGACGGACGCCTCCCCGCCCTCGGGGGCCAGCTCCGACAGGCGCCGGCCGAGCACCTCCGCCGCGGACCAGCCCAGGATCGTCTCGTTCATCGGGCCCCACAGCAGGACCGCGCCGGACTCGTCCAGCACGACGATGCCGACCGGCAGCTCGTCGAGCGGTGAGCGGAGCGGGGCGGGGCGGTGGTTCACGGCCTCGGCCTGCCGCAGGGGAGGAAATGTCCCATAAGGACGATTGTGCCCCGGTGGCGTCACCGTGCCTGTCGGTGCCGCCGCCGGGGCTCAACGGTGCGCGCGGACCCCCGGCTCGACGCGCTCCACGAGGTAGTGAGCCGGGGCGCCTGCGGAGTGCGCCGCGGCGCCCGATTCGAGTCGCCGGATGAGCCGGTGCGCCTCGGCGCGCGTCGCGCAGTGGCCTATGCGATAGCGACCACCGTTTTCGTCTTGCCGGATCACCTGCCACGGGCGCAGGTTGCTGCCGTTCATTCCTCACCCCCGATCCGCATATGCCAGACCCTACGCCAGCGCGTCACCCTGCGCACACGGATCAGGCCACTGCCATCGTCGGTTCGGTCGGGCAGCGGCTGGTGAACGGCCGGGAGACGGCCGGCGGAGGGTCGGCAGACGGCCGGCGGCGTCAGTCCTCCCGTCCCCGGCGGCGGATCTTGTTGCCGAGCCAGACCAGCGGGTCGTACTTCCGGTCCACCGCCCGTTCCTTCATCGGGATCAGCGCGTTGTCGGTGATCTTGATGCTCTCCGGGCAGACGTCGGTGCAGCACTTGGTGATGTTGCAGAAGCCGAGCCCATGCTCCTCCTGGACGGCGCGCTGCCGGTCCAGGCCCTGCCGCTCCGCGTCGTCGAGCGGGTGCATGTCCAGCTCGGCCATCCGCATCAGGAAACGCGGCCCCGCGAACGCCTCCTTGTTCTCCTCGTGATCGCGCACCACGTGGCAGACGTTCTGGCACAGGAAGCACTCGATGCACTTGCGGAACTCCTGCGAGCGCCCGACATCCTCCTGCTGCATCCGGTACTCGCCGGGCTTCACGCCCTCGGGCGGCACGAAGGAGGGGATCTCCCTGGCCTTCTGGTAGTTGAAGCCGACGTCCGTGACCAGGTCGCGGATGACCGGGAAGGTGCGCAGCGGCGTCACGGTGATGGTCTCGTCGCGCTCGAACTGCGACATCCGGGTCATGCACAACAGCCGCGGCCGGCCGTTGATCTCCGCGCTGCAGGAGCCGCACTTGCCCGCCTTGCAGTTCCAGCGGACCGCCAGGTCCTGGGCCTGGGTGGCCTGCAGGCGGTGGATGATGTCGAGGACCACCTCGCCCTCGTTCACCTCCACCGTGAAGTCCTCGAGGTCCCCGCCCTCGGCGTCCCCCCGCCACACCCGGAAGTGCGCGTCGTAGCGTGTGGTGGTCTCTGCGCCGCTCACTGCGTCAGCTCCTCTTCGGTCAGGTACTTCATCAGTTCGTTCTTGTCGAACAGCTCGAGCAGATCCGACCGCATCGGGGGGAGATCGCGGCGGGTCAGCTCGATCCGGCCGTCCGCGCTGAGCGAGCAGAGCAGGTTCAGCTTGCGCCAGGCACGGTCCATCTGGGGGTAGTCGTCCCGGGTGTGGCCGCCCCTGGACTCCTGGCGCTCCCGGGCGGCGAGCGCGACGCACTCGCTGACCAGCAGCATGTTCCGCAGGTCCAGGGCGAGGTGCCAGCCCGGGTTGTACTGCCGGTGGCCCTCCACGCTCACCCGGCGGGCGCGCTCGCGCAGGCCCTCCAGGCGCTCCAGCGCCTCGGTCATCTCCGACTCCCGGCGGATGATGCCCACCAGGTCGTTCATCGTCTGCTGCAGCTCCTGCTGCACCGTGTACGGGTTCTCCGGCGTGTCGGCGGCGCCCTCCGCCGGCGCGAAGGCGTGCACCGCCTCGCTCGCCGCGCCCTCGATCTCGGCGTCGTCGGCCGCCGGCCGGCCCGCCGGGTCGAGCCCGGCGGCGTACCGCGCCGCGTACAGACCGGCGCGGCGGCCGAACACCAGCAGGTCGGACAGGGAGTTGCCGCCGAGCCGGTTGGAGCCGTGCATCCCGCCGGCCACCTCGCCCGCCGCGTACAGCCCGGTCACGCCGGTGGCCGCCGCGGTGTCCGGGTCGACGTCCACGCCGCCCATCACGTAGTGGCAGGTCGGGCCGACCTCCATCGGCTCCTTGGTGATGTCCACGTCCGCCAGCTGCTTGAACTGGTGGTGCATGGACGGCAGCCGCTTGACGATCTCCTCGGCCGGCATCCGGCTGGAGACGTCGAGGAACACGCCGCCGTGCGGGGAGCCGCGGCCGGCCTTCACCTCGGAGTTGATGGCGCGGGCCACCTCGTCGCGGGGCAGCAGCTCCGGCGGACGGCGGTTGTTGTCCGGGTCGGTGTACCAGCGGTCGGCCTCGGCCTCGTCCTGCGCGTAGTGCTCCTTGAACACCTCGGGGATGTAGTCGAACATGAAGCGCCGACCCTCGCTGTTGGTCAGCACCCCGCCGTCACCGCGCACCGACTCGGTGACCAGGATCCCCTTCACCGACGGCGGCCAGACCATGCCCGTCGGGTGGAACTGCACGAACTCCATGTTCACCAGGGACGCGCCGGCCAGCAGCGCCAGCGAGTGCCCGTCGCCGGTGTACTCCCAGGAGTTCGACGTCACCTTGAACGACTTGCCGATGCCGCCGGTGGCCAGCACCACGGAGGGCGCGTCGATGACGAAGAACCGGCCGGACTCACGTTCGTAGGCGAAGACGCCGGCCACCCGGTCGCCGTCGCCACCCTCCTTGAGCACCCGGGTCACCGTGCACTCCTGGAAGACCTTCAACCGGGACTCGTAGTCGCCGGTCTCCTTGAAGTCCTCCTGCTGCAGGGCCACCACGCGCTGCTGGAGCGTGCGGATCAGCTCGAGCCCGGTGCGGTCGCCGACGTGCGCGAGCCTCGGGTACTCGTGACCGCCGAAGTTCCGCTGCGAGATCCTGCCGTCCGGCGTGCGGTCGAACAGGGCGCCCCAGGTCTCCAGCTCCCACACCCGGTCGGGCGCCTCCTGGGCGTGCAACTCCGCCATCCGCCAGTGGTTGAGGAACTTCCCGCCCCGCATGGTGTCCCGGAAGTGCACCTGCCAGTTGTCGCCGGAGTTGACGTTGCCCATGCTGGCGGCGACGCCGCCCTCGGCCATCACCGTGTGCGCCTTGCCGAACAGCGACTTGCAGATCACCGCCGTGCGCAGACCCTGTTCGCGGGCCTCGATCGCCGCCCGCAGCCCGGCCCCGCCGGCGCCGACCACCACCACATCCCACGACTGCCGTTCCACTTCTCGTACCTTTCCTAGTCGTCTCTGGGTCGTCTGACGAGCGCTGGGGCTCAGAACAGCCGCGGGTCGTTGAACACGTCGGTGGCCAGCAGGTACACGTACAGGTCGGACAGGCCGAGGCTGGTCAGGGACGCCCAGGCCAGGGTCGCGTGGCGGCCGTTGAGTCGGCTCACCAGGGACCACATGCGGTAACGCACCGGGTTCTTCGAGAAGCTCTTCAGCCGGCCGCCCATGATGTGCCGGCAGGAGTGGCAGGACAGCGTGTAGCCCCACACCAGGATCACGTTCACCAGGAGCAGCAGCGAGCCGAGCCCCATGTGGCCCCACTCGTAGTCCTCGTTGCGGAAGCCGAGCAGGGTGTCGTAGGTGAGGATCACCGCGATGACCGCGGAGAGGTAGAAGAAGTAGCGGTGGCTGTTCTGGAAGATCAGCGGGAAGCGGGTCTCGCCCGTGTAGCGCTGGTGCGGTTCGGCCACCGCGCAGGCCGGCGGCGAGGCCCAGAAGCCGCGGTAGTACGCCTTGCGGTAGTAGTAGCAGGTCATCCGGAAGCCGAGCGGCAGCACGAGGATGATCAGCGCCGGGGAGAGCGACCACCAGTCCCCGAACAGCGCCCAGTTGGGGCCGCCCTTCATGTCCACGCAGTTCTCCGCCAGACAGGGCGAGTAGAACGGCGAGACGTACGGGGCGGCGTAGTAGTCGGCGTTGCTGAACGCCCGCCAGGTGGCGTAGGCGATGAAGACCAGCAGTGCGGCGACGGTGACGGTGGGCGCGAGCCACCAGCGGTCGGTGCGCAGGTGCCGCTCGGTGATGGCGGCCCGGGCGGGGGCCGGTGGGGCGTTGGTTTCGGTGGCCAAGGGTCTCTCCGGGGCGAAGAACGGGGAACGTCAGCGTGCGGTCGGGCGGCGAGCGGGTGGGGGTCTCTCCCCGAGGCCGTGCCAGGGCGGCGACGACGTCGGAGTCGCCACCGGAACGGCCCTCGCCGGTGGGTCCGGCGTCGGGGGCGGGGGTAACGGGGGTGGCATCAGTGGCGGCACCCCAGGCCCTCGTCGTCCGCGCCTACCCACGGCCGGTGATCGTAAGGCGCGTCGGAGCCCTCTTTCGGCTCCCCGCTCTCCCGCGGGTGGTTGGCGCCGCGGCGCGGCCGGCGCCCGTCCGGCCAGTCACCCGGCTGCAGGTCCAGGCGGGAGAGACAGCGCGCCACGTCGTCGACGCAGCGCTGCGCGGCACGAAGCTCGTCGTGCGGCGACATCTCCCACCACCTCCTTCGGTGGTCCACCACCTGGACGATGAAGTGTGTCTCCTGACACAGGTGATTGGGAAGGGGGCGGTAGGGCACGGTGACGTCACGCGCCGTCCACCTCAGCTGTGCGCTGCTCCGTACGGGTGATGGCCGCGCGGCTGTTCGCCGTGTCGTCACCAGGGGCCCGCGCTCGTCCTCTTCAGTGGCACGCGGACGCACCGGTGCGATCGACGGACGGTCTGTTGATCGGAACGCGGAGGGGGCGCGGGGGAGGGGCGCCCGGCGGACGGTCCCGACTCGGACCCGGAGGTGCAGGGATGTCAGGCGGCCCGAACCGATCGCGCCGCGCCGCGGCGCTGCTCGCGGCGGCGGCCGCGCTGCTGGCGGGCTGCGCCGGCGGGGCCGACCCTCCCCCAGCCTCCGGCCGGGGGGACCCCCACGGCCTCGGCGGAGCGACGGGACCCTCGGTGGCCGTCGTCCCCCGCGCCGAGCTGACCGCCGGCGGGACCGTCACCTGGGGCGTCGACGAGCTGCCGGAGAGCCTCAACACCTACCACCAGGCGGCGGGCCCGGTGACCGCCCAGGTGGCCGGGGCGGTGCTGCCGTCGCTCTTCACGCTGGACCAGCGCGGCGAGCCCCGGCCGAACGCCGACGTGCTCGTGTCCGCCGAGGTCACCGAGCGGGAACCGCGACAGACGGTCGTCTACACCCTGCACCCGGACGCCGCGTGGAGCGACGGCCGGCCGCTCGGAGTCGCGGACTTCCGCGCCCAGTGGCAGGCGCTGAACGGCACGGACCGCGACTACCCGGCGGCCCGCGCGGCGGGCTACGACCGGATCGCCAGCGTGGCCGAGGGGCCCGGCGAACACCAGGTCACGGTCACCTTCGCCCAGCCCCACGCCGACTGGCGGGCGCTGTTCAGCCCGCTCTACCCCAGCTCGGTGACCGGCGACGCCGACCTCTTCAACGAGGGGCCCGCCCGGGACGCCGAACCCCCCGCCTCGGGCGGTCCCTTCGCGGTCGCCGAGGTGGACCGGGCGGCCGGCACCATCACCCTGGTCCGCAACGACGCCTGGTGGGGCCGGCCCGCGCTGCTCGACGAGCTGGTGTTCGCCGCGGTGTCGAGCGGCGAACGGCGGGACGCGCTGCTGGCCGGCGAACTCGACCTCGCGGAGGTCGCACCCGCCGAGGCCAAGGGGGTCCCCCCGGCCGGAGGCTGGGGGAGGATCGACGCCGCCGGATACCTCCAGGCGGCGCAGGACGACCGAGCCGGAGCCGCCGCACCGCCTCCGGCCGGCGCGGCCCCGGCCGACGCCGGCGCGGCGATGCACGCGCTGGCCACCGCCGCGCTGGCCGCGGCCACCTCGGAGACGTCGGACGCGCGGGCCGAGGCGGCGCGCGCCCACGACCGCTATCTGGGGGCGCTGAGCGCCGCGGAGCGAGCGCGGGGCGACGCGTTCGCCGCCCGCGAGCGGGACCTCGCCGACCGGCTGAACGACCTCACGGTCTACCGCGCCTACGACCCCGGGTACACGCAGCTCACGCTGAACGCCGCGGCGCCGGCGCTCGGCGACGAACGGGTCCGCTGGGCGCTGGCCGGCGCGATCGACCGGGCGGCGCTGGCCGCGGCCGTGCACGAACCCGCGGGGCTGCCGGTCCAGCCGCTCGGCAGCCACCTGCGGACCGCCGACCAGGCGCGGTACTGGGACACCAGCGACGCGCCGCCCGCCCCCGGCTGGGGGGACGCCGACGGCTCCGGCGACCCGGCGGCCGCCGAGGCCCTGCTGGACGAGGCGGGCTGGCGGCTCGACGAGTCGGCGGCCGCGTGGTCCGTGCCGGGCGGCTGGGACGACGTGGACGACGGGGTCCGGCTGCCCGCCGGCGTCGGCACGCCGTGGCGCCCCACCCCGGCCGAGACCCCCGCCGAGACCTCCACGACGGGGTCGGCGGGAGTGGTCGCCGCCGGGTTCGGCTCCGGCTCCGACGCCGGCTCCGACGCCGGTGGGGTGCGGAGCAGGGACGGGAAGCCGTTGGAGCTGCGCCTCGTGCTCCCGGACGGGCCGGGCGCCGCGGCGCTCCGCGGGACCGGCCGGCGCATCGCCGCGATGCTCGCCGAGGTCGGCGTGCGCGCCGAGCTCACCGAGGTGCCGGCGGACGAGTTCTTCGCCGAGACCCTCCCCGGCGGCGCCTTCGACCTCGCGCTGTACTCCTGGCCTGCCACCGCCTTCCCGGCCACCGACGCCCCCTCGCTGTTCGCCAAGCCGCGCACGCTGCCGGGCGGACAGCTCACCTTCGGGCAGAACTACTCCCGGGTCGGCACCGACTACGTCGACCAACTGCTGAGGCAGGCCGCGGGCGAGCTCGACGCGACGGCCCAGGACGAGCTGCTGCGCCGGGCGGACGCCCAGCTGTGGACGGTGGCCGGCTCGCTTCCGCTCTACCAGCCGCCGCAACTGGTGGCCGCCAGGAACGACCTGGCCGGCGTCGGCGCCCACGGCCTGGCCACGCCGCGGTACCAGGACATCGGCTTCCGCCGCTGACCTCGGGCTCGGAGCGGAGGGCCCGGCCGCCGGGACAGGAGGACGCTGGCGGCGGGAAGCCCCCCGCCGGCCCGTACGATGGCAGCCATGCCCACGCGCCACGACATCCGCAACGTCGCCATCGTCGCCCACGTCGACCACGGCAAGACGACCCTGGTCGACGCCATGCTCCGGCAGGCGGGAGCCTTCGCCGCGCACCAGCGGATCGACGAGCGGGTGATGGACACCGGCGACCTGGAGCGCGAGAAGGGCATCACCATCCTCGCCAAGAACACCGCCGTCCGGTATCACCCGAAGGGCGGCGGCGACCCGGTGGTGATCAACATCATCGACACCCCGGGCCACGCCGACTTCGGCGGCGAGGTGGAGCGCGGCCTGTCCATGGTGGACGCGGTGGTGCTGCTGGTGGACGCCTCGGAGGGCCCGCTGCCGCAGACCCGGTTCGTGCTGCGCAAGGCGCTGCAGGCCCGGCTGCCGGTGATCCTCTGCGTCAACAAGACGGACCGTCCGGACGCCCGGATCACCCAGGTGCTCGACGAGACCTACGACCTCTTCCTCGACCTGGACGCCGACGAGGACCAGATCGAGTTCCCCATCGTCTACGCCTGTGCCCGCGACGGTGTGGCCTCCCTCACCCAGCCCGCGGACGGCACGGTGCCGGACGACAGCGACAGCCTGGAGCCGTTCTTCACCACGCTGCTGGAGACCGTGCCGGCGCCGGTCTACGAGGCGGACGCCCCGCTGCAGGCGCACGTCACCAACCTCGACGCGGACAACTTCCTGGGCCGGATCGCGCTGTGCCGGATCCGCCAGGGCGACCTGCGCAAGGGCCAGACCGTGGCGTGGCTGCGGCGCGACGGCAGCGCGCAGAACGTTCGGATCACCGAGCTGCTGATGACCGAGGCGCTCACCCGCCGCCCCGCCGAACAGGCGGGGCCCGGCGACATCTGCGCCGTGGCCGGTATCCCGGACATCATGATCGGCGAGACCCTGGCCGATCCGGAGCAGCCGGTGGCGCTCCCGCTGATCACCGTGGACGAGCCGGCCATCTCCATGACGATCGGCATCAACACCTCCCCGCTGGTCGGCCGCGGCGGCAAGGGACACAAGGTGACGGCCCGGCTGGTGAAGGACCGCCTGGACCGCGAGCTGGTGGGCAACGTCTCGCTGCGGGTGCTGTCGACCGAGCGCCCCGACACCTGGGAGGTCCAGGGCCGGGGCGAGCTGGCGCTGGCGATCCTGGTGGAGACGATGCGCCGGGAGGGCTTCGAGCTGACGGTCGGCAAGCCCGAGGTGGTCACCAAGGAGATCGACGGCCGGGTGCACGAGCCCGTCGAGCGGATGACGATCGACGCGCCTGAGGAGCATCTGGGCGCGATCACCCAGCTCATGGCCGGGCGCAAGGGCCGCATGGAGACCATGACCAACCACGGCTCGGGCTGGGTGCGGATGGAGTTCCTGGTGCCGTCCCGCGGGCTCATCGGCTTCCGCACGGAGTTCCTCACCGAGACCCGGGGCACCGGCATCGCGCACAGCATCTTCGAGCGGCACGAGCCGTGGGCCGGCGAGCTGCGCACCCGGCGCAGCGGTTCGCTGGTCGCCGACCGCTCGGGCGCGGCCACCGCCTACGCGATGCTGAACCTGCAGGAGCGCGGCACCATCTTCGTCGAGCCGGGCACCGAGGTGTACGAGGGCATGCTGGTCGGCGAGAACTCCCGCTCCGACGACATGGACGTGAACATCACCAAGGAGAAGAAGCTCACGAACATGCGGGCCTCCACGGCCGAGACCACGGAGAGCCTGGTGCCGCCGCGGAAGCTCTCGCTGGAGCAGTCCCTGGAGTTCTGCCGCGACGACGAGTGCGTGGAGGTCACGCCGACCGAGGTGCGGATCCGCAAGGTGGTGCTGGACCAGCGGGAGCGGGCCCGCGCCACGGCCCGCGCCAAGCGCCACTAGACACAGCCCGGCGGTCCCCAGCCCAGCGGGCCGGCGGCCGGCCGTCAGGTCTCGTCGCTGCCCAGCACGATGGTGTGCCAGCTGAAGCCGTCCGCGGATATCCGGTAGTGGCCGGGGTGGTCGAGGTCGGTCAGCAGGTACCCGGCGCGGGTCAGCGCGGGCTCCTCCGGCGGCGGCCCCGGACGGGAGATGGTGAACGTGCTCCCGCCGTCCTCGCTGACGTAGATCGAGTCGTCGGCGTACACCACCAGGGTGCCGTCGGCGGCCGCGATCGGGCTGCCGAACACGGAGGCCGGGCGGCTACTGGTGTCGACGTGCGTCCACACCCGCTCCCAGGTGCGCCCGTCGTCCGCGCTGTGGTAGATGCCCAGCAGGTTGCTCCGGTACAGGCCGGACTGGAAGCCGCTGTCCTCCTCCGGATCCGCCGTGCCGGTCTCGAACGCGTACAGCCCGTCGGGCCCGAGCGCCAGCTCCAGCTGACGGTGACTCACCGAGCCCAGGAACTCGGGCGCGGTCGGCAGCGGCGCGAGCGTGCGCCAGCCACCGTCCTCCGGCCGCCACACGGCCACGGCGGGGTCTCCGTCGGCGTCCAGGCCCGGCACCCAGTACCGGCCGTCGGACAGGCGCCCGGGGGCGCCGAGCTCCTCCAGCGGCGGCTGCGGCTCCAGCAGTCGGTACTCGGCGGTGTCCGGCAGCAGCACGGCCAGCCGGCCGTCCACCGCGGAGGCGGTGCTCAGCAGGGCGCCCTGGGGTATCCCGGTCGCGGTGCCCGTGGGCTCGAAGTCGGTGGCCCGCCAGCTGCCACCGCCGTCCGTGGTGAGCCAGGCGTGCGCCTCGGAGGGCAGCCCCGCGCCGTGGGTGACGGCGGCCAGCCGCGCGTGTCCGGGGCCGGCCGCCTGGATCGTCGCGTCGAGGTCGCTCGGCGCGACGGGCGGCAGCGGGGTCTGCGCCAGCCGCCAGACGGCCTCGCCGTCGTAGCTGGCCACCCGGTAGCTGCACGTGTACGGGGGCGCGTCGGGGCAGTCGGCCAGCAGCGCGAAGCCGTGGTCCTCGTCGTAGAAGTCGAGCGAGATCACCTGGCCCGGCAGTTCGGCACCCGAGGGCACCCGGGGCGGCTCGGCCGAGGGCTCGACGGTCGGCTCCAGCGCGGGGGCGCCCGGCTGCTCCTCGGCCGTGGTACCGGTGTCGGCGAAGCAGCCGGTGAGCGCGGCGGCCCCGAGCGTGGCGACCAGGGCGGTGAGCAGAGCGGTGACGCGGGCTGTGGCGCGAGTGATGGGGGCGGCCGTGGGGGGAGAGGTGAAGCCGGACGGGACGTCGTGCCGTGAGCGACAGTGCATGCCTCTCCTGCGCATCCGCGCCTCCTAGCGCATAAACCGACGCGTGGCGTCGGCTACCCGGCGGTCGTTATCGAAATGATATCTCGACAGGTACGTCCGTCATATGGGGGTTTCTGGGCAACACGGGGGACTTAACGGGGCCCGGTCTGCCCCTAAAAACCACATTAAGTGTCTTATGGATCCCAGTGTGACGTTCGGTCAGCCCAAGGAGGCATCCATGCGCGAGGTCACGCGTCTGACCTGGGTCATCGCGACCACCGCCGCCCTCGCCCTGGCGGCGGTGGGATGCGGCGGGGACGACGGCTACGGGACCGCGAGCGCGGACGGGGCGGTGATTCGAGCCTCCTGGGGCGACCCCGCCCACCCACTGGAGCCGGCCAACACCAACGAGGTGCAGGGCGGCAAGGTCCTCGACATGATCTTCCGTGGCCTGAAGCGCTACGACCCGGAGACCGGCCGGGCCGAGGACATGATGGCGAAGTCCATCGAGACCGATGACCAGCGGAACTTCACCATCACCATCGAGGACGGCTGGACCTTCCACGACGGCAGCCCGGTCACCGCGGAGTCCTACGTGGACGCCTGGAACTACGGCGCGCACCTCGACAACGCGCAGGTGGGGAGCTACTTCTTCCAGTTCGTCGAGGGCTACGAGGACGTGCATCCCGTGGACCCCGGGGCGGAGCCCTCGGCCGACACCATGAGTGGCCTGAAAGTGGTGGATGACCACACGTTCACCGTCCGGCTGAGCGAGCCCTTCTCGCTGTGGCCGGAAACGCTCGGTTACGCCGCCTACGCTCCGTTGCCCCGCTCGTTCTTCGACGACCACGAGGCCTGGCTCGCCAAACCGGTCGGCAACGGCCCCTACCGGGTCGACTCCTACACGCCGAGCCAGAGCATGCTGCTGTCCTCGTACGAGAAGTACCGCGGCGACGACAAGCCCAGGAACGACGGCGTGGAGCTGCGGGTCTACACCGACAACAACACCGCCTACACCGACCTGCAGGCCGGCAACCTCGACATCATCGACGACGTGCCGGCCTCGCAACTGCAGAACGCCCAGGCCGACCTCGGCGACCGCTACATCAACCAGCCCGCCGGGATCATCCAGACCCTCTCCTTCCCGCTCTACGACGAGGCGTGGCAGGGCGAGGACGCCAGGAAGATCCGCGAGGGCCTGTCGATGGCCATCGACCGCGAGGCGATCACCAGCCGGATCTACCACGACACCCGCACCCCCGCGAAGGACTTCACCTCGCCGGTGCTGGGCCGGGACGGCGGCTACGATCCGGGGATCTGCGGCGCGGCGTGCGAGTACCACCCGGACCGCGCCCGTCAGCTGATCGAGGAGGCCGGCGGACTGCCCGGCGGCTCCATCACCCTGAGCTCGAACGTGGACACCGGCTCGCACCGCCAGTGGATGGACGCCGTCTGCAACAGCATCAACAACGTGCTGAACGACACCGGCGCCTGCACCGTGAACCCGGTGCCCACCTTCGCCGACTTCCGCAACCAGATCCTCGCCGACGAGATGACCGGGATGTTCCGCACCGGCTGGCAGATGGACTACCCGCTGATCCAGAACTTCCTGCAGCCGCTGTACTACACGGACGCGTCCTCCAACGACGCCGGCTACAGCAACGAGCGTTTCGACCATCTGGTCGACCAGGCCAACGCCAGCGCCGACGAGCAGCGGGCGACCGACCTCTTCCACCAGGCGGAGGAGCAGATCGTGCACGACCTGCCGGCGATCGCCCTGTGGTACCAGAACGGCACCGCCGGCTACTCGGAGCGGCTCAGCGACGTGAAGCTCAACCCCTTCTCCGTGCCCGTCTTCACCGACATCAGGGTCAGCTGACCCTCGGGACCAGTCGAGTACCAGGAAGCCCAGGAAGGGAGGCCCGCGTGGGGCGCTACGTCGTCCGGCACCTGCTGCAGATGATCCCGGTCTTCGTCGGGTCCACCTTCCTGATCTTCGTGATGGTGTACGCGCTCGGCGACCCGGTCACCGCCCTGTTCGGCGAGCGCGCCCCCGACCCCGCCACCGCCCGGGCGCTGCGCGAGGAGTTCGGCCTCGACCAGCCGCTGTGGCGGCAGTACCTCGACTACATGACCCGGATCTTCACCGGCGACTTCGGCACCGCCTTCAACGGCCAGCCCGTCACCGCGCTGATGGAGCACTCGTTCCCCATCAGCTTCCGGCTGATGCTCGTCGCGCTGGTGCTGGAGATGGTCGTCGGCATCACCCTCGGCGTGCTCACCGGACTGCGCCGCGGCCGTCCGATGGACACCTCGGTGCTGATGCTGACCCTGGTGGTCATCGCCGTCCCCACCTTCGTGCTGGGCACCACCGCCCAGTACTTCCTCGGCGTGCGGCTGGGCTGGATCGACCCGGCCGTCAGCCCCACGGCCGGCCTCGGCGAGTTGCTGGTGCCCGGGCTGATCCTCGCGCTGGTCTCGCTGGCCTACGTCACCCGCCTCACCCGCGCCTCGGTCGCCGAGAACGCCCGCGCCGACTACGTGCGCACGGCCGTCGCCAAGGGCCTGCCGCGCCGCCGCACCACCGTGCGCCACCTGCTGCGCAACTCCCTCATCCCGGTGGTCACCTACCTCGGCACCGACATCGGCAACCTGATGGCCGGCGCCATCGTGACCGAGCGGATCTTCAACATCCAGGGCGTCGGCTACCAGCTCTACCAGGGCATCCTCCGGCAGAACTCGCCCACCGTGGTCGGCTTCGTCGTCGTCCTGGTGCTGATCTTCCTGCTCGCCAACCTGATCGTCGACGTGCTCTACGCCGTGCTCGACCCGAGGATCCGCTATGCCTGAGGAACAGCACGCCGTCCTGTCCCCGGACGCGCGGCCGCCGGCCGAGGCGGCCGCGGGGCCCGAGCCCGGCGCGGCGCGCAGCCTGTGGTCCGACGCCTGGCACGACCTGCGACGCAACCCGGTGTTCCTGGTCTCCGCGGTGCTGATCGCCTGCCTGGTCGTCGTCGCCCTCTGGCCGGGACTGGTCGCCGGCGGCAGCCCGGTGCGCTGCGAACTCGGCCGTTCCCTCCAGGGCCCCACCTCCGGGCACTGGTTCGGCTTCGACAGCCAGGGCTGCGACGTCTACACCCGCACCGTCTACGGCGCCCGCGCCTCGATCGCCGTCGGGGTCTGCGCCACCCTCGGCGTGGCCCTGCTCGGCGGCGTCGTCGGCGGCCTCGCCGGCTTCTACGGCGGCGGCTTCGACGCGCTGCTGTCCCGGCTCACCGACGTGTTCTTCGGCATCCCGATGGTGCTCGGCGCCATCGTCTTCCTCAGCATGATCACGCTCACCGGCGTCTGGTCGGTGGTGCTGGTCATCGCCGCGCTGGGCTGGCCGCCGATCGCCCGCATCGCCCGCGGCGCGGTGGTGATGGCGAAGCAGCACGACTACGTGCTCGCCGCCCGGGCGCTGGGCGCCGGCAACGCGAGGCTGCTGCTGCGGCACATCCTGCCCAACGCGGTGGCCCCGGTGATCGTGATGGCCACGATCATGCTGGGCACCTTCATCGCCCTGGAGGCGACGCTCAGCTACCTCGGGGTGGGGCTGCGCCCGCCGACCGTCTCCTGGGGCGTGGACATCTCCGCGGCCTCCGACGGCATGCAGTTCCGCAACGCGCCCCACATCCTGCTCTACCCGGCCGCCGCGCTGAGCCTCACCGTGCTGGCCTTCATCATGCTCGGCGACGCGGTCCGCGACGCCCTCGACCCGAAGCTGCGCTGACGTCGGACGCCGCGGCGCGACGCCCGCGGCGCGAAAGGAGGCTGGTCGCCTTGCTGCTCGAGGTGCGGGACCTGCGGGTCGAGTTCGCCACCAGGGACGGCGTGGTGCGGGCGGTGGACGGGGTGAGCTACGCCGTGGACGCGGGCGAGACGCTCGCGGTGCTCGGCGAGTCGGGATCCGGGAAGTCAGTCGCCGCGCAGGCGGTGATGGGCATCCTGGAGACGCCGCCGGGCCGGATCACCTCGGGCGAGGTCCGGTTCCAGGGCCGCGACCTGCTCACCCTGGGCGCGGAGGAGCGGCGCCGGGTCCGCGGCGAGCGGATGGCGATGATCTTCCAGGACGCGCTCTCCGCCCTCAACCCGGTGTTGCCCGTGGGCTACCAGCTGGCCGAGATGTACCGGGTGCACCGGGGCGCGCCGCGCCGGGAGGCCAGGGAACGCGCGGTGGAGCTGATGGACCGGGTGCGCATCCCGGCGGCCAGGGAGCGGGCGGGCGACTATCCGCACCAGTTCTCCGGCGGCATGCGCCAGCGCATCATGATCGCCATGGCGCTCGCGCTGGAGCCCGAGCTGATCATCGCCGACGAGCCCACCACCGCCCTCGACGTGACCGTGCAGGCGCAGGTGATGGACCTGCTCGACGAGTTGCGCCGGGAGTACCGGATGGGGCTGATCCTGATCACCCACGATCTCGGGGTGGTCGCCGACGTCGCCGACCGGATCGCGGTGATGTACGCGGGCCGGGTCGTGGAACACGCGCCCGTCCGGCGGCTGTTCGCGGCTCCCGCCCATCCGTACACCAGAGGGCTGCTCGCCTCGATCCCGCGCCTGGACCGCAGGGGACGCGAGTTGGCGGCGATCAGGGGCCTGCCACCGAACCTGCTGTCGGTGCCGTCCGGCTGCCCGTTCCACCCCCGCTGCCCGCTGGCCCGGGCGGTCTGCCGCGCCGAGCGACCACCGCTGCACCCGGTCGCCGAGGGCCGCTCCAGCGCCTGCCACTTCTGGAAGGAGATCCTCGGTGACGGAGACCACCACGACCGACGAGCGCACCGGTGAGCCGCCGACGGGCGCCCCGCCCCTCCTCCAGGTGCGCGGCCTGGTCAAGCACTATCCGCTGACCCAGGGCGTGCTGCTGCGCCGTCAGGTCGGCGCGGTGCAGGCCGTCTCCGGCGTGTCCTTCGACCTGCGGCCCGCGCAGACCCTGGGGGTGGTGGGCGAGTCGGGCTGCGGCAAGACCACCGTGGCCAAGCTGATCACCAGCCTGGAGCGGCCGACCGAGGGCGAGATCCGCTATCAGGGCGAGGACATCTCCCGGCTCTCCGGACGGGCGTTGAAGGCGGTTCGGCGCGACATCCAGATGGTCTTCCAGGATCCCTACAGTTCGCTGAATCCCCGGATGACGGTCGGGGACATCGTGGGCGAACCCTTCGACATCCATCCGGAGGTGGCGCCGAAGGGCGACCGGCGCCGCCTGGTGCGCGAGCTCCTCGACGTGGTGGGACTCAATCCGGAATATCTCAACCGTTATCCCCACCAGTTCTCCGGCGGTCAGCGGCAGCGCATCGGCATCGCCAGGGGACTCGCGCTCCGGCCGCGGATCATCGTGGCCGACGAGCCGGTTTCGGCGCTGGACGTCTCGGTGCAGGCCCAGGTGATCAACCTCATGGCGAGGCTCCGGGCGGAGTTCGGCCTCTCCTATGTGTTCATTGCGCACGATCTGTCCGTGGTGCGGCATATCTCGGACCGGATCGCCGTGATGTACCTCGGGCAGATCGTGGAAACGGGCACGGAGACCGAGATCTACGACCACCCCACCCATCCGTACACGCAGGCGCTGCTCTCCGCCGTCCCGGTGCCCGATCCCGAGACGCGACAGCGGCGGGACCGGATCATCCTCGCCGGCGACGTGCCCTCGCCCGCCGACCCCCCGTCGGGCTGCCGCTTCCGCACCCGTTGCTGGAAGGCGCGGCCGCGGTGCGCGGAGGAGACGCCGCCACTGGTGGTGCCGCAACGGCTGAGCCGGGCCACGGGCCCGGTCAGGCATCCGTCCGCCTGTCACTTCGCCGAGGAACGGGTGCGCAACGGGTGACGGGCACTCAGCCCGCGGCCGGTTCGCGGTGACGGGGACCGGGGCGGTATGGACACGAAATCCACACCACCCCGGTCCTACGGCACCCGCACGGCCGTACCGCCTCAGTCTGGGCCGTTCGCATATCGGTGTAGGGTCCGCGCTGTTGCCTGATTGTTAACACCCTGCCTCGGCATTTGTCCGGATTTCTCGGAAATAAAGCTGCCCCGTCAAGCACGTTACGGCCTCAATCGGCATAACTTTGTCCTGCCATTTGGCTGTCATTGGCTCATACCAATGCTATGGCTTGACGAGAAACTGTGTGCCTTGCCACAGTCGCGATCTACACGCGCAGCACGTCCACACGTCGGGGGCCAACGATGTCCAGCCCAACCCAGGTCGCCAAGGCGGCCGAGTCGGTCGATGCCACTCCGGCGACGGCTCCGGCGCCCGAACTGGTCGGCCGTTCTCCCGGACAGCTGATGTGGCGACGCTTCCGGCGTGACCGGGTCGGGGTCATATCCGCCTTCGTGGTGCTCTTCTTCTTCGCGATCGCGCTACTCGCCCCGGTCATCTCCTGGCTCTACGGCAAGGATCCGTACACCCGGTACGGCCAGGAGGACACCAGCCTGCTCAACGCGTACGGCTACCCGATCAAGCCGAACGGCGGCATCGACGGCGAGTTCTGGTTCGGGCTGGAGCCCAACAGCGGCAAGGACGTGCTGACGCTGCTGGTCTACGGCATCCGCACCTCGCTGCTGCTCGCCCTCGTGGTGACCGTGCTGGCCACGCTCACCGCGATCGTGGTCGGCATCACCGCCGGGTATCTGGGCGGGAAGTGGGACTACTTCATCAGCCGCATCACCGACCTGATGATGGCGTTCCCGCAGCAGCTCTTCTTCGTGGCGTTCCTGCCCATCGTCGGCTCGCTGCTGATGGACCCGCGCGAGGAGACGCCGACCTGGGTCAAGGTGTGTTCGATCATCCTCGTGCTCTGGGTGTTGGGCTGGATGACGCTCGCCCGCATCCTGCGCGGCGCCACCCTGGCGCTGCGGGAACGCGAGTTCGTCGAGGCCGCGAAGGTCAGCGGGGCCAGCCCCTGGCGGATCATCCGCAGGGAGCTGCTGCCGAACGTGGTCTCGCCGATCCTGGTGCAGTTCACGTACATGCTGCCGAACTTCGTCACCACGGTCGCCGCGCTGTCGTTCCTCGGCGTCGGCGTCACGGAGCCCACGCCCGACTGGGGCCGGATGTTCGCCACCGCGGCCGGGGTGTACCACAACGACCTCACCTACATGTTCTTCCCCGGAGTGGCGATGGTGATCTTCGTCGTCGCCTTCAACCTCCTGGGCGACTCGGTCCGCGACGCCTTCGATCCGAAGACCGTCCGCTGACCGACACCGACTTTCCGGAAACGACCTACTGACAGAGACAACGAACGGGCAGGTGCGAGGAACCCATGAGCGAGAGAGCACTGGGTAGCGGGCGGGGCTTCAGGCTGCCCGAGTTTTCGAGAAGGTCGGCGCTCGCCATGGGCGGCGGTCTGGCGCTCGCCGCGTGCAGCAGCGGCGGCGGCGGTGGCGGTGAGAACACCGAGGTGGAGGGCCCCCAGGAGCTGGAGGGCGTCCTCTTCGGTGACGCCGAGAAGTCCACTGGCCCGGCGCCCGAGGTGCAGGGCGCCACGCGCGGCGGCACGCTCTACATGCTGAACGAGTCGCCGCCCGAGCACCTCGACCCGGGCCAGGTCTACGTGTCCGCCGAGTCGACCATCACCCGGCTGCTGCACCGCGGCCTCACCGTCGTCCAACTCGACGACGCGGGCGAGTACACGGTGATCGGCGACCTCGCCACGGACTCGGGCGAGACCTCGGAGGACGGGCGTACCTGGAAGTACACGCTCAAGGACAACATATTCTGGGAGAACGGCGACCCGATCACGTCGGCCGACGTGCGGCACACCGTGGAGCGGCTCTTCGCCGACTTCATCGCCCAGGGCCCGAAGTACCTCCAGGGCTGGCTGGCCAACGACCCCGCGAACTACCGCGAGCTGCTGCCCGGCGGCCCCTACGAGGGCAGCCACCTGCCGGACTCCGTGCTGGAGACGCCGGACGACAAGACGATCATCTTCCACTTCGAGCAGCCGCAGCTCGACCTGCCGTACTGCCTGGCCATGCCCGGCTACGCGATCGTCTCCGAGGCCGGCGACACCCAGGAGGACTACGACCGGGAGCCGCTGTGCTGCGGCCCGTACCGGATCGAGTCCTACGAGAGCGGCCGCTCCATGGTCCTGGTGCGGAACGAGCACTGGCACGCCGAGACCGACGCGGCGAGGAACGACTACCCGGACCGCTGGGAGATGTCCTTCGGGCACTCCTACGAGGACTCCACCAGCCGGCTGATGGCGGACCGCGGCGACGACCAGTACGCGGTGACCTTCAACAACGGCCTGGACGCGAGCAACGGTCAGACGGTGCTCGAGGACCCGCAGTACGAGGACCGTTTCATCGACGGATTCCAGCCGTTTGTGGCCATGCTGGCGATCAACATGGACATGGTCACCGACAAGAAGATCCGCGAGGCGATCTGCCACGCCATCCCGCTGAACGGCGTGCTGAACCCCTACGGCGGCCCCATCGGCGGCCAGTACGCGGGCGGCATCATCAGCCCGCTGCTGCCGGGCTACGAGGACGGGTACGACCCGTACGGCAAGCTCGAGAAGCCCGAGGGCGACGTCGACAGGGCGCGCCAGCTGCTGGAGGAGGCCGACGCGGTCGGCTACGAGCTGAACTTCTACAACAACGTGCGGGCCGAGGACCAGTCGGCGTCGTCCGCGATCGAGGACGCCCTCCAGCAGGCCGGCTTCTCGGTCAACCGGACCCAGGGCCCGATCGAGACGTACTACGACGAGATCGGCGTCGTCGAGAACAACCTGCACATCTACCGCAGCAACTGGGGCCACGACTGGATCTCCGCGTCCACCGTGATCCCGCCGCTCATGGACGGCCGGCAGATCGAGGACGGCGCCGCGAACTACTGCCACCTGAACGACGACTTCGTGAACTCGGAGATCGACCGGATCACCCAGATCACCGACGTCGAGGAGCAGGCCACGGAGTGGTTCAACCTCAACAAGCACATCCTGGAGGAGATCCTCCCGGTCGTGCCGATGTACTACTACCGGCAGCCGATGCTGCACGGTTCGAAGGTCGGCGGCGCGGTCTTCAACGACGACCTCGGCACCATCGACATGAACAAGCTCTTCGTCACGGACGTGTGACCCAAGCGCCAGGGGGTGCCCGCTCACGCGCGTGAGCGGGCACCCGCCCCGCCCCGGCCGGTCCCGGCCTCCCTCCGACGGATTCACAAGTCCTAAGGCTGCTCTCGATGCTCCGATTCATCCTCCGGCGAACGCTGGGCGCCATCGTCATCCTGCTGCTCATCAGCGCGGTCACGTTCTTCCTGTTCTGGGCGATCCCGCGTAACCCCGCGATCCTCGCCTGCGGGAAGGGCAACTGCTCCGCGGACGAACTCGCCATCGTCGAGCGCAACCTCGGCATCGACAAGGCCATCCCGGTGCAGTACTGGGACTACATGGTGGGCCTCTTCATGGGGCGGAACTTCCCGGCCGGCGACTGCCCCGCACCCTGCCTCGGCTTCTCGTTCCGCAACAACGAGCCGGTGCTGGACACCATCCTCGACCGGCTGCCGGTCACCGTGTCGCTGACCATCGGCGGGACGATCATCTTCCTGGTCCTGGGCCTGGCGTTCGGCATGCTGGCCGCCTGGCGCCGCGGCACCATGCTCGACAAGAGCATGAGCTCCACCTCGCTGGTGCTGAGCTCGGCGCAGATCTACTTCCTCGGCCCGCTGGCCCTGGCGCTCTTCGTCTACAACACCGGATGGCTGAGCCAACCCGAGTACGTGCCCTTCACGGAGGACCAGGCCGCCTGGTTCGCCGGGATGTTGCTGCCCTGGCTGGTGATGGCCACGATCTTCACCGCGAACTACACCCGTATGTCGCGCGCCACCCTGGTCGAACAGCTCCAGGAGGACCACGTCCGCACGGCGCGCGCCAAGGGCATGTCGGGGCGCGTGGTGTTCTTCAGATACGCGTGGCGGGGTTCGTTGATCCCCATCGTCACCATCCTCGGCGTCGACCTCGGCTCGCTGTTCGGCGGGGCGATGATCACCGAGTACACGTTCACGCTGCACGGCCTGGGCCGGCTGTCGATCGAGTCCGTCCAGGAGTCCGACCTTCCCATGCTCATGGGCGTGATGCTGTTCGCCGCCCTGATGATCGTCGTGTCCAACATCATCATCGACGCCTGCTACGCGCTGATCGACCCGCGCGTCCGGCTGGCCTAGGGAGGGGACCCAGGTGACCACGAGCACCAGCACCAGCCTGGCGAAGGACAGGGAGCCGGCGGGCGGCGGCGCGGCGGACGACAGCCCCTTCCTCTCGGTGCGGGACCTGCGGGTCCGCTTCCGGACCGAGGACGGCGTCGTGCAGGCGGTGAACGGCCTCAGCTTCGACGTGCTGCGCGGCCGCACCCTCGGCATCGTCGGCGAGTCCGGCTCCGGCAAGTCCGTCGCCAACCAGGCGATCATGGGCCTGCACAACCCGGCGAACACCACGATCTCCGGCGAGATCCACCTCGACGGCGAGGAGTTGACCGGCGCCGGGGAACGCCGCCTGCAGCGGCTGCGCGGCAACAAGGTGGCCATGGTCTTCCAGGACCCGCTGACCGCCCTCTCGCCGTACCACACCGTGGGCTTCCAGATAGCGGAGCCGTTCCGCAAGCACCGGGGCGCGTCCAAGCGCGAGGCCCGGGAGCGGGCGATCGACATGCTCGACAAGGTGGGCATCCCCAACCCCAAGCTCCGGGTGGACGACTACCCGCACCAGTTCTCCGGCGGCATGCGGCAGCGTGCGGTGATCGCCATGGCGCTGGTCTGCGACCCGGACCTGCTGATCGCCGACGAGCCGACGACCGCCCTGGACGTCACCGTCCAGGCGCAGATCCTCGACCTGCTCCAGGAACTGCAGCGGGAGTTCGGCTCCGCGATCATCCTGATCACCCACGACCTCGGCGTGGTCTCCCAGGTGTCCGACGACGTGCTGGTGATGTACGGCGGCCAGGCCGTGGAGCGCGGCAGCGTCCGCGAGGTGCTCCAGCGTCCCCAGCACCCGTACACCTGGGGCCTGCTGACCTCGATGCCGCGGCTGGCCGGCGACGTGGAGAAGGAACTGGTGCCGATCAACGGCAGCCCGCCCAGCCTGCTCAACCCGCCGCCCGGCTGCCCGTTCGAGCCGCGCTGCGGCTATCCCCCCGAGGTCGCCGACTCCCTCTCCTGCGTCGACGACCGGCCGGCGCTGCCCGAGGGGCGCGGCGCCGCCTGCCACCTCACCCCCGAGCAGAAGCGGACGTTCTTCGTGGAGCGCGTCCTGCCGCGACTCGGCTAGCGCACCTCCCGACGGGACACCCCGGGCCAACCCATTACGGACAGCCAAGGACAGCGATGACAGCCCTCAGCAAGAACAACGACGCGGCGGTGCCGGTCGGGGAACCCCTGATGACGGTCGAGGGACTCGTCAAGCACTTCCCGGTCAAGGGCGGCTTCCCGATCCGGCGGACCGTCGGCGCGGTCAAGGCCGTGGACGGGCTCGACTTCACCGTGCACGCCGGCGAGAGCGTCGGCCTGGTGGGCGAGTCGGGATGCGGCAAGTCGACCACCGGACGCCTGCTGGCCCGGCTGCTCGAACCCACCGCGGGACAGATCCGCTACCGCGGGAAGGACATCAGCCGGGCGACGCGTCGGGAGCTGGCCCCGGTCCGGTCCGAGATACAGATGATCTTCCAGGACCCCTACTCGTCGCTCAACCCGCGGCAGACGGTGGGCACGATCATCGGCGGGCCGATGGAGATCAACGGCATCGAGCCGCCGGGCGGCCGGGAGGCCCGGGTCCGGGAGCTGCTGGAGACGGTCGGCCTCAACCCCGAGCACTACAACCGCTTCCCGCACGAGTTCTCCGGCGGCCAGCGGCAACGCATCGGGGTGGCCAGGGCGCTGGCCCTGGAGCCGAAGCTGATCATCGCCGACGAGCCGGTCTCGGCGCTGGACGTGTCCATCCAGGCGCAGGTGGTCAACCTGCTCAGGAAGGTGCAGCGGGAACTGGGCATCGCCTTCCTGTTCATCGCCCACGACCTGGCCGTGGTGCGGCACTTCTCCCAGCGCATCGCCGTGATGTACCTGGGGAAGATCGTCGAGTTCGGCGACCGGGAGGCGATCTACGAGCGGCCCCGGCACCCGTACACGCACGCGCTGCTGTCCGCCGTGCCCGAGAGCGTGATGGACGAGATCCTCGACGAGGTCATCGAGGACGCCGACCACGGGACCGGCACCGCCGCCGGGACCGGGACGGAGAGCGGGACGGGGAACGGGAACGACGCCGAGCCGGCGCGCCGGGAGCGGATCCGGCTGCAGGGCGACGTGCCCTCGCCGACCAATCCGCCGTCCGGCTGCCGGTTCCGCACCCGCTGCTGGAAGGCGCAGCAGAAGTGCGCCGACGAGGAGCCGCCGCTGGTCCGGATCGCCGGCAACGGCGAGGGACACCTGACGGCCTGCCACTTCCCCGAGGAGGGCACCACGCTCTCGCGCGGCGAGGACATCGTGATGACCGCCAGGTGATCGTCTGACCGCCGCGTGACCGACCAGCGGGCGAACGGCGCGTGCGCCCCTCGTCTGCACCCGTGCACCGAGCCGTGTCCTGACACCGATAGTTAAGATCCGTAGCGCGTGGTGGTAAGAGGCTTCCGAAGATGCCATCCGGAACCGAGCATGGGCTATGGAGGTGATCCGGCGTCATGACCGTCTCTGCGGCGCTGCTGCTGCTGGTGGTCGTTGTGCTGATGGTCAGGAAGGCGGGACTCAAGGCGTTGCACGCCTTCGTCTGCGTCCTGCTCGGGTTCTACCTGGCCAGCTCCAGCCTGGCTCCCAGCATCAGCGACTTCGGCGACACGATGGCCGAGGTGATCGGCCAGCTGAGCTTCTGACCGGTGACGGCACGGGCCGACCGCCCACGTAAGCTCGGCGCATGAACGATGGCGAGGGGCGCGTGCTGCTGGTGCACGCGCACCCCGACGACGAGTCGATCAACAACGGCGTCACCATGGCCGCCTGCGTCGAGGCGGGCGCCGCGGTGACGCTCGTCACCTGCACGCTCGGCGAGGAGGGCGAGGTCATCCCGCCCGGGCTGGCGCATCTGGCCCCGGACCGGGACGACGCGCTCGGCCCCCACCGGGTCGGCGAGCTGGCCGCCGCCATGCGGGCGCTCGGCGTCGCCGACCACCGGCTGCTGGGCGGCGCGGGCCGTTGGCGTGACTCCGGGATGATGGGCCTGCCGACGAACGACCGGGACGGCGCCTTCTGGTCCGCCGACGTGGACGAGGCCGCCGCGGAGTTGGCCGACGTGATCCGCGCGGTGCGGCCCCACGTGGTCATCGGCTACCGCCCGGACGGCGGTTACGGGCACCCCGACCACATCCAGGCGCACCGGGTCGCGATGCGCGGGGTGGAACTCGCCGCCGCCGCGGGCGGTGGGCGCGACGGGCACCGCGTGGCGCGGGTGTTGTGGAACTGCGTGCCCCGTTCGCATGCCGAGCGCCGGCTCGCGCGCCTGCGCGCCGCCGGTCCCGGGCGCTTCTCCGGGGTCGCCGAGCTCTCGGGCGTGCCCGGGGTGGTTCCGGACGAGGAGATCGCGCTCACCGTGGTCGGCACGCCGTCCCAGGCGGCCGCCAAGGCCGCCGCGATGGCCGCCCACGCCACCCAGATCGAGATCGTGCCGACGACCGGAGACGGCGACGAGGCGTTCGTGCTGTCCAACGGCCTGGTCCAGCCGCTGTGGACCACCGAGTGCTACCAGCTCGGCGCCGGCGTACCGGTCCCCGCGGGCGCCCGTTCGGTCTTCGCCGGGCTGGAGTCCGCCAAGGGGTCCGAAGGGGAGACCGCATGCTGACCGACCGGCCGAGGCCCGGCCGACTGCTGGCCTATCTGGGACTCGGGGCGCTCGGACTGCTCGCCGGGGTCGCCGGATCGCTCGTCCAGGCCGGATGGTTCCCGCTCGGCCTGCTGCTGTCGCTGGGCGGCGCCGCCGGGCTGTTCTGGGGCGGAGCGCTGGCGACCCGCACCCGGGCCGGCGCCGGGGCGCCGGCCGGCGGGTGGGCGCTGGCCGTTCTGCTGTTGACCGCGTCACGTCCGCAGGGCGACTTCATCTTCGCCTCGGGCGTGGGCAGCTACGTCTTCCTGCTGGGCGGGATGGCGCTGGCGGGAGCGTCCGTCGCCCTCGCACCCGTCGGACGACCGCTGTTCGCCGTTCCGGACGTTCAGACGCCGCGGCGCTAGCGCTTCGGTTCCGGGCCGTTTCGGGGTCGGGCCGGCGGTCCGCCGGGATGTGCCGATCCTGTGGTGGCGACGTGGCACCCCGCGCGCCCCAGTATCGTGGGGCTCGCCGCTGGGCCTGGCAGCGACCCGGTCCCGTGGTGTAGCCAACCGGGAGATCCTGCCTTGAGTCGTGAAACTGACAACCCGCCCCCCAATCCTCGCGGATGGGGGAGCGAGGGGGAGGGCGCGGCCCGCCCCGGCGCTCCGCAGTCGGAGGAGAAGCAGACCGAGACCACGATGACGACCCGCGCCAGGATCAACATCCCCGGATCCCGGCCCATTCCGCCCATCGTGGTGCGGGAGACCGTCGACGAGGCCACCGCGCGTGGCGTCGCGGGCCCGGCGCCGGCGCCGGCGCCCACGCCGGGCACGAAGCCCACGCCCGCCGGTGGTTCGGGGGACGGCAAGAAGACCAGTTCCTGGTTCGAGCCCCGCAAGCCGCCCAGGGTCGGCCCCGGCGACGCCGGCGCGCCGGCGCCCGGACCCGGCCCCGCCACCGGCGCCACCCCGACCGTCGGCAGGAACGCGGAGGGCGCGCCGTTCCCCGGTGTGGCCCCGGCTCCCGGCCAGCGCCCCGCCGCGCGACCGGAGTCGGACCGCGCGTCGTTTCCCGGCATGGTCCCGGGGCCCGCCACGGGCGCGACGCCGATCGTGGGCCGGGATGCCGAGGGCGCCCCGTTCCCCGGCGTCGGCCCCGGTCCCGCGACCGCCCCCATGCCGCCCGTCGGAGCCACCGACACGGCCCCGTTCCCGGTCGTCGGCGCGCCCGCGTCCGACGGCCCCGGGACCGGCGCGTTCCCCGGCGCGCGGCGCGGCGACACCCCGCCGGCCGGCGTGCCGGGCCTGAGCGCCCCGCCGTCGCCGACCGAGACCCCGGCGGCCGGGATCCCCGGCCTCGGACGGTCGGGACCCTCGTGGTTCCAGCCCACCGACACGCCGCCCGACGGCACCGAGCGGTTCGCCGGGCCCGCGGCCGGGTCGCCGGCCGGGGGCCCCACGGGGCCGACCACCGGGCCCGGCAGCGGATCGATGCCGATCGCGCCGCCGCCCGGCGAGGAGCCCGCCGCCACCACGATGGACCTCGGCGGCCCGTTCCCGCCCGCGCCACCGCTGAACCACCCCGAACCGGCCGCGGTCGGCGAGGGCCTCGCCGTGCCGCCGCCAGGACCCGACCCGGCGCTCGCCGAGGACGACGAGCCCACGTCCACACCGGCGCCCGCGCCCGCCTCCGCCGGCGGCCGCAAGCGGCGCGCCCGGACCCGGCTGCTGGTCGTCGGCGTGGTCGGCCTCGCCGTCGTGGCCTACGGAGCGGGGCTGCTGCTCAACTCCGACGACGTGCCGAAGGGCACCAGCGTCCTCGGCGTCGACATCGGCGGCACCACCTCCCAGGAGGCGGTCAACCGGCTGGACGCCGCCCTCGACCAGGCCAACTCGGATCCGCTGACGCTGCTCGTCGGCGGGGAGGAGATCGAGCTCAAGCCCAGCGTCGCAGGGCTGGTCATCGACACCGAGACCACGGTCCGCGAGCTTTCGGGCCAGGACTACAGCCCGGTCACCGTGATCGGCTCGCTGTTCGGCGCCGCGCGCACCGAGGACGCCGTGTTCTCCGTCGACCGGGCCAAGCTGACCACCGCGCTGGAGGACATCGCCAGCCAGGCCGCGGGCGACGGCGCCCCGGTGGAGGGCACCGTCACGTTCGAGAACGGCGAGGCCATCGGCAGCCCCGGGCAGTCGGGCAACACCATCGACATCGAGGCCGCGGCCGACGCCGTCGAGTCGGCCTTCCGGGACCGCGCGGCGACCGGCCGCGACCCGGCGGTGGAACTGCCCGTGACCACGCAGGATCCACTGGTCGACGAGGCCGAGGTGCAGCGGGCCATGGAGGAGTTCGCCGAACCGGCGATGTCCGGCCTGGTCTACCTGATCGCCGCCGGCACGGAGCTGCCGTTCAGCCCGGAGACGCTCTCCGGCCTGCTGACCATGGAGCCCAGCGAGGACGGCACCCTCCAGCCGGTGCTCGACACCGAGGGACTGGCCGCCGCCTACGGCAGCACCTTCGACGGCATCATGATCGACGCCGGCGCCGGGCTGGTGGAGATGACGCCCGAGCACGCCGCGGCCGCGATGATCCCGGTGCTCCGGGAGACCGCGACGACGGACTACGGGGAGGGCCGCCGCGAGGCGATCGTCGAGGGCGCGGTGTGGCCCTAGGCCCGGCCCTCGCGCTGGTGCGCCCCGCCGGGGTGCTCCCGGTACTGGTAGTGGTGATGGTCGGCGAAGCCCAGGCCCCGGTAGAGGGTCTGGGCTTCGGCGTTGTCGGCCTCCACCTGGAGATAGGCGGCGCTCGCGCCGTCGCCGAGCGCCGCCCGGGCCAGCTCGGCCATCATCGCGGTGGCCAGGCCCTGCCGGCGGTGCGCCGGCGCGACCCGGAGCGCCGCGAACCCGGCCCAGCGGCCGTCCACCACGCAACGGCCCACCGCCGCGGCCTCGCCGTCCGCGTCGGGCACGGTGGCGAACCACACCGACGGCCCGCCCGTCAGCACCCGGCGCGCGGTCACCGGATCGCGCAGCGCGGCCGGGTTGCCGCGCACCCAGGCGTCCGTCAACGCGCGGCCGACCACCACCCGTTCGTCCGGCGGCCGGTCCGCCAGCGGGGCCAGGGCGGCGACCTGGCACACCGTGGCCCGGTTGGCCCGCCAACCGGCCCTGTCGAGTTCGGCGTCCAGCAACTCGTCGGTGCCCTCGGCGCCGCTGGTCAGGTGCAGCACGGCGGGCAGCCCGCGCGCGGCGTACCACCGGAGCACCCGATCGAGGTCGGGCGCTCCCGCTCCGGATCTGAAGCCCGAGTTGGCGCGATGCGTCCAGCCCGCGCCGGCGCGCACCGTCCAGCCGCCGATCCGTTCGCTCTCCAGCGCCGGCCAGCCGCGGGCGCCGACGGCCGTCAGCTCGGCGACGCTCGCCGCCGGAACGCCCCGGGGACGCGTGGGTGCGGGCGGCACCACTTTGGCGGCCACCATCTCGGCCTCCCCGAGCCTGGCCACCTGTCCGTTCCGGCGTGTGATGCTGAGCACACCACCCTCCCACGCCGTGAGCACGCCCACCGTGTCCGTGAAACGGGCCGGCCGCGGCCCGGATCCGGAGGGCAGACGCGTCCGCACGGAGACGCGTTTGCCCACGTCGGCGTGGGTGATGCTGATCGTCAGACGTCCGCCCGCGATGAAATCCACCGTCTTTCAGCCCCTCGTGTGCGTCCTTCGGCCACAAGCGGCGATACTAGGGCTGAGCATCGACGACACCGCGCTCCCGGGCGCCACGCGGCGCATCGCCGCCTTGAGGAGGAGGACCGACAGCGTGACCTATGTCATCGCGCAGCCTTGTGTGGACCTGAAGGACAAGGCTTGCATCGAGGAGTGTCCCGTCGATTGCATCTACGAGGGTCAGCGCTCCATGTACATCCACCCCGACGAGTGCGTGGACTGCGGGGCCTGCGAGCCCGTCTGCCCCGTCGAGGCGATCTTCTACGAGGATGACACCCCGGAGGAGTGGAAGGACTACTACAAGGCGAACGTCGAGTTCTTCGACGAGCTCGGGTCGCCCGGCGGCGCGAGCAAGCTGGGTCTGATCGAGCGGGACCACTCGGTGATCTCGGCGCTTCCGCCGCAGGAGCACGACGAGTGAGGACCTGATCCCACATCCCACCGCGTTCGTCCCTGGTCCCGCGCGGCGCCCGCCGCGCGGGACCAGTGGTTGTGACAAGCCCTGTCGAGGGAAGTGAGCCACCCCGTGCCGTCCGTCTCCGCCCGCCTCCCGGTCTTCCCGTGGGACCGGCTCGAACCGTACAAGGCCACCGCCGCGGCGCACCCCGACGGCATCGTCGACCTCTCCGTCGGCACCCCGGTCGACCCGGTGCCGGCGTCCGTGCAGCGGGCGTTGGCGGAGGCGGCGAACCGGCCCGGTTATCCGACCGTGTGGGGCACCGAGGCGCTGCGCGAGGCGATCCTGGGGTGGTGCGAGCGCCGGACCGGCGCCGGCGGCCTCGGGCACGAGCACGTGTTGCCGGTGATCGGCTCCAAGGAGCTGGTGGCGTCGCTGCCGGCGCAGCTCGGCATCGGCCCGGGCGAGGCCGTGGCGTTCCCCGAACTCGCCTACCCGACGTACGAGGTGGGCGCGCGGCTGGCCGGCGCCGAACCGGTGCCGTACGCGGCGAGCGCGCTGGCCGCCGCGGGCGACGGCGCGGAGTCGGGCCCATGGGGCACCGGCGGCTGCCCGGAGGGGTTGCGGCTGCTCTGGCTGAACTCCCCGGCCAACCCCACCGGACAGGTGCTGTCCCCGGACGCGCTGCGGGCCGCGGTGGCGTGGGCCCGGCGGCACGACGTGCTGCTGGTCAGCGACGAGTGCTACCTGGAGCTGGGCTGGGAGGCGGATCCGGTCTCGATCCTGCACCCGGACGTCTGCGGCGGCAGCGTCACCGGCCTGATCGCCGTGCACTCGCTCTCCAAGCGGTCCAACCTGGCCGGGTACCGCGCCGCCTTCCTCGCCGGCGACCCGGCGGTGCTGGGCGAACTGCGGGCGATCCGCAAGCACGCCGGCATGATGATGCCGGGTCCGGTACAGGCGGCGATGGTCGTCGCGCTCGGCGACGACCGGCACGTGACCCGGCAGCGCGCCAGGTACGCGGCCCGGCGGGCCGCGCTCCGCCCCGCGCTGCGCGGCCGCGGGTTCCGCATCGAGCACAGCGAGGCGTCGTTGTACCTCTGGGCGACCAGGGACGAGCCGTGCTGGGACACCGTCGGGGAGCTCAGCAAGCAGGGCGTGCTGGTGGCGCCCGGCGACTTCTACGGGGCGGCGGGCGAGAGCTTCGTGCGGGTGGCGCTGACCGCCACGGACGAGCGGGTCGCCGAGGCGGTGCGACGGCTGGGCTGAGCCGGGCGGCGCAGCTGGGCAGGGCGGCCGGGAAGGCGGCGGACCCCGGGCGGCGAGCGCATCCGGGGTCCGGCGGAGGTCGGGTCCGCGCTACAGCGTGATGCCGTTCAGGTCGGGGTCGTCCAGCGAGGGCAGGATCCGCTCCAGCTCGTACGGCGAAGGGCTGTTCGCGGCCACGGTCATGGCGAGGTTGTGCAGCAGCGCTCCGGTGGTGTACGCGGTCTCCGCGGCGAGCTCCTCGGCGGCGGGCGCGATGATCGGCATGGCGGTCCTGGCGGCGTCGCCCGCGAGCTCCTCCACCATCCCGTTCGCCGTCTCGGTGACGCTGCCCAGGGTGGTCTCGACGGCGGCGTTGTCCAACGCGGTCAGCCCGGACAGGTCCGAGGTCGGCAGCTCCGCGGCGCTGGCCTGGCCGCCGCCGGAGACGACCGGCGCCGCGCCGGCCGCGAGGAGAAGCGCGGCCCTGGCCATGCGGCGCTTGAGAGGGTTGGACATGGTGCTCCTTTGCCCGGGGGTGCTGTTCCGAAGGGACGTGCGAATCCGGCGCGGCCGATGGTCGGGCGGTCTCGGCCGGACGCCGTGACTATCGGCCGAGCGGCCGTCGAGGTTGCGGTCGATCGAGTAAAGGCTTGGCAATGCATCGCATTATCGAGTCAGGAGAAAACGGTCAAGCGCTCCGGCCCGGAATGCGTGACGGCACGTCATTTCCCACCCCTGTCCGGGAATTACGGCCGTCCATCGGCAAATCCTGCGCCGGGGGCGCGACTTACCCGGTCGGGTGAATTACGGCAGGGGCGTCCGCGCGCATCCGGGGGAATCCGGGCGGTCGCCCCGGCGCACGCGCCGCCGGGACCAGAAACGCGCGCCGGCGGCTAGCGGGGAGCGAAGGTGGCGAGGCGCAACTCCGTGGTCGGTCCGGCCGCCACCGCGTCCTCCTCGTCGGTGATCTCGCGCCAGCCCTCGGTGGAGCGGTCCGCCTCCCAGACCCGCTCGCCGTAGACGATCTGCTCGATGCCGAGCTCCGCGGCGTGCGCCACCGCCCAGTGCGCCAGCTCCCACCCCCGGCCCGGCTCGCCGGCGGCCCCGGTCGGCACGGTGATCCGGGCGCCGTCCCCGTTCGCCCGCACCCCGCCGCCGAACTGGCGGTCTATCCGCGCCGCTATCTCCTCGGGCCGACCGCGCACCGGCTCGTCGCCCATCACGCAGTTCAGCGCCGCCGCCCGCCGGCCGGTCAGGGCCGCGGCCAGCAACTCGGCCTCCTGCTCGTGCTGGGCGTACGCGTCCGGATAGGCGCTGCGCTGCACCGCCTGCGCGGCCTCGGTCAGCGGCAGCGACTCGAAGTCCGGCACCTCGACCAGGTGGTCGTAGAACTGCCCCGCCGCGTACACCGGGTCCTGCACCTGTTGCTCCGTGCCCCAGCCCTGGGAGGGCCGCTGCTGGAACAGGCCGAGCGAGTCCCGGTCGCCGTAGTCCAGGTTCCGCAGCATCGACTCCTGCATGGCCGTGGCGAGGGCTATGGTCACCGCGCGCTCCGACATGCCGCGCGCCGAGCCGACCGCCTCGATGGTCGCGGCGTTGGCGGCCTGCTGCGTCTCCATGGTGAAGGCGACGTTCCCCGACTGGCCCACCACCGCGCAGTGCGGCGTCGGCTCGTCCCCGGGGTCGTAGCGCACCACCGCGTATCCGGCGATCCCGAGGAGCAGCAGGACCGTGAAGGCACCGCCCACCCCGCGGCGGCGGCGCTTGCTCGATGTCCGTTCGGGCACGCGACCAAAGGTAGCGGGTCACCGGGCCGTTGCCCGACCCCCCGGTACGGTGACGTTCATGCAGGCACCCGAGCCACCACCCGTACCACCGTCCCCTCCCTCCCCTCGCTCCTCGTCCGGCTCTTCGGGCACCTCCGGACCGGCGGACCCGGCGCCGAGCCTCGATCTCGGCCTGGACGCCGCCACGCTCACCGCCCGGCTGGTGGACATCCCCTCGGTCAGCGGCACCGAGCGACCGCTCGCGGACGCCGTGGCGGCGGCCCTGGACGAGCTGCCCTGGCTGCGGGTGGACCGGCACGGCAACAACGTGGTGGCCCGCACCGACCTCGGCAGGGACGAGCGCGTGGTGCTGGCCGGCCACCTGGACACCGTGCCGCTCGCCGACAACCTGCCCAGCCGGCTGGACGACGACGGTGTGCTGTGGGGCTGCGGCACCTGCGACATGAAGTCCGGCGTCGCCGTGCAGCTGCGGATCGCGGCCACCGTGCCCGACCCGAACCGCGATCTGACGTTCGTCTTCTACGACAACGAGGAGGTGGCCGCCGAGCTCAACGGGCTCCGGCACCTCGCGGACGCGCATCCGGAGTGGCTGGCCGCCGACTTCGCGGTGCTGCTCGAGCCCTCGAACGGGGAGGTGGAGGGCGGCTGCCAGGGCACGTTGCGGGTGCTGCTGCGGCTGCCCGGACGGCGGGCGCACTCCGCCCGCGGCTGGATGGGCGAGAACGCCATCCACGCCGCCGCCCCGGTGCTGGCCCGGCTCGCGGAGTACCGACCCCGGCGCCCGGTGATCGATGGCCTGGAGTACCGCGAGGGGCTCAACGCGGTGCGCATCGAGGCCGGGGTGGCCGGCAACGTCATCCCCGACGCGTGCCTGGTGGCGGTCAACTACCGCTACGCGCCCGACCGCGGGGCCGAGGAGGCGCTCGCCCACGTCCGCGAGGTCTTCGCGGACTGCGGCGTCGCGGAGTTCACCGTCGACGACCACGCGCCCGGCGCGCTCCCGGGACTTAGGCATCCGGCCGCGCGCGCCTTCCTCGACGCGGTGGGCGGCCAGGCCCGCCCGAAGTACGGCTGGACCGACGTCTCCCGGTTCAGCGCGCTCGGCGTGCCCGCCGTCAACTACGGCCCGGGTGACCCCAACCTCGCGCATCGGCAGGACGAGCGGGTGGCCACCGAGCTGATCGTGCGCTGCGAGGAGCGGCTTCGGGCCTGGCTGGCCACGCCGGGCGCGTAGGCTGAAATCGCCGTCCCGGCAGGGGGCCGACGGTGGTCGTGAGGAGCACAGCATGAGCAGCAGGCGGGACCCGGATCCGGAGTCGGCGAGCGAGAGGCCGGAGGGCCGGCGCGAACAGCAGCTCGGCCCCGTGCTTCGGCGCCGTGGCCAGGTGATGGCCGGAACCGCGGACCAGCGGCTGCTCGACACCCGGGGACCCTCCGACTGGGTGCACGCCGATCCGTGGCGGGTGCTGCGGATCCAGTCGGAGTTCGTGGAGGGCTTCGGCGCGCTGGCCGAGCTCGGCCCCGCGGTCAGCGTCTTCGGCTCGTCCCGCACGCCGCCGGGATCGC
Source organism: Streptomyces sp. B6B3 (assembly GCF_039871525.1). NCBI lineage: Bacteria > Bacillati > Actinomycetota > Actinomycetes > Kitasatosporales > Streptomycetaceae > Streptomyces > Streptomyces sp. B6B3. Next base: position 464,701 of record NZ_JBDPLU010000002.1, on the reverse strand, counting down.
CCGAGTACGAGCTCGGGGTGCGGATCGGGCGCGGGCTGGTGGAGGCGGGCTTCGCGGTGATCACCGGCGGCGGACCCGGTGCGATGGAGGCGGCCAACCGGGGCGCCAGCGAGTCCGGCGGGGTCTCGGTCGGCCTCGGCATCGAGCTGCCCTTCGAGCAGGGGCTGAACGAGTTCGTCGACATCGGGGTCAACTTCCGCTACTTCTTCGTCCGCAAGACGATGTTCGTGAAGTACGCCCAGGGCTTCCTCGTGCTGCCGGGCGGGCTCGGCACGCTGGACGAGCTGTTCGAGGCGCTGACCCTGGTGCAGACCGGGAAGGTGACCCGCTTCCCGATCGTGCTGGTCGGCACGGAGTACTGGCGCGGCATGGCCGACTGGCTGCGCGACACGGTCATCGCGCAGGGCAAGGCCTCCCCGGTGGACGAGGCCCTGTTCCAGATCACCGACGACCCCGACGAGGCCATCGCCCTGGTCACCAAGCCGTAGCGCGACCGCGCCTGCCGCGCGTGTCCGCGGCGCCGGGACGTCGTGCCCCCGGCACGACGGCCCCGAGGCCAGTGGCCGGCACCCGGAGCGAGCCGCCCACCCCGCACCCACCGCCGCTCGCCAGACGGCGGCCGTGTCCCGTGGTCGCGCCACGGCGGCGACACGCCTGCCTTCCGGCCCCCGCGGGCCCGTCGCCGGCCGCTCGGGTGCACGGGTCCCGGGGTGGGTGCCGACGTGGCCGTGCGGGTGACGGCGGACCGCGTCGGAACGATGCTCCGGCGCTGCGAACGTGAGGCGGTCACGGGTCGTCCGCCGGCCGCTCGGGTGCGTCCGTGGCGGGCCGGCTCGGTCCCGGTGGCGGGCCGCCGTGCGGTCGGGCACCCGCGCCTGCCCGGTCGGGCGCCGGCGATGGGCGTCCGCGTCCGGTTGCGTGCCGCGCCGGCCTGAGAACCCGGCCGGATGCGTCTGCCCGGCCGGGCACCCGCGCCCGCCCGTCCGGGCACGAGCGTTGCCCGCGGGTGCGCGTGGCGGGACGCGGGCGTCGGCGGGTCCGGGCTGGTGTGGCTGCCCGGCCGGGCGCCGGCGTGACACGGGCGTGTCGTCAGCAACGTTCGGCGCGGCCCGTCTCGTCGGGCTGGCCGCGGGCCCGCGCGTGCCGCGCGGGACGGCCCCGCGCGACCACGGGGCCGGTGACCGGCCGCTCCGGGGGCGCCGGGAAGGCGCGAGGCGCTACGCGAGCCCTCGGCGGGCCACCGCCGGGGGGCGGTGGCCGGCGATGGCGGCGACCATGTCGAGCACCTCGCGGGTCTCCGCGACATCGTGCACGCGATAGACCCGCGCACCCAGCCAGGCCGAGACGGCGGTCGTCGCGAGCGTGCCCAGCAACCGTTCCTTGACCGGCCGGTCCAGCGTCTCGCCGACGAAGTCCTTGTGCGACAGCGACACCAGCACCGGCCAGCCGGTGGCCGTCATCTCGCCGAGCCGTCGGGTGGCCTCCAGCGAGTGCCGGGTGGACTTCCCGAAGTCGTGCCCCGGGTCGATGAGCACGGCGTCCCGCCGCACCCCGAGCCCGACGGCGCGTTCGGCGAGCCCCACGGTGACCCGGAGGATGTCGGCCATCACGTCGTCGTAGCTCACCCGGTGCGGCCGGGTGCGCGGGCGCGCGCCGCCGGCATGCGTGCACACCAGACCCACGCCGTGCCGCGCCGCCACCTCGGCCAGCCGCGGGTCCACTCCGCCCCAGGCGTCGTTCAGCAGGTCGGCGCCCGCCGCGCAGACCGCCTCGCCGACCTCGTGCCGCCAGGTGTCCACGCTGATCACCACGTCGGGGAAGCGCCGCCGCACCTCGGCGACGAAGCCGACCGTGCGCCGGATCTCCTCGGCCGCGTCCACCTCGGCGCCGGGTCCCGCCTTCACCCCGCCGACGTCGATGATTCCGGCGCCCTGGGCCACCGCCTCCTCGACCCGGGCCAGCGCGGCCTCCTCGGCGAAGGTGGCGCCCTGGTCGTAGAAGGAGTCGGGGGTGCGGTTCACGATGGCCATGATCACCGGCTCGTTCGCCGCGAACTCGCGTGGCCCAAGGCGCAGCATGCCGCTCAGCTCTCCGATCGTCGACGGGCGTCGTCCCGCCTCGACGCTACCGGCCCGCGGGTGTCGGTGGGGCATGCGACCATCGGCATACCATTCGAGGATCGAGGGGGCCCGCGGACGACCGCGAAGGCCCGGCCAGGCCCAGGGGAGGCGCTCGTGTTCTGGTTTCTGATGGCGGCGATGATCGTGGTGATCGCCGCGGTCACCCTCGCGGTGCTGGGCAGTGGCGACGGGTCGGGTGGGCCGGTGACCGGTGGGCTGCCGGAGGCGGAGCCGGACCGGCTGGACGACCCGCTGCCGATGGACCGGCCGGTGGGCCCGGGCGACGTGGTGGCGGTGCGGCTGCCCGTGGCGCCCCGGGGATACCGGATGGCCGAGGTCGACGACGTGCTCGACCGGTTGGCCGCGGAGCTGGCCGAGCGGGACGCCCGGATCTCGGAGCTGGAGGCCGCGCTGGCGGGTGCCCACGCCGTCCCGCTGGGCAAGGACGAGGCGACGGACGAGCCCCGCTGACGCCCCCGGGCGAACGCCGCGTTCGCCCGGGTGAAGGCACGGTCGCGGCCGGTTTGCCGTCGCATTCGTGACGTCGGGAGGATTCAGCGGGCAATCGCCGAATTGCGTAGATTTGCGAGTGCGCGTTGCCGAAGGGATACCGCCCGATGTTGGTCATGGAGAGGTGGCATGCGGGATAATGGCGTGAAGCAATGTGTTCGATGCCGGTGACGCTTCGGTTGTCGGCTGCGATGAGCTGGTTCAGGAAGGGGAACGAGCATGGCGGCCATGAAGCCGCGGACGGGCGATGGCCCGCTCGAGGTGACCAAGGAGGGGCGGGGGATCATCATGCGCGTTCCGCTCGAAGGTGGTGGACGACTTGTCGTCGAGCTGAGCCCCGACGAGGCGGTCGCGCTCGACGAGGAGCTGAAGAAGGTGACCGGCTGATCCGCCGTGCTTTCCGCCGACCTTTCGGCCGACCGCTTAGCCGGCCCAGCTGACTCCGCGGCCACCTTCGGCCGTGTTCGTCGGTCATTTCGGCGCTGCCCCGGAACACACTCCCGGGGCAGCGCCGTATTGTCAGCGGATTCTCATGCCGGCCGGCCGCCGCGCGCCGGGTCGCGCCGCCTCGGTTAGGTCCTGTCCGGTGGATCGATGGGGGCACCTCCCAGCTTTCCAAGCTGGGGGAGGATCAGCCCGCGGCTCCCCAGGCCCTTGAGGCCTGGGAGCTGCCCCCATGACGCCGTGCGTCGCAAGGCACCGGATCGCCACTCGTACGAATGGGGGCACCTCCCGGACGGAGTCTGGGGGAGTCGCGGGCCCGCGAAGATCCGCCGGACAGGGCCTAGGCGCGGGCCGCGCACAGGAGGCCGTCGCCGACCGGCAGCAGCGCGGGTACGAGATCCTTGCTCTCCCGGACCGCGCGCAGCAGTTCGCGCAGCCGCAGCACCTCCGTCGGCTGTACCCCCGAGTCCACCGTGCGGCCGTCCGCGAAGACACCGGTGAAGCAGAGCAGCCCTCCGGGACGCAGCAGACGCAACGATTCTCCAAGGCATTCCAGGCACTCCAGCCGGTTGCCGTCGTAGAACACCATGTCGTAGCCGCCGTCGGTGAGCCGGGGCAGCACGTCCAGCGCGTGGCCCGGGATCAGCCGGGCCCGGTTGCCGGGGAACCCCGCCATCCGGAACGCCTGCCGGGCGAACTGCTGCCGCTCCGGTTCGAGGTCCACGGTGGTGAGCACGCCCTCCGGGCGCATGCCGTGCAGCAGATAGAGGCCGGAGACGCCGGTGCCGGTGCCGATCTCGACCACCGCCCGGGCGCCCGCCGCGGCCGTCAGCAGCCGGAGCGCGTCCCCGGTGCCGGGGGAGACCGGACGCAGCCCCGCGTCCTGGGCCCGGTTACGGGCCCAGCGCAGCGCCGCACCCTCGGCGGTCTCGGCGTCCGGTGCGCCGTACGCCTCGGCGAACGCCCAGCTCGTCAGCCGGTTGCCGGTAATGGCCGTCTCCTGTCCCCGTCAGTCACGCGCTTTGACTGTAGCGACTCCGCCTGGGGAACAGGGCGGCAGGACCAAACGTTGGAACAATGAGCCGTGCGACCGAAAGTCGGTCAAAATTGCTTATCCGTAGTTGACGGGGGAGGTGGTTATGGTAGGGATCCCACTGGACACCACCACAGCCGACAGGGGAGGTGCGGCCGCCGGCCGGGGGGTGCTGAAACGCCTCTTGCGACCAGCCGGTGAGCCGAATTCCGTGACTGAGAACGCTGACGTAGACCGAGCCCAGGAGCCCGTCGGGCCCGCCGAGGACGCCGCGGCCCCCGTCGCCCAGCTGGCGACCTTCGGCGACGGACCCGACGGGGGCACGTGGGCCCCTCCCAGCTGGGAGGAGATCGTCAGCACCCACAGCGCCCGGGTCTACCGCCTCGCCTACCGGCTCACGGGGAACCAGCACGACGCCGAGGACCTGACCCAGGAGGTCTTCGTCCGGGTGTTCCGTTCACTGTCGACGTACACCCCCGGCACGTTCGAGGGCTGGCTGCACCGGATCACCACCAACCTCTTCCTCGACTCGGTGCGCCGCAAGCAGCGCATCCGCTTCGACGCGCTCGGCGACGACGCGGCCGACCGGCTGCCCAGCCGGGAGCCCACCCCGCAGCAGCACTTCAACGACACGCATTTCGACGCCGACGTGCAGCAGGCGCTGGACACCCTGGCGCCCGACTTCCGGGCGGCCGTGGTGCTCTGCGACATCGAGGGCCTGAGCTACGAGGAGATCGCCACCACCCTCGGGGTGAAGCTCGGCACGGTCCGCAGCCGGATCCACCGCGGCCGTTCCCACCTGCGTAAGGCCCTGCGTCACCGGTCCCCGCGGGGCCGCGTCGAGCACGAGCAGGAGTCCGTCCTCGCCACCGTGCCCGCCGCGTCGCCGGCGGAGAAAGGTGGGGCCGGGTGACGAGCGCCCCCGAGACAGGCCCCGCCGATCAGCATCTGGGCGAGAGCCTGGCCGCGTTGATCGACGGCGAGCTCTCGCACGACCGCAGGGATCGGGTGCTCGCGCACCTGGCCACCTGCCCCAGCTGCAAGGCCGAGGCCGACGCCCAGCGCCGGCTGAAGAGCGTGTTCGCCCAGAGCCCGCTGCCGGCGCTGTCCGCCGGCCTGCTGGCCCGCCTCCAGGGACTGCCGGCCACCGACGGCGCCGGGCCCGCGCTGGACGACGGGCCCGACGAGGAGCCGCCGGGCCCTGACTTCGGCCCGCTGCCCGGTGGCCGCGGGCGCGAGTCGCTGCTCGGCCCGCCCGTCATCGGCGGCGAGCGCGGTTTCCGGATACACGAGCCGGGGGCCGCCGTTCGTCTGCACCGCGGTCACCGGCTTGCCTTCGCCGCCGCGGGCGCCGTCTCGCTGGCGGCCTTCGCCATCGGCGGCGCCATGTCCAGCGCGGGCACCGTGGGCGCCGGCACCGGCTCGAACGGCAGCACCCTCAGCACGGTCGCCGCGGGCGGCGGCGCACCCGTCAGCACGGCGCGCCCCACGAGCGCGCGGGGGAGCGAGACCGAGGAGTCGACGGACCGCGGCGTCTCGCTGCCGATCACGCTGGTCTCGTACACCGGCGACTACCCCGAAGGGTTGAATCCGTCGGGCACCTCGGGCTCCACCGGCCTGGCGGAGGGCCTTTTCCCGGCGCTGGGGCCCATACTGGCACCGGGCCCGGTCTCGGAATCGTCCACGTCGGCGTCGACACCCATGCTCACCGGCCTCGCTCCAGCCGGCGGCTCCGGGGGCATCGGGACGATGAACGCCCGCTGAAACGCGGGTCTGGTGACCCGGCGGACGGGTACCTGGTTGAATCCCTTGCCGAGACCGAGCACTGGCCGGTACCAGGCAGCGCGGACACGATGGGGACGGGAATGGACAAGGGGAAGAGCGATTCCTGGGGGTCCCCAGGGCAGAGCCAGGGGGAGGCCCCCGACCCGCGACACGCGGAGGAGCCGTACGGCACGCCTCCGTACGGGCAGCCGGGCCCCTGGGCGCCGGCCCCGCCGGTGCAGCGGCCCGACCCCACGCCGGCCGCGGGCACGCCCCTCGCGCCCCGCGAGCCGGCGGACGCCCCGCCCGCGGGATCCGCGTCCGAGCCCAGGGACGCCGTGCCCTCCGGCCCGCCGGCCGGCCCGCCCGCGGCGGAGCCGCCGAACCCCGCGCGACCACATCCCGGAGCCACGCCCGCGGGCGGCACCCCCTATCCATCCGGCGCCACCCCGGCGGGTGGCACGCCGTATCCCCCCGGTGGCACGCCCGCGGGCGGCACCGCGCTCCCCGGCGGCGTCACGCCGCCCGGCGGCACCCCCCGGCCGGCGGCCGGGATGACCCCGCCCGGCGGCACCGCGCTCCACGCCCCGGCGGGCATGACCCCGCCCGGCGGCACCGTGACGGGCGGCGCCCCGCCCGGGGCCGGGCCCTACGCGCCCCCGGCGCAGCACGCCGCGGGGCCGGGGACCACGACGCTGCCGGGGGAGCCGTTGCAGCGCTACGACCCGTGGGGCGCGACGAACGGCGGCGGTATCCCGTTGCCCGGGCCCCAGGCCCCCGAGGGCGGCCGGGAGCCGCTCCGGCTCAGCCGCGCCAGGCTGCTGGTCGGCGCCGCGGCGATCGCCCTGCTCGCCGGCCTGCTCGGCGGCGCGGTCGGCGTGCAGATGGAACGCAACGGCGGCGGGGAGGTCGAACTGCCGCAGGCCCGGGACGACGACCGCGAGATCGCCGAGGGCAGCATCGCGGGCATCGCCGAGGACGTGCTCCCCGGCGTGGTGACCCTGCACGCCTCGGGGGCGGAGGCGGCCACCACCGGCACCGGCTTCGTGCTCGACGAGGAGGGCCGCATCCTCACCAACGCCCATGTGGTCTCGCCCGCCGCCGACGGCGGCGGCGTGATAGAGGTCACCTTCAGCAGCGGCGACACCGCACAGGCCGAGGTGGTCGGCCACGACACCGGCTACGACCTGGCCGTGGTGCAGGTCGAGGGCGTCTCCGGGCTCAGCCCGCTGGAGCTCGGCGACTCCGACTCCGTCCGGGTCGGCGATCCGGTCGTGGCCTTCGGGGCGCCGTTCGACCTGGAGGGCACCGTCACCTCCGGCATCATCAGCGCCACCGAGCGTCCGATCACCGCCGGCGGCGCCGAGTCGGACGGCTCCGACATCAGCTACGTGAACGCCCTGCAGACCGACGCCCCGATCAACCCGGGCAACTCAGGCGGACCCCTGGTCGACATCAACGGCCGGGTGATCGGCATCAACAGCGCGATCCGCAACGGCGACTCGGACAGCGGTATGGACACCGGCTCCGGCAGCGTCGGCCTCGGCTTCGCCATCCCGATCAACACGGGCCGGGACGTCGCCGAACAGCTGATCAACGTCGGCTACGCCACCCATCCGGTCATCGGCGTGATGCTGGACACCGGGTACCTGGGCGAGGGCGCGCGGGTCGGCAGCACCACGGGCGATCCGGCGGTGACGCCCGGCGGCCCGGCGGAGTCGGCCGGCGTCCGGGACGGCGACATCATCACCGCGGTGGACGGCGAGCCGGTGCGCAGCGGCGACGAGCTCATCATCAAGGTCCGCAGCCACGAGCCCGGCGACGTGGTCCAGCTGACGATCGACCGGGACGGCGAGGAGATCACCATCGACGTCAGGTTGGGCGCGCACACCTGTTGCTGTGGGTGGGGGGCCGGCCCCCCGGGCCGCCCCGCCACCGTTCACTCCCGGTCTAGTCGTCGAGGGTGTCTCCCATCCGCGGCCCCGGGCAGGTACCGTTGCCATCGCCGTATGTGTGGAATGCGGGAAGCAGGTCGTTCGTCAGGCCCGGCGTGAGGGAGCTGTCAGGTGTTCTTCGATATAGGGTCCCTGGAGTTCTTGTTCCTCATCGTGCTGGCCATCATGGTCTTCGGGCCGGAGAAGCTGCCGAAGATGATCCAGGACGCGGCGGGGTTCCTCCGCAAGATCCGGGACTTCTCGGACAGCGCCAAGCAGGACATCCGCAACGAGCTCGGCCCCGAGTTCAAGGACTTCGAGTTCGAGGACCTGAACCCGCGTCGGTTCGCCAAGAAGCACCTGATGGACAACGACGACCTGGGCCTCAAGGAGCTGACCAACAGCCTTGACATGCGCAAGGAGCTCTCCGAGGTCACCGACGCGGTCAACGGACGTCCCGCCAACGGCAGCCGGAGCAGCCGCCTGAGCAAGGGCGCCGGCGCGGCCGGCTCCGTGTCCACCGCCAAGGACACCGCGGCGAGCGCCACCCCGACGAGCGAAGGCGCCGCCACTCAGGTGAGCCTGGCCAAGGAGGGCGACGCCAAGCCCGCCGCCGCGCCCCGCGAAGAACCTCCGCCGCCCTTCGACGCCGACGCCACCTGACGGGCCCGCTCCGACCGCGCCACGCGGGGGCGCGTTCGCGCCATGCGATCACGCCATGCGCGCCTGTTCGAGGGCATATGACCCGACCTGATCTCCGGTCATGCCCGACACCCCGGACCCGTATGGCTATCCTCCCTATGTCCGGGGTGAGCCCAGGACGAGGGCAATGAGGAGGCGTCGCGCAACATGGAGACGACGAGTCGGACCGAGCCGCAGGACGCGACAGACACCACGCCGGCACCCCAGGGGGTGCCGGGTGCGCGCCGGGCGCTGGACGGCTACCTGATGGCCGGCTTTCCCTGGTACGGACTTGACGAGGCGTTCACCGGACCCCGCTGGCTGATGCAGGTCGGCGTCGCCGCCGACGGCGCGGTCGAGCACGGTTCCACCGGGCACGGGGACGAGCCGTCGCTGCGCGGCGAGCTGGGGCAGACGCCGCAGCGGTTCACCGTCGTGGTGACCGTCGCCAGCCGGCCGGTGCGGCGCAGCGCGGACGGCACGGGCGTGTTGGAGGCCACGTCCGCCTCCTCGGCCGCGTGGCTGGCCGGCTCGGGACTGCTGTCCTCGACCTGGCCCACGCAGATGGAGCGGGCGCTGCGCCAGGACTGGCTGGAACAGCAGACCGCCATCGCCTGGGAGCTCGCGGACGACCTGCACGGCGGCGGCTGGACGACGCTGTCGCTGCCGGTGGACGGCGAGCCGACGGACTTCCACTACCGGGAGTCCGAGTACGGCTGGGTGCTGGCGGGTGCCGCGCAGCACGGCGTGCACCTCGGCGCGTACGGCCGCGGCATGAGCGCCTACGGCCTCGGCTTCGCCGTGATCAAGGACATCGAAAGCTACGGATAGCGCGTGCCGGCCGCGCGGTCCGGGCCGGGACCGCGCGGCCGGAGAGCCTTCCGGTCCCGGAGAGCCTCCCGGTCAGCGCCTGGTGGGCGTGAGAGACAGGGACATCCCGGCCAGGCCGCGCTGGCGGGCGCCGAGCGCGGAGGCCACCGCCCGCAGCGCCGTGGCGGCGGGCGAGTCGGGGTCGCCGAGCACCACGGGGGTGCCGTCGTCGCCGCCCTCCCGCAGCCGCACGTCGATCGGCACGGTGCCGAGCACCGGCACCTCCGCGCCGGTCGCCCTGGTCAGCCCCTCCGCGACGCGCTGGCCGCCGCCGCTGCCGAAGACGTCGACCATCTCGCCGCAGTGCGGGCACGGCAGGCCCGACATGTTCTCCACCACGCCGACGATCTTCTGGTGCGTCTGCACGGCGATCGACCCGGCGCGCTCGGCGACCTCCGCGGCGGCCTGCTGCGGCGTGGTGACCACCAGGATCTCCGCGCCCGGCACCAGCTGGGCGACCGAGATGGCGATGTCGCCCGTGCCGGGCGGCAGGTCGAGCAGCAGCACGTCCAGGTCGCCCCAGTAGACGTCCGCCAGGAACTGCTGCAACGCCCGGTGCAGCATCGGGCCGCGCCAGACCACCGGCGCGTTGCCCGGCGTGAACATCCCGATCGAGATGACCCGCACGCCGTGCGCCGTGGGCGGCATGATCATGTTCTCCACCTGGGTGGGCCGGCCGTCCGTGCCCAGCATCCGCGGCACCGAGTGGCCGTAGATGTCCGCGTCCACCACGCCCACCTTGAGGCCGTCGGCCGCCATCGCCGCCGCCAGGTTGACCGTCACCGAGGACTTGCCGACCCCGCCCTTGCCCGACGCCACGCAGTACACGCGGGTGAGCGAGTCGGGCTTGGCGAACGGCACCTCGCGCTCGGCCTGCCCGCCGCGCAGCGAGGCCGCCAGCTGCTGCCGCTGCTCGTCGCTCATCACGTCCAGCTCGACCCGGACGTCCGTGACGCCCGCGACGCCCCGGACCGCCTCCGTCACGTTCGCGGTGAGCGTGTCCCGCATCGGGCAGCCCTGGATCGTCAGGTACACCCCGACGTGCACCGTGCCGTCCGGCTCGATGTCGACCGACTTGACCATCCCGAGGTCCGTGATCGGCCGGTGGATCTCCGGGTCGTTCACCCGGGCCAGCGCGGCGCGCACCGCGGCGTCGGTGGGCCCGTCGGTGGGCACTGTCGTGGGCGTTTCGGTAGCCATGCCCCGATGGTACGGCGGACCCGCGGGGGCCCGGCGGGGCGGGGGACGGGCGGCCGGTACGCTGCGGCTCAACCAGCCTGGGAGGAGAGGCAGCCGACGTGACAGCAAACGTCTACGCGTCCGGTTTCCCGTGGCGCAGGGCGGTCGGGGCGGGAGTGGCGGCGCTGCTGCTGACGCCGCTGGCCGCGTGCGGTTCGGGCGGCGGGTCCGGCGAGGACACCAACGGCATGGAGGAGCTGTCAGCGGAGGAGATCGAGCAGCAGGCCAGAACCACCGCGCTGGAGGCCCAGACCGTGCTGCTGACCGGAACGGTCATCTCCGGGGAGCAGTCCTACCGCATCGACATGCGGCTGGCCGAGGACGGCGGCGTCGGCGAGGTGTCCGCGGAGGGCGGTAGCACGTTCGAACTGCTCCGGGTGGGCGAGGAGCTGTACCTGAAGGCCGACGAGGCGTTCTGGGAGAGCGAGGACCTGCCGGCCGAGCTGGAGTCCGACCCGGCCAAGAAGCTGGACGACAAGTACGTGAAGGTCGCGCCCGACGACCCGGCGTACGAGGAGCTGAGCGGGTTCACCGACAAGAACCTGCTGCTCGACGGCCTGCTCTCGCTCCAGGGCGAACGGGACACCGGCGACCACGGCGAGGTCGGCGGCGTGGAGACGATACGCGTCGAGGCGGACGGCGGCACGGGCGGCGCGATGGAGGTGGCGCTGGTCGGCCCGCCCTACCCGCTGCGGCTGGTGCGCGGCGGCGGCGCCGGCGAGGTCACGCTCGCCGACTGGAACCAGGACTTTCCGCTGCGCCCGCCCGCGGAGGACGACATCGTCGACTACGGCGAGGACATGATCTCGCCCGGCGGCGACGGGGACGGCGACGGCGGGGACTGAGCCGGGGCCCGGCCGCCTCAGCCGCGGCGGCGGCGCCGCACCGGCAGCCCCGAGGGGGCGTCCACCCGGGTGCTCGCGGCCGTCGGCAGCGGCGGCGCCGCGTGCGACTCCGCGGGCATCGCGCCGGGCCGCTGGAGCGCCGTGCCCGACGGTTCCAGGCGCAGCACCCGGCAGGCGCGGGCCCACCGGCTCGGCAGCTCCTCGGCGTCGGGGGCGTTGAGCCGCTTGCCCTTCAGCTCCGCGACGGCCGCCTGCCACGCCTCGCCTTCGGGCGCCAGCTCGGCCACCAGGGCCGGCCACACGATGAGGCGCCCGCCCTTGTCCTTGCTGCGACAGGTGACGGTGGCCCGGCCGCCGTCGGCCAGCCCCAGACCGTCGAGCGGCTGCTCGCCGGGGCCACCGACCAGACAGACCGCGCCCTCGTGCCAGACGTGCCACAGGGCCCGGGGCGACCCCTGCTGCCCGCGCACCCACACCAGCGCCGACTTCTTCGCCGACTCCTCGATCAGCGCCCGGTCCATCAGCGGGGCACTCGGCACGTCACTCGCCATGCCCGGAGCGTAGGCCCTTCCCGGGCCGCCCGCCACCACACCGGCCTTGCCGGCCGCGAACCCCGTCCCAACGTCCGGCGGTTCCGTCCGGACCGCCGAGCGCGGGGCGGGGCGGCCGGGCGTGGGCCCGGTTGGTGCCTTCGGCCCGCGTCCGTGCCCTGCGGGCGGCCACCCGGCCACCCTGCCCTGTCCGCGGGCTCCCCGCCGGGCCCTGCGGGCGGACTCCGAGGGCTGGCAGCCTGCCCGGGGCGGGCCGCCCCGCCAGCGCACCGGCCAGCCCGGGCCGCCGGGCGCGGGGCGGCCCGGGCGGATGCCTCAGGATCGTGCCGGGTCCGCAGGCCCTCGCCCCACGGGCCCCGGTCCTGTGGTGCTTCCGCTCCTTCCGGGCAGCGCCGGAGGGGGTGGACGAGACAGGGAGCCGTCACGGCCGACGAGGACGCGGTGCCCCCGGGCACCTCGGCCCACCGGACCGTCGGGCGGAGGCCGCCTGTACCGGCCCGGAGGGCGTCGTCGGGCGTCTGCGACGCGGCGCGGGCCTCCCGGGCCGCGGGCCGGGGTGGCGGGGCACCCCGCGGCTGCCAGGACAGGCGGTGTCCTGCTCCCCGACGCTTCGGGACGCCCGGGGAAGGGGCTACGCCGAGAGGCCGAGGGCGGACATGCGGCGGGTGTGGGCCTCGGTGATGCGGGAGAACATCCGGCCGATCTCCGCGAGGTCGAAGCCCGCCGCGACGCCGCCCACCAGCATCGTGGAGAGCGCGTCGCGATCGGCCACCACGCGCTGCGCCTGGGCCAGTGCCTCGCCCATCAGCCGCCGGGCCCAGAGCGCCAGCCGGCCGCCGGCCCGCGGGTCGGCCTCGATGGCGGCGCGCACCTTCTCCACGGCGAAGGAGCCGTGCCCGGTGTCGTCCAGGACGCGCAGCACCAGGCCGCGGGTGTCGGAGTCCAGCCGGACCGCCACCTCGCGGTAGAAGTCCGCGGCGATCGCGTCGCCGACGTAGGCCTTGACCAGGCCCTCCAGCCAGTCGGAGGGCGCCGTCATCGCGTGGAACTCGTCCAGCGGTGCGGCGAACGGCTCCATCGCCACCGTCGGATCCTCGTCGATCGCCCGCAGTCGCTCGGTCAGCTGTTCGAAGTGCTGGAACTCGGCCGCGGCCATCCGGGCCAGCGCCGCCTTGTCGGCCAGCCCCGGCGCCATCTTGGCGTCCTCCGCCAGCCGCTCGAACGCCGCCAGCTCGCCGTAGGCCAGCGCGCCCAGCAGGTCAACGACCGCGGCCCGGTATCGCGCGTCCGCGCTCGCCTCCACCCAGTCCTGCGTGGCGATGTCCTTCGCCTCGGCGTCCGGGGCGGCGTCGGCCTCCGGCTCGGCGGGAGAGCTCTCTGGCGCTGGGGTGTCGGACGTCTCCATGGCTCAGCAGAATAGCCCCCAGCAGCACGTTCGCGGCGAACGAGGGAACCGTCCCCGGGATTCTCAAACGTGACCTGATACACAGCCTGACACATGTGCGTGGATCCGGGGTAGAGTGATATAAGCCCGCTGAGGTGGGCCCGATTCCCAAGCTGGAGTCCCCTGGACCCGTACGTCACGGGGAGCCAGGACCTGCGGATGCCCGGTCGGTGGCCCGATCGGCTCCGACCTGACCAGCCCTCCGCGTGGTCCGTGCACCCCGCACGAGCCGCCGCAACGAGGGACCCGCTCGCGCGGTGCGTGCGCTTGAGCGAGACGACCGGGTCCCGCGCCGGACAGCCCCCTGTGGGCGTCACCGACCGGCGCGGTACGCAAGACCCGCCTCGCCGCCGCGTGCCGCGTCACACAGAAGAGGCAAAACGCTGTCCGCAACCACCACCACCTTCCGTGATCTCGGGATCCTGGCCGAGACCGCCGAGGCCCTCGAGGCCGTCGGCATCATCACCCCGTTCCCCATTCAGGAGATGACCCTGCCCGTCGCGCTCGCCGGCAGCGACGTCATCGGTCAGGCGAAGACCGGCACGGGCAAGACCCTCGGGTTCGGCCTGCCGCTGCTGGAGGCCGTCACGGTTCCCGCCGACGTCGAGGCGGGCCGGTCCACCCCCGAGGAGCTGACCGACGCGCCCCAGGCGCTCGTCGTCGTCCCCACCCGCGAGCTGTGCCAGCAGGTCACCAACGACCTGCTGACCGCCGGCAAGGCGCGTAACGTCCGGGTGGTCTCCATCTACGGCGGCCGGGCCTACGAGCCGCAGGTCGAGGCGCTGGCCAAGGGCGTGGACGTCGTCGTCGGCACGCCGGGCCGGCTGCTCGACCTGGCGGGCCAGCGCAAGCTGCGCCTGTCGCAGGTGCGCTGCCTGGTGCTGGACGAGGCCGACGAGATGCTCGACCTCGGCTTCCTGCCCGACGTGGAGAAGATCATCGAGATGCTGCCGATCCGGCGGCAGACGATGCTGTTCTCCGCGACCATGCCGGGCCAGGTGATCTCCCTCGCCCGGCGCTACATGAACCAGCCCACCCACATCCGCGCCGCCGAGCCGGACGACACGGGCGCGACCGTGGCGAACACCACACAGCACGTCTTCCGCGCCCACTCGCTCGACAAGCAGGAGCTGGTGTCCCGGATCCTGCAGGCCGACGGGCGCGGCCTCGCCATGGTGTTCTGCCGCACCAAGCGGACCGCGGCCGACGTCGCCGAGCAGCTGACCAGGCGCGGCTTCGCCGCGGCGGCGGTGCACGGCGATCTCGGTCAGGGCGCTCGGGAACAGGCGCTGCGCGCCTTCCGCAAGGGCAAGGTGGACGTCCTGGTCTGCACCGACGTCGCCGCGCGCGGCATCGACGTGGACGGCGTCACCCACGTGATCAACTACCAGACGCCCGATGACGAGAAGACCTACCTCCACCGCATCGGCCGCACGGGCCGGGCCGGCGCGGCCGGCACGGCGGTCACGCTGGTGGACTGGGACGAGATCCCGCGCTGGCAGCTGATCAACAAGGCCCTGGACCTGGGGCTCCCCGACCCGCCGGAGACGTACTCCACGTCCCCGCACCTGTACGAGGCGCTCGGCATCCCGCAGGGCACGAAGGGCGTGCTGCCGCGGGCGGAGCGCACCAGGGCCGGGTTGGACGCCGAGGAGGTCGAGGACCTGGGCGGCCGGGACAGCCGGCGGCAGCGCGGCCGGGGCACCGGCGGCCGGAGCTCCGGCCGGACCGGCGGCACCGGCGGTGGTTCGGGCTCCGGTGGCTCCGGTGGCTCCGGTGGCTCCGGCGCGACGAGCGGCACCGGCGGCGGTTCCGGCGGCGAGGGCGAGCGCGAGCGCCGCTCCCGCACGCCGCGCCAGCGGCGCCGCACCCGGGGCGGGGTGACGCTCTCCGCGTCCGCCGCCGCGGCGGAGGCCGTGGCCGAGGCACCGGCCGTCGTCGAAGGGGCGGCGGCCGAGCCCGCCGCGTCCGAGCCGGCGACGCCCACGTCCCGTCCCCGTCGCCGGCGGCGCCGCCGCCCCAGCGGCGGCGGGCAGCAGAACCGCCCGGCGGAATGACAAGGGCCTGAGGCCCGACGACGCGACGACCGGACGCCGCCCCGCCCACCAGGCGCGACGGCGTCCGCTCATGTGCACGCGGGCCTCGGCCGCGGCTGCCGCCCGGCCGGCGCGTCGCCCTCCGGGCCCGGCCGCGGCCAGCCGCTCGTCTCTCGCGCCCGCCCGCACCGGCCCGGGTCAGAGGACGGGCGTGCCCTCGCGGGTGAGCAGCCAGTCCGTGCCGGCGAAGTCGGCGGGGTCGATCTGGCCCCGGTCCTGGACCCAGCCGACGATCGTGTTGCGGATCTCGTCCGAGTTCGCCCAGAGCTGTTCGGCCGCCGCGACATGCGGGAAGTTGCCCCCGCCGTTCGCCCGGTAGTTGTTCACCGCGAGCACGAACTCCGCGTCGTCGGCGACCGGCTCGCCCCGGAAGCTCAGCCCGGTGATCCGTGAGCCGGCCTCCCTCGCGATGTCGATCTCGTACGCCACGCCGCCGACCACGTCGTAGTTGTAGTCGGGGATGCCGTCGGCGTTGGTCAGGTCCGCCGGGTCCACCTCGCCGCCGGCCGGGGTGCGGACGAAGTAGCGCGCGGAGAACTCCAGGTAGTCCCGCAGCTGGGCGCCGGTGATCAGCCGCGCCTCCAGCGTGTTCTCGTAGACGTACAGGCCCGCCACGTCCCGGATCGTCACCTCGCCGGCCGGGATGGCGGCCGAGCGGGAGAAGCACGCCGCCTGCGACAGCACCGGCAGGTCCGCGTACTCGCCGCCGGCCAGCGCCGCGCCCACCGTCTCCGCCTGCACGTGGTTGATCAGGTCGATGATCGACGTGTCCCGGTACGGCGCCTCGGCGGCCGACATCGCCTCGGTCGCGGTGCCGATGACCTGGTTGACGTAGCCGACCACCCGCTCGTGCTGCTCCGCGACGAGGCGGGTGATCCGCCGGTCCTCCGGCACCGTGTTGGAGTTCAGCACGCCGGCCGCGACCGAGGCGACGTGCCAGGACCCGCGCCGCCACTCCACCTCGATGTCGAACAGGGTCAGCCGCTGGCCCCACATCAGCGGCTCGGAGAGCACCACCTCGCGCCCGGTCTCCGCGTTCCGCACCCGGAGCTCGGGGATCTCGTCGTGCGCGTGACCGACCAGGATCGCGTCGATGCCCGGCACCTGCTCGGCCACCAGCGCGGCGGCGTTCTCGACGTACGGCAGCTGGTCGCCGTACGAGGAGGACCCGTCGCTGCCGGAGTGGGCGGCTACCACCACCACGTCGGCGCCCATCGCCCGCAGCCGGGGCACCCAGCGCGCGGCCTGCTCCCGCAGGCCGGGGAAGACCATCTCGCCCTCCACGTGGCCGCGGTCCCAGATCGCGATGCCGGGGTTGGTGAGGCCCAGCACCGCGAGCGTCACGTCCGGGCCGTGCGGGGTGCGCAGCCGGGTGAGCCAGTACGGCGGGAACGCGGGGCGCTCGGTGCGGGCGTCCAGCGCGTTGGCGGCCAGCAGCGGGAAGTCGCACTGCCGCTGGAACCTGCGCAGCAGCGGGATGCCGTAGTTGAACTCGTGGTTGCCCAGCGCCGCGGCGTCGTAGCCGATGGCGTTCATCGCCAGGGCCATCGGGTGCACCGGGGCGGCGTCGCCGGCCCCTCCGCCGGTGATCGGGTCGATCTTGGCGTAGTAGTAGGCGAGCTGGGTGCCCTGGATGGTGTCGCCCGCGTCGATCAGGACGGTGTTGCGGCGGCCGCGGTCGGCCCGCACCTGGTCGATGAGGGTGGACAGCTTGGCCAGGCCCACGTCGTTGTGCGCGGCGTCGTCGAACTCGGCGTCCGTGAAGTAGTCCCAGTTCATGACGTGGCCGTGCAGGTCGGTGGTGCCCATGACGGTGAACGCGTAGCGCCGCTCCTGGCCGCCGGAGGCCGCGGTGGCCGGCGCGGCGCCCGCCACGCCCGCGGGGCCGGCGAGCGCGGCGCCCGCGCCGGTCGCGGCGGTTCGGCCAAGGAACGTTCTGCGGTCGAGCGGAGACATGGGAGCTCCTCGCGGGTGGGGCGGCGGTGCCGTGGTGCTTAACGCGCGTAGATTCTGGCGCACCCCGCGCCCCGGGGGACAGCCCCGGGGCGGAACCCCCGCAACCCGGTGCCGATACGCTCACAGTCGTGAGCAGACCGCCCTTCCTCGACCCGCCGCCCGGGGTGCGCGCCTACGCGCTGCGGACCCGGCGCGGGTCGTTCGCCGTGCTGGACGCCGAGCCCCGCGGGCCGGTCGGGACCGCGCTGCTGGTGCCCGGATACACCGGCAGCAAGGAGGACTTCATCGCGCTGCTGGAGCCGCTGGCCGACGCGGGCTTCCGCGCGGTGGCGGTGGACGGTCGCGGGCAGTACCAGTCGCCGCGCGGCGGCGGGCGGCACGCCTACCGGCTCGGCGAGCTCGCCGAGGACGTGCTGGCCCAGGCCGAGGCGCTGCCCCCCGGCGGGCCGCTGCACCTGGTGGGGCACTCGCTGGGCGGCCTGATCGCCCGCGGCGCGGTGCTCCGGGCCACGGCCCGGCGGCGGACGCCGTTCGCGTCGCTCACCCTGATCGGCTCGGGACCCGGCCGGATCGCCCGCGGGTCGCGCTGGCGGGTGCGGGCCCTGGTCGCCGGGCTGCCGGTGCTCGGGCCCCGCGCGATGTGGCGGCTGTGGCACCCGGTGCGCGACCCCGGCATCACCGGGACGTTCCTGCGCCGGCGCTGGCTGGCCAACGAGCCGGCGCAGGTGCTGGTCACCGGGCGGACGCTGCGCCACGAGCCGGACCGGGTGGCCTGGTTGGCCGACGCCGGGCTGCCGGTGCACGTGCTGTCGGGGGAGCGCGACGGCGCCTGGCCGCTGCCGCAGCAGGACCGGATGGCGCGGCGGCTGGGCGCGCACCGGACGGTGATCAAGGGCGCCGAGCACTCGCCCAACGCGGAACAGCCGCTGCCCACCGCCGCCGCCCTGGCCGACTTCTGGACCGGCCTGCGCCCGGCCACCGAGGCCCCGGAGACCCCGGAAGCCCCGGAGACCACCGAGGCCGGGTCGGTCACGCGGTGAGCGGCTTGGCGCCCTTCGCCTGATCGACGATCCTGGCGTACTGCTCGGGGGAGGTGAGGTCGTTGCCGAGCCGGACCTCCTTCACGTCACCGTGGTAGTCGCTGGCTCCCGTGACGATCAGGCCCAGATCGGCCGCCAGGCCGCGCAGCTTGGCGCGGTTGGCGTCGTCGTGGTCGTAGTGGTCGATCTCCACGCCGTCGAGGCCCGCCTCGGCCAGCTTCACGATCGAGCTGTCGGACACCACCTGGCCGCGGAGCACCGCCAGCGGGTGGGCGAAGATCGCCACGCCGCCGGCGTCGTGGATCATCCGCACCGCCTTGTAGCCGTCCAGCTCGTGCTTGTCCACGTGGGCGCGCCCGCCGTCGGCGATCCACTCCAGCGTGAAGGCGTCGGCGACGCTTCCGACGACCCCGGTCTCCACCATGGCGGCCGCGATGTGCGGGCGGCCCACCGCGCCGTCCCCCGCCAGGCGGCTGACCTGCTCCCAGGTGACCGGCACGTCCAGGGCCCGCAGCTTGTCGATGATCGCCTTGGCCCGGGGCACCCGGTCGTCGCGCAGCAGCTCGCGCTGGGCGGCCAGCCGGGGCTCCTCGGGGTCGAAGAGGTAGCCGAGCATGTGGATGCTGACGCCGTCCAGCCGGCAGGAGAACTCCGTGCCGGTGACCAGGGTCATCCCGGCGGGCAACTCGGCGGCGGCCTCGGCGTGTCCCCCGACCGTGTCATGGTCGGTCAACCCCAGCACGTCGAG
Source organism: Streptomyces sp. B6B3 (assembly GCF_039871525.1). Lineage (NCBI taxonomy): Bacteria > Bacillati > Actinomycetota > Actinomycetes > Kitasatosporales > Streptomycetaceae > Streptomyces > Streptomyces sp. B6B3. Next base: position 445,426 of record NZ_JBDPLU010000002.1, on the reverse strand, counting down.
CCCCGCGGCGGCCGCGTTGCGGATCAGCTCGGTCGGGGTGTCCGAACCGTCGGAGGCGGTGGAGTGGGTGTGCAGGTCGATTCGCACGGGGGCGCTCCTGACGAGGCGAGGGGGGTGGGCCGCGAAGCCCAAGGATATCGGTGCGTCAACTCCCCGTGACGGCCGGTCTCGGCTCGGCCGGGGCGGCCGGGGCGGCTCAGGAGAGGATGCGCGGCGACAGCGCGCCGCAGGGCACCAGGTCGACCTCCGAGCCCGCGTCCCGCAGGTCGGTGAGCACGAGCTCGTCGTAGAGCAGCACGCCGCAGCGCTCCGGCCAGACCACGGCCCACAGCCACAGCCCCATCGCCTCGCCGGCGAACACCGCGCGGTCGCTGGGCACGTCGTTGACCTGCCACAGCGGGGTGGGCCGGCCCGCCGCCAGCACCTTGACCTGCGGCGGCTGGTCCACCCGCAGCCCCGGCCCCGGGTCGGGTCCCTCGATGCCCGCGTAACGCGCGCCGAGGCCCACGCCCAGCTCCTCGGCGATCAGCAGCAGCTCGCCGGGACCGCCCAGCGGGCTCGGGCCCGAACAGGCCACGGCCGTCGCCCGGCCGCCGGTGCGCTCGTCGCCCGCGCAGGCGACGCCGGTGAACAGCCAGCCCACGGGCAGCGGCCACGGCATCCAGACCGGCACCTGGGTGCGGTTGACCACGACCGTGAGCGCCTCCGCGCTGGGCGGCACCACGGGCTGCATCGGGTGGACGGCGCCGTGGACGGCGCACTGCCAGGAGTCCGCGAAGAGTCCGGGCGCCCGCACCCGTCCCCCGCACTTCGGGCAGCTGGGTTCGCCCCTCATGTGCATCAACGGTCCCCGCGCGCCGCCGGTACGTCAAGGACTGTCACCCGCCCAGAGGCGTCAGCCGCACCGAGCCCCTGGTCGGGTCGCGGAGATCCGTTCCGTGTAGCCGCCACAGATCGCGCAGCGCGTCGGTGCCGCGGGCCCTCCGCCAGGCGGCCTCCGCCGGGGTCAGCGGCAGCAGCGGGAGCAGCCACGGCGTCCCGGCGTCGGTCGGCCGGTCCACCAGCACGGCGCTGAACGGCGCGCCCGGCCACAGCGGCTCGCCGAGGTCCAGGGCGGCGCCCGGCGCCAGCGTCACGCCCTCCACCTGCGGCGACGCGGCGACCACCGCCAGCGCCCGGAGCACGCCGTCGGTGTCGGCCCGGCCCGCTCGCAGGGTGAGCAGCAGCTCGGCCTCCGGGTCGGCGCCCAGCGTGGCGTAGCGCACCAGCCCGCCGTCCGCCGGATCGCGGAAGCGCAGCACCTCGATCCGCGCCGCGCCGAGGAAGGTGACGCCGGCCCGCGCGTCGGGCTCGCCGAGCGCCGCGCGCAACCTCTCCCACCCCGCCGCCGGGGGCACGGCGCTCACCGCGCGCCCCGTTCGCCGCGGACCACCAGGACGAGGCCCAGCAGGATGAGCACCAGCGCGGGATACGCGGCGGGCGGCGGCAGCTGGCCCAGCCAGACCGCGGCGAGCAGCGCGGCGCCCGGGGTCTCCAGCAGCACGCTGGTGGCGACGATCGACGGGCCGAGGCCGCGCACCACGCGGTTGAGCAGCGAATGGCCGAGGAACTGGGAGGCCACGGTCAGCATGAGCAGCTTCAGCCAGGTCTCCGCGCTGTAGCCGGCGCCCAGCGAGACACCGCCGACCAGACAGGCCGCGAGCAGCCCGACGGAGGCGGTGCTGTAGCACACCAGGGTGTACGAGGTGGTGCTGAGCGTGCGCCGCGCCTCCGCCCCGGCCAGCACGTACACCGCCATGGCCATGCCCCCGGCGAGCGCCAGCGCGTCGCCGGCCAGGGCGCGCCCGGACACGGCCAGATCGACCCCCGACAGCAGCAGCACGCCGGTGAACGCGACCAGCCCGCCGCCCCACACCCGGGCGGCCGGCCGGTGCCCCCGCAGCCGCAGCAGGATCGTGGTCCACACGGGCGTGGTGCTGACCAGGGCGATCGAGGACGCCACCGAGGTGAGTCCGATGCTGGGCAACCAGAGCCCGAAATGCAGAGCAAGCGCCCCACCGGCCACCGCGGACGACCTTACCGGTCGGATTCCCCGTGCGCCCGGCCCACCACCGGCGCCGAGGCCGCCCGCGGCCCGGTTGGCCAGGCCGGCCGGGCCACCGGCTGTGACCGAGGAACTGGCTGTCGTGCCGTCGGCGGGGCCGGTCGTCGTGTCGCTGGTGGTGCCGGCCACGGCGCGGCCAGCGGTGCTGTCCGGTGGGCCGGCTGTCGTGCCGTCAGTGATCGAGTCCGCGGGGCCGGTCGTCGTGCGGTCGATGGTGTCGGCCGCCGTGCCGGCCGTGGTGCGGTCGGTGGTGTTGGCCGGCGGGCCGGCCGCCGTGCCGCTGGCGGTGCCCGTCGCGGGACCGGCTTCGACGTCGTCGGTGGTGCCGGCCGGCGGGCCAGCTGGCGTGCCGTCAGTGGCCTTGCCGAAAAGGTGGGTTCTGCTGTCGGTGGCGCCTGCTGGGTCACCGGCATCGGCGTCCTCGCTGATGCCGGCCGGCGGGTCGGCTGTCGTGCCGCTGGTGGTGTCCGCCGCGGGACCGGCCGGCGAGCCGTCAGTGGCGATGCCGGCAGGGCCGACCGTGGTGCCGCTGCTGACACCGGTCGCAGGGCTGGCCGGCGGGCCGGTCGCGGGGCTGGCCGTGGCGTCGGAGGTGGTGTCAGCGGGGATGGCAGCCGGTGGGCCGGCTGGGGTTCCGTCAGAGGTGCTTCCGGCGGGACCGGTCGTCCTGTCGTCGGTGGTGCCGGCGGTCAGGCCGGATGCGGCGTCGTCGGTGGGGGCCGCCGGAGGCGCTCCGCGGAGGAGAGCGGCAAGCTCACCGCGGGTGGCCGCGACGGGAAGGAGCGCCGCGGCGGCGAGCGCGTTGCGCCAGAAGGCGATGGCCAGGGCCGGCGCCGCGGTGACCGCGACCAGCGGTCCGGAGAGGGAGATCCCGGCGATGCCGACCGCCAGCAGCAGCACGTCGACACGCGGATGGGCGGCCGGTCCGGCCGCCGCGGTCGCGGTGCCGGGCCCGGCCGGCCGCGGCGCGGCGGCGCGGGAGCGCCCCGCGCTCACGGGGTCGCCAGGGGCGTCCTCACAGAGCCCCGAAGCCGACCCTCCGGTGGGCCTGCTCGCCGATCTCCACATACGCCACCCGGTCGGCCGGGACGATCACCTTGCGTCCCCGCTCGTCGACCAGGGTGAGCAGCTTCCCGTTGCCGGTGAGGGCCTTCGAGATCTCCGCCTCCACCTCCTCGGCGGACTGCCCGCTCTCGAGAACGATCTCGCGCGGTGTGTGCTGTACGCCGATCTTGATCTCCACGGCCTGTCCCTCCGCTGTTCGATGGCGGTGCCCCGCCGACTGTGCACAGGCTATCCGGGGCCACGGCCAGCCCGGAAAGCGTTCGCAACGCCGAGAGCGAACGCGAACAGCGCCCCCGGCCGCCCGGCGGCCTCAGCCGTGCTGCATCGGGAACCCGGCGATGCCCCGCCAGGCGAGCGACGCCATGAGGTTCTTCGCGACGGCGCGCGGCACCTCCCGACCCGAGCTGAGCCAGTGCCGGGCGGTGATCTGGGCCATCCCGCACAGGCTCACGGCCAGCAGCATCGCCTGGTCCTCCGGCAGGTCGGTGTCCTCCGCGATCAGCGGGCTCACCAGCTTGGCGCAGTCCGACGCCACCTGGTCGACGCGCTCCCGCACCGCCGGCTCGTTGGTCAGGTCGGACTCGAAGACCAGCCGGAAGGCCCCGCCCTGGTCCTCCACGTAGGCGAAGTACGCGTCCATGGTGGCGGCGATCCGCTGCTTGTTGTCGCTCGTCGAGGCGAGCGCCTCGCGCACCCCTTGGACCAGCGCCGCGCACTGCTGGTCGAGCAGCGCGAGGTAGAGCTCCAGCTTGCCGGGGAAGTGCTGGTAGAGCACGGGCTTGCTGACGCCCGCGCGGTCCGCGATGTCGTCCATCGCCGCGGCGTGGTAGCCCTGGGCGACGAAAACCTCCTGGGCCGCGCCCAGCAGCTGGTTGCGCCGGGCTCGGCGCGGCAGGCGGGTGCCGCGCGGGCGTGCCTGGGTCTGCTCGGTGGCTGTCACGCCGCCTCCCGGGGTGGGTTCGTCCAGCGCGTTGGGTGGTGCTCGCGCGGGGTGGCGCGAGTCGCTCGCGCCGGTGCTCTTCGTGGTGTGGCGGATACGCCGTGACCGTCATCGTACGGTCGAGTAATCGTTCAGTGCGCTGCCCGCGGGGAGGATTTCCCGCCAGTGATCAGCCGCGGTCTCCCGATCACCGGTAGTCCTCGTCCCCGGGATCGACGGTCCGCGCCTGTTCGGCGGCGTCCGCCGGGTCGGCGTCGTCCGTGCCGCGCTCGGTCAGCGGCGTGTCACGCAGCCGCAGCAGCTCCAGGCGCTGTTCCGCGGCGTCGGCCTCCGGGGTCTCCGGGTCCTCAAGGGCGCGCTGGGCGTCCCGCGCGTCGTCCGGCTCGTCGTCGAGGTACTCGTCGAGGGTCTCGGGGTCGCTTGGGTCCTGGGTCACAGCGGCTCACCTCCGCATGGCGTGCATGACCGGTTCTGGCCGGTGGCTGACCGGTCGGTGCCCGGTGGGTGACACCCAGCCTAGGAGCCAGGCGCGCCTGAGGCGAACCCGCGTGTGACGCCGGACACAGCGAAGACCCAGGGGAGTGCGTGTGAGGCACGTGACGGGCTCGTAATATTGCGGCTATGCCGACGACCGAGCCGACCGCGCAGCAGCAGCGACTGCACGCCGCGCTCGCCGCGGCCGAGGGGTGGCCCGGCGTCCGGGACGGGGAGACGATCAGGTCGGTCCAGCTGCCGGGGATGACCATCGCGGTGCGCCGCCGCCCGGGGACCCGGGACGGTCTGGAGCCGGCGTTCCTGGTGCACGGGCTCGGCGGCTCCTCGCGGAACTGGTCGTCGCTGATGGCGCTGCTCTCGGACGACCTGGAGTGCGAGGCCCTCGACCTGCCGGGCTTCGGCGCCTCGCCGCCGCCGGACAGCGGCGACTACTCGATGTACGGGCACACCAGGGCCGTGATCCGCTGCCTGGAGGCGAGCGGGCGCGGCCCCGTGCATCTGTTCGGCAACTCGCTGGGCGGTGCCCTCGTCGTCCGGGTGGCCGCGCTCCGGCCCGATCTGGTGCGTTCTGTGACCCTGGTCTCGCCCGCGCTGCCCGAGGTGCGGGTGCAGCGCACGGCGCTGCCGACCGCGCTGCTCGGCGCGCCGGGAATGCCCCGGCTGCTGGCCAGGATGATGGGGGAGCGGCCGCCGGAGCAGCGGGCCAGGGAGGTGCTGCGGCTCTGCTACGGCGATCCCGCGCGGATCACCCCCGAGGAGTTCTCCGCCGCGGTGGCCGAGCTGGAACGGCGGGAGACGCTGCCGTACTTCTGGGACTCGCTCAGCCGCACCGCGCGCGGCCTGGTCAACGCCTACACCCTGGGCGGGCAGCACGCGCTGTGGCGGCAGGCCGAGCGGGTGCTGGCGCCGACCCTGCTGGTGTACGGGGTGCGCGACCGGCTGGTGTCCTTCCGGATGGCGAACCGCGCGGGGCGGACGTTCGGCCAGTCCCGGCTGCTGGTGCTGCCGGAGGCCGGGCACGTGGCCATGATGGAGTTTCCCGAGTTGGTAGCCCGCGGGGTCAGGGAGTTGCTCTCCGACGTCGCGGCGCACACCGGTCCGAGCAGCGACGACTGAGGGGCCGGATGACACACCAGGACGCGACCGACCAGCGCCACCCGCGGCAGCAGTCGGCGGGACTCCGCGGCCCGATGGGCTCCGGCCGGGTCCCCGGCCCGCGGCAGGAGTACGTCGACGCGTTCGACGACCAGAACTTCGGGCGGGTGTCCGAGCCGCGGCCCGCGGCCGGCACGGGCCCGCAGCGGGTGGTGCGGGATCCGCGTCCGGCCGGGCACCAGTACGCGAACGCGGGTTCGGCGAGGGCCGGCGGCGGGGCGTCGACCGGCCAGCACCCGGTGGTCGCCGGGTCCGCCGGGTCCGCGGCGGGGCCTGACGCCGACGAGCCGGCGGCGCAGCCGCGCGGCCGGTCGCGTGGCGGTAAGCGCCGCGCCCCGAAGAAGAGCCGGCGGGAGCGGCGGGAGGCCGGCGAGCGGGGCGGCTGGGGCCGCACCCTGACCGGCGTCGCCTCCGCCGCCGTGGTGACGGTGCTCGCCGTGGTGGTCGCGGTGCAGATCGCGCTGCCCGACGAGGACGCGGAGAGCCAGGCGGAGCTGAACGAGCTGGCGGGCCTGGACGGCGCCGACGGTCCTGACGGCGCCGGCGGCCGGGGCCCGGACGCCGGCGAGGGCGGTGACGGCACCGGCACCGACCTGGGCCGCGAGGAGCCGCCGCCCGCGGAGCCGACGTACCAGGAACTGCTCGACACGCCGTTCGAGATGGCGCCCGACCTCGCCGGATCCGGGGAGCTGGTGCCGGTCGGCGGCAGCGATCCGGCGCCGGATCCGGACGCCACCACCGTCGTGCGCTACCGGGTGGACGTCGAGGAGGGACTCGGGGTGGACCCGGAGTTCTTCGCCGAGGCGGTGCAGCGCACGCTGAACGACGACCGCAGTTGGGGGAGCGACGGCGAGCGCAGCTTCGCCCGGGTCTCCACCGGCGACTACGACTTCGTGGTCACCCTCGCCAGCCCGGGCACCACCGCGGAGTGGTGCGACATGTCGGGGCTCGACGTGCGCGAGGACAACGTCTCCTGCAACTCCTCGTTCACCGAACGGGTGATGATCAACGCCTGGCGCTGGGCGCAGGGCTCGGAGACCTACGGCGACGACATCGCCGGCTACCGGCAGATGCTGGTGAACCACGAGGTCGGGCACCGGCTGGGCTACGGGCACGCGCTCTGCCCGGCGAACGGCGCGCTCGCCCCGGTGATGATGCAGCAGACGAAGTTCCTCGCCACGGAGGGACACACCTGCGAGCCCAACCCCTGGCCGCACCCGGAGAACTGACCCGCGGCGGCGCCGCACCGCGCCTTAACGACGGGACACCGCTCAAAGTCACGAATGTTCACCCCTTCTGGTGGTGTGCGGGATGACTCCTGGTCGCACACGGCACATGTAGACATACCGTCTTTCCGCTGAAGTTCTTTGTCGTCCGTGGTTCCGCAGGGAGATCAGGGGGTGCGTCCGTGCGTGTGGCACTGCTCACCGAGGGTGGCTACCCGTACGCCCACGGCCAGCGACCGTCCGGGGCACGGGTGCCCGACGGGGGCACCCGCCGGCAGGCGGACCGTTTCGCCATTACCGGGCTCTCCGGGTTACCCGCGCCGGTCGTCGCCGAGTGAGAGGGACGACCGGCCGGCGCGCCGGTCCCGCCCGCGCCCCCACCCCCCGTGGGCCCCCACCAGCCGAACCGCCACCCCGCCCCCACCGTCACACCCGCACTGTCACCCCCGCACCGTCCCATCCCACGACACACACCGCACGGAAGGAGGGAGGGGCTCGTCTCGGCCGTGCCGGCCGCGGCGCCCGCCCCGACGTCTGATGACCCCACCACACCCCGGTTCCTCGGCCGCAGCGCGGAAGGGCATCCGATGAGAGTGCTGCTTCTGGGCGCGGCCGGGTACCTGGGCCGGTTCGTCGCCGACCGGCTGCTCGCCGACCCCGCCGTCCAGCTCACCGCCCTGGGCCGCGGCGACGACGCCGACGTCCGCTTCGACCTGTCCACCGGCAGTCCGGGCGCCCTCACCCGCTTCCTGGACGCGGTGCACCCCGGGGTCGTCATCAACTGCGCCGGCGCCATCCGCGGCACGGCCAGCGAGCTGACCCGGCACAACACCGTCGCCACCGCGACCCTCTGCGAGTCCCTCCGGCGCAGCCGATGTCGGGCTCGACTGGTACATATCGGCTGCGCCGCGGAGTACGGTCCGTCGGCCAACGGCTCCTCGATCGCGGAGGACGCCATCGCCCGTCCCGGCGGGCCCTACGGCGTCAGCAAGCTGGCCGCCACCGAGCTGGTGCTGGGCTCCGGACTGGACGCGATCGTGCTCAGGGTGTTCTCGCCGACCGGCCCGGCCACCCCGGCGGGCTCGCCGCTCGGCCGGCTGGCGGACGCGCTGCGCCGCGCCATGCAGCACGAGGACAGCGAGTTGAAGCTCGGCGGGCTGGCCGTGCACCGGGACTTCGTCGACGTCAGGGACGTCTCCCGGGCGGTGCACGCCGCGACGCTCTCCGCGGCCCAGGGAGTGATCAACATCGGCTCCGGGCACGCCGTCCGGCTGCGCGACGCGGCGCTGACGCTGGCCCGTATCTCCGGATACGGCGGGACGTTGCTGGAACTGGAGGGGCCGCCTCCCGGGGTGCCGGCCCAGCCGGCCGGCGGCGGCTCGACGGCCGTCGTCCCGCAGCCGGTGCCCGCCGCGGCGCCCTCCCATCCGTATCCGGACGGCTGCGGTGCCTGGCAGCAGGCCGACGTGCGCACCGCCCGGGACCGGCTGGGCTGGCGTGCCAGGATCGGCCTGGAGGAGTCGCTGGCCGACATCTGGATGGAGGCGGCGTGCCGGATGTGACCGGCGGGCCCTGCCCGAGGGTTGGGACGCCCTCGTCTCGACCCGCAAGACCGGCGTCTCGGAATGAGACCGCCCGTGGCAGTGTTGTACGGCAGAGCACTGATTCGTAGCCCCATGACCTTACGGAGTCCCCGTGTCGCTGCCACCCCTGGTCGAGCCGGCCGACGAGCTCACCGTCGATGAGGTCCGCAGGTACTCGCGTCACCTGATCATCCCGGACGTCGGGATGGCCGGGCAGAAGCGGCTGAAGAACGCCAAGGTGCTGTGTGTCGGCGCGGGGGGCCTCGGCTCGCCCGCGCTGATGTACCTGGCGGCCGCCGGGGTCGGCACCCTCGGCATCGTGGAGTTCGACGAGGTGGACGAGTCGAACCTGCAACGACAGATCATCCACAGCCAGGGCGACATCGGGAAGTCCAAGGCGCTGTCCGCCAAGGAGTCGGTGCTCGGCATCAACCCCTACGTCCAGGTCAATCTCCACGAGGAGCGGCTGGACTCCAGCAACGTGATGGAGATCTTCGCCGGGTACGACCTGATCGTCGACGGCACGGACAACTTCGCCACCCGGTACCTGGTCAACGACGCCTGCGTGCTGCTGAACAAGCCGTACGTGTGGGGCTCCATCTACCGCTTCGACGGCCAGGCGTCCGTCTTCTGGTCCGAGCACGGGCCCTGCTACCGCTGCCTGTACCCCGAGCCGCCGCCGCCCGGCATGGTGCCGTCCTGCGCCGAGGGCGGCGTGCTCGGCGTGCTCTGCGCGTCCATCGGCTCGATCCAGGTCACCGAGGCCATCAAGGTGCTGACCGGCACCGGCGACCCGCTGGTCGGGCGGCTGATGATCTACGACGCCCTGGAGATGAACTACCGCCAGGTCAAGGTGCGCAAGGACCCGAACTGCGCGGTCTGCGGGGAGAACCCGACGGTCACCGAGCTGATCGACTACGAGGCGTTCTGCGGGGTCGTCTCGGAGGAGGCGCAGGCGGCGGCGCGTGACGCCACGATCACGCCGCTGCAGCTCAAGCAGTGGATCGACGCCGACGAGAAGATCGACATCATCGACGTCCGCGAGCCCAACGAGTTCGAGATCGTGTCGATCCCCGGCGCGCGGCTGATCCCGAAGAACGAGTTCCTGATGGGGAACGCGCTCGGCGACCTGCCCCAGGACCGGCGCATCGTCCTGCACTGCAAGACCGGCGTCCGGTCGGCCGAGGTGCTCGCGGTGCTGAAGGACGCCGGGTTCTCGGACGCGGTGCACGTCGGCGGCGGGGTCATCGGCTGGGTCAACCAGATCGAACCGGAGAAGCCCGTCTACTGACGGCGACGGCCTCGCCGGCCGAGGGGCCACCCACGTTCCGCGCCGCGGGCTTGGCCCCCCGCCGCGCGAACGGGCCGACTCGTCCCGGGCGAGGCTCCGGCGCGGCGCAGCCCATGACGGACCGCGGGGCGACGGTGCGCAACCTGGCGGACCAGGTGTCAGGGCTGCGCTGCGCGTGGTTCCGGCCGGCGCGCGGGCCGACTCGTCCCGGGCGCGTCGCGGTGCGGAGCCTGGCGGGCCAGGTGTCAGCGTTCCGTGGGCTCGGCCGCGGGTGACGTACCCGCGGCCGAGCCGCCGGTCAGGCCCGTGCGGCCTCAGCACACCGTGCCGTCGTCGGGGAGCGTGCCGGCCAGCAGGTGGGCGTCGACCGCCTCCGTCACGCAGGTGTCGCCGTCGCCGTACGCGCCGTGGCCCTCGCCGTCGTAGGTGAGCAGCACGCCCACCCCCTCACCCAGCTCCTCGCGCATCCGCTCCGCGCCCACGTACGGCGTGGCGGGGTCGCCGGTGGTGGCGAGCAGCAGGATCGGCTGGGCCGCGTCCGCCGCCGAGACCTCCGGCTGGTCCTGCTCGCCGGTCACCGGCCAGTTGGTGCAGGACAGCAGGCCCCAGAGCAGGTGCGGGCCGAAGACCGGGGAGGCGGCGACGAAGGCGTCGCGCTGTTCGTGGACGGTGGCCAGCGTCGGCCGGGAGGCGAAGTCGGCGCAGTTGACGGCCCGGTTGGCGGCGTGCACGTTGCGGTAGTGGCCCGCGTCGTCGCGTCCGTTGTAGTTCTCCGCGGCGGCGAGCAGCAGGTCCCCGCGGCCCTCGTCCCGCATCTGCAGCAGCGCGCTGGTCAGGTACTCCCAGGAGCCCTGGGAGTAGAGCAGCCCGAGCATGCCGGTGACGGCCAGGCCCTGGGTGAGCTCGCGGTCGGTGTCGGTGGGCAGCGGCCGGTCCCCGAGCGCGTCGAGCAGCGCGTTGAGCCGCTGGTACGCGGCGGGTCCGGCGCCCGACCCGCCGGCGGGGCAGGGGCCCTCCCGGGCGGCGCAGTCGTCCAGGTAGTTGTCCAGGGCCAGTTGGAAGCCCTCGGTCTGCAGCAGCGCGCGCTCGACCACGTCCCTGGTCGGGTCGACCACGGCGTCGAAGACGGTGCGGCCGACGCGTTCGGGGAAGAGGTGGGCGTACACGCCGCCGAGCTTGGTGCCGTAGGAGATGCCGAAGTAGTTCAGATGCCGGTCGCCCAGCGCCTGGCGCAGCAGGTCCAGGTCGCGGGCCGCGTACTCGGTCGTCATATGGGGCAGCAGGTCGCCCGCCCGCGCCTCGCACGCCGCGGCGTACTCCCGCGCGTCCACCAGGTACGCCTGCTCCTGCGCCGGGGTCTCGGGCGGCCCGTCGTCCTGCTGTCCCGACCGGTCGATCTCCGCGCCGTCCAGGCAGACCACGCCGTCGCTCTCGCCGACGCCGCGCGGGTCGAAGCTGACCAGGTCGTATCCCTCGTGCAGGGCGGCGTAGTCGTCGCCGCTCCGGGGCAGCGCGGCGACCCCGGAGCCGCCGGGGCCGCCGAAGTTGAACACCAGCGAGCCGAGGTGCTCCCGGCCCGGCGCGGCCGCCGCCCGGATCAGCGCCAGGTCGATGGTCTCGCCCTCCGGATCGGGGTGGGCGTAGTCCAGCGGCACCGTGAGCGTGGCGCACTCCCACGGCGTGCCGTCGGGCAGCGGCTCGGGCGCGGGGCCGGAACCCTGCCGGATGGTCGGGCGCCCGCACTCCCCCCAGTCGAGGTCCTGTCCGGTGAACTCCGCGGGCGGCTCGGGCAGCTCGGTCCCGCCGGCGGGCTCGGGGCCGTTCGGTCGCTGCACGCCGGGTATCGGCTCGTCGCTCGCCCCGCCGCTGCATCCGGCCGCGCCCAACGCGACGAGGAGGCCGAGGGTCAGGGCGCGCGCACCGCGCCACCGGCTCCGACTCTTCGGCATGGCCCCCCTCCCCGCTTTCCTTCTCGGAGGCTACCCGCCCACCCCGACAGCCGACAGCGCACGGCTGGTTCGCCCGACTAGTCGGCGGCGGTCAGCTCGTACTCGTAGGTGACCAGTTGCGCCCGGTGGTCGCCGGGCGGGAGGTAGGCGGCGGCCTCGCCGCGGAAGGTCGAGGCGATGGACGGCTGCGGGGAGACGCCGAGGACGGCGGCCTCCTCGCTGGGCACGAGGTTCGCGTTCGAGCCCTGCACCGTCTCGGTCATGGTGTGACCGAGCGGCACGATCGCCAGCACCCCGCCGCCCGCGGTGCGCAGCGCGTACACCTCGGGGTGCTCCGGCGTCGCCCGCTCGTACTCGCGGGCGATCAGCGGATCCTCCGGCTCGCGGGCCGCCTCCTGGCACAGGTCGTCGAGCGCGGGCGTGTCGCCCCACACGTCGCCCTGCAACTCACCGCGGTGCTCCCAGGTCTCCTCGACGTGCTCGGTGACCGCGGCGGGGGTGATCAGCAGGCCGTCGTCCTCGGCGGGCACCGCCTCGGCCAGGTCCCCGCCGTCGAGCTCGATCTCCGGCACCTCGTCGTCCTCGAGCACCTCAAGCGCCGAGACCAGCTTCCAGTCCTCCCCGCGCTCGGCGAACGTCAGCAGCCGCTGGTGCCGGTCGGGATCCGCGCTGCTCACCGCGCTGACCAGGAACCACGGCTCGCCGCCGGCGGGGATGAAGTACTCCCGCTCCTCGAAGAAGACGTCGGTGTGCGCGGCGTCCGGCTCCAGCGCCTCGCGCTTGGTCAGCCGGGCGGTGTCCCGCTGGAGCTGCGAGCCGGCCTCGGCCTCCGCGAGCCGCTCGGCGTCGCCCGCCCGATGGGCGTCGTTGCTGATCCGCTCGTACCGGTCGACGGCCTGCTCCGCCAGGAGCGGTGTGATCGCCGGGTCCACGTCCTCGGGCGCGATGTCCTCCAGGTTGTCGGACGGCGACTGCAGCCCGTCCGCGCCGCAGCCGGCGGCGCCGACCGTCGCCAGCCCCACCGCGCAGGCCAGGACGAGTCTCCTGGTCCACGATCCGCCGACTCCTCGCACCGGCTCCAACCGAGCCACCCCCCACATCCCCAGGTGATCCTACGGAACGGTCATTCCTCGACGACGGCGAGCGTGAAACCGTCGTAGCCCTTCGCCCCCACGGTCTGCACGGCGGTCGCGGTCAACCGGGGCTCGGCGCCGACCCGTTCCAGATAGCGCCGGGTGCCCACCACGCCCGGATCCGTGCTGTCGGCGTCGAGCACCGCGCCGTTCCGCACGACATTGTCGCCGATGATCACCGTCCCCGGGCGGGACAGCCGCAGCGACCAGGCGTGGTACTCCGGGTTGTTCGGCTTGTCCGCGTCGATGAAGACCAGGTCGAACGGCGCCTCGTCGGCAAGCGTGGGCAGGGTCTCCAGCGCCGGGCCGATCCGGATGTCCACCACGTCGGCCAGGCCGGCGCGGGCGATGTTGCGGCGGGCCACCTCGGCGTGGTGCGGGTCCGCCTCCAGGGTCGTCAACCGGCCGTCGGGCGGCAGGGCGCGGGCCAGCCAGATCGTGCTGTAGCCGCCGAGCGTGCCGATCTCCAGGATGCGGCGGGCGCCGCTGATCCGCGCGATGAGGTGCAGCAGCTTGCCCTGGGTGGGCGAGACGCTGATCGCCGGCAACCCCTCCGCCGCGCTGTCCCGGGCGGCCGCCTCCAGCTCCGGATCCACCGGGAGGAGGAGGTCCACGAGATAGCGGTCGACGTCACTCCACAGCTGCTCCGGCATCAGCGTCTCCCCTCGTAGCGTTCCGCCGATCAACGTACTACGCCGGCCGCGGCGGTCAGCCGCAGCTACTGCCGTCCTCGGGGACCCTGCCCTCCAGCAGGTAGGCGTCGGCGGTGTCGCGCACGCACGCGTTTCCGCTGGTGTACGCGCCGTGCCCCTCGCCGTCGTAGGTGAGCTCCACGGCCACGTCGTCGCCGAGCGCCTCCTTCATCCGCCGGGTTCCCTCGTACGGGGTGGCCGGATCGCCGGTGGTGCCGATCAGCAGGATGGGCGCCGCGCCTTCCGCCCCGACGTCCGTGTCCCGGGAACTGCCCCGCACCGGCCACTGGGAGCAGCCCAGCAGGCCCCAGGCGAGCGGCGGTCCGAAGACCGGGGAGGAGTCGGAGAAGTCGTCGAGCAGCCGCCTGACGTCCCGCTCCGTGTACCGCTGCCGGGCGTCGGCGCAGCTGATCGCGGTCAGCGAGGCCTGCAGCGTGGTGTACGTGCCGTCGGGGTTCCGGCCGTTCATGGCGTCGCCGAGGGCGAGCAGCACGGTGCCGTCGGCGCCCTCCTCGGCCAGCGCGTCGTCCAGGCCCTGGGTGAGGTAGGACCAGAAGTCCTGGGAGTAGAGCGACTGGGCGATGCCGTTCCAGGCGAGGGACTCGGTGAGCCGGCGGCCGTCCGGGTCCTCGGTTCGCAGCGGTTCGGCGCGCAGCCGGGCCAGCAGCTCGCCGAGCCGGTCGGTGGCCTCGTCGGCGTCGTCGCCGAGCGGGCAGTCGTCCTCGCCGGCGCAGTGCTCCAGATAGGTTTCGAGGGCGTGTTGGAAGCCCTCGGCCTGGCCGCGCGCCGACTGCTCGGGGGTGAGCGTCGGGTCGACCACGGCGTCGAGCACGGCCCGCCCGACGCGTTCGGGGAAGAGGTGGGCGTAGACGCCGCCCAGCTGGGTGCCGTAGGAGACGCCGAAGTAGTGCAGCACGTCGTCGCCCAGCACCTCCCGCATCAGGTCCAGGTCGCGCGCGGTGTTGGCGGTGGTCAGGTGGGGCAGCAGCGGCCCGGCGCGGTCCTCGCAGGCGGCGGCGAACGACCCGAGGCGGTCGGTGAACCGCTGGCGCTGCTCGGCGGTGCGGGGCACGGCGAGGGCGGCGAAGTACGCGTCGAGCCGCTCGTCGTCGTAGCAGACCAGGCCCTCGCTGGCGCCGACCCCGCGCGGGTCGAAGCTGACCAGGTCGTACCGCTCGTGCAGGCGTCCGTACTCCTCGGCGAAGACCGGCAGGGTGGCCACGCCCGAGCCGCCGGGGCCACCGAAGTTGAAGACCAGGGAGCCGAGCCGCCGCTCGCCCTCCGCCTCGGTCCTGGCGCGGATCAGCGCGATCTCGATCGTGTCACCCTCGGGCTCCGCGTAGTCGAGCGGCGCCGTCATGTCGGCGCATTCCCAGGGGACGTCCTCGGTCAGCGGCGGGGGCGTGGACTCGTCGTCGCCCTGTTCGGGCCGGGGCGGCGGGCAGGGCGACCAGTCGAGCGTCTGTCCGGTCAACGAGGCGGGCAGGTCCGCGGTGTCGGTCCCGTCGTCCGCCTGGTCTGCCTGGTCTGCCTCGTCCGCGTCGCCGGTGGCGTCCGCCCGGGCGCTGGCGGAGCCGGTGGAGCTGGCCTCGGCGGCCGGCAGCCGGGTGCCGTCGCCGCCGGACGAGCCGGCGGGGCCGCCGGAACAGGCGGCGGCGACCAGCGCGGCGGCGGTGGCCGCCGCGACGAGCGCGGGCAGCGGAGGTCGGGCCATGGGGTCAGCCTGGTGAGGCCGCGGCCCGACCGCACCCGTTGCACGTCATCCGGGTGACGGCCGGGGCTCAGATCTGTTCCTTCCGGGTCAGCTGGGTGAACGCCAGCCAGCCGGGGATCACCGGCAGCCAGAAGGTCATCAGCCGGAACAGCAGCACGGCGGGGAGCGCCACGGCCTGCGGCACGCCGAAGGCGATGAGGCCGCCGGCCAGCGCCAGTTCGACCGCGCCGATGCCGCCGGGCGTGGGGGCCGCCGAGCCCAGCGCGTTGCCCGTCAGGTAGACCACCGCGACGGTGGCGAACTCCATGTCCTCGCCGAACGCGCGCAGCGAGGCGTCCAGGCACATGATGAACGCCAGCGTCATCAGCAGCATCCCGCCGATGCCGCCGAGCAGCTTCCGCGGCTGCTGCACCACGTCCAGCATCCGCGGCACCACCCCGGCGAACAGGCTGCGCAGCCGCTCGCCCAGGGCCTTGCGCAGCACCGGCACGGCGGTGACGATCAGGGCCAGCACCGCGACCGTCAGCACGCCGGCGATGATCGTCCGGGACGGGGACAGGCTCGGGGTGTTCTCCTTGCCGGTGACGTAGCCGAAGATCAGCAGCAGCGTCAGATGCGCGCTGAGGCCGAAGAGCTGGGACGCGCCGACGCTGGCCACCGCGTGGCCGGGGCGCAGGCCCTGCCGCTGCAGGAAGCGGGTGTTCAGCGCCACTCCGCCGATCGCCGCCGGGGCCACCAGCTTCACGAACGAACCGGCCACCATCACGACGACCGTCCGCAGGTACGACACCTTCTCCGGCACGAAGCCGAGCAGGCTGGCCGAGGCGGCGAAGTAGGTCAGCGTGGAGAACGCCGCGGCCGCGATGACCCAGGCCCAGTTCGCCTCCTCCCAGACGCGTCCGAACGGGATGTTCACCAGCTGCGTGGTCAGGAAGTACGCCGCGAACACCGCGGCGATCAGGCTGACCAGGGTGCGCGGCCTGATCCGTT
Source organism: Streptomyces sp. B6B3 (assembly GCF_039871525.1). Taxonomy (NCBI): domain Bacteria; kingdom Bacillati; phylum Actinomycetota; class Actinomycetes; order Kitasatosporales; family Streptomycetaceae; genus Streptomyces; species Streptomyces sp. B6B3. The sequence continues at coordinate 429,089 of NZ_JBDPLU010000002.1, read as the reverse complement.
CCACCCGGGCCGGCTCTATCGGGGCCAGCGGGCGGATCAGCAGCACCTGCTGCCGGATCTCCGAGAGCAGGTCGGGCTCCCTGGCCTTCTCCAGCGCCGCCTCCATCGCCTGCTTCTCGGCGTGCTTGGCCTTCCGCACGGTCCGGCGGTCGGCGTTCTCCGGCAGGCTGCCGCGCGCCTGCCGGTACGCGCGGGTGGCGTCCAGCACCGCCTGCCGCTCCCGCCCCGCCCGCTCCCTGGCCAGCTGCCGCAGGGTGGCCCGGGTGCCCCGGCTCAGCGCGATCGGCTGGAGCAGGGGCAGGCTGGCCGCGACCGCGTCGGGACCGAGCACCGCGACGGCGGCCGCCACCGCGCGGCTCGCGCCGACCCGCAGCGCGAAGGTGGTCAGCAGCTGCGCCACGTCCGTGCGCAGCGACAGGTCGCCGGCGGCGATCTCCCCGCCGCGCAGCTCCGCGAGGTACACGGTGCCCGTCCCAGCCACCAGCAGCGAGCCGCCGTCCAGCCGGCGGTGCGCGATGCGCCGAGACTGCAACGCCGCCACCTGCCGCCAGGCGTTCTCCATCAGCGCGTCGTCGATCTCCTCGTCGGTCAGCGCGTCCAGCGGCCGGCCGTCGAGGTACTCGTAGACCAGCATCACCGCGTCCGGGCCGAGCTCGGTCGTCGCGATGAGCCTCGGCGCGTTGGCCCCGGCGGCGCTGGCCGCGTAGACCATCAGCGCCTCCTGCTCCAGCGTCTGCCGCAGCGAGGGCAGGCTGCGGCGCTGGGTGAAGCCGCGCAGCGCGAGCCGCCGCCAGGCGCGGTAGAAGTAGCCCTGCGCCTGCTGCTCCCGGTCGACCACGGTGACGTCCAGCGGAGGTCCCGACTCCCGGGTCACCAGGTACCGGCGGGTCAGCACGGCGCGGTCCCCCCGCTCCGGCGGTCCGCCGTTCTCCCGGCTCCGCCCGGGCAGCCGCTCGGCGCGCAGCGCGCGGACCGGGGCGAAGCCGACCTGCCGCAGGCCGGCCAGCAGCTGCTGGCCGGTGGGGCGCACGTTCGGCGTGCCCACGGCGTACAGCGTGGCGTAGGCGACGGCCCAGCCGATCAGCACGGTGACGGCGATGGCGAACGGGGTGCTGTGCCCGGCCACCATCATGGCGGTGCCGTCCAACACCAGCACCGCCCACATGGCCAGCCGCCAGCGCGGGCGGTGCGCCATCCCGACGGCGGTGACGTACGCGATGACCGGCGCGAGATAGCCGTGCACCGGTTCGGTGGTGCCGCCGCCCGGCGCGGTGCGGGTCAGCGCGTTCTGCACGGAGTCGGGGGAGAGCCGGGCGACCCAGAGGCTGAACGACAGCGCGACGCCGTGCGCCAGCACGGCGGCCAGCACCCCGTCGGCGATCCGCAGGCCGTCGCGCTTCACCAGCCGCTCGATGGCGAAGGCGACCGGGACCACCAGCACGGCCACGCTGGAGGCGAAACCGGCGAAGTTGATCAGCAGCGACGGCGCCTGGTCGGCGCCCTTGTCCACGTCCTGCTCGATGCCCTCGGTGGTGCCGATGGCGAAGGTGGCCAGGGCCAGCACGATGCCGATGCCGAGCAGGCCGAGCAGCACCCGCAGCAGGTCGGAGGGGCGGTGCGCGCGGGCGGCCAGGATCGGCTCGTCCACCTCGACGTAGCCGGCCGGCACGGTGCCGGAACGACCCGGCTGGTCGTCCCGGTCGTCGGCCCGCTCGTCGTCGGGTTGGTCGTCGGGTGCGTCGTCGCGGTCCTGGTCCTGGTCCTGGTCCGGCTGGTCGTCCTGGTCCTCGGCGCGCTGGTCGTCCGGGTCCCGCTCCGGATCCGGTCGTTCGTCCCCGGCGTCCGGAGCGGCCGGCCCGGGCTCCGGCGTCGGCTCCCGGGCCGGGTCAGGGACGTCCGCCGCCCCGTCCGCCGCCGGGATGTTCCGCTGCCGGGACGCCGCGGCTCCTGCCGGGTCCTGTGCTTCGGCCGCGGGGTCGGGGTCCGGGTCGGGTTGTTCGCCGTCGGGCTGTGATTCGGGCGCCGGCTCGGGGTCCGGGCCCGGCCGCCTGTCGTCGGGGCGTGCTGTGGCTGCGGGGTCGGGGTCCGGGTCGGGTTGTTCGCCGTCGGGCTGTGATTCGGGCGCCGGCTCGGGGTCCGGGCCCGGCCCCTTGTCGTCGGGCTGTGCTGTGGCTGCGGGGTCGGGATTCGGGTCCGGCCGCTTGTCGTCGGGTCGTGCTTCGGGCGCCGGCTCGGGGGACCGGGCGGGTCGTTCGCCGTCCCGGTGGTGATGCGCCGTCGTGGGGGAGGGGGTGGTCGGCGAGCCGGCGCCCTCGGGGGCGTCCGCCGCGGCCGTCAGCCACGCGTCGGCGGGGAGCGCCAGCTCACCGCCGACCGGCGGCCGTTGCCCGGCCTGGTCCGCTGGCCGGCCCGGCGACCGCTCGGTCGGTCGCTGTGTTCGCTCTTCCTCGCCCCGTATCACTGGCCGCGTCCCCGGGATTCTGGTCGGCGTTCTCCCCGTCCGAGGGCGCCGACGCCGCTGCCACCCCCGCTGTGACGATAGTGACACGTGTGGCCCGCGGTCGGCCGTCCGGGCGTGGCCGGCCGTCCGTGACGTGCGGCACCATGAGCACCATGACCGGCCCGCCGATCCACCAGCTCCCGGACTACGCCGACCGCGTCCTCACCGTGGTCGAACGGATCCCGCCAGGACGCGTGCTGACCTACGGGGACGTCGCCCGGCAGCTCGGCGAGGGCGGGCCGCGCCAGGTCGGCCGGGTGATGGCGACGTACGGCGGCGCCGTGGCGTGGTGGCGCGTGGTGCGCGCGGACGGCCGGCTGCTGCCCGGACACGAGCACCGCGCGCTGGCCGAGTACCGCGTCGAGGGCACCCCGCTGCGCCCGGACGGCGCCGCCGACAGCGTGCCCCGGCTGGACATGCGCCGCGCCCGATGGCACGCCGACGACGGGGACGTCACGCCCTGACGTCACCTCGGCTGCCGGCCCCGCGGCGGGCCACGTGCGGCTCCTCACACCGACCAGCTTCCGTCATCCCGCCACCACGGATGCGACAGACCGTCCGTACGGGCTACCCGAGCGAAGAGCTGTGCCTCGGGGGCCGACTGGCGTAGCGTCGGCACCACCGACCCGCCCGGTCCCGTTGCCGAGCGGAGCCCCCGCCAGAGTCTGCGATGCACGTGAGTCTCTCCGTCCCGTCCACTGTCCCGAGCGCCGTTCCGTCCGCCGGCGAGGAGCCCCCCATCCCGGGAGCGTACCGACTGGTGCGCACCCCGGTGACCGAAGCGTGCGCCCCTGTCGTGGACGCGGACCAGCGCGCGGTGGTTGAGCATCCGGGCGGACCGCTGCTGGTGCTGGCCGGCCCGGGGACTGGAAAGACCACCACGCTCGTGGAGTCCGTCGCCCGCCGGGTGGACCGGGGGAACGACCCGGAGCGGCTCCTGGTCCTCACCTTCAGCCGCAAGGCCGCCGCCGAGCTGCGCGACCGGATGACCGCCCGGATGGGTGGTCGCACGCCGCGGGCCACCACGTTCCACTCCTTCGCCTACGCCCTGGTGCGGGCGCACCAGGACCGCGAGCTGTTCGCCGAACCGCTGCGCCTGCTCACCGGCCCCGAACAGGACCTCTACGTGCGCGAGCTGCTCGCCGGCCACCGCGAGCTCGAAGCGGCGGGGCGCGGCCAGGAGTGGCCCGCCGAACTGCGCGCCTGCCTGACCACCCGCGGTTTCGCCGACGAGCTGCGCGCGGTGCTCGCGCGCAGCCGGGAGCTCGGCCTGGACCCGGCCATGCTCGCCGATTTCGCCCGGGGCGCCGAGCGCGCGGACTGGACGGCGGCGGCCCGTTTCCTCGCCGAGTACCTGGACGTCACCCGGGCGCAGGGCGTGCTGGACTATCCGGAGCTGCTGCGCACGGCGGCCGCGCTCGCCGCCCGCCCCGACGTCGCGGCCGAGCTGCGGGCCCGCTACGACGGGGTGTTCGTCGACGAGTACCAGGACACCGACCCGGCGCAGGTGGCGCTGCTGACCGGGCTCGCCGGCGGCGGCCGCGACCTGGTGGCGTTCGGCGATCCGGACCAGTCCATCTACGCCTTCCGCGGCGCGGACGTCGGCGGCATCCTCGGCTTCCCCGACGCCTTCCGCACGGCCGGCGGCGAGCCGGCGCCGGTCGCCGTGCTCACCGCGAGCCGGCGCAGCCGGCCCGCGCTGCTGGCCGCCAGCCGGTTGCTCACCCAGCGCATGCCGCTGGCCCGGCTGCCCGCGGACGCCGTGCGCCGCCACCGGGCGCTCGTCCCGGCGCCGGAGCCCGAGGCCCCGGACGACGCGCCGGGCGCCGATCCCGGCCGGCTGGAGGTGTACACGTACCCCACGCCCGGCGCGGAGCTGGACAACGTCGCCGACCTGCTGCGCCGCGCGCATCTGGAGGAGGGCGTGCCCTGGGGCGAGATGGCGGTGCTGGTCCGGGCCGGGGCGCGATCCATCCCGGGCGTGCGCCGGGCGCTCACGTCGGCCGGCGTGCCGCTGGAGGTGGACGGCGACGACCTGCCGCTGCGCGACGAGCCGGCCGTGGCCCCGCTGCTGACGGCCCTGCGCGTGGTCGCCGATCCTTCCCCGGCGCTCGACGAGGAAGCCCCCGGCCCAGGGGACCCCCATACCGGGCTGACCGCCGATCCGGCTACGGCCACCGCGCTGCTCACCTCGCCGCTGGGTGGCATGGACACCGCCGACCTGCGGCGGCTCGGCCGGGCGCTGCGCAACGAGGAGCGGGCCGCGGGAGCGGCCGTGCCGCGGCCCTCCGAGGAACTCGTCGCGCGGGCGTTGGCGGAGCCGGAGCGGCTGGTCACCCACGATCCGGCGTACGCCGCCCCGGCCCAGCGGCTGGGTCTGCTGTTGCGCAAGGCACGGGAGCTGCTCGCCGGCGGGGGCAGCGCCGAGGAGGCGCTCTGGCTGCTGTGGGAGGGCACGCCGTGGCCGGGCCGGCTGGAGCGCGCCGCGCGGCGCGGCGGCGCCGCCGGGCGTAACGCCGACCGGGACCTGGACGCGGTGTGCGCGCTGTTCGCCGCCGCCGCGCGCGCGGAGGAACGCACCGGCGGGCGCGGCGTGCGCAACTTCCTCACCGAGCTTCAGGCGCACGACATAGCGGCCGACACGCTGGCCGCGCGCCCGGTGCGCCCCGACGCGGTGCGGCTGATGACCGCGCACCGGGCCAAGGGCCTGGAGTGGTCGCTGGTCGTGGTGGCCGGCGTGCAGGAGGGGCTCTGGCCCGACCTGCGCCGGCGCGGTTCCCTGCTGGAGGCCGACCGGATCGGGCGCGACGGGCTCGCGGAGCCGCTGAGCCCGGCCGCGCTGCTGGCCGAGGAGCGGCGGCTGTTCTACGTCGCCGCCACCCGGGCCCGGGACCGGCTGGTGGTGACGGCGGTGCGCGGCGCGGAGGACGGCGACCAGCCGTCCCGTTTCCTGTTCGAGCTCGGTGCCACGCCCGTCGAGGTGAGCGGCCGGCCGCGCCGCCCGCTGGCGCTCGCCCCGCTGGTGGCCGAGTTGCGCGCCACCACCGTCGACCCCGACGCCTCGCCGGCGCTGCGCCGGGCCGCGGTTCGCCGGCTGGCCGAACTGGCCGCGCTGCGCGACGACGACGGACACGCCCTGGCCCCCGCGGCCCACCCCCAGCGCTGGTGGGGCCTGCGCGAGCCGACCAGGTCCGCGGTGCCGCTGCGGGATCCCGAACGTCCCGTGGCGCTTTCGGGAAGCGCGTTGGGGCAGCTGGTCGACACCTGCTCGTTGCAGTGGTTCCTCGGCCGCGAGGTGCACGCGGAGGCGCCCGCGACAGCGGCCCAGGGCTTCGGCAACGTGCTGCACGTCCTCGCCGACGAGGTGGCCTCCGGCGCCACACCGGCCGACCTGTCGGTGCTGATGGAGCGCCTGGAGACGGTCTGGGACGCGCTCGCCTTCGAGGCACCGTGGCAGTCGCGGAAGGAGCAGGCCGAGGCGCGCGCCGCCCTGGAGCGCTTCCTGCGCTGGCACGTGCTGCAGCACGAGGCGGGCTACGAGCCGGCCGCCAGCGAGCAGGAGTTCGACGTCACGCTGCGGGCGGGGGAGCACCAGGTCAGGATCCGCGGGGTGGTGGACCGGGTCGAGCGCGACGCCCAGGGCCGGGCCTACGTGGTCGACTTCAAGACCGGCCGCACCCGGCCCACCAGGGCCGAGGTGGAGCGCCATCCCCAGCTCGCCGTCTACCAGCTCGCCGTCCGCCAGGGCGAGCCGGGCGAGGGCTCGGCGGAGGCCGGCGAGCACGAGGTGGCCGGCGCCGCGCTGGTCCACCTGCGGCAGGGCGCGGCCAAACGGGACGGCGGGGACGCGCTGCCCGCCGTGCAGCGGCAGCCGCCGCTCGACGGCGAACACGGTGACTGGGTCGGCGACCTGCTGGCCACGGCCGCCGGCCGGGTGCTGGACGAGAGCTTCGCCCCGTCCCCCGGACAGCACTGCGGCGGCTGCTCGTTCCGCACCGCGTGCAGCGGCCGCCCCGAGGGCCGACAGACCGTCGACTGACGGAGGCGGCGTGCGCCGCACGGCCCTGCCGGTGGCCCGGCCGAGGCGGCTCTCGACGACGGCCCGCGCCGGGTGACTTCACCCGTCGCGACTCCGTGCCCCGGCCCGCCGGGCCGGCCCACCGACGTGCCGCCCCACCGCGGACGTTGTTCCACCGTCGCGCGCGGCGGCCCGGCGCCGCCCGGCGCTGCCCGGACTCGTCCGGAGGCCGCCGCACGCTCCCGGCTGCCCGCCCGCGAGGGCAACGTGTCAGACCCCGCCGCTAGTCTCCCTTGGATGCCTGCCCGACTCAGCCGTCCCGAGGAGCTCAGCGAGCTGCTCGGGATCCCGTTCACTCCTGAGCAGTTGGCGTGTATCACCGCACCCCCGGCGCCGCAGGCGATCGTGGCCGGGGCCGGTTCGGGCAAGACGACGGTGATGGCCGCCCGGGTGGTGTGGCTGACCGGCACCGGGCAGCTGCCGCCCGAGCAGGTGCTCGGCCTCACCTTCACCAACAAGGCCGCGGGGGAGCTGGCCGAGCGGGTGCGCAAGGCGCTGGCCGAGGCCGACATCGCCACGCCCGACGGCGGCGAGCCGCAGATCTCGACGTACCACGCGTTCGCCGGGCGGCTGTTGACGGACCACGGGCTGCGGCTCGGCATCGAGCCGGCCTCCCGGCTGCTCGCCGACGCCGGGCGCTTCCAGCTCGCCGCGCAGGTGCTGCGCTCCGCCCCCGCCGACTTCGACGCCCCGGCCGGCACCTTCACCTCGCTGGTGGCCGATCTCGTGGCGTTGGACGGCGAGCTGTCGGAGCATCTGGTCGAGCCGGCGCGGCTGCGGGCGTTCGACGAGCGGCTGCTGGCCGAGCTGGCCGGCGCCGAGCTCACCAACGAGGCGCTCCGTCAGGTCCCGCAGGCCGCGCGCGGGCGCGGGGAGTTGCTCGGCCGGGTCGAGGAGTACCGGCGGCGCAAGCGCGAGCGCGACCTGCTGGACTTCGGGGACCAGATCGCGCTCGCCGCCCGGCTGGCGCGCGACGTTCCCGAGGTCGGCCGGGCGCTGCGCGAGGAGTTCGCCGTGGTGCTGCTCGACGAGTACCAGGACACGTCGGTGGCCCAGCGGATCATGCTCGCCGGGCTGTTCGGCGACGGCACCGGACATCCGGTCACCGCCGTGGGCGACCCCTGCCAGGCGATCTACGGCTGGCGCGGCGCCTCGGTGGCCAACCTGGACGACTTCCCCGAGCACTTCCCCGCCCGGGGCGGGCGTCCGGCCGCCCGGTTCAGCCTCAGCGAGAACCGGCGCAGCGGCGGCCGGCTGCTCACCCTGGCCAACGACCTGGCCGCCCCGCTGCGGGAGCGGCATCCCGCGGTGCGCCCGCTGCGGCCCGCCGAGGGCGCCGAGCACGCCGGGCGGGTGCGCTGCGCGCTGCTGCCCAGCCACGCCGAGGAGCTGACCTGGCTCGCCGACTCCGTGGCCCATCTGGTGCGCACCGGCACCGCGCCGGGCGAGATCGCCGTGCTGTGCCGGACCGCGACGGACTTCGCCGCGATCCAGCGCGAGCTGGTGGCCCGCGACGTGCCGGTCGAGGTGGTCGGCCTGACCGGGCTGCTGCACCTGCCGGAGGTGGCCGACCTGGTGGCGGTCTGCCAGGTGCTCGCCGACCCGACGGCGAACGCGGCGCTGGTGCGGCTGCTGACCGGCCCGCGCTGGCGGATCGGGGCGCGCGACCTGGCGCTGCTGGGCCGCCGGGCCCGGCTGCTGGTGCGCCGGACGGGCGGCGACGACGGGGCCGAGGGGAGGCTCGCCGCCGCGGTGGAGGGCACCGATCCGGCCGAGATCACCTCGCTCGCCGACGCCCTCGACACCTTCCTCGGCCAGGGTGGCCAGGGTGGCCAGCACGACCCGGGCGACCGGGGCGGGGACGAGGGCCCCGGGCAGGCCGAGGACGGGCTGCCGTTCTCCGCCGAGGCCCGGGTGCGGTTCGCGCATCTCGCCGCCGAGCTGCGCGAGCTGCGCCGGTCGCTGGGCGATCCGCTGATGGACGTGCTGCACCGGGTGCTGGCGGTCACCGGCCTGGAGGTCGAGCTGGCCGCCTCCCCGCAGGCGCTGGCCGCCCGGCGCCGGGAGACGCTGAGCGCGTTCCTCGACATCGCGGCCGGTTTCGCCGGCGGCCAGGGCGGTACCGCCGTGGACGGCGAGGTCACCCTGCCGGCGTTCCTGGCCTTCCTGCGCGCCGCCGAGCAGTACGACAAGGGGCTCGACGGCTCGCTGCCGGCCGGCGGGAACGCCGTCCAGGTGCTCACCGCGCACAAGTCCAAGGGCCTGGAGTGGGACGTGGTGGCGCTGCCTGGGCTGTGCGCCGACGCCTTCCCCGCCAAGCCGCGCCGGGACTCCTGGCTGCGGCAGCCGCGCGCCCTGCCGCACCCGCTGCGCGGGGACGCGGCGACGCTGCCGGAGGCGCCCGAGTGGACGGCGGCCGCGCACAAGGAGCATCTGGCCGAGGTCGCCGAGCATCTGGGCCTGGAGGAGCTGCGCCTCGGCTACGTGGCGGTCACCCGGGCCCGCTCCCTGCTGCTGGGCTCGGGGCACTGGTGGGGGCCGAACCAGAAGCGGCGGCGCGGCCCCTCCGCGTACCTGGAGGCGCTCCGCCTGCACTGCGCGGTGAGCCCGGACCACGGAGAGGTGGAGGTCTGGGCGGAGGCGCCGGCCGAGGACGCGGAGAATCCGGCGCTGGCCGCCGCCGAGCGGGACCGCGCCTGGCCGCTGCCGCTCGATCCGGAGGCCCTGGCCCGCCGCCGGGCCGCCGCCGACCAGGTGCTGGCGTTGCTGCGCGAGGGCCAGCCGGCCGACCCGGTATGGGGGTCCCCCCGGCCGAAGGCTGGGGGCGGGCCCGCGGCCCGGGAGGCCGAGCCTCCGCCAGACCCTGACGGCCTGGGAGGCGCCCCGGTGGCGGAGGAGGACGGGCTCACCCCGGAGGAGCGGCGGGCCGTCGCGTCCTGGGACCGCGACCTCGGGGCGCTCGCCGGGGAGCTGCGCCGGGCCAGGCAGGCGTCGCGCGACGTGCCGCTGCCGGTCTCGCTCTCCGCCACCCAGGTGCAGCGGCTGGCCGCCGACCCCGAGGGGTTCGCGCGCGAGCTGGCCCGCCCGATGCCGCGTCCGCCGCGGCCGGCGGCCCGGCGCGGCACCCGGTTCCACGCCTGGGTGGAGTCGCGCTTCGAGACGCTGGCGCTGCCCATGCTGGGCATGGACGAGCTGCCCGGCGGCGACCCGGAGGAGGACGCCGAGATCCGGGACGAGCGGGAGCTGGCGGCGCTGAAGGAGGCGTTCGGCCGGACCCCGTTCGCCAGCCGCACGCCGTACCGGATCGAGGAGCCGTTCCAGCTCCAGCTGGCCGGCCGGGTGATCAGGGGTCGGATCGACGCCGTCTACCGCAGGCGCGGGCCGGCCGGGCCCGGCAGCGACACCTTCGAGATCGTCGACTGGAAGACCACCCGCCGGCAGGACGCCGACCCGCTGCAGCTGGCGATCTACCGGCTGGCCTGGGCCGAACGGCACGAGCTGCCGCTCTCCGCGGTGAGCGCGGCGTTCCTCTACGTGCGCAGCGGGGAGCTGGTGCGGCCCCCGGTGTTGCCGGGGCGGGCCATGCTGGAGCGGCTGCTGCTGGGGGACGACTCCTGGGAGCCCAACGACCCCGGTTAGGCTTTTGTCCATGCGTACCACCCCGGCTCAGGACAGCGCGGTCCGGCCTCCCGTCCCCCTGACGGCCACCGGCGGCATCGACAGAGACGCCCATCACCGACTCGACGAGGCGTGGCTGGCCGCGGCGTGGAGCCATCCCACCACCAGGGTTTTCGTCGTCTCCGGCGGTCAGGCGTTGATCGAGGAGACCGAGGAGGGTCGCACCGAGCTGGTGATGATGCCCTCCTTCGACGCCCCGCTCACCGAGGCCCACCGGTACTTCCTCGGCACGGACCCGGACGGGGTGCGGTACTTCGCGCTGCAGAAGGACTCGCTGCCGGGCCGGATGGACGACCTGGCCCGGCCCGCGGGGCTGCGGGAGGCCGCGGGGCTGCTGTCCGAGCGGGACAACGAGCTGCTGGTGCACGCCGTGGCGTTGGAGAACTGGCAGCGCATGCACCGCTTCTGCTCGCGCTGCGGCGAGCGCACCGTCATCGCCGCGGCGGGTCATGTGCGGCGCTGCCCGGCCTGTGGCGCGGAACACTATCCGCGGACCGACCCGGCCGTGATCATGCTGGTGGCGGACGAGGACGACCGGGCGTTGCTGGGGCGGCAGCTGCACTGGCCGGAGGGCCGCTTCTCGACGCTGGCCGGCTTCGTGGAGCCGGGCGAGTCGGTCGAGCAGGCGGTGGTCAGGGAGGTCGCCGAGGAGGTCGGCGTGACGATCGGCGAGGTCGACTACGTGGCCAGCCAGCCGTGGCCGTTCCCGTCCAGCCTGATGCTGGGCTTCATGGCCAGGGCGACCTCCACCGAGCTGCGGGTGGACGGCGAGGAGATCGACGAGGCCAGGTGGTTCACCCGGGACGAGCTGCGGACCGCGCTGGAGACCGGCGAGGTGCTGCCCCCGCACGGGGTCTCCATCGCGGGCCGGCTCATCGAGATGTGGTACGGCAAGCCGCTGGTCTGAGCGACCCGACCCGACTCGACCCGACTCGGGCTCGGACGGCTCAGAGGCTCAGACGGCCAGTGCCTGCTTGACCTGGGCCAGCGAGGGGTTGGTCATGGTGACCTCGGCCCCGCCGTCGCGGGGCGCGATGACCACGGTCGGCACCGTCTGGTTGCCGCCGTTGGCCTGCTCCACCAGCGTGGCCGCATCGGGGTTCAGCTCGATGTCGACCTCGGTGAACGCGATGCCCTCGCGCTCCAACTGGCCCTTGAGCCGCCGGCAGTAGCCGCACCAGGTGGTGCTGTACATCGTCACGGTGCCCATCGTCGCTTCCGCTCCTTCAGGTCTGGCGCTCGTCCTCGGCGTCCCGCCCGCCATGCTGCCAGGCGTCGCGGGCGTCACCGGACCAACGCCCGGCGACGTATGAATAATCCCGTCCCGCTGTGGACAACGAGCCCGGAGTGTCGGCGACACCTGGCAGCATGGCGGGCGTGACAGCAGCAGCACCACACCCCCCTTCAGGCCCCGACGGCGCGGGCGGCCCTGGCGACCCCGGCTTCCCCGCGGCCCCGGACGGGGCGGCGGACGCCGTGCTCGAAGGGCTCGACCCCGAGCAGCGGGCCGTGGCCACCACGCTGCACGGGCCGGTGTGCGTGCTCGCCGGGGCCGGCACGGGCAAGACCCGGGCCATCACCCATCGCATCGCGTACGGCGTGCTGGCCGGGGTGTACCAGCCGGCCACCGTGCTCGCGGTGACGTTCACCGTGCGGGCCGCGGGGGAGATGCGCGGGCGGCTGCGGCAGTTGGGCGCCGGCGGGGTGCAGGCCAGGACGTTTCACTCGGCCGCGCTGCGGCAGCTGCAGTACTTCTGGCCCAAGGCCGTCGGCGGCGAGCTGCCCCGGCTGCTGGAGTCGAAGTACTCGCTGGTGGCGGAGGCCGCCTCGCGCTGCCGGATGCGGCTGCAGCGGCTGGAGCTGCGGGACGTCACCGGCGAGATCGAGTGGGCGAAGGTGACGCAGACCACGCCGGACGACTATCCGGCGGTGGTCGCCAAGCTGTCCCGCGAGGTCCCCCGCGACACGGCCGAGACGGCCCGGGTGTACGCGACGTACGAGCAGCTGAAGCAGGAGCGCGGGGCGATCGACTTCGAGGACGTGCTGCTGCTCACCGTGGGCATCCTCACCGACCGGCACGACATCGCCGAGATCGTCCGGCGCCAGTACCAGCACTTCGTGGTCGACGAGTACCAGGACGTCAGCCCGCTGCAGCAGCGGCTGCTCACGCTCTGGTTGGGGGACCGGGACAGCCTCTGCGTCGTCGGGGACGCCAGCCAGACGATCTACTCGTTCACCGGGGCGACCCCCGACCACCTGTTGAACTTCCGCGCCCGGCACCCCGAGGCCACGCTGGTGAAGCTGGTGCGGGACTACCGCTCGACCCCGCAGGTGGTGCACCTGGCCAACGGGCTGCTCGACCAGGCGAAGGGCCGGGCCGCCGAGCACCGTCTGGAGCTGGTCTCGCAGCGGCCCGCCGGCCCGGATCCGGTGTTCGCGGAGCATCCGGACGAGCCGGCCGAGGCGGAGGCCACCGCCCGCCGCATCCGGGACCTGCTGACCCCCGTCGCCGAGGGCGGCCCCGGGGTGCCGGCCAGCGAGATCGCCGTCCTCTACCGGGTGAACGCCCAGTCCGAGGTGTACGAGCAGGCGCTGACCGACGCCGGAGTGCCGTACCAGCTGCGTGGTGCGGAGCGGTTCTTCGACCGGCCGGAGATCCGGCAGGCCCGCCTGGCGCTGCGTGGGGCGGCCCGCGCGGGGGGGAACGACGCCGCCGTGGACGGGGCCGTCGACCTCGCCGGCCAGGTGGGCGCGGTGCTCGCCGCGACCGGCTGGACCCCGGAGCCGCCGGCCGGCTCGGGCGCGGCCCGGGACCGCTGGGAGTCACTGCGCTCGCTGGTCCGGCTCGCCGAGGATTTCGAGCGGGCCAGGCCCGGTGCGACGCTGGCCGACTTCGTGACCGAGGTGGACGAGCGGGCCGCCGCCCAGCACGCCCCCACCGTGGAGGGCGTCACGCTGGCCTCGCTGCACGCCGCGAAGGGGCTGGAGTGGGACGCGGTGTTCCTGGTCGGCCTCACCGACGGGACGCTGCCCATCACCCACGCCAGGACCGCCGAGCAGGTCGAGGAGGAGCGCCGGCTGCTCTATGTGGGCGTGACCCGGGCCCGGCGGCATCTCACGCTGTCCTGGGCGTTGGCGCGCTCGCCGGGCGGCCGGGCTGGCCGCCGCCCCAGCCGCTTCCTGGACGGCCTGCGGCCCGGGTCGAGCGTCCGGAGCGCGGGGAGCGGGGCGGGCGGCGGCGTGGAGCGCGGCGCCGGGCGGAGCCGCCGGCCGCGCGGCCCGGTGCGGTGCCGGGTGTGCGGGCGGACTCTGACCGAGGCGACCGAGGTCAAGTTGCGGCGCTGCGCGGACTGCCCGTCCAGCATGGACGAGGCGCTGTACGAGCGGCTGCGCGCCTGGCGCCTGGACCGGGCCAAGGAGCTCTCCCGGCCGGCGTACGCGGTGTTCACGGACGTCACGCTGATGGCGATCGCCGAGGACGTGCCGGGCTCCGAGGACGAGCTGGCCCGGATCTCCGGCGTCGGGCCGCACAAGTTGCGGCAGTTCGGCGCCGAGGTGCTGGCGCTGTGCGCGGGCGAGGAACTGCCCGAGACCGGCTCCGACCAGGAGTCCGTCGAGGATTCCGGGGATTCTGAGGAATCTCGAGAAAATGGTTTGCGCCCGCCGGAGAAGTCCGCATAGCGTTCTGCTCACGGCAGGGCCGGGGAGGCTTCCCCTTCCCCGCCAGCCATGTTGTACTGAGATGACCCCAACCGGGTGGGAATGAGTCCCGCCCTGTGAGCGCCGCGAAGGAGGCGAGCCCGATGGCCAGCATCACCAAACTGCCCGGTCGCGCGGCCTTCGCCTGCCTGCCTGGTGGTACGCGCCTGTCCGGCACCGGCCTGTCCGGTGCTGCCGCCGCGCGTCCGGCCACCATCGCGGTCCGTGATGTCGACCAGCGACCGATCCAGGCGCCGGCGGTAGTGGCGGCAGAGCGGTTCGACGCCTATGGCGCGTCCGCTGCCGCCGTGGCCAATGGCGCCGGACACCAGACCTTCGGACAGCAGAAGACGCGCCTTCACTCGATGTGGGCCCTCCGTGGGCTAGATCCCTGGAGTGATCCAACCTGATCGGCGAGATCAGGTCGGCACCTTCCAGGGCCGCGGAACCCACACAGGGATCCGCGGCCCTTTCGTTTTCCCTCGCCGTCCGGGCCACCAGCCCGGACAACCGACAACCGAACGACACGAGGACTCACCGTGCCACTCGCGCCGTACGCCAGCCCCGACCTGAACTCACCACCTGATCCGGAGACTTCTGTGACCCCGCTGTTCACGCTGAACGAGCTCGACGAGGCGATCGAGCGCCTCGACGACAGCGTGCCCTGTCGCACCGGCGACCCCGAGGTGTTCTTCGCCGAGACCCCCGAGGACGTCGAGTACGCCAAGTCGCTCTGCCGCACCTGCCCGCTGCGCGAGGCGTGCCTGGCCGGCGCCAAGGACCGCCGCGAGCCCTGGGGCGTCTGGGGCGGCGAGCTGTTCGTCCAGGGCGTCGTGGTGCCCCGGAAGCGGCCCCGTGGCCGTCCGCGCAAGAACCCGGTTCCGGCATGAACGCTCACGGCACCATCGGCCGACCGGCCGCCCACGGCCCGGACGACACCGGCACGACCCTCGTCCACCCCCCGACCACCGAACACACCGGCGCGCCCCGCGCCGAACCGGCCGCGGCCACGCCGCGCCGCAAGCAGAACAGGAACAGCACCTTGCATCTCATCCAGGAGGCGCTGGCCCGCTCCCATATGGAGGAACGGGTCAGGACAGCCGAAGCCGAAAGACGGGCGCACCGGCTGGCGATCGCCGACCGGCTGGAACGCCGGTCCCGCCGGCTCCAGTCGCGGGCCGAGCGCGCATCCCTGCGTGCCCGGCGCGCCCTGGCCCGGGCGATCACCCTCTGAGGTGATCGGTCAGCATCCAACACCCCGGACCCCGGTCCGGCGTCCTCAACCCGGACGCGCCCCGGTCTCGCCGACTCCCGCGGCTCAGACCGGGGCGCGCCCGTGTCTCCGGCCGGGCGGCCGGCAGCCGCGACGCCGGCCGCTGCCCCGGCCCGGCGACGATCCGCGGGACGGGCCCTAACCCGTGGTCGCGCCGGCTCCCTTGCCGCCGCGCTCATCGCCGGCCGCCTCGCCCTCGGCCGTCTCCTCGCCGTCGAACTCCTCGCCATCGAATTCGCCGGCCGGCTCCTCGAAGTCCGCCTCCTCGACGGGCGGCTCGGGGTCGGCCGGCTCCTCCCAGGGAAGGGGCTCCGCGAAGCCGGGGAGGCCGGCCTCGAGTTCATCGCGCAGCCGCACGCTGGCCCCGAGCTGGCACAGCACCCCGATGGTGCTGAGCGTGACCCGGTGTATCAGCAGGTACGACGGCGGCAGGTTCAGCTGGCGTCCCAACTGGTGGGCCGCCGACCTCGGGTCCGCGATCCGGGCCGCCTGCCGGCGCAGCCACTCCCGGCTGAAGGCGAACTCGTCCACCCGCGCGGGCTCGATGATCGGCAGGAGATAGTCCAGCACCGCCTGGGGGTCCAGCTCGATCGTCGACTTCACGAACCCCTCGGCGCACAGCTCCTGGTACACCTCGTCGGCCTCGCCGTCCAGGGTCATCCGCAGCGCCCGGCCGATCGCCGGGGGCAGCCCGCCGGGCAGCCGGCTGACCGCGCCGAAGTCCATCACCCCCAGCCGCCAGGATTCCGGATCCTCGTCGTCGGTCTGCACCAGTCGGAAGTTCCCCGGGTGCGCGTCGGCGTGCAGCAGCCCGGTCCTGGCGGTGCCGGAGAACAGGAAGCGGGCCAGCAACTGTCCCGCCCGGTCCCGCTGCTCCTGGCTGCCCTCGCCGATGATCCGGGAGAGCGGCACCCCCTCCAGCCACTCGCTGACCAGCACCTGGTCGACCTGGCAGACCACGTCCGGCACCAGCATCCCCGGATCGTCCCGGAACATCTCCGCGTACGTCCGCTGCGCCTCGGCCTCCAGGCCGTAGTCCAGCTCCTCCGACACCCGCTCCCGGAGCTCGCTGATCAGCGGCTTGAGGTCCATGCCGGGCACCAGCGGTCCCAGCAGCCGCGCGAACCTGCCGAGCTGGGTGAGGTCGGACAGCAACGCCTCGCCGGCCCCCGGGTACTGGATCTTGACGGCGACCTCCCGGCCGTCGTGCCAGACCGCGCGGTGCACCTGGCCGATGGACGCGGCCGCCGCCGGCCGCTCGTCGAACTCCAGGAACAGCTCGGCCCAGTCCTCCCCGAGCCGCTCGGCCAGCGCGGCGCGCACCGACGCCCGCGGCATCGGCGGAGCCGCCTCCTGGAGCTTGGTCAGCGCCGCGCGGTAGGGGGAGGCCATGGATTCGGGAAGGGCGGACTCGAAGACGGAGAGCGCCTGGCCCAGCTTCATGGCGCCGCCCTTGAGCTCGCCGAGGACGGTGAACAGCTGCTCGGCCGTCCGCTGCTGCAACTCGTTGCCGACCAGCTCGGCCGAGCGCCCGCCGATGCGCTTGCCGAGGCTCCAGGTGGCTCGCCCGGCGAAGCTCAGCGGCAAGGTGGCGAGCTTCGCGGTCCTGGTCACCGCCTTGCGGGGCAGATCCGACATGTTCCCCTCCAACTCCTACGGTCCCCCGAGGCCAGCCGATGTCGGTCCGGGCCCACCTCCGCGGCGACGAGACCCACCACGATAGGCACCATCGGTCAGGGAAGTACTACCCGTTTATCGTCGCCGGCTCCGCGGCCGCCGCCCGCGCCGAGGACCGCTCCGCCGCACCGCAGGGGCATTCGGCGTCCGGTTCGATCGGATGACTGGCCAGTGAGGGGCCCGGCAGCACCACCTCGACCCGGGTGCCAGGGCCCGGCGGCGAGGCGCCGTCCAGATAGTCCAGCGCGGCACAGGCGGTCAGGCCCGCCACGGCCGACGCCAGGGCCGCGTCGCAGGCCGGAACCCCGTGCCGCCGCGCGTTGCGCCACTGGCCGACGAGCAGCGGCCACCCCGGCTCGCGCCGGGCGCGCTCCCGCAGCATGCAGCCCGCGCAGCAGGTCCGCCCGGGCAGCACCAGCGGTCCGCAGAATCCGGTCGCCTCCACCACCCCCGCGTACAGATGGGCGGTGCCCGCCTCCCGCACCGGCTCGGCGAGCTCCGGATCCGGGGCGTAGGCCAGCAGGCCGTCCCGTGGGGTGAAGATCACCAGCCGGGCGCCGTCCGGGGGGCGGCGCCCGGAGTCGCGCCGCCACGGCAGCGCGGCCCGCACCATCCGCCGGGCCGCCACGTCCCGGCGCTCGCCGGCCTGCTCGGCACGGATCCCACCCGGGGCGGTGTCCGCCGCCTCCACCCGGCCGCCGTCCACCACCTCCACGCCGCCCACGCCGGCCTGCGCGAGCGTCGCCGCGACGGCCGCGCCCACCCGCCCGGCGCCCCGCACCTGCACCCACGCGCGGCGCCTGGCCGTGAGCCGGCGCAGTCCGGCGCCGGGCGCGGGATGCAGCAGGGACAGCGACGCCAGGTCGGGCCGGAGCCGCTCGGTCACCTGCGCGGCGGCGGCCCGGTCGGCCGTGGCGTCGTCCAGCACACCGGCCGCCGTCAGCTGTCCGGCCAACCGGTCGGCGGCACCCCGCCCGAGTCCGAGCGCCGCCGCGGCCTCCCGCAGCGCGGGCAGCCCGCGCGTGCCGTCCAGCAACGACAGGAAGCTTTCGGTGGCGCTGTCCAACGGGCCGAACAGCACCGAATGCGCCGGCGTCACCCCGTACCGGACGGTCTGCCGGTCCCGCCAGCCGCGCCGCAGTGACGGCTTGATCATCGGATGCATGACGGCTCCTTCGGTCGTCTCCCCCGCGGGCCCGCATCGGCCCACGCGGCACATCATGGGTGCGGAGGAGGCGGGGGTGACGTCCGTTATCCACAGGAGCCGGAGATAGTGTGATAAATGGTGCAGGGGTCGACGTGATTCGCGTTTCCGCTGATCGGCAGGGGGGACATTTCCACTTGTCAACGGGTAACGTCGAAGCGTGCCCGCCGATCCGCTGAACAGCGCCGGCCCGCCGCAGCGCACCTCCTCGGCGGGTCCGCACGCGCTGCACGGAGAGGCCGTGATCATGGAGCGGGGCTCGGTCGAGGTGCGGCGCAGCGTCCGCCGCCGGCGCACCGTCTCCGCGTACCGCGAGGGCGACCGCACCGTCGTCATGATCCCCGCCCGGATGAGCGCCGACGAGGAGCAGCGCTGGGTTTCGGTCATGCTCGACAAGCTCGCCGCCCAGGAGAGTCGCCGGCTGCTCGACGACGACGAGCTGGGGCGCCGGGCGGCCGAGTTGTCCCAGCGGTACCTCCAGGGGCGCGCCCGTCCGGACAGCGTGCGCTGGGTGACCAACCAGAACTCCCGCTGGGGCTCCTGCACGCCGGCGCTCGGCAGCATCCGGCTCTCCCACCGGCTCCAGGGCATGCCCGAGTACGTCATCGACTACGTGATGCTGCACGAGCTGGCACATCTGCTGGTCCCGGGCCACGGCGCCGGTTTCTGGGCGTTGCTCGACGGCTATCCGCGCACCGAGCGCGCCCGCGGGTTCCTGGAGGGAGTGGCGGCCACCGAGCGGCTGCCGTACGTGCCGCAGGCGCGCGGCGACTGAGCGTCCCCACCGGCCGTCGGCGGCCGCGCCCGAGGGCTCCCCGGACCGACGCGCTGCGCCCGGATCCCGGTCCGCGTCGGTCCCAAGGGCTAGTCTGGCGGCCGAAACTTTGTCTTATCGGATGGGGGACGGTCGTTACGTATGTCAAGGCAATTCCAACGCGGCCAGAAGGCCAGGCTGAGCGATCTGACGCTGGGCACCGATCTGTACGTGGGCGTGCAGATATCCGGGCCGGGTCTGACCTTTGACCTCAGCTGCTTCGGGCTCGACGCCGCTGAGCAGCTCTCCGACGACCGCTACTTCGTCTTCTACAACCAGCCCAAGTCCCCCGAGGAAGCCCTGCAGCTGCTCGGCGCCCAGGCCGGCGACACCGAGTCGTTCCGGATCACCCTGGACCGGCTGCCGGACGCCGTCGACCGGCTCGCCTTCACGGCCACCATCGACGGCGCCGGCACCATGTCCCAGATAGCCCCCGGATACCTGCGGATCGTCGCCGGCGGCGAGGAGGTGGCCAGGTACGCCTTCGACGGCTCCGAGTTCACCACCGAGCGGGCGGTGATGCTCGGGGACTTCTACCGCAAGGACGGCTGGCGCTTCGCCGCGATCGGTCAGGGCTTCGACGGCGGTCTCCAGGCACTGCTCCAGCACTTCGGCGGCGAGGCCGAGGAGGAGCAGCCGCAACAGCCGGCCGCCGGCGGCGTGCCAGGGTTCGCCCCGCCGGGCGGGGCCGCACCGCAGCCCGCGGCGCCCCCGGCCTTCGCGCCCCCCGCGGGTGCCGCGCCCGCCGCTCCGGCTCCCGCACCCGCGCCACCGGCTCCGGCCCCGGCGCAGGCCGCGCCGCCGCCGGCTCCCCAGCCGGCGCCCGCCCCCGCACCCGCGCCTCCCGCTCCGCAGCCGGGCCCGGCCGGCGGCTTCGGCGCCCCTCCTCCCGCGCCCGCCCCCTATCCCGGCCAGCCGCAGCAGCCGATGCCTCAGCAGCCGATGGCGCCGCAGCCGATGCCGGCGCAGACCCAGGCCTTCTCGCCGGCACCGCCGCAGTATCCGGGCCAGCCGCAGCAGCCGGCCCCGCCGCCCGGCGGCCAGCAGCCGTTTCCCGGCCACCAGCACCCCCCGGCCCAGCCGGCCACCAGCCTGCACGGCGCGCTCGAAGCGTTCCGCGGGGCCGTCGAGCAGCGGCGCTGGTCCCACCCCAACCCCTATCTGGTCCGGGTCGACCTGGGCCAGGACCGGCAGCCGTTCCTGGCCCGCCAGGGCAGCATGGTGCTGTACCACGGCGACGTCGAGTTCTCCTTCAAGGGCGGCGGGCTCAAGCGCCGGCTGACCGCGGGCATGACCGGCGAGGGCTTCGCCTCGATGATGCGCTGCACCGGTGCCGGCCAGGTCTATCTCGCCGAGGAGCAGGCGCATCTGCACATCGTCGAGCTCCAGGGCGACGCGATCTGCGTGGCCTCCCAGCACGTGCTGGCCTTCGACGAGTCCCTCGACCAGGACGTGCGCCGGATCGACGGCCACGGCATCCCGGGCGGCTCGCTCTTCGCGCTCCAGCTCAGCGGTCACGGCACCGTGGCGATCAGCACCCGCGGCGAGCCCGTGGTGCTGCCGGTCACCCAGATGACCTTCGCGGACGCGAACGCGGTGGTCGCCTGGTCCTCCGCCGCGCAGGTGCTCGTCGCCAACCAGGTGCGGCTGCGCCGCAGCGCGTTCCCCGGCCACAGCGGCGAGACCACCCAGCTGCAGTTCCGCGGTGCCCCGGGGAACTTCGCCATCATCCAGCCCTACGAGATCTGAGGGAGCGTTCGATGAACCAGCCGATGATGGCGGGCCTCGCCGCGAGCGCCCCCGTCGCCCGCATGGAGAACCACGGCCCGGCCATCGCCAAGATCGCCATGCAGTCGGGCAACGACCTGTACGCGCGTGCCGGATCCATGATCGCCTACGAGGGCTTCATCCAGTACGAGTCGAACCCGTCCGGCCTGCGCCGGGCCGCCGCCGGCGGGATCACCGGCGAGAACGTCCCGTTGATGAAGTGCCTCGGCGACGGCGTGCTCTACCTCGCCGACTACGGGGCGCACGTGGTCTGCGTGCCGCTGCAGAACGAGAACATCTCGGTGAACGCCACCAACGTCCTCGCCTTCGACGCCCACCTCGACTGGGGCGTCCAACGGGTCAAGGGCATCGCCAAGTTCGCCGGCCAGGGACTGTTCAACCTCGGCATATCCGGCACCGGCTGGGTGGCGCTCACCTCGCGCGGCACGCCCCTCGTGGTGGACTGCGCCTCCGCCGGCGAGACCTTCGTCGACCCCGACGCGCTGGTGGCCTGGTCCACCGGCCTGGACATGAAGGGCAAGCGCAGCTTCAAGGCGTCCACGCTGATCGGCCGGGGCAGCGGCGAGGCGTACCAGCTGGCCTTCACCGGCCAGGGGTTCGTCATCGTGCAGCCCAGCGAGGACAGCACCGACCGGCTCAACGGGCAGCAGGGCTGAGGGGGAGACATCATGCAGGGCACCATCTTCAACTACGCCGCCCAGCCGCCGGGGCAGCCCGGACAGCCGGGGCAGCCGCAGGAGCACCTGGCCCTCCAGAACCCGCAGATGCTGCGGGTGAGCCTGGCCGCGGGCGACGTGGTCGCCAGGACCGGCAGCATGGTCGGGTTCGAGGGCATGGTCGAGTTCGACGGCGAGTACCAGTCGCAGCGCCAACGGCACGCCCAGCACGCCACCGGCGAGCTGCTCCCGCTGATGCGCTGCTTCGGCCAGGGCACGGTCTACCTCGCCAACCTCGCCCAGTACGTGCACATCCTCGACGTCGGCCACGAGGGCCTGACCGTGGACAGCTCCTACGTGCTGGCGCTCGACTCGCACCTGCACTGGGACGTCGTCGCGGTGGAGAGCCAGTACGGCATCCCCGGCGCGGGCGCGTACAACCTGGTCATCACCGGCCAGGGCCAGGTCGCCATCACCACCTCGGGCGGCCCGCTGGTCCTCCGGGTCACCCCCGAGCGGTACTGCAACGCCGACGCGGACGCCGTGGTCGCCTGGTCGTCCAGTCTGCGGGTGCAGATGCAGGCCCAGACCAGCAGCCGTTCCGTGTGGCGGCGCCGGGGCCAGACCGGCGAGGGCTGGGAGATGAGCTTCATGGGGGACGGGTTCGTGCTCGTGCAGCCCAGCGAACTGCTGCCCCCGCAGCACACCTCCTACGGCGAGCAGGTCCGCTTCCGCCAGGGTCCGGGCCCGGGCCTCGGCCAGGGCGGCGCCTGGGGGCGCTGACCCCGCGACCGCGCCCGCCGCTCAGAGCAGCGCGCGGGTGCGGTCGACCAGCCGGACCACCGAGGGGTCGGCGACCCCGGCCACCTCGTCATAGCCGAACCACCGCACGTCCAACGACTCGTCGCTGACCGTGAACCGGGCGTCGGCCGGCGCGACGGCCGCGTACTGCACGTCCAGATGCGTCGCGCACGGCGTCCGGTGCCGGTCGAGGCCGACCGGCGCCGGACGCAGCATGCGCAGCCCGTCGATCCCCGACTCCTCCGTCGCCTCGCGCAGCGCCGCGCCGGCGAGCGTGGCGTCGGACGGCTCGCAGTGCCCGCCCATCTGCAGCCACCTGCGGAGCTTGCCGTGCAGGGTCAGCAGCACCCGGCCCCGGCCCGGGTCGAGCACCAGCGCGCTGGCCGTGATGTGCCCGGCCCCGCACGCCTTCCACATGCCGTCCGGATGCCTGTCCAGATGGGCGGCGTACGCCTGCCGGAGCGCGTCCTGGTCGGCGTCGGGCGCCGACCAGTCGTCGAGCACCCGGGCCGCGTCCGCGTGCAGCGTGCCGGCTTCCGGCCCGGTCACCTCCCGTCCCTGCCGGCCGTCCCGTCGCCCTCGCCGTCGTCACCGCGGTCGCCGCCGTCGCCGGGCTCCTTGCCGAGCCGCGGCCCCGGCTCGCCACCGGACCGGCCCTCGTCCGCGGCGCCCTCGACCGGCCCCGGGCCCTCATCGCCCAGCAGCCGCCGCAACTCGTCGAAGTCCGGCTGCTCGCGGTGCACGAAGCCGTCCGGGTCGTCCAGGTCGTCCGCCGTGGGCAGCATGTCCGGGTGGCCCCACAGGGCGTCCCGGCCCTGCGGGCCCCTGGCGTCGGTGAGCGACGCCCACAGCCGGGCCGCGTCCCGCAGCCGCCGCGGCCGCAGCTCGAGGCCGATCAGCGTCGCGAACGTCTGCTCCGCCGGACCACCGCTGGCCCGCCGCCGGCGCAGCGTCTCGCGCAGCGCCGACGCGGACGGCAGCCGGTCCTCCGCCGCCGCGAACACCACCGCGTCCACCCAGCCCTCGACCAGCGCGAGCGCCGTCTCCAGCCGGGCCAGCGCGGTCTTCTGCTGCGGGGTGTCCTCCGGCTGGAACAGGCCCTGCCGCAGCTTCTCCTGCAACTCCTCCGGGCGCCCCGGGTCCAGCTGCCCGACCAGGTCCTCCAGCTTGCCGGTGTCCACCTGGATGCCCCGCGCATAGCCCTCGACGGCGCCGAAGAGGTGCGCACGCAGCCACGGCACGTGGGCGAAGAGCCGCTGGTGGGCGGCCTCGCGCAGCGCCAGGTACAGCCGCACCTCGCCCTCCGGCACGCCGAGACCCTCGCCGAGGGCCGCGACGTTCTGCGGCAGCAGCGCGGCCTTGCCGGCCGGGCCCAGCGGCAGGCCGATGTCGCTGGAACCGACGACCTCGCCGGCCAGCACGCCCACCGCCTGTCCGATCTGGGTGCCGAACATCGCGCCACCCATCTGCCGCATCATGCCCAGCAGCGGGCCGGCCATCGACCGCATCTCCTCGGGCAGCACGTCGCCCATCGCGGCGCCGACGCGCTCGGCCACCGGGTCGACCAGCTCCCGCCAGACCGGCAGCGTCGCCTCGACCCACTCCGCGCGGCTCCAGGCCACCGCGGAGCTGGTCCCCGACGGCAGCGAGGTGACCCCGTCCAGCCACAGGTCGGCCAGCCGGAGCGCCTCCGCCACCTCGGAACGGGCGTGCGCGCCGACGCTCTCGTCCTTGGAACCGTCGGGCGCGCCCTGGGCCACGGTCTGCCGGGCGACGTTCTTCGCCAGGTCCCAGTTGACCGGGCCGCCCTCGTACGACAGCAGCTGGCCGAGCTGCTGGAAGGCCGCGCCCAGGTCCTGCGGGCCGGCCGCGCCGCCGAGGCCCATGCCGCCCGGGCCGAACATCGCGGCGAACGGGTTGTCCATGGGTCCGGGGCCGCCGGTGCCCTTGTCCTTGTCCTTGTCCGACCGGTCGCCGGATTCGCCGTCGTCCGGCTCCTCCGGGAGTCCGAATCCGAATGGCATGTTACTCACGGGAATCCTCGGCTCTACGTCGTCGGGCATGGTGAATCGCCGGTCTCTGCCTCCAGCCTAGACACCTCTCAGGCAGGATGGGCCTGCGCACCTCGTACCAGAAACAACCGCTGGAGTCGTCTCGTGAGTTCCCCGGAGCCAACCGTTCGCGCACCGCGAAACGGCACCGCGACCCCGTTGACCATCGCGGTGACCGGCGCGGCCGGCGGACTGGGATCCCTGCTCACGGAGCGACTGGTGGCCGCGGAGGGCGTGAAGCGGGTGCTGGCGCTCGACGAGCGGCTCGGCGAGACCAAGGGCGCCGAGTGGCACACCCTGGACGTTCGCGATCCGGCCATCGCGGAACTGCTGCGCACCTCGGGGGCGAGCCGCGGTCCCGCCGCCCGCGAGGGCGGCCGGGACGGCGCGCGGGAGCGCGAGGCGCAGGGCCCCGTCGACGTGGTGGTGCACCTCGCCGTCGACTTCGACCTGGCCTCCGACCCGGCCGCCCGCACCGCGCTCAACGTGCGCGGCACCCAGACCGTGCTGACCGCCGCCGCGGCGGCCGGGGTGCGCCGGGTGGTGCTGTGCACGTCGGCCATGGTCTACGGGGCCCTCCCGGACAACGACGTGCCGCTGGCCGAGGACGCCGAGCTGCGCGCCACCGCCGACGCCACCTGCGTCGGCGACCTGCTGGAGATCGAACGGCTGGCCCAGCGGGCGCCGCGCGCACATCCGGGCCTGAACGTCACGGTGCTGCGCCCCGCGGTGCTCGTCGGCGGCACCGACACCGCGCTGACCCGCTACTTCGAGTCGCCGCGCCTGCTGGTGGTCGCCGGCACCCGGCCGCGCTGGCAGTTCTGCCACGTCGAGGACCTGGTCAGCGCGCTGGAGTTCGCCGCGTTCGAGAAGGTGGAGGGCGAGCTGGCGGTGGGCTGCGACGGCTGGCTGGAGCAGGAGGAGGTCGAGGAGCTGACCGGCATCCGCCGAATGGAGCTGCCCTCCGCGCTGGCCCTGGGCGCCGCGGCCCGGCTGCACCGGCTGGGCCTCACCCCGTCGCCGGCCGGCGACCTGGCCTACACCATGCACCCGTGGGTGGTCAGCGGCAGCGGCCTGCACCAGGCCGGCTGGCGCCCCCGGTGGAGCAACGAGGACGTGCTCGCCGAGCTGGTCACCGAGGTCGCCGGGCGGCACACGGTGGCCGGGCGGCGCCTGGGCCGCAAGGACGCGGCGACCACGCTCGGCGCCGCCGGCGCCACGGTGGCGCTGGTCGGCACGGCGGCCCTGGTACGCCGGGCCCGCCGGGCGCGGCGGCGCTGAGACCATGGAGCACATGACGCGCTCCGATCCCCTCAGGCTGCTGGGCATCCGCGACACGCCGCTCTCGGTGGACGAGGTCCTCGCCGCCGTCGGCGACCCCGCGGCGGGCGGCACCGCGCTCTTCGTTGGCACGGTGCGCGACCACGACGGGCACGAACAGGGCGCGGCCGTCACCGCACTGGAGTACTCGGCGCATCCGACCGCGGAGGCGGAGTTGCGCCGGGTGGCGGAGCGGGTGGCCGCGGACTTCCCGGTGCGGGCGCTTGCCGCGGTGCACCGGGTCGGGACGCTCGCCGTGGGCGAGCTGGCGGTGGTGGTCGCGGTCTCCTGCCCGCACCGCGCGGAGGCCTTCGCGGCCTGCCGCCGCCTCATCGACGACCTCAAACACGAGGTCCCCATCTGGAAACACCAGTCCTTCGCCGACGGCTCGGAGGAGTGGGTCGGAGCCTGCGCGTAGCGCAGCTCCGGCCCACGATCGGGGGCACCCCCATTACGGAGTATTGGGGGAGGGTCGGAGCCTGCGCGTAGCGCAGCTCCGGCTCACGATCGGGGGCACCCCCATTACGGAGTGTTGGGGGAGGGTCGGAGCCTGCGCGTAGCGCAGCTCCTGGGTCCGGCGACGGTGTGGTGACCTGTGCGTAACGGGTGGATGAAGGTACGTCTGAGGTCGGCACTTCCGCGGTTGCGTAACTCGTTCCCACCGCAGAGCGTTGGTTGTACGTCGCCGAGGTGGGAGGTCGGTTCATGGCGGCTCTGGTCTGGCTACTGATTCCCGTCGCCGGTGCGGTGGTGGCCGCCGCGTGGAGTGCGTGGGCCACACGCCGTAGCAGTTCACAGGGCGGCGTGGGCGACGCCGCCGGCGTCCGCAGCTACGAGGCGTTCCGCGCTGCCATGGAGCGGGCCCCCGCAGACGGCTGACGGTGCCTTCACGTACTGTCAAGGCATGCCACGCCGCACCGCGACGCTGCTGACGTCGATCCTGCTCCTCATAGGGGTGCTCTGCGCCGGAGTGCTCATCCGGGTGCCGTATTCGGAGCTCTCCCCGGGGCCGACGGTCAACACCCTGGGCGAGCACGACGGCCAGCCGGTGCTGAGCGTGGAGGGCGCCGAGACGTACGACACCTCGGGCCATCTGAACATGACGACCGTCCGGGTCACCGGCGTGGACTACGAGATGAACCTGCTGGAGGCGGTCTACGGCTGGCTCGCCGACGACGCCGCTGTCGTCCCGTACGAGTCGATGTATCCGGAGAACGTCACCGCGGACCAGGTCGAGGAGCAGAACGCGGAGGAGTTCACCGCCTCGCAGGAGAGCGCCGAGGTGGCGGCCCTCGAGGAGCTGGGGTACGACCCGTCGCAGACGGTCGTCGGCGCGGTCCTCGAGGACACCCCGGCCCAGGGCAGGCTGCACGCCGGGGACGCCATCGTGGCGGTGGACGGGGTTCCGATCTCCGAGCCCGAGGAGGTCGCCGAGCTGGTGACCGAGCACGCGGCGGGGGAGGACGTCTCCTTCACCATCGTGCCCGCGGACGCGGCCGAGGCGGCCAGGAAGGACGGCGAACCGCTGCCCGAGGGCCCGGGCGCCACCGAGGAGGTCGTCATCACCACCATGGAGGCCCCCGACGACGGCCGGGCCCTGGTGGGCATCGAGACCCAGCCGGTGTACCCGGTGGAGATCGACATAAGGCTGGCCGACGTCGGCGGGCCCAGCGCCGGTCTGATGTTCGCCCTCGGCCTGGTGGACACCATGACCGAGGAGGACCTGACGGGCGGCTCCTTCATCGCCGGCACCGGGACCATCGACGGCGAGGGCACGGTCGGGCCGATCGGCGGCGTGTCGATGAAGACGATCGCGGCCCGGGAGGCGGGCGCGGAGTACTTCCTCACGCCGGAGGACAACTGCGCGACCGCCGCGGAGAATCCGCCGGACGGGCTGACGCTGGTCGAGGTCGGCACGCTCGACGACGCCCTGGCCGCGCTGGAGGACATCCGCCAGGGCACCACGGACCAGCTCCCCCTCTGCTCGGCGCGCTAGGTCCTGTCCGGGCACCCACCCGACGCACCACCCGGCTCCACCTCGGCACCCATCCGGCGGCCGCGCCGCCGCACGCTCCTCGCTCAGTCCTCGAAGGTGGCCGCGAGCGCCTGGGACAGCCCGGGCACCAGATCGGGACCGGTGAGCACCTCGGTCGTGTCGTCCTTCTCGCGCAGCCGGATGGCGGACTCGCGCCGGCCGTCCCGCAGCACCGCCACGGTCATCCGGACCTCCTGCCGCTCCGGGTGGTCGGCGACCCAGCGCTGCAGCGTCGCGGCGGCGTCCCCGCCGCCCGCCCGCAGGTCGTCCCGCAGCGCCTCGGGCATCGCCGCCTCGGCGGACGGCGGCAGCATCAGCCGCTCCACCGCCAGCGCGCAGCCGGCCACCGCGTCCGGCCAGGCGATGGTGGCGAGGAACTCGTCCAGCGGCACGTCGGGCGGCAGCTCGTCCTGCTCGACCGGGGTCAGCGCGTCGGCCGCCTCCGGGGCGTCGGCGCCGTCGGGCTCGGCGACGCCGAGGCGCTCGGCCAGTTCGGGCTCGTTGGCGCGCAACTGCTCGGTGTCGACGAGGGCGAAGAGCTGGGCCGGCCGGTCCCAGCCGAGCCCGGCCAGGTACTCGTCGATGTCCAGCACGGCGCGGGTCAGTGGGCTGCCAGTCAGCGGGGTGTTGTCCATGGGGATATCGTGCCGTCTCCAACCCCGGAAACGGGAACCGAGTAAAGCTTGAGTAAGTTAGTCGAGTGGGCCGCTTCTCCGGCTGGCCTGGCTGCAACCCTGCGAGAATCCAGCGAATCTTTGAGGTGCCACCTTGGCTTTCCAGATGCCGGACCGGGGCTCCGGCCGCTCGAACGGTCGGAACGGGCCGCGCGGTCCCCGCGGTCCACGAGGCCCCGGCGGGGGGCGATTCAGCGTGGGACGCCCGTCTCGTGGGGCGAGAACGCTGCTGATCACGGCGGCCGTTCTGGTCGGTCTGCTCATTCTGTTCGCGATGTTCGCCGGGTTCTGGACGGACTGGCTCTGGTACGACTCGGTGGGATACACCAGCGTCTACCGGACCGAGCTGTTGACCCGGTCGCTGATGTTCGTGATCTTCGGGGTCCTGATGACCCTGGCGGTGGGCTTCAACATCTGGTTGGCCCACCGGCTGCGCCCGCCGCTGAGCGCGATGTCGATGGAGCAGCAGAACCTCGACCGGTACCGGATGAGCATCGCGCCGTACAAGCGCTGGATCCTGATCGGCGTCTCGCTGCTGGTCGGCCTCATCGCGGGCGGTTCGGCCTCGGGTGAGTGGCGCACCTGGCTGCAGTGGGTGAACGGCACCTCGTTCGGGGTCACGGATCCGCAGTTCCACATGGACGTGAAGTTCTACGCGTTCGACTATCCGTTCTACCGCTTCCTGCTGGGCTTCGGCTTCGCGCTGGTGGTGCTGTCCATCCTGGCCGCCGCGCTCACCCACTACCTGTACGGCGGCCTGCGGGTGACCACCCCGGGCAGTCGTATCACCCAGGCGGCCACCAGCCACCTTTCGGTGCTGCTCGGTCTCTTCGTGGCACTGAAGTCGGTGGCGTACTGGCTCGACCGGTACGGCCTGGCGCTGAAGACCGGAGACTTCCGGGACGCCGGCTGGACCGGCCTGCGGTACGTGGACGCCAACGCCTACCTGCCGGCCAAGACGATCCTGACGATCATCGCGGCGATCTGCGCGCTGCTCTTCTTCGCCGCCCTGTGGCGGCGCGGTTGGCAGCTGCCGGTGATCGGGCTCGGCCTGATGGTGCTCTCCGCGGTGCTGATCGGCGGCGTCTACCCGGCCCTGGTGCAGCAGTTCCAGGTCCGGCCGAACGAGCAGGTCAAGGAAGAGCCGTACATCGACAAGCACATGGACGCCACGAAGGACGCGTACGACATCGCGGACGCGCAGATCACGGACTACTCCGGGGTCAGCGACGCGAGTCCGGAGACGCTCCGCGAGGCGGTGCCGGCGACGGCGAGCATCCGGCTGCTCGACCCGGACGTGGTGTCGCCGGCGTTCCAGCAGATCCAGCAGGTCCGCGGTTACTACCAGTTCCCGACGACGCTCGACGTGGACCGGTACCCGACCGAGGACGGCGAGCAGGACACCGTGGTCGGCCTCCGCGAGATGGACGTGAACGCCGTCCCGGAGAGCAACTGGATCAACGAGCACTTCCGGTACACGCACGGCTTCGGCATGGTGGCCGCCTCCGGCACCGAGGTGGACCCCAACGGCGAGCCGCTGTTCACCGAGGAGGACCTGCCGCCGCAGGGTGAGATCACCGAGGCCGAGGACTACGAGCCCCGGATCTACTTCGGTGAGTACACCACCCAGTACTCGATCGTCGGCGGCCCGCAGCAGGAGATCGACTACGCCGGCGAGGAGGGCGAGGTCGAGTACAGCTACGAGGGCGACGCCGGCGTCGAGCTGGACAACTACTTCAAGCGGGCGGCGTACGCGCTCACCATGGGCGAGCCGCAGATCCTCTACTCGGGCGCGATCGGCGAGGGTTCGCAGATCCTCTACAACCGCACGCCCAAGGAGCGGGTCGAGGCGGTGGCGCCGTGGCTGACGATCGACGGCGATCCGTATCCGGCGGTGGTCGACGGTTCCATCCAGTGGATCGTGGACGCCTACACCACGACGAGCGGCTATCCGTACTCCTCGCGCACCACGCTGGGCGAGGCCACGGAGACGTCGCTGACCGAGAGCCAGGGCGAGGTCGTCGCCCAGGAGAACCAGGTCAACTACATCCGGAACTCCGTGAAGGCCACCGTGGACGCGTACACCGGCGAGGTGGTGCTCTACGAGTGGGACGAGGACGATCCGGTCCTGCAGACCTGGATGAAGGCCTTCCCCGGCACGGTGGAGGACCGCAGCCAGATCAGCGACGCCCTGCTGGACCACCTGCGGTACCCGCAGGACCTGTTCAAGGTCCAGCGGGACCTGCTCCAGCGGTACCACGTGAACAACGCGGCGCAGTTCTACAGCGGTTCGGAGCGCTGGCAGGTGCCGGCGGACCCGACGCACGAGGGCACCACCTCCGTGCCGCCGTACTACCTGAGCATGCGGATGCCGGACCAGGAGGAGCCGGTCTTCTCGCTGACCACGACGTTCGTGCCGCTCAACCGGCAGAACCTCGCGAGTTATATGGCCGTCGAGGCCGACGCGCGAAGTCCCGACTACGGCACGATGAGAATCCTGACGTTGCCCACGGCGACCACCGTCTGGGGCCCCGAACAGGTGCAGGCGAGATTCAACTCCGACACCCAGGTCGCCGACCAGGTCAACATCTGGCAACGCGGTGACTCGACGGTGGACTACGGCAACCTGTTGACCGTCCCCCTGGAGGGTGGACTGCTCTACGTCGAACCGGTCTACATCCGCGGAGCCGGGCAGAACTATCCGCTGATGCAGAAGGTGCTGGTGGCCTACGGCGAGGAGATCGCCTTCGAGGACACCCTCGACGACGCGCTCAACGTCGTCTTCGGCCTGGAGGAGTCCGACGGCGGGACGGAGCCACCACCCGAGGGCGAGGAACCGCCGCCCGAGGGAGAGGGCGAGCAGACGCTGGACGAGGCCGTTCAGGAGGCCCAGGACGCCTACCAGGACGCCCAGGACGCGTACGCGGAGGGCGACTGGGAGGCCTACGGCGACGCCCAGGAGCGGCTGGAGGAGGCGCTCGACCAGCTCGGTCAGCTGGAGGAGGCGCGGCGGGAGGAGGACCCCGCCGACGGCACCGGCGGTTAGCCGGCGGCGCCGGGCAACTCTGCCGCAGGACGACCACCTTGACGGGCCCGGAGGCCGAACACGCCTCCGGGCCCGTCCCCTTCGCGCCCCACGACGTCAACCCCGTGCAACAGTTCGGCACCAGCGCCGCACCGCCGCTGACCGGCACTCCTCCGGAGCGGCACCATACTGCGAGTCGGCACCTGGACAATCCGCAGCCGGCCAAGCGTTTGGGTGTATCCATATCGGGAAGTCGATAAACCTCTGAAGTGACTTCACTGGCTGCGCTATACGAGGTGTACGCAGGTTTCAGGTGGTGCGACTATGGACCTTATGGGGGACAAGGCGAGGTTCGAGAGTAGTGCGGCAGTCGCGCGCGAGGGCGCGCGACTGCTGCGACTCGGCGACCTGGACCGCGCCGAACCGCCGCTGCGGGCCGCCGCCGCGGACGGTGAGCGTTCCGCTGCGAACAACCTCGGGGTGCTGCTCTTCCAGTCCGGCCGGTACGACGAGGCCGCCGAGTGGTGGCGGATCGCCGCCGTCGCCGGCTCGGCCCCGGCCGCCCACGCCCTGGGCCGGCACCACCGCGAGCGCGGCGACGAGGCCTCCGCCGAGTACTGGCTGCGCCAGTCCGCCGAGTCCGGGCACGCCTCCGGCGCCTACGCGCTGGCCGATCTGCTCGACCACCGCGGCGCGGCGGACGCCGAGGCGTGGTTCCGCGCCGCGGCCGAGCACGGCCACCGGGAGGCCGCCTACCGCTACGCCTGCCTGGTCAGCCGCCGCGCCGCGGCGCGCGCCGACGCGTCCGACGGGACGGCCGGCGACGCCGCCGGCACCGCGGGGCCCGCCGAGGCGTGGTTCCGGCAGGCCGCCGCCCGCGGCCACCGCCGGGCCGCGCTGCGCCTGGGCGCGCTGCTGGAGGAGCGCGGCCAGATCACCGAGGCCGGCCGCTGGTACCTGGACGCGGCGCAGGCGGGCGAGCCGCGCGCGGCCAGCGCGCTGGGCTTCCTGATGCGCGACGCGGGTGACGAGCCCGGCGCGGAGCGCTGGTGGCTGCGCGCCGCCCGGGACGGCGACGGCCCGGCCGCGAACGCGCTCGGCGCGCTGCACGCGGAGCGCGGCGAGCGTCAGGAGGCGCAGCGCTGGTACCGCGCGGCCCTGGACGCCGGGGACATCAACGGCGCGTTCAACCTCGCGCTGCTCTGCGCCGAACAGGGCCGGATCGCGCAGGCCGAGCAGTGGTACCGGCGTGCCGCGTACGCGGGGCACCGGGAGGCGGCCAACGCGCTGGCCGTGCTGCTGCTGCAGCGCGGCGACGCGGCCGGCGCCGAGCCGTGGTTCTCCAAGGCCGCCGAGGCCGGCAGCGTGGACGCCGCGTTCAACCTCGGCATCCTGCACGCCGGCCGGGGCGAGGACGACCAGGCGAGGCGCTGGTACGAGCACGCCGCCGCGGCCGGTCACGCCGAGGCGTCCCTGCAGATCGCGGTGGACCTGCTGCGCAACGGCGCGAACGAGGAGGACCAGCGCCGGGCCGCGCGCGAGCTGCGCCGGGCGGCCGAGGGCGGCAGCGTGGAGGGCGCCTTCCGGCTGGCCGTGCTGCTGGAGCGGCAGGGCGTGACGGACCAGGAGACGGCAGAGACGGGAGCGACGGGAGCGACGGGAGAGGCGGGAGAGGCGGGAGCGGCCGGCGCCGAGGGTCCGGCGGACGCCGAGGAGGAGGGCGCGGACGGCATGCCGGCGCACGAGCGCTGGTACGCCCACGCGGCCCACCGCGGCCACCGCAGGGCCCAGGTTCGGCTCGGCATGTGCGCCGCGGCGCGCGGCGAGGTCGTCGAGGCGGCGCGCTGGTACCGGGCCGCGGCCGAGGCAGGCAGCCGGAACGGCGCGTTCAACCTCGGGCTGCTGCTGGCCCGCGAGGGCAGCGAGCCGGAGGCCGCGCTGTGGTGGACCCGGGCCGCCGAGGCCGGGCACGGCCGCGCCGCGCTGCGCCTCGCCCTGCTCGCCTCCCGCCGCGGCGACCTGGCGGAGGGCGGCACGTGGTGCACCCGCGCGATGGAGCTCGGCCCCGCCGAGGTCACCGAACGCGCCGCCCGCCTCCGCGACGCCCTGCGCCAGGAACTGACGGCCTAGCCGGCCCACGCCCCGCGGCGACGCGAGGGGCGCCGTCGCCCACCGGCGACGGCGCCCCCGTCACCACACGCTGGCTCCAGCGGCCGGAGCACCGCTCGCTGGACCGCTGCGGCCCTGGCGCACGCCGAGCCGGAGGCGTGGCCGCACCCCGGCACCGGCGGCCGGTCCTCGGCGTTCGCGGGTACGGGCGAGAGGCACCCCTCGTGCCCACCCGCCGAGCCCTGGGGCCGCTGGCCCGGCCGGGAGCCGAGCGGCGTTCGCAGCCGTCCGGCACCGGCGACCGTCCCACCGGACTGGCGCACCGCCTCGTCCGTGCCTGGGCAGGTGTGAGGCCGCGCCGGCACCAGTGGGCGGGCCGGGTTGTTCCGGGGGTCGCCTCCGAACCGGTGGGCCGGCCCCAGGGTGGTGGCCCGCACCGCCTGTGGTCCGTGCCCGTGGGCACATGCGCGGGCCGGCCCCGCAGGGCACGTCCGGGCCGGGGTACCCGTGCCGGGGTCTGGCCGGCCGGGGGCCGGGGGGTTCGGGGGCGGAGCCCTCGACGGAAGGGGCGGGTGGGTGAGAGGGACTCAGCCGAACTCCCGGACCGCGTCGGCGACGATCGCCGCCAGCTGCGCGTGGTGCGCGCCGCGCCAGTACACCCGGCCGCACGCCGTGCAGCGGGCGAACGCGTCGTAGGTGCGCCGCGTCCCGTGCTCCAGGTCGTCGGCCACCGTCGCCTTCTCCGCGTGCTCCAGCCACCCGTTGCAGGCCGTGCACCGGGTCCACGGCGCCAGTTCGGGGGTGAACCGGCTCAGCACGTCCCGCAGCTGCTCCGCCGTCCTGTCGCTGTACACGTACGCGCCCGCCCACAGCTCCCGGCGCCGCAGCAGCCCCCGGTCCCGGGACAGCAGCACCCGTCGCTCCGCCGCCGAGCGGGTGGCCAGCGCCGGGTCGCCGATGTCCTCGTTCTCGTACGCCGTGTCCACGCCGAGCAGCCGCAGCCGGCGCGCCAGCGACCCCAGATGGACGTCGAGCAGGAAGCGCAGCGGCGCGCCCGGCACCCGCTGCGGCCGGTCCACCGGGCAGACCCGCACCGCCTCGTCGGCCCCCGCGGGCACGTGCGAGACGGGCACCTCGTGCCCGTCCACCAGCAGCCGACCCACCTCCGTGAGCGGCACGCCGAGCGACTCGACCACGTGCCCGAGCGTGGACATCCCGTCCACGGTGACGCTCCGCTCGTCGGGGGCGGCCAGCGGCCCCAGCTCCGGCGCGAAGCTGACCCGGATCCGCGGCACCGCTACACCCCCGCCGGCGCCGCGGCCGCGGCGGCCGCGAAGGCGCCGCGCGCCATGCGGTGCAGCAGCGCCGCGGTCTCGTCGCGGTCGGGGAGCGAGGCGGGCCGGGAGAGGTGGGGAGTGGAGTTCAGCAGTCCGAACACCGCGTGCACCGCGGCCCGGGCCCGCGCCTCCGGCAGCGCCGGGTACACCCCGCGCAGCACCGCGACCCACAGCTCCACGTACTGCCGCTGCAGCTGCCGCACCCGCTTGCGGTCCTCCGGCGGCAGCCGGTCCAGCTCCCGGTCGTGCAGCGTGATCAGCGCCCGGTCGTCCAGGGCGAAGTCGATGTGCCCGCCGATCAGCGAGTCCAGGGCGCTGCCCGGCGGCTCGCCCCGCTCCTCCGCCTCCGACACCCGCAGCTGGCCGCCGTCCCGCAGCCGGCTGCTGATCCCGACCAGCAGCTCGGTCAGCATGGCGTCCTTGCCGGGGAAGTGCCGGTACAGCGCGGGCCCGCTGATGCCGACGGCGGCGCCTATCTCGTCCACGCCGACGCCGTGGAAGCCGCGCTCGGCGAAGAGCCGGGAGGCGGCGCGCAGGATCTGCCCGCGCCGGGTGGCACGGGTGGAGCCGGTGTCGCTGTCGGTGCGCGTGTGGGGGCTCATGTACCCCATTCTAGACAAGCCAGGTTAGCGAACGTTAACCTTGGTTCCATGCGGCAGGCAACGTTGCTGAGCAGCTCCGTCGATCCGGCCTCCGAGGCGTTCCTGGCCAACGAGGCGGCGCACCGCGAGCTGGCCGCCCGGCTGCGCGAGCGGCTCGCCGTCGCCCGGCTGGGAGGGGGCGAGCGGGCCCGCGCCCGGCACGTGGCGCGCGGCAAGCTGCTGCCCCGCGAGCGGGTGGACGCGCTGCTGGACCCGGGCTCGCCGTTCCTGGAGGTCGCCCCGCTGGCGGCCGAGGGAATGTACGAGGGCCAGGCGCCGGCGGCCGGCGTGATCGCCGGCATCGGACGGGTCAGCGGCCGGCAGGTGATGGTGCTGGCCAATGACGCCACGGTCAAGGGCGGCACGTACTACCCGATCACCGTCAAGAAGCATCTGCGGGCCCAGGAGATCGCCCTGGAGAACCGCCTGCCGTGCGTCTACCTGGTGGACTCGGGCGGCGCCTTCCTGCCGCTGCAGGACGAGGTGTTCCCGGACCGCGACCACTTCGGCCGGATCTTCTACAACCAGGCCCGGATGTCCGCCGCGGGTGTCCCACAGATCGCCGCCGTGCTCGGCTCCTGCACCGCCGGCGGGGCGTACGTGCCGGCGATGAGCGACGAGGCGGTCATCGTCCGGGGCCAGGGCACGATCTTCCTGGGCGGCCCGCCGCTGGTGAAGGCGGCCACCGGCGAGGTGGTGACCGCCGAGGAGCTGGGCGGCGGCGAGGTGCACGCGCGGACCTCGGGCGTCGCCGACCACCTCGCGGAGAACGACGCGCACGCGCTGCGTATCGTGCGGAACATCGTGGCCACGCTGCCGGCCTCGCCGGCCACCGAGGGGGCCGGGCTGCCCTGGCCGGTGGAGCCGGCCGAGGAGCCGGCGGTGGACCCGGCGGGCCTGTACGGCGTGGTGCCGGCCGACCCGCGCACGCCGTACGACATCCGCGAGGTGATCGCCCGGCTGGTGGACGGCTCCCGGCTGCAGGAGTTCAAGGCGGAGTACGGCACCACGCTGGTGACCGGCTTCGCGCGGATCCACGGGCATCCGGTGGGCATCGTCGCCAACAACGGCATCCTCTTCTCGGAGTCCGCGCAGAAGGGCGCGCATTTCGTCGAGCTGTGCGACCAGCGCGGCGTCCCGCTGCTGTTCCTGCAGAACATCGCGGGCTTCATGGTCGGCCGGGACTACGAGGCCGGCGGCATCGCCAAGCACGGCGCCAAGATGGTGACGGCCGTCGCGTGCGCCCGGGTGCCGAAGCTGACCGTGGTCGTCGGCGGCTCCTACGGCGCGGGGAACTACTCGATGTGCGGCCGGGCGTACGGTCCGCGCTTCCTGTGGATGTGGCCGAACGCCAAGATCTCGGTGATGGGCGGAGAGCAGGCCGCCGCCGTGCTGGCCACGGTCCGGCGCGACCAGGTCGAGGGGCGCGGCGAGGAGTGGAGCGAGGCCGAGGAGGAGGCGTTCCGGGCGCCGATCCGCGCGCAGTACGACACGCAGGGCGACGCGTACTACGCGACCGCCCGGCTGTGGGACGACGGGATCATCGACCCGCTGGAGACCCGCACGGTGCTCGGCCTCGCCCTGACCGCCTGCGGCAACGCGCCGCTGCCCGCCCCGTCGTTCGGCGTCTTCCGGATGTGACGGGACCTGACGCACCCGACGCACCCGATGCACCCGACGGACCCGACGGACCTGACCGACCGACCTGACGGAGAGGACCGGGGAGCATGTTCGACACCGTGCTGGTGGCCAACCGCGGCGAGATCGCCGTCCGGGTGATCCGCACCCTGCGCCGGCTCGGCGTCGCCTCCGTCGCGGTGTACAGCGACGCCGACGCGGACGCCCGGCACGTGCGGGAGGCGGACGCCGCGGTGCGCATCGGCCCGACGCCGGCCGCCGAGAGCTACCTGTCGGCCGAGCGGCTGCTGGCGGCCGCCGCCCGGAGCGCCGCCCAGGCCGTCCATCCCGGATACGGCTTCCTCGCGGAGAACGCGGCGTTCGCCCGCGCCGTCACGGCGGCCGGGCTGGCCTTCGTCGGGCCGCCGGCCGAGGCGATCGAGGCGATGGGCGACAAGATCAGGGCCAAGCGGATCGTCGCCGAGCACGCCGTGCCGGTGGTCCCGGGCACCCAGGACGCCGAGGCGGACCTCACCGCCGAGGGGGCGCGTGCGCTGGGCTTCCCGTTGCTGCTCAAGCCCTCGGCGGGCGGCGGCGGCAAGGGCATGCGCCTGGTCCGCGATCCGGCCGAGCTGACCGAGCAGATCGCCGGAGCCCGGCGCGAGGCCGCCGCCGCCTTCGGCGACGCGACGCTGCTGGCCGAGCGGTGGATCGACCGCCCCCGGCACGTCGAGGTGCAGGTGCTGGCGGACGGCGCCGGAACGGTGCTGCGGCTCGGCGAGCGCGAGTGCTCGCTGCAGCGGCGCCACCAGAAGATCGTCGAGGAGGCGCCGAGCCCGCTGCTCGACGACGAGACCCGGGAGGCGATGGGCCGCGCCGCCGAGCGGGCCGCCCGGGCCTGCGGGTACCGGGGCGCGGGCACGGTCGAGTTCATCGTGCCGGGGGACGATCCCGGCACGTTCTACTTCATGGAGATGAACACCCGCCTCCAGGTCGAGCACCCGGTCACGGAGCTCACCACGGACCTGGACCTGGTGGAGTGGCAGCTGCGGATCGCGGCCGGCGAGCCGCTGCCGTTCGGGCAGGACGCCGTCCGGCACCGCGGCCACGCCGTCGAGGCGCGGATCTACGCGGAGAACCCGCGGGTCGACTTCCTGCCCTCCTCCGGCACCGTCCGGCTGCTGCGCGAGCCCGTGGGCGAGGGGGTCCGCGTCGACTCGGGCCTGGTCGAGGGCGCCGAGGTGGGCACGGCGTACGACCCGATGCTGGCCAAGGTGATCGCGCACGGCCCCGACCGCGCCACCGCGCTGCGCCGGCTGCGCGCCGCGCTGGCCCGGACCACCGTGCTGGGCCTGGACACCAACGTCGGATTCCTGCGCCGCCTGCTCGCCCACCCGGACGTCGCCGCCGGGGACCTCGACACCGGCCTGATCGAACGGGAGGCCGCCGCGCTCGCCGAGCCCGCCGTCCCCGACGAGGTGTACGCGGCCGTCGCCCTGCTCCGCCAGCACGCCCTGGCGCCGCGGACCGCGCCCGGCGGGTGGACCGATCCGTTCGCCGTGCCCTCGGGCTGGCGGCTCGGCGGCGAGCCCGCCTGGACCACCTCCGAGCTGCGGGTGCCGGGCGGCGACGCCGTCACGGTCCGGGTCAGGACCGGCGAGGTCCGGGTCGGCGACGCCGAGCCCGCGCCGGCCCGGCTCCTCGACCCGGCCACGGCCGCGGAGAGCGGCACGATACGCGTCGAGCACGCCGGCGCCACCCACACCTTTCAGCACGCGGCGGTGCCCGGCGGGCACTGGCTGGGTCGGGACGGCGAGGCGTGGCACGTCCGGGAGCACGACCCGATCGCGGCGGCCGGCACCGGGCCGACCGCCGCCGGCGACGCGCTGACCGCGCCGATGCCCGGCACCGTCACCGTCGTCAAGGCCGCCGTCGGCGACCGGGTGACGGCGGGTCAGAGCCTGGTGGTGGTGGAGGCGATGAAGATGGAGCACGTCGTCACCGCCCCGCACGACGGGACCGTCACCGAACTGACCGTGACCGCCGGCGCCGTGGTCGCCATGGACCAGGTGCTCGCCCAGGTCGCCCCGGATTCCCCGGACACCCCCGACGCCCCGGAGGAGGAGCCCCGATGACCGACGAGCCGACGGGCGGGTCGCCCCGCCCCCTGCCGATGCGGGTACCGGCCGACGGCCTACCTGACCAGGTCCGGATCCACGAGGTCGGCCCGCGCGACGGCCTGCAGAACGAGTCGTCCGTCGTCCCCGTCGAGGTCAAGGCCGAGTTCGTGCACCGGCTGGCCGCGGCCGGGCTGACCACCGTCGAGGCCACCAGCTTCGTCCACCCGCGCTGGGTCCCGCAGCTGGCCGACGCCGAGGAGCTCTTCCCGCTCCTCGGCGACCTGACCGGCGTCCGGCTCCCGGTGCTGGTGCCCAACGAGCGCGGGCTCGACCGGGCGCTCGCGCTCGGCGCCCGCGAGGTCGCCGTCTTCGCCAGCGTCACCGAGTCGTTCTCCCGCGCCAACCTCAACCGGTCGGTGGACGAGGCGCTCGCCATGTTCGCCCCGGTCGTCGCCCGCGCCGCCGGCGCCGGCGTCCGGGTCAGGGGCTATCTCTCGATGTGCTTCGGCGACCCGTGGGAGGGCCCGGTGCCGGTGGCGCAGACCGTGCACGTGGCGCGCCGGCTGCACGAACTGGGCTGCGACGAGCTGAGCCTCGGCGACACCATCGGCGTGGCCACCCCGGGACACGTCAGCACGGTGCTGCGCGCCCTGCTCGCCGCCGACATCCCCGTCCAGCACCTCGCGGTGCACTTCCACGACACCTACGGACAGGCCCTGGCCAACACCCTGACCGCGCTCGGCCACGGCGTCACCACCGTCGACGCCTCGGCCGGCGGCCTCGGCGGCTGCCCGTTCGCCCGGAGCGCCACGGGCAACCTCGCGACCGAGGACCTGCTGTGGATGCTGCGGGGCCTGGGCATCGAGACCGGCGTCGACCTCGACCAGCTCGTCGCCACCAGCGCCTGGATGGCCGACCACCTCGGCCGCCCCAGCCCCTCCCGAACCGTTCGCGCGCTCAGCCCGCATCCCGGCTGACACCTCTCCCGGCCGGCTCCCACAGGAGCCCGAACGATAGGAACCGACCATGCCCCTGGACCACCGACTCTCCCCGGAACACGAGGAGCTGCGCCGGACGGTGGAGTCGTTCGCCCGCGAGGTGGTCGCCCCGAAGATCGGCGACCACTACGAACGCCACGAGTTCCCCTACGACATCGTTCGCCAGATGGGCAGGATGGGGCTCTTCGGCCTGCCCTTCCCCGAGGAACACGGCGGCATGGGCGGCGACTTCCTCGCCGTCTGCCTGGTGCTGGAGGAGCTGGCCCGCGTCGACTCCTCCGTCGCCATCACCGTGGAGGCGGGCGTCTCGCTCGGCGCCATGCCGATCCACCGCTTCGGCACCGAGGAGCAGAAGCGCCGCTGGCTGCCCCGGCTGTGCTCGGGGGAGGCGCTGGCCGCGTTCGGCCTCACGGAGCCCGGCAGCGGCTCGGACGCCGGCGCCCTGTCCACCACCGCCGTCAGGGACGGCGACGAGTGGGTGATCAACGGCACCAAGTGCTTCATCACCAACTCCGGCACGGACATCACGGACCTGATCCTCGTCGCGGCGGTCACCGGGCGCGGCGACGACGGCTCCCCCCGCATCTCCACGATCGTCGTGCCGACCCCCAGCCCGGGGCTGACGGTCGCCGCGCCGTACTCGAAGGTCGGCTGGAACGCCTCGGACACCCGCGAGTTGTCCTTCGCCGACGTCCGCGTTCCGGCGGAGAACCTGCTGGGGGAGGAGGGGCGCGGCTTCGCGCAGTTCCTGTCCACCCTCGACGAGGGCCGGATCGCGATCGCCGCGCTCGCCACCGGACTGGCCCAGGGCTGCGTGGACGAGTCCGTGGCCTACGCCGCCACCCGCACCGCGTTCGGCCGCCCGATCGGGAAGAACCAGGCGATCCAGTTCAAGATCGCCGACATGGAGGCGCGCGCCCACACCGCCCGCACGGCGTGGCGGGACGCCGTCTCCCGGATGCTGGCGGGGGAGCCGTTCAAGAAGCAGGCGGCGATCGCCAAGCTGCACTGCTCCGACGTGGCGGTGACCAACGCCCGCGAGGCCACGCAGATCCACGGCGGGTACGGCTTCATGAACGAGTACCCGGTCGCCCGGATGTGGCGGGACGCGAAGATCCTGGAGATCGGCGAGGGCACCAGCGAGGTGCAGCGGATGCTCATCTCCCGCGAGCTCGGCGTGGGGTGACCCGGCGCCTCGACACAACGTGCCCGGGACGCGGCCTGTCGTCGCGTCCCGGGCACGTCACACCCGCCCTGGGTGTGCCGGGCCGGTGGCGGCGGAGCCACCGACCCGGTATCCCCCGTGAGCTCCGCCGGCCGGTGGAGGGGCTCCGGCGGTGCCACAACGACAAGAATGCGGGTGACGCTTTCGTCTCACTTTCCTCGCCAGGGAAGCCGGCACCGCCGACCCTGTGACCTGGTGCGCCAGACTGGGGCCCGGCGGGGTGGAGGAGTGCGAAAGAGACCATGGACTTCCTGGTGCTGGGCCCTCTGGAGATCCGGTGGGACGCGCGGCGTGACACGGTCCCGGGGCGGTTGCGGCGGATCCTGCTGGGTGTGTTGTTGGCGCGGGCGAACCAGTCGGTGCCGGCGGATGTGCTGGTGGATGTGTTGTGGGGGGAGCGTCCCGAGGAGCGGGCTCGGCAGCGGTTGCATCTTCATGTGCACCGGTTGCGGGCGGTGCTGGGCGATCCGGAGCGGCTTTCGCATGGTCCTGAGGGGTATCGGCTGCGGGTGGTGCCGGGGGAGTTGGACGCGGAGCGTTTCGAGTCGTTGGTGGCCGAGGGGTTGGAGGTCGCGGGTGGGGATCCGCGGCGGGCGGTCGAGGTCTTGCGCGAGGCGTTGGGGCTGTGGCGGGATGTGCCGTTCGCGGATCTGGATATCCCGCTGCTGACGGACTGGGCTCACGAGTTGGCCGAGCGTCGGCTGGTCGCCTGTGAGGCGTTGTTCGAGGCGGAGGTGGCGTGTGGCCGGAGCGCCGCGGTGGCCGGGGAGTTGGCCACCTTGGTGCGGGAGCATCCGTTGCGGGAGCGGTTGCACGGGTTGCTGATGATCGCGTTGTACCGGTCGGGGCAGCCGGGTGCGGCGTTGGCGGCGTACCGGGCGGCACGGGAGACGCTGGTCGCGGAGCTGGGGTTGGAGCCGGGTCCCGAGCTGCGGGAGCTGGAGGCCCGGATGCTGGCGGGCGAGCCGGTGGAGGTCGGCGCCGAACAGGAAGAGGAACCGCGCACCGCCGTGCCCGCCCAGCTTCCCGGCGACGTGACGGGGTTCGTGGGCCGGGAGGTCGAGCTGGCGGAGTTGGACGGGTTGCTGTCTCCCGACGCCGCGGGCGCGCGGGGTGTGGTGATCTCGGCGGTGGCGGGGACGGCGGGGGTGGGGAAGACCGCTTTGGCGTTGCGCTGGGCGCATCGGGTGCGGGAGCGGTTCCCCGACGGGCAGTTGTACGTCGACCTGCGTGGTTACGGGCCTGATCAGCCGGTGTCGCCGCTGGATGCGTTGGCGGGGTTCCTGCGGGCGTTGGGTCTGGAGGGCGCGGCGATCCCGCAGGACGAGGCGGAACGGGCCGCCCGGTTCCGCACCCTGCTGGACGGCCGACGGATGCTCGTCGTCCTGGACAACGCGCACAGTGTGGCGCAGGTGCGGCCGTTGCTGCCGGGCAGCCCGACCTGCTTCGCGCTGGTCACCAGCCGCGACGCGCTGGCCGGGCTGGTGGCGCGCGACGGCGCCCACCGACTCAACCTCGACCGCCTGCCGTTGGCCGATGCCCGTGCCCTGCTGCACGAGGCGCTCGGGGAACGCGCGGCGGTCGACCCGGCGGCGACGGACGCGTTGATCGA
The DNA here is from genome assembly GCF_039871525.1 of Streptomyces sp. B6B3. NCBI lineage: Bacteria > Bacillati > Actinomycetota > Actinomycetes > Kitasatosporales > Streptomycetaceae > Streptomyces > Streptomyces sp. B6B3. The sequence continues at coordinate 386,157 of NZ_JBDPLU010000002.1, read as the reverse complement.
ACGCTGCGCCCGGCTGCCGTTGGCCCTGCGGATCACCGCCGAGCTGGCCCGATCCCAGCCCGCCCGCACCCTCGCCGACCTGGTCGAGGAGCTCGCCGACCAGCAAGGCACCCTGGACCTGCTGGATGCGGACGGGGACCCCTACACGGCCGTGCGGGCGGTGTTCTCCTGGTCCTACCAGCGCCTCGACCCGGCCGTGGCCCGGGCGTTTCGGCTGCTGGGCGTGCATCCGGGGCACGACGTGGACGCGCACGCCGTCGCGGCCATGGCCGGCGCCGGGCCGAGGGAGACCCGCCGCGCCCTGGACGCCCTCCTGCGGGCGCATCTGGTCGATCAGGTGGCCGGCAGCCGCTACCAACCCCACGATCTGCTGCGCGCCTACGCCGCCGAACTCGCCGCCGACACCGAAGGACCCGTGGAGCGGGAGGCGGCCCTGGGCCGGCTGCTGGAGTACTACCTGGCCACCGCCTCCGCCGCCATGGACGTCCTCGTGCCGCACGAGGCCCACCGGCGGCCCAAGCTGTCGTCCCCCGGGTTCGGCGGCTTCCCCTTCGAGGCGCCGCCGCTCACCTCCCACGACCATGCCATGCGCTGGCTGGACGCCGAACGGGCCAACCTGCTGGAGGCCACCCGGCACGGCGACGACGCCTACACCATCGCCGTGGCGCAGACCATCTGGCGCTATCTCGACATCGGCGGTCACTCCCTGGAGATGCTCGCCCTGTGCACCCGGGAACTCCAGGCGGCCGAGACCCTCGGCGACCCGCTCGCGGAGGCCAACGCGCGCACTCATCTCGCCCTGGCCAGGAACCAGTTGGGCCAGGGCGACGAATGCGTGATGGCCCATCTGCAGCGGGCCGTCGACGCCTACGAACGGGCGGGTGAGCCGGAGCTGCAGGCCCTGGCGACGAACAACCTCGGAATCGTCCTGGTGCGCAACGGCGAACTGGCCGAGGCCGCAGGCCGGTTCGAACGGGCGCTGGAGCTGAACGGACCGACCGGGCCGTGGACCCTCCGCCGCGCGGCCAGGGTCAATCTGGCCTACTGCCTCAAGGGCCTCGGCCGGTACGAGGAGGCGCTGAGGACCAACGAGGCCGCCCTCGTGCTCTGCCAGGAGAACGGCGACCAGACCAACGAGGCCAACGTGAACGTCGGCATCGCCGAGGTGCACCACCTGGTGGGCCGGGGGGACAAGGCACGCGAGCACGCCCTCCGCGCCCTGGAGCTGGCCCGCAGGACGGGCTACCGGGGCGTCGAGTCGGACAGCGTGCGTCTCCTCGGCGTGCTGTGCCGCGACCAGGGGGACCACGAACAGGCGGTGCGCTACCAGGACGAGGCGCTGGCGCTGGCCCGTGCCGTGGGCCACACGGACTCGCTCGTCGAATGCCTGATCGAGCTCGCGGCCACCCACGCGGCGGCCGGAGACTCCGCCCGAGCGCTGGCGCTCTACGACGAGGCGCTGACCGTGTCCGGCGAGGCCGGCCACCGCAAGTGGCTGGCCGACTCGCACGCCGGCGCGGGCGCCGCCCGCGCCGGGCTCGGCGAGCTCGAGGCGGCGCGCGAACACTGGCGCCAGGCGCTCGGCCACTACGAGGCGCTCGACCTGCCCCAGGCGGACGAGATGCGGGCCCTGCTCGGCGGCGCCTGAGCCTGCCCGCCGCACGCCCCGGCCCCCGGCGGCCACCGGGGGCCGGGGCGTCCCGGTGTCGGCCCGGCCGTGGTCGCGCTCCGCCTCCCAAGGCGCCACGGTGAGTGCGCTCATGACACTGACACCCCACAGGTATGCATCCGTAACACTCCTGACGGAACGTCTCTCCTTGCCCAGACCTGATCGAACTGCGCGACTCGGGCGGTGCTCCGCGTCGTGGGCTAGGAGGCAACATGGAGGTGGGGGCTTCCCGCCGCGACTTCCTGCGGTCCGTGGGGATCGCCGGTGGTGCGGGGGTGCTGTACTCGACGATGGGCGCCATGGGCCTCGCGCCCGTTCCGGAGGCGCGTGCCGAGGAGTTCCGCCCCCCGCGGCGCGGTGATCTCACGCTCACCGGCCGGCAGGGCCAGCGGATCCTGATACTCGGCGGCGGGATAGCCGGTCTCGCCACCGCCTACGAGCTGGGGAAGGCCGGCTACGACTGTCACATCCTGGAGGCCAAGGACCGGCCGGGCGGCCGGAACTGGACGATCCGCGGCGGCACCGGGCTGACCGACCTCGACGGCCGCACCCAGCGGGCGTCGTTCTCCGAGGGCCAGTACATGAACGCCGGCCCGGCGCGGTTGCCGCAGTCCCACGTGACCCTGGACTACTGCCGTGAACTCGGCATCCCGCTGGAGGTGTTCACCAACGCCAACGCCAACGCCTACATCCACCACGAGAACAGCGCCGCGCTCGCCGGCCGGCCGGTGCGGTGGCGCACCGCCAAGGCGGACGTCTACGGCTACGTCTCCGAACTCCTCGCCAAGGCCACCGATCAGGGCGCCCTGGACGCCCAGCTGACCGCCGAGGACAAGGAGCGACTGCTGGCGTTCCTGCAGAACTTCGGCGCCATCAAGGGCCGCGCCGACGGCTGGTCCTACACCGGCACCGACCGGCGCGGCTACACCACCGAGCCCGGGGCGGCGTTCGAGGCGGGCACCGTGCTCGGCCCGCCGCCCTCCATGTCCGACGTGATCGCCAGCGGCCTGGGGCAGCGCCTCTCGTTCGAGTTCGGCTACGACCAGGCCATGCTGATGTTCCAGCCGGTGGGCGGCATGGACGCCATCCCGTACGCGTTGGCCGAGGCGATCGGCCGCCGCCGCATCACCTACGGAGCGCGGGTGACCGCGGTCACGAACCTCGACGACGGCGCCGAGGTCACCTGGACCGACTCCCGGGACCGGGAGCGGACCGAGCGCGCCGACTACGTGGTGGCGGCCATGCCACCGCAGATCATGGCCCGCGTCCCGCACAACCTCGGCGCCGACGTCACCGCCGCGCTGCGCTACGCCGTGCCCACGCCGGTGGGGAAGATCGGCCTGGAGTACCGCAGCCGTTGGTGGGAGCGGGACGAGCACATCTACGGCGGCATCACGCCGACCGACACCGACCTGGCCACCATCTGGTACCCCTCCTACGGCTACCACGGCCGCCGCGGCACGCTCATCGGCTACTACAACTTCGGCGACCACGCCCTGGCCTACAGCGCGCTCCCGCACCACCGCCGGGAGGAGCGGGCAGTCAGCCGGGGCGTGCGGATCCACGGCCCGAAGTACCGCGACGAGTTGGCCACCTCCTTCAGCGTGGCCTGGCACCGCACCCCGCACATCGAGGGCGGCTGGGTGGGTTGGCCCTCCCAGTCGGGACCGGAGTACCGGCTCCTCAACGAGCCGGCCGGGCACGTCTACTTCGCCGGTGACTGGCTCAGCCACGTCATCGCCTGGCAGCACGGGGCGTTCACCTCCGCCCGCAAGGTCGTCATGGACATCCACGAGAGGGTGATGGCGCAGTGAGCGCGTACCTCAACTCCCGACGTCTCCGGCTGTGCGGGGCACTCGCCGCCGTCGTCGCCCTGCTGGCCGGCACCGCCGTGACCGCCGAGGCCCGCGGCTGGTGGGCGCCGCGCCCGCACGAGGTGCGGGTCATGCTGCCGGAGGGCAACAGCAACCCGGCGATCGCCAACGGCGTGGCCGTCGGCGGCGAGGTGGCCACGTACACCAGCAGCGGCCTCGGCCCCGCCGAACGCAATCCCGCCGCCCCCGCCGGCTCGCCCGAGCGCTACACCGACCCGGAACTGACCGAGGGCAAGGACGGCGTGACCATCACCGAGGCCCAGGCCCTGGTGGTGCTGGACGCCATCGTCGCCAACCTCGCGGCGGCCGGGGTCGCCCCCGACGACGTCGTCACCATGACCTGTTACCTGGTCGCGCCGCCCGGGACGGCGACCGCCGACTACGCCGGCTGGAACCGCGCCTACCGCCAGTACTTCGCCAACGTCGACCTGGAGACCGAGGAGGTCCTGCCGGTGCCGATGGGCACCTCCGAACCGGCGCCGCCGCTGGTCCCCAACGATGCCCGCCCGGCCCGCGCCACCCTGGAGATCGACTCACTGGCCGTGCCCGGCTGGCTGGTCGAGGTCCAGGTGACGGCGACCTACCCGCGGCACCGCTGAGGCGCGTTCGCCCCCCGGTCCGCCTCACCCGCTGATCCACTCCACCCTGCTCCGCTCCGGACCGTCCCGACACCTCCACACCGTCACCCCACGTGCGGTTTCCCACGGAACTCCCCACACACGCGCCCCTCCTTCGCACCCGTCCCACCCGACGCGCTGGTTTCGGACCCGGCCGGGGCGGGGGAGGGGGCCTGGGACGCCACGATCCGCACCAACGTCGGTTCCCGCCACCCCTTCCCTCCACGTCCTCGACCAGGAGCCCACGGTGGACACAGACCCCTCCCGACGCCTCCCCGCAAGCGACTCCCGCCGCCTCTCCCGGCGCGACTTCCTCCAGGCCACCGCCGCGACGGCGGCCACGGTCGCCACCGTCACCGCCGTCGATCCGCCGGCCGCGGCGGCTCTCTCCGGCGCGGCGACGCACCCGCACCCCGGCACCGCGTCCGGCGCCGTCACCCTGTCCTTCTCCGCCGCCACCAACGGCTCCGCCACCCTCTCTCCCGCCGGCGACGTGCTCGTCGCCGAGGTGCAGACCGTGCTGTGGTCCCTGCCGCGCCAGGGCGGCGAGGCCACCCCGCTCACCCCGCCCGACCTGGAGCCCACCCGGCCGCACTTCTCCCCGGACGGCCGGTCGCTGGTGGTCAGCGCCTACCGCGGCGGCGGCTTCCACATCTGGACGCTGCGCCCCGACGGCTCCGGGCTGCGCCAGCGCACGGACGGCCCGTTCGACGACCGCGGCCCGGCGTGGTCACCCGACGGCACCCGGATCGCGTTCTCCTCGGAGCGCGAGGGCGACCCCGTGACCGGGAGCCCGTACCGGATCTGGGTGCTCGACGTCGCCACCGGCGGCCTGACCCGCGTCACCGGACTGCCGGGACAGGACGGGCCGCTCCAGGACGGCGCCTGGGAGGACTTCGATCCGACGTGGTCCCCGGACGGCCGGCGGCTGTGGTTCGTGCGCGGCTCGCTCACCGCCCAGGCGACGCTCCAGGCCCGCACCGTCGTCTCCGTGCCGGCCGACGGCGGCGGCCCGGTGACGGTCGAACACGTCGACGACGCGGACCCCGGCACCGGCGCCCAGATCATGACCCCGACCGTCTCGCCCGCGGGACGCCTCGCCTACCTCCGCACCACGCCCGCGCCCGCCGCCTCCTGCACCCTCGTCGTGGACGGCGGCCCCGTCGACCTCGGGGCCGTGGCCCTGCCCGTCCCGCCCCGCTGGGTCTCCCGTGACGACCTCCTGCTCACCGCCGGCGGCCAGTTCCGCGTCGTGCGCCCCGCCGCACCCCAGGACGCCCCCGCCATCCCGTTCACCGCCGCCCTCCCCGTCGAGCGCCCCCGCTACCGCGTGAAGCGCTACGACCTCGACGGCGGCGGCAGCATGGGGGTCCCCCCGGCCGAAGGCTGGGGGACGGTCCGCGCCCCGCACCTGCCCGCGCTGTCCCCGGACGGCCGGCAGGTCGCGTTCGTCGCCCTCAACGCCCTGTGGGTGGCGCCCGTCTCGGGCCACGGCCGACCGCGCCGCATCGTCCGGGCCGACCCCACCCGCTATCTGCTCGCGCCCACCTGGACGCCCGACGGGCGCGGCCTGGTGTACGCCGACGACCGCGACGGGCTCCTCGCCGCGCGCCGCCGCGACCTCGACTCGGGCGAGGAGACGGTGCTCGCCGCCGGCGGACGCGTCTTCCCGGTGCTCTCCCCGGACGGCGAACGGCTGGCCTGCCTGGACATGGCGGGCAACCTGCTCGTCGTCGACCTGGCCAGCGGGTCCGAACGCACCCTGGCCGCCCCGCTCGGCGGCGGCGGCCTGCCCGGCCCGCCGAGCTGGTCGCCCGACGGCCGCCACCTCGCGCTCTGCGACCGCAACCGGCTCAACCAGCGCTTCCGCGAGGGCTACAACCTCATCCGGGTGGTCGACACCGAAACCGGCGCTGCCGCCCTGCACGCCGTCCGGCCGCACACCTCGCTCTCCGACCGATACGCCTCGGGCCCCGCCTGGTCCCCGGACGGCCGCTGGCTGGCGGTGGTCGCCGAGTCCGCGCTGTGGCTGCTGCCGGTCGCGGCGGACGGCACGCCGACCGGCGAGCCGCACCAGCTCACCAGCGAGGCCGCCGATCATCCCTCCTGGTCCGCCGACGGGCGCACCCTGCTGTACCTCACCGCCGGAGGGTCGGCCGGCACGCTCCGCACGATCGACGTGGACGGCGGCACCCCCAGGACCGTGCCGCTCTCCCTCGACTACCGGCGCCCGAGCCCGGTGGACGTCGTGGTGCACGCCGGCCGCCTCTGGGACGGCACCGGCGACGCGGTGCGCGAGGACGTCGACCTCGTGGTGCGCCGGGGCCGGATCGCCGCCGTCGAACCGCACCGCGCCGGGCGCCCGGCCGCCCGCCGGGTCGACGCGTCCGAACGGACCGTCATCCCCGGCCTGTGGGACTGCCACACCCACCCCTGGCAGAGCACCTACGGCGGGCGGCAGACCGCACTGCAACTCGCCTACGGCATCACCACCGCGGTCTCGCTCGGCGGCTTCGCCTACGAACAGGCCCGGATCCGCGAGGCGGTGGCCGCCGGCGAGCTCGTCGGGCCGCGGCTGCTGGCCACCGGGGAGCTGCTCGACGGGACGCGCGTCGCGTACAGCATGGCCCGCGCCCACGGCACCCGGGAGGGGCTGCGACGCTCCCTGGACCGGGGCGCCGCGCTCGACTGGGACTTCGTCAAGACGTACGTCCGGGCGCCCGGCTGGATCATGGAGGAGGCGGCGGCCTTCGCGCACGACCGGCTCGGCGTGCGCACCGGCAGCCACCTGTGCACGCCGGGCGTGCAGCTCGGCCAGGACCTGACGACCCATCTCCAGGCCACCCAGCGCCTGGAGTACGGCCACGCCACCACGGCCGCCGGACACGCGTACCAGGATCTCGTCGAGACCTACGCCGCGGCCGGCGCCGACTTCCACCTGATCGCCACGCCGTTCACCGCGCTGCCGGTGCTGGGCGCCGACCCGGAGCTGGCGGACGACCCCCGGGTCGGCACGCTGATGCCGCCGTGGGACGTCGCGGCGGTCCGGGACCAGGCGGGACGCCCGCCCACCGCCGACGAGCTGGCCACGCTGGGCACCGAGACCGAGATCTACCGCCGGGTGCTGAGCGCCGGCGGCCTGGTCGCGCTCGGCACCGACCAGCCACTGGTCCCGGTCGGGCTGCACCTGCACCTGGCGCTGCGCGCCCTGCACCACGCCGGGCTGTCCCCGGCCGAGACGCTGCGCACCGCGACGGCGTTGCCGGCCCGGGTGTTCGGCGCCGACGAGGACCTCGGCACCCTCACCGAGGGCCGGCTCGCCGACGCCACGATCGTGGACGGCGACCCGTTCGCCGACTTCGCCGATCTGGTCCGCACGACCGCGGTGCTGCGCGCCGGCGTCCCGACCCACCAGTCCGATCTGCTCGACGCCTTCGCCGACGCCCCCGGCACGGCGGCCGACCCGGGTGCCGCCCGTTGGCGCGAGGTCACCCACCTGATGCGCCGGGACAGTTGCTGCGACCTGTCGGGGCCCGGGCACTGAGGAGCACTGGGCGGCGCCGGGGACCGGGGGGCGGCTGAGAAGCACTGAGAAGCACTGAGAAGCACTGAGGAGCGCTGAGAAGCACTGACGGGCGCGAACGGCCGCCGGCGCGCGGGTCAGGCCGGCGGCCGGCCCCGGTGCCCGGCCCACTCCGGGGCGAGGATCGACATCACCGTGGCGTCCACCCACCCGTCGCCGTCGCGCAGGGCGTCCCGCAGCACGCCCTCGGCCACGAAGCCGACCTTCTCGTAGGCCCGGCGGGCCCGCGCGTTGAACGCGTAGACCTCCAGCGAGATCCGGTGCAGCCCGAGCCGCTCGAAGCCGTAGCCGACGGTCAGCCGCACCGCCTCCGTGCCGAGCCCGCGGTCGCGTCCGGCCGGGCCCAGCAGGATCCGGAAGCTGCAGCCGCGGTTGCGCTCGTCCCACTCGTTCAGCACCGCCTCGCCCACGCAGCCGCCGCTCGCCCGGTCCACGACGGCCAGGTCGAGCCGGTCGGGCTGCGCGTCGCGCGACCCGTACCAGGCCCGCAGCGACGCGTCGTCGTCCGGCGGCAGCGGCGTGCTCCCGGTGAGCCGGACGGCCTCCGGATCGCGCAGCGCCTCGCTGAGGGCGGGCAGGTCCGCGACCACGTCGAACGGCCGCAGCACCACCTTCTCGCCGGTCAGGGTCGGCTTGACGGTGAAGTCGGTGAAGTCGGTGAAGTCGGTGAATTCGCCGGCCGGCACGCCACCGCTAGGCCCATTCGCTCTTGTAGAAGACACTCGCCTGCCGCACCCCGTCGGTGTTCGAATGGAAGCCGAAGGCCAACCGCGGGCCGCTCGAGGACAGCCAGACGGCCATGCCCTCCGGCTCCCGCCCCGAAAGCGACTCCCCGGCGGTGGTGCCGAACCGGTCCACCTCCGTCGACTGTCCCACGTCGTTGAGGTCGACCGCGGTGAGATACGAGGTGCGACCCACCCCGCCCTCCAGCAGGTAGGCGTACCGGCCGTAGGCCGTGAAGCCCTGGAAGGGGTGCTCCTCGCCCCACGCGCCCCGCGAGGGCAACGCCCGCTCGACGAGCCGGTACTCGCTGGTCAGCCGCCCCGCCCGGGCGTCGCTGAGCCGGAACGCGACGATGCGCGGCATGTCGGCGTCCACCTTGTAGCGCACCAGCAGCCGGTCGTGGGCGGGGTCGATGGCCGGCTGGGGGTTGACCATGGTGTCGCCGACGGAGGGGGTGCGGTCCTGGATCGCGGGGTCGTCCTGGTCGAGCGTCGCGCCGTTGACGAACCGGAACCGTCCGACGCGGGTGCCGAAGCCGCTGCCGCTGGTGCGCCACTCGGTCCACAGGTAGACCTGCCCGTCGTACGGCTCGACGCCGATCTGGACGCCGTGTCCGAAGCCGTGCAGCGCCATGGCGCCGAGCTCGTTGCCCGCGGTGTCGGTCCTGGTGACCCACAGGTCCCCGACCCGGGCGGGATCGGTGTTCGCGGGGTTGGTCTGCACGAAGTAGACGTGCTGGTTGACGTTGTCGTAGGCGAACGACTGCATCTGCCAGTTGGCGTGTAACGACGCCCGCCACACCGGGTTCCCGCCGGCGCCGTCCAGCGCGAACCGCGTCGAGTCCGGCACGTCGGCCGAGGCGGCCGGCGCGTTGCGCAGCCCGCCCACCCCCACCAGCGCCGCCGCGGCCGCCACTCCGCCGGCCCGAACCACTCCCCGCCGGCTCACGGTCATGAGGCCCCTCCCTCGGTCGTGCCCTGGCCATGTCTGGCGCTCCTCGGCGGCAGCCTAGCCTTCGGGCGCCCGTCCCGACCCCCGTTCGACCGAGTCGCGCACGACGCCCTTCCGGGCCCGCCCCACGGCGTCGCGCGACACGCCGCTGCCCGATATCGGGCAGGATTGTTGCGGAACGGCGTCTCGATCCCCAGTATCGAAGGGTGCTCTCGGCGTCGTACGGACATGACGATCTCGTGGACCATCTCGTGCGCACCACGTCGCTGGGGCGCGGCGAGGCGGCCCGGGTGGTGTTCGACGTGCTGGCGTACTTCGACGAGTCGACCGAGGAGTTCGTCCGGCGGCGGCACCGCGAACTGCGGGCCCACGGGCTGCGGAACGACGCGATCTTCGGGCGGATCGCCGAGGAACTGCCGCGCCGCGCGGTGGCCCCGCCGGCGCTGTCGCTGCGACAACTGCGACGCATCGTCTACGGCTAGGCCGCCGGAGACCGACCAACGGACAGCAGGAGGAGACCCTTCATGTGCGGGATCGTGGGATATATCGGGAAACGAGATGTTGCGCCCCTGCTGCTGGAGGGACTCCAACGGCTGGAGTACCGCGGCTACGACTCGGCCGGCATCGCCATCCACTCCAGCGGCCGGGCGGGCGGCATCAAGTCGGTCAAGAACAAGGGCCGGGTCCGCGACCTGGAGGGGATGATCCCCGCGCGGTTCGCCGGATCCGCCGGCATCGCCCACACCCGCTGGGCCACCCACGGCGCGCCGAACGACGTCAACGCCCACCCGCATCTGGACGCCAAGGGCCGGGTCGCCGTGGTGCACAACGGCATCATCGACAACAGCTCGGAGCTGCGCGCCAAGCTGACCGCCGACGGCGTCGAGCTGGCCTCGGAGACCGACACCGAGGTGCTCGCCCACCTCATCGCCCGGGCCCAGGCCACCACCTGTGAGGAGAAGGTCCGCGAGGCACTGCGCCACGTCGAGGGCACCTACGGCATCGCGGTGCTGCACGCCGACTTCCCCGACCGGATCGTGGTGGCCCGCAACGGCTCCCCGGTGGTGCTGGGCATCGGCGAGAAGGAGATGTTCGTCGCCTCCGACGTGGCCGCGCTGATCAGCCACACCCGCCAGGTGATCACCCTGGACGACGGCGAGATGGCCACCATCAAGGCGGACGACTACCGCACCTACACCACCGACGGCAGCCGCACCGCCGCGTCCCCCACCACCGTGGAGTGGGAGGCGGAGTCGTATGACATGGCCGGCCACGACACGTACATGCACAAGGAGATCGCCGAGCAGCCGGAGGCCGTGGACCGGGTGCTGCGCGGGCGGATCGACGACCGCTTCGCCACCGTCCGGCTCGGCGGGCTCAACCTGGACGCCCGGGGTGCCAGGGGCGTGCGCCGGGTGAAGATCCTGGGCTGCGGTTCGGCGTACCACGCCGGGCTGATCGGCGCGCAGCTGATCGAGGAGCTGGCCCGGGTGCCGGCCGACGCCGAGCCGGCGAGCGAGTTCCGGTACCGGAACGCCGTGGTGGACCCGGACACGCTCTACGTCGCGGTCAGCCAGTCCGGCGAGACGTACGACACGCTCGCCGCGGTCCAGGAGCTGAAGCGCAAGGGCGCGATGGTGCTCGGCGTGGTGAACGTGGTCGGCTCCGCCATCGCCCGGGAGACCGACGGCGGGATCTACGTGCACGCGGGTCCCGAGGTCTGCGTGGTGTCCACCAAGTGCTTCACCAACACGGCGGTGGCGTTCGCGCTGCTGGCCCTCCACCTGGGCCGGATCCGTGACCTCTCGGTCGCGGACGGCAAGCGGATCATCGCCGGGCTGCGCAAGCTGCCCGAGCAGATCGACGAGATCCTCCGCCAGGAGCAGCGGATCGCCGCGGTGGCGGCCGACTTCGCCGGCGCCAACAGCATGATGTTCGTCGGCCGGGTGCGCGGCTTCCCGGTCGCCAAGGAGGCCTCGCTGAAGCTGAAGGAGGTCTCCTACATCCACGCCGAGGCGTATCCCGCCTCCGAGCTCAAGCATGGCCCGCTGGCGCTGATCGAGCCGTCGGTGCCGACGGTGGCGATCGTCCCCGACGACGACCTGCTGGACAAGAACCGCGCCACGCTGGAGGAGATCAAGGCCAGGTCGGGGCGCATCCTCGCGGTGGCGCACCAGGACCAGCCGAAGGCCGACGACACGATCCTGGTGCCGCGCAACGAGCCGGAGCTGGACCCGGTCCTGATGGGCATCCCGCTCCAGCTGCTGGCCTACCACACGGCGCTCGCGCTGGGCCGGGACATCGACAAACCCCGGAATCTGGCCAAGTCCGTCACCGTGGAGTGACCGAAGAGGAACGGTCCGCCCGGCGCCCGGTGTCACCGGGCGGGCGCCCGGCGTGACCGGCCGCCGCGCGGCGGCTTGCCAGCGGCATACGGAGACCGCACGGAGACCGCGGCCGGGTGTGAGCGGGCATGCGGCGGCGTGCGAGGGCATACGGCGGCCCCCGTGGGGTGCGTGCCACCAAACGCACCCCCGGGGGCCGCCATCTTGTGCCGGCGTCGCCCATTACGCCGGCGGGAGGAGCCGCCGACGGGTCCGTCACCTCCCGTCGGCGGCCAAAGCCTTCCTGTCCCCCTTTATGCCCATCACAAGCGCACAATCCACCCCCGGTAGCTGGGGTTTTTGGTGAATGACCGGTGAGCGGTGCCGGTGGCCATCCCGAAGCCCCTACGGGATGACGACCACGGGGCGCTGGGCGCGCCGCGCGAGTCGTCCGGAGACGGAGCCGAAGAGCCTGCCGAGCAGCCCGGTGGTGGTGCCCACGACGATGGCGTCCGCCTCGTACTCACGCCCGACCTCCTCCAGCTCATGACAGATGTCGCCGCCGCGCTCCAGCAGCACCCAGGGCACGTCCGACAGGTGCTCGGCGCAGGCCAGCTCCAGGCCCAGCACCTCGGTGCGGTGGTCGGGGACGTCGACCAGGGCCGGGGGCTCGCAGCCCGCCCACACGGTGGTCGGCAGCCGGTTGGCCACATGCACGATGATCAGTCCGGAGCCGGACCGCTTCGCCATGCCCACGGCATAGGCGAGCGCGCGCTCGCTCGACATGGAGCCGTCGAAGCCCACCACCACGCCGTGCCGGAACGCCGGATCCTGCGTGGTGCGATCGTCTTCCGCCGGTTCGGGCGTGAAAGCCGCCGGATCGGCGACTCGCCTGCGATCCGCTGGTTCGGGGAACTCGTATCCAGCCATCGGAGCCTCAGCGGTGGGTCAGTGGGAAAACCTCGTGAGTGTGCCGGGGGGACGGAGGGGGGACGTGGAGAAACCGGATGCCAAGCATCCAGCGCCGTTCATCCGGCTGTTTCACCCGTTCCACCTCCAGGGTACGGCGTCGGCTGCGGGTCCATCCCTCGTAGCCCAGAGATTGTGCGGATACCCTCCGTGCAACCCCTGAAACTCGTGACCGAGCAGCATGCCGTAGTGCACCGCGCGGCGCAATGCTTTCGGACACTTTCCGATATGCCCGGTGCCGGAGCGTGACGGCGGGATACCGCGCTGCGTTCCCGTCGGCCTCGGGCCTGGGCGGAGTCCCGCCCGGAAGCCCGGTGGATGGAGGCATGAGGGGCGCACGGGGCGCACGGGGAGCGCGGGATGTGGCACAGAGGGTGGTGGGCGAGCGATCCTGGGCATCTGATGGGTAGTATTTTCAGCCAACTTCCTCACAGCCGCCACAGGTTGCTCATAGGGCACACCAACACCTTTGACATACCTGGAAGAAGGCGGGATGCCGGGCCACCGCCCGGCGTCGAGGACGTCGGCAACCCCGCCGATGACCTGCACCGGAGGTAGGCGCACTTCCCCCAACTGCTCCCACGTGTAACGCTTCCTGATCGAATGCTTCGCGCCACGCTGTCATGTCGATTTAGCGCCGAGTGATGAACTTGTCCCGCCGACCTCATCCGACACAGTAGATTCGATCTTGGCAATCACGTCGGGGGAAACGTGCAGGACCGAGAGGATGCGACGACCGAGGGAACTGAGGAGCATGAGCCAGGACCCAACGCACGGCCCCGAGCCCGCCGTCAAGCTCGCCGCCCGGCGCCGCCGCGAAATCGTCGCGGTGCTGCTGTTCAGCGGCAGCCCCATGTTCGAAAGCTCCATCCCGCTGTCCGTCTTCGGCGTCGACCGCCAGGATGCGGGCGTCCCGCGCTACCGGCTGCTCGCCTGCGCGGGGGAGGAGGGGCCGCTGCGCACCACCGGCGGTCTGGAGTTGCGCGCACCGTACGGGCTGGGGGCGGTCTCCCGAGCCGGGACCGTGATCGTCCCGGCCTGGCGGTCCATCACCGGACCGCCGCCCGCCGCTGCGCTGGCCGCGCTGCGTCGGGCACACACCGAAGGGGCGCGGATCATCGGCCTCAACACCGGGGCGTTCGCGCTGGGCGCCGCCGGGCTGCTGGACGGCCGCCCGGCCACCACCCACTGGATGTACGCCCCCACGTTGGCCAAGCGCTACCCGTCGGTGCACGTGGATCCGAGGGAGCTGTTCGTCGACGACGGCGACATCCTCACCTCGGCCGGCACCGCCGCCGGCATCGACCTGTGCCTGCACATCGTGCGCATGGACCACGGTCCGGAGGCCGCCGCGGCGCTGGCCCGGCGGCTGGTGCTGCCGCCCCGCCGGGGCAACGGCACGGAGGCCGGCCACGGCCGGCACCTCGACAGGTCTTTACCAGAGGACATCGGGGCCGACCCGCTCGCCGAGGTCGTGGCCTGGGCGTTGGAGCACCTGCACGAGCAGTTCGACGTGGAGGCGCTGGCCGCGCGCGCCTACATGAGCAGGCGCACCTTCGACCGGCGCTTCCGTGCTCTCACTGGGAGCGCTCCCCTGCAGTGGTTGATCACCCAGCGGGTGCTCCAGGCGCAGCGGCTGCTGGAGGTCTCCGACTACTCCGTGGACGAGGTGGCGGGCCGGTGCGGTTTCCGTTCGCCGGTGGCGCTGCGCGGGCATTTCCGCCGCCAGCTCGGCGCCTCGCCGGCGGCGTACCGCGCCGCCTACCGGGCGCGCCAGCAGGATCCGGCCAGCCGCGCCAAGCCGGTCAACGACGGCTACTCTCCGCGCCTGCCCGGCCAGCGGACCCGTCCGGGGCAGTGAGCCGCGGTGGGGGGACGTGGGGGGCCGGGGGGCGCGGGGCGGGAGGAGCCGGTGACGGCCGGGTGGGGCTCGGGCACGGTGCGCGATCGATGCGTGTCACAGCGGCGACGTAAGGTTGTTCGCATGAACGATCGCATGGTGTGGATCGACTGCGAGATGACCGGCCTCTCGCTGACCGACGACGCGCTCATCGAGGTGGCGGCTCTCGTCACCGACTCCGAGCTGAACGTGCTCGGTGAGGGCGTGGACATCGTCATCCGACCCCCGGAGGCCGCGTTGGAGTCGATGCCCGAGGTGGTGCGCGCCATGCACACCGCCTCCGGGCTGCTGTCGGAGCTGCCGGACGGCGTGACGATGGAGGAGGCGGAGCGGCGGGTCCTGGACTACGTCAGGGAGCAGGTGCCCGAGCCCGGCAAGTCCCCGCTGTGTGGGAACTCGATCGGCACCGACCGCGGCTTCCTGGCCCGGGACATGCCCCGTCTCGAGTCGCATCTGCACTACCGGGTGATCGACGTCTCCTCGGTGAAGGAGCTGGCCCGCCGCTGGTACCCCCGGGTGTACTTCAACAGTCCGGAGAAGAACGGCAACCACCGGGCGCTCGCGGACATCAAGGAGTCCATCGCCGAACTGCGGTACTACCGCGAGGCGATCTTCGTTCCGCGCCCGGGGCCCGACTCGGAGGCGGCCCGCCGCATCGCCGCCCACCACGTGGTCTCCTGACCCGCCGGCCGCGTCGAAACCCCGGCGCTGGCACCCCCTTCGACCATGTACCATCAGTACGGCCGGCCGAAGCCGGTCATGGTGGGTGTAGCTCAGTTGGTAGAGCACCTGGTTGTGGTCCAGGTGGCCGCGGGTTCGAGTCCCGTCACTCACCCCAGATCCCCTTCGTGGGTCCCGGCGGTGTTCGTAGGTTCCGTGGGTTCGTAGGATCGTCGTTCGCCACCAGTGCGCGCCGACCCCCGGGAGACGTGACGAATGGACATCGTGGACGCCGCCACTCTCGGCGAGCTGTGGGACCGCGTCACGGGCACCCAGCCCGAGCCCGACCGCTGGTTGGTCCTGGTGACCCTCGGCGTGGCCCTGGCCGCCGTCACCCCGTACGGCGTGTGGCGCCTGGCGCGGAACACCATCACCATCGCGCACGAGGGCGGGCACGGGCTGATGGCACTGCTCAGCGGCCGCACCCTGGAGGGCATACGCCTGCACTCCGACACCTCGGGTCTGACCGTCTCCCGGGGCAAGCCGACCGGCTTCGGCATGATCCTCACCGCCGCCGCCGGCTACACCGCGCCCTCGCTGCTCGGCCTCGGCGGCGCCGCGCTGCTGGCCGCCGGGCACATCACCGCCCTGCTGTGGGGCGCCATCGCGCTGCTGCTGGCGTTGCTGGTGATGGTCCGCAACGCGTACGGGATGCTCACCGTGCTGCTGACCGGCGCCGCGTTCTTCCTGGTGAGCTGGCTGACCGAGCCGGAGGTGCAGGCCGCGTTCGGCTACGTGGTCGTGTGGTTCCTGCTGCTCGGCGGCGTCCGGCCGGTCTTCGAACTGCAGGCCAAGCGGCGCCGGGGCGCGGCCAGGGACTCCGACGCCGACCAGCTGTCCCGGCTCACCCGCGTGCCCGCCCTGGTCTGGCTGCTCTTCTTCCACGCCGTCGCGCTCACCTCGCTCGTCGGCGGCGGGCGCTGGCTCCTCGACGCCTGACCCGCCCGTCCCCGCCCGTCCCCGTCCGCCGCCCGGGCCCGCCCGGGTCGCCGACGACCGGCCGGGAAGCGCCAGCCGGGCGGGTGTGGCCCACTACAGTGAGTGCCATGACGGAGCCCCGCCACCCTTCCGCCCTCTGGCCCGCGCCGCTCGCTTCCGGCGGAGTGGACGCGACCGTGACCGTGCCCGGATCCAAGTCGGTCACCAACCGCGCCCTGATCCTGGCCTCGCTCGCCGCCGACCCCGGCTGGCTGCGTCGCCCGCTGCGCTCCCGGGACAGCGTGCTGATGGCCGACGCGCTGCGCGCCCTCGGCATCGGCATCGAGGAGATGGCGTCCTCGTCCTCCGCGGTGTCCGGGCTCCCCGAGGGTCGCGGCGAGTCCTGGCGGGTCATCCCCGGCACGCCCCAGGCGCCCGCCTCGGTGCATGTGGGCAACGCCGGGACCGTGATGCGTTTCCTGCCGCCGCTGGCCACCCTCGCCGAGGGCCCGGTCCGGTTCGACGGCGACCCACGGGCCCGGCAGCGCCCGGTGGGCGCGCTGCTGGACGCGCTGCGTCACCTCGGCGCCCGGATCGACGACGACGGTCACGGCTGCCTGCCCGCCACCGTGCACGGCATCGGCTCGCTGGACGGGGGTTCGGTGTCGGTGGACGCGTCGTCGTCCTCGCAGTTCATCAGCGCCCTGCTGCTCTCCGCCCCCCGTTTCAACCAGGGCGTCGAGGTGCGGCACGTCGGGGCCACGCTGCCCTCGCTGCCGCATATCCGGATGACCGTGGACATGCTGCGGAAGGCCGGGGCCCAGGTGGACACCCCCGACTCCGGCGGCGAGCCCGGCGTCTGGCGGGTCACGCCCGGCGCGCTGCGCGGCCGCGACCTGGTGATCGAGCCCGACCTGTCCAACGCCCAGCCCTTCCTGGCCGCCGCGCTGGTCACCGGCGGGCGCGTCACCATCCCCGACTGGCCCGTCGCCACCACCCAGCCGGGGGACGCGTTGCGGCGGATCCTCACCGAGATGGGCGGCGACTGCACGCTCGACGAGCGGGGCCTGACCCTCACCGGCAGCGGCCGGGTCCACGGCATCGACGCCGACCTGAGCGAGGTCGGCGAGCTGACCCCGGGCATCGCGGCGGTGGCCGCGCTGGCCGACGGCGAGTCCGTGCTGCGCGGCGTCGCGCATCTGCGGATGCACGAGACCGACCGGCTGGCGGCGTTGACCAAGGAGATCAACGCGCTGGGCGGCGACGTCACGGAGACCGCGGACGGCCTGCGGATCCGCCCCCGGCAGCTGCACGGCGGCGTCTTCCACACCTACGAGGACCACCGGCTGGCCACCGCCGGCGCGGTGCTCGGCCTGGTCGTCAAGGACGTCGAGGTCGAGGACATCGCGACCACCGGCAAGACGATGCCGGACTTCCCCGAGATGTGGCACGAGATGCTGGGCGGCTCGGGAGCGAGAGTCTAGGCCGGCGGCCCCGCCATGCGCCGGTACGGCAAACACACCGACGAGGATGACGTCCGGGTGCGCCCGCGTGGCGGCAGCCGGCCGCGCACGCACCGCCGCCCGGCCCACGAGGACGCGGCCGAGGGGTTCGTGACGACGGTCGACCGGGGGCGGGTCACCTGCCTCGTCGAGGGCCGCCGCGTGGTGGCGATGAAGGCCAGGGAGCTGGGCCGCAAGAGCGTCGCGGTCGGCGACCGGGTGGCCGTGGTCGGGGACCTCTCCGGCGGCCGGGACACCCTCGCGCGCATCGTGCGGGTCGAGGAGCGGTCCTCGGTGCTGCGCCGCACCGCCGACGACTCCGACCCGTTCGAGCGGGTGGTGGTGGCCAACGCCGACCAGCTGGCCATCGTCACGGCGCTGGCCGACCCCGAGCCCCGGCCGCGGCTGATCGACCGGTGCCTGGTCGCCGCGTACGACGCGGGCCTCGAGCCGCTGCTCATCCTCACCAAGGCCGATCTGGCGCCGGCCGAGCCGCTGCTGCGCACCTACGCCCCGCTGGGCGTCCGGCACGTGGTGACCAGCGCGGAGAACTTCGCCGACGCCGAGGGCGCCGCCGAGGGCGCGGCCGTGGCCGCGGCCAGGGAGCTGCTGGCGGGGCGGACCACGGCGTTCGTCGGGCACAGCGGGGTCGGCAAGACCACCCTGGTGAACGCGCTCGTGCCGGGCCGCGAGCGGGCCACCGGCGCGGTCAACGCGGTCACCGGCCGGGGCCGGCACACCACGGTCTCGGCGCTCGCGCTGCCGCTGCCCGACGGCTCGGGATGGGTCATCGACACCCCGGGCGTGCGGTCCTTCGGACTGCACCACATCGACCCGTCGCGGGTCATCTACGCCTTCCCCGACCTGGAGCCGGGCACGGCCGGATGCCCGCGGGCGTGCAGCCACGACGAACCGGACTGCGCGCTGGACGCCTGGGTGGCCGAGGGCCACGCCGAGCCGGCGCGGCTCTACTCGCTGCGCCGGCTGCTGGCCACCCGGGAGCGCCGGGAGGGCGACTGACCGTCCCCCAGGCCCTGGGGGCCTGGGCGGTGCCCCCAGGCGCCGACCGGCGGGTGCACGAACCGCGCGGGCCGGTGCGGCGGCAGGTATCCGGGCGCCGGGCCGGCGTCGGCACCGGGGGCGGGCGCCACGATGTGCGACAGCGCCAGCCGGATCGCCGTCTCGCAGCGCCGGGCCAGCTCCGCCTCCGCCAGCTGGCCGTCCACCCCGGGGGCCGCACGGGCGCCGTCCGGGCCGGCCGCCCCGGCGTGGCCGTCCGCGCCGCCGGGTTCCGCCGCGGGCGTGCCGCGGAGCACCCGCAGCGCGCGCTCCCGCAGCTCGACCACGAGCCGCCCGGGCTCCCCGTCGCAGGGCGGCAGGTCCGGGGTGTGGCAGCCGGTGAGCGTGGCGCGCACCAGGCGGTCGCGGCGGGCGGCCTGCGGCAGCCAGTCGGCCATCCAGTCGGCGGCCCCGGACAGCAGGGCCTCGGGGGAGGCCCGGGTGGCATCGGCCGGCGAGCCGGTGAGCCCGCGCAGCCCGGTGACGAACCCGTCCAGGAACCCGGCGACCTGATGGCCCACCAGGGCGACGCCGAGCCCGGCCTTGTCGCCGAACTCGTTGTAGAGCGTCTGCCGGGACACCCCGGCCGCGGCGGCGACCTCTACCATCCTCACCACTGGCCACGGGCGCCGCTCCACGGCGTCCCTGGCCGCCTCCAGCAGTGATTCACGCGCGGTGGGCATCGTTGCCTCCTCGCCTCCAGGTACGGCTCTGCCTGGTGCCGGACAGGATTGACGCGGTACGAGGGGGTGTCAAGACGCCCTGCGCGCCCTGGCTCAGCCCGGCACGGGAGTGCCTGCTGGCTGGGGTGCCGGGGCGCGGATACTGTTTCGGCATGCCCGATTACCACGATGATCTGCGTCTGGCCCACGTGCTGGCGGACGCCGCGGACGCGGCGACCATGGCACGGTTCAAGGCGCTCGATCTGAAGATCGAGACCAAGCCGGACATGACGCCGGTCAGCGAGGCGGACAGGGCCGCCGAGGAGCTGATCAGATCGTCGTTGCAGCGCGCCCGCCCACGCGACGCGGTGCTGGGGGAGGAGTTCGGCAGCGAGGGCCAGGGGCCGCGCCGCTGGGTCATCGACCCGATCGACGGCACCAAGAACTACGTCCGCGGCGTGCCGGTCTGGGCCACGCTGATCGCCCTGGTGGAGCGCGGCGCGGGCGGCGACCAGCCGGTGGTCGGGGTGGTGTCCGCGCCCGCGCTGAACCGCCGCTGGTGGGCGGCGCTGGGCGGCGGCGCCTACACCGGGCGGAGCCTGCACTCGGCCAGCCGGTTGCAGGTGTCGCGGGTGGCGCGCCTCGCGGACGCCTCGTTCTCGTACTCCTCGCTCTCCGGCTGGGAGGAACTGGGGCTGCTCGGCGGGCTGCTGGACCTCAGCCGGGCCTGCTGGCGCACCCGCGCCTACGGCGACTTCTGGTCATACATGATGGTGGCCGAGGGCGCGGTGGACATCTGCGCCGAGCCCGAGCTGTCGCTGTGGGACATGGCGGCGCCGGCCATCGTGGTCGCGGAGGCGGGCGGCCGGTTCACGGGCCTCGACGGGCGGGACGGGCCGCACGGCGCGAACGCCGCGGCGTCCAACGGGCTGCTCCACGACGCGCTGCTGGACTATCTGGGCACCGCGGACCGCATGGCCTGATCGGCCTTCCCCTCGTACCGCGGCCGGATTGCCCACGTCGGCCCTCTTGTTGCGTGGGTCCTCTCATGTGAGCATGTAGCTCCCCCCGCTTGTGCCCTTGTGAAAACTCTCTCAAGCATCGGAGAGTTTCCCGGCACGGATCAGGAGGTGAACGGTCCATGCTCGTGCGAGACGCGATGAGCACCATCGTCCTCACCATCGGCCCCGACCACACGCTCCGCCAGGCCGCCCGGCTGATGTCAGCCCGCCGGGTCGGCGCGGCGGTCGTCCTCGACCCCGAGACCAGCGGAGTCGGCATCCTCACCGAACGCGACGTGCTGACCTCCCTGGGACTCGGCCAGGACCCCGACCACGAGCGGGCGTCCGCTCACACCACGACCGACGTCGTCTTCGCCGCGCCACAGTGGACGCTGGCCGACGCCGCCCACGCGATGACCCGGGGCGGCTTCCGGCACCTGATCGTGCTCGACGAACAGGAGCCGGTCGGCATCGTCTCGGTGCGGGACATCATCAGCTGCTGGACCCCGGTGCTGAGCGGCGTCTGACGGCGCCGTCCGAGCGGCGTACGACCCCGTGACAGGCCGGGGCGGCCGGAGCCTCCCAGTGGCGTCCGGCCGCCCCGGTGGGTACGGCGAAGCGGTCGTCCTCAGCCGCGGAGGGCCTGGACCGCGGCCTGCAGCCGCTTGCCGTAGTCCTCGTCCGCCCTGCGGAAGTTCTCGATCGCGCGCTCCGCGATGTCCTCGCGGGAGACCTGGGCGAGGGAGCCCGCCAGGTTGGCGATGAGGCGTTCCTGCTCGTCGGCGGACATCAGTCGGTACAGGTTGCCGGCCTGCACGAAGTCGTCGTCCTCGGTGTGCACCGGCGCCGGGTGGTCACCGGTCTGGCCGCTGACGGCCACGGAGTCCCACAGCGGGCGGTCCGTCTGGGCCGGGCCGTCGAAGCTGTTGGGCTCGTAGTTCTTCGCGCGCCCGTGCCGCCCGTCGTAGGCGTAGCCGTCCCGGCCGTAGGTGCGCGCCTCGGTGGCGTGCGGGCGGTTGACCGGCAGGTGGTCGGCGTTGATGCCGACGCGGTACCGGTGCGCGTCGCCGTAGGCGAACAGCCGGCCCTGCAGCATCTTGTCGGGCGACGGGCCGATCCCGGGCACGAAGTGGTGCGGCGAGAAGATGGACTGCTCGACCTCGGCGAAGATGTTCTCCGGGTTGCGGTTGAGCTCCATCCGGCCGACCTCGATCAGCGGGTAGTCCGCGTGCGGCCAGATCTTGGTCAGGTCGAACGGGTTGAAGCGGTACGTCGCCGCCTCCGCGACCGGCATGACCTGCACGTACACCGTCCAGGACGGGTACTCGCCGCGCTCGATGGCGGTGCGCAGGTCGCGCTGGTGGCTGTCCGGGTCCCTGCCCGCCAGGACCTCGGCCTCCTCGGTGGTGAGGCTCTTGATGCCCTGGTCGGTCGTGAAGTGGTACTTGACCCAGAAGGACTCGCCCGCCTCGTTCGTCCACTGGAAGGTGTGCGAGCCGAAGCCGTGCATGTGCCGGTACGAGGCCGGGATGCCCCGGTCACCGTGCAGCCAGGTCACCTGGTGGGTCGACTCCGGGCTCAGACCCCAGAAGTCCCAGACGTTGTCCGCCTCCTGGGAGCCGGTGTACGGGTCGCGCTTCTGGGTGTGGATGAAGTCGGGGAACTTGATGGCGTCCTTGATGAAGAACACCGGGGTGTTGTTGCCGACCAGATCGTAGTTGCCGTCTTCGGTGTAGAACTTCACCGCGAAGCCGCGCGGGTCGCGCACCGCGTCGGCCGCGCCGAGGTTGCCGGCGACCGTGGAGAAGCGGACGAAGACCTCGGTCTGCTTGCTGACCTCGGACAGGAACTTCGCCCTGGTGTACTGGGAGACGTCAGCCGTGACGGTGAAGGTGCCGTAGGCTCCGGCGCCCCGGGCGTGCACGATCCGCTCGGGAATCCGCTCACGGTTGAAGTGGGCCAGCTTCTCGATGAGCAGCTGGTCCTGGATGAGGACGGGCCCGCCCACGCCCGCGGTCTGACTGTTCTGGTTGTCAGCGACCGGGGCACCGGCCTCGGTGGTGAGGGGTCCTGCTGCGATCTGGTCGGTCATCTACCTTCTATGCCTTTCGGCTCGCTTTTGGTACAGGTCCCGGCCTTGGCCGGTCGCCTGAAGCGATCCTATATTGGACTCAATCTAAGTCAAGACGTGGACTGAAGTTGCACGGGATCGGTCCATGCGGGCGGGCGAACGTTAAGGTGGATGACATGACCGATCTGCTCCAGCGACTCAGGGACCGAGGCTGGCGGCTGACCGCGCAGCGGCGCGTCATCGCCGAGGTGCTGGACGGCGAGCATGTGCATTTCACGGCCGAGGAGGTGCACGCCAGGGCCGTCCGGCGGCTGCCGGAGATCTCGCGTGCCTCGGTTTATAACACGCTCGGTGAGCTCGTCGCGCTCGGAGAGGTCCTGGAGGTCACCACGGACGGCCGGGCCAAGCGGTACGACCCGAACGCCCACCAGCCGCACCAGCATCTGGTGTGCTCCGGCTGCGGCACGATCCGCGACGTCCGCCTCGTCGGCGATCCGATGGGAGCGCTCCCGGAGGCCGAGCGCTTCGGCTTCACCGTCTCGGAGGTGGCGGTGACCTACTACGGCCGTTGCCCCGAATGTGCCACGGCGGGCCGCTGATTTGCACCAACGGCTTGTGGCGGTCTACAGTTGAGACATCGCCGCGGGGTGGAGCAGCTCGGTAGCTCGCTGGGCTCATAACCCAGAGGTCGCAGGTTCAAATCCTGTCCCCGCTACTGATGACCGAGGCCCGGATCCGATCGGATCCGGGCCTCGGTGTTGTGTGCGTGCCCCTGTGAGTCCGCCGGCCTGTTGTGGCACCGGGTACCGATGGGTAGCTTGACACTGAGCAAGCGCTTAGACACCCACCACCCCTGGGAGGCACCGTGCGCCGCACCGTCTACAACGAGGACCACGAGGCCTTCCGGCGGATGCTCCGCGAGTTCATCGCGGAGGAGGTCGTGCCCGTCTACCCGGAGTGGGAGGCGCAGGGGCACGTGCCGCGGGACTTCTACAAGCGGCTCGGGGCACTCGGCGTCTTCGGCATGGAGGTGCCCGAGGAGTACGGCGGCGCGGGGGAGACCAGCTTCAAGTTCCACGCCGTGATCACCGAGGAGCTCAACCGCGCCGGGGTGAGCTTCGGCGGCTCCTCCGTGCACGCCGCGCTGTGCCTGCCGTACCTCCTCAGGTACGGCACCGAGGAGCAGAAGCGCCGCTGGCTGCCGCCGTTCGTCACCGGTGAACTGATGACCGCCATCGCCATGACCGAGCCCGGCACCGGCTCCGACCTGGCCGGCATGACCACCACGGCCCGGCTCTCCGCCGACGGCTCGCACTACGTGCTGAACGGCGCGAAGACGTTCATCACCGGCGGCGTCCAGGCCGACCGGGTCCTCGTCTGCGCCCGCACCGCCCCGGCGGGTCCGGAGGACCGGCGCGGCGGCATCACCATCCTGGTGGTGGACACGAAGAGCCCGGGCTACGCGGTCGGCCGCAACCTGGAGAAGCTCGGGCTGCTCACCTCCGACACCGCCGAGCTGTCCTTCACCGACGTCCGGGTGCCGGTCGAGGACCGGCTCGGCGAGGAGGGCAGGGCGTTCGAGTACCTCACCCACAACCTGCCGCAGGAGCGGCTCAGCATCGCGCTCTACGCCTACGCCCAGTCCGCCGCGGCCGTCCGTTTCGCCCACGCCTACGTGCAGGAGCGCACCATCTTCGGCAAGCCGGTGGCCGGCTTCCAGAACACGAAGTTCGTGCTGGCCGACTGCCAGGCGGAGGTGACCGCCATGGAGGCGCTCGTCGACCGCGCGCT
Source organism: Streptomyces sp. B6B3 (assembly GCF_039871525.1). Lineage (NCBI taxonomy): Bacteria > Bacillati > Actinomycetota > Actinomycetes > Kitasatosporales > Streptomycetaceae > Streptomyces > Streptomyces sp. B6B3. The sequence continues at coordinate 361,823 of NZ_JBDPLU010000002.1, read as the reverse complement.
GGACGCGCACGACGCCGGCGAGCTGTCCGCCGCGGACGCGGCCACGGTCAAGCTGTTCACCACCGAACGGGCCGCCACGGTGGTCGACCGCTGCCTGCAACTGCACGGCGGCTACGGCTACATGCGCGAGTACCCGATCTCCCGGCTGTACGCCGACACCCGGGTCACCCGGATCTACGGCGGCACCAGCGAGGTGATGCGCACCATCATCGCCAAGTCGATGGGCCTCTGACGGCCCTGGTCGCCGGGGCCGGCGGGCGGCGCGCGGGCCCTTCGAGGACAATCATCAGATGGACGCTACTGACCGGTATCTGCTCGACGTGCTGAACCTCGAACGGATCGAGGAGGACATCTTCCGCGGTTCCAGCCACTCCTGGGTGGCGCCGCGGGTCTTCGGCGGGCAGGTCGCCGCGCAGGCGCTGGTCGCCGCCTGGCGCACCGTTCCCGAGGACCGGCAGCCGCACTCGTTGCACTCCTACTTCCTGCGGGCCGGTGACCCGGGCGCGCCGATCGTCTACACCGTGGACCGGATCCGCGACGGCCACTCGTTCACCACCCGGCGGGCGGTCGCCGTCCAGCACGGGCAGGCGATCTTCCACCTCTCGGCCTCGTTCCAGCGCCCGGAGGAGGGCCTCGAACACCAGGAGCCGATGCCCGCGGCCCCTGACCCGGAGACCCTCCCGGACGCGGACGCCATGCTGCCGCGGTACCGCGACCTCTTCGTGGACCCGCGCGTCGTGGACCTGCTGCTCCAGGCCCGCCGGTCGATCGACCTGCGCTACGTCGCCGAGCCGCCGTTCGCCACCGCGGGCAAGCCGCGCGAGCCGCGCAGCCAGGTGTGGTTCCGGTACACCGGCAAGCTGTCCAGCGACGACGACAACCCGGTGGTGCACACCTGCCTCGGCACGTACGTCTCCGACATGACGCTGCTCGACTCGATCCTCCTCGCCCACGGCCGCGGCGGCTGGATGACCGGCGACATCGTGGGCGCCAGCCTCGACCATGCCATGTGGTTCCACCGCCCGTTCCGGGTCGACGAGTGGCTGCTCTACGACACGTCCTCGCCCGTCTCCCGCGGCGGCCGGGGCCTGGCCCACGGCCGGATCTTCACCCGCGACGGCGCGTTGGCGGTGTCGGTGGTCCAGGAGGGCCTGATGCGGGTGCCGCGGGGTGAGCAGGGGGGATAGCCGGCAACGCTGTTCGTCGACGAGCACCGAGTGGTGTCTCCGCCGGATCGATGTCCCCTTTGCTAGGGAGGGGACCATGCGTCGACGACCATCGAATATGTGTCTCGTTCCGTCTCGTTGCCGCTGGCCACGAACCACCGTTCTTGTGCCGATCGTGTGCCGGCGACAGGACACTCTCCCTGCGGACTGCTGCGGAGAAGGCCGACGATTCGCCCGGGGCCATATGACTGAGGCCAGCAACCCGGCTTGGTCATACAGCGGCGAGGGGTCAGAACTGCCCGAGTGTCGGTGAGCGTCTGACCCGTGCGGGACGATGACAGGACGCCACCCCAAACCTACTTCACTGGTGCGCGGTAGGATACCGCGATCACGGCTACGTGCGGGAGACAAAATGACCGACGACTTCAGCTTCAATAACATCACACAAGCCCTAGATGCCGTGAATGCTGTATTCGTTCCATCGGCCCCAGTCTCCGATCAAGAGTTGCTGGCAGGGCGCACGGAGCAGCTATTCAGGTTGATCGAGATGACGAGAACCGCAGGTGCTCATGCAGCCATTTACGGTGAGCGTGGAGTTGGCAAGACGAGTGTGGCATCAGTTTTCGAGCTGATGATTCACGGTGAATTCTTCGCCACTCGCATGAATTGCTCTGCGGAAGATGACTTCGCTAGCCTGTGGCTTTCTATGGCTGACTTCATCTCAGAAGAAGCAGGGGTTTCTGGAGCATTCAATCCCTCAGAGATTGAGCAGGCAAGGGAGGCTCTTGCCTATTCTCAGACAGCGAACGATATTGCACGCTTCCTCAAGCGTCTATCCGAGAAAAAGTCACTAGTTCTTCTCTTCGATGAGTTTGACGTCGTAGGAGATTCTCGCATCAGCGAACAGTTCGCTAATCTCATGAAGGCGCTTTCGGATTTGCGTATCCAGGCGCATATCGTAGTCATCGGCGTTGCCGAGGATATTGATGCCCTTCTCGAGGGTCACGCTTCAGTGGCGCGAGGTTTGCAGCAAGTTAAGATGCCTCGTCTCTCGGATGACGAGCTAAGAGATATTATCATTCGGGGAAGTCGTAAGCTAAATCTTTCCTTCGATGAGGAATTGATTGAAAAGATCGTCGCACTTTCACAAGGTTTGCCGCACTACACGCATCTACTTGCTCAGCAGGCTGCGTCCTCGGCAGTGATCGCGCGCAAGGACAGCGTAGGGTCAGAGCTGTGGGGAACCACTCTGTCTGCGGCGCTGCAAAGAGCGCAGCAGCAGATCGTGGACCTTTATCAAAGTGCGACAGTCTCGGCAAAGAAGGCAATGTTTGGCGATATTCTTGTCGCGTGCGCCCTGGCAAAGAAGGATAAGCAGGGTTTTTTCCGTCCGACAGATCTCGTTGAGCCGCTAAGTCGAGTACTTGATAGGCGTGTCGGAATTCCTGGCTTCATTAAGTCTTTGGCGCTCTTGGCTGATCCCGAAAGGGGTCCGGCATTGGAGACGCGTGTTTTCGCCGACAAGCGTCCGAGGTACCGATTCGCTAATCCGCTACTGCAACCGTACGCTCTTATTGCTGCCGAAGAGCAGGGAAAAATTCATCTTTGATGCCGTCTCCTTGAAAATTTTGATGGAGCTGAAGCGAAGAGTCACGGCGAGTCGCCTGGTGAGATCAAGAATTATCGGATAAGCGCTTCGTCTGTCGCTCTGCTGTCTATAATTTCGAAGTGCTCGGCGTTCGATATCGCAGAAGTTGGGTACAGCAATCTCATTGACTGCAACCCGGTTATTGCTGGCCCTTGAAGCTAACCTTATCGGTTATCCCGCAGTTGGCGGCGAGGGTATTGCCGGGTCACAAAACGCCCGGGTCGGCACCGAGGGCGGCGATGATGCGTTGGGTGGCGGCGGCTTGTTCGCCGTGGATGCAGCGGGCGTAGGTCTGGAGGAGGACGGGGACGGAGTTGCCGGCGCGGCGGGCTACTTCGGCAGGTGGGACGCCGGCGTTGAGCCAGGTGGACAGGGCCGCGTGGCGCAGGTCGTAGGGCCGACGGGCGAGCGGGGAGGCCGCCAGCGCGGGAGGCAGGGCGAGTTCGCGGGCCTTGTGCCAGACGTTGAGGTAGCGGGTGGAGTCCAGGATCTCGCCGCGTGGGCTGCGGAAGAGACGGCCGTCGTCGGCGGTGCCGAAGTCCTTCAGGTAGCGCTGGAGGATGCGCACCAGCTCGGGTGGGATCGGGACGTCGCGCACGTCGTCCTGGGCGCGATGCTTGAGGCCGCGCTCGTCGTGCTTGGAGCCGGTGTCGGTCCACTCCCGGCCGGCGCGGGTTGCGGCGCCGCTCAGCCACAACGTGCCAGGGCCGTCGCTCGGGAGGACGCAGTCGGCCAGGCGCAGGCGCACGGCTTCCTCGGGACGGAGCGCGGCGAAGTACAGGCAGGCGAAGAAGGGCATCAGGAGCCGGCCGCGGTTGTGAGCCCAGTCGCCGACGTAGGTCGTAGCGATGAGGATTTCTCGGGCCTGGCGAGGGCTGACCACGATTCTGGGGTCCACTTCGCGTGTCACGGCCGGGGCCCGCATGGTGAGTCGGGCCATGGGATTCTCGGGGAGCACGCCGCGTTCCACACCGTAGGCCAGGAGGTGATGGAGAACTGCGCGGTGGCGCTGTGCGGATGTGGGCTTCGCCGGTTGGCCGTTGAGCTTCAGGGAGAGCTGGTGGAGCACGTGACGGAGGAGGTCCAAGTCCCGGAGGTCTTCCAGAGGGCGGGAGCGGGTGGCCACCCATTCCAGCAGTGCCGCCGTTGCTGGTGGAGGTTCCTGCCGCGACGTGGCTGGCCGGAAGGACCAGAGGCGTAGGGCGGTTCGTAGTTCGCGCTCGGGGGGAATTCCGCGGTCGTCCGCGAGCATGAGCAGCGAAACCCTGGCGAGTGTGGAGGCGGTGTTGCGTCGGGAGTTTCCTGCGGAGGCCGGCCACATCATCGTGGCGTATTGGCGGGCGAACGTCAGCCAGGTGACCGGCTTCGGCTTCGGGCGCATCGAGGACGGAAAACCGTCCTCGTCGGAGAACTGCTCGCCGTTCCGAGCCGCCGACATGAGGTTGTTCCGGAAGTGCTCAGCCAGCGCAGCGGTGACGAACGACCGCGTGAACGGCTTGCTGCCAACCGCCCAGCGCACCTGGTACGGGCTCTTTCGGCCCTCGCGGTAGGCGGTCTTCCGGAAGTGCACGTTGTGCACGCGCAAGAGGTGCTTCTCCTCTGTCGGATGGGTTCGGGATGGGTGGGCCCGTTGGAGTGCGGGCCCACCCGGGCGAGTTAGCGGCGTCAGGAGCCGAGTTCGTCCATCCACTGCTTGAGGTCGGCGCGGCGCACGCGGATCTGGCCGTTGGGGAGGCGCTTGTACTTCGGCCCGCGGCCGGTCGCGCGCCAGCGGTAGAACGTGGAGCGGGGGACGCCACCGAGTTCCCGGAGGACCTGGCGGGTGCTGAGCCATTCGTCGGCGGACTGGTTCACGGTCACTTCTCCTTGCTCGAGCTGGGCGGGGCGACGGTGAGGTAGAGGCGGACCAGGCGGCTCGGGGGACGGTCCGGGTAGGGACGGCTGACGTCCAGGAGCTCGAGGTGCTGGGCGAGGTGGTCGGCGGTGCGGCGGCACTCGTCCTCGGTGCCGTGGAGGCGGATCTTCATCGGGTGTCGGCCCCTTCCGGTGGGTCGCAGGCGGGGTGGGTGGTGTCTCCCTGGGCGATGAGGAAGGCCGGGAGCGGGAGGCGGCACGCGGCGCAGCGGGTCGTGGGATCGGTGAGTAGCTGCGTTTCAGCACCCGGAGCGCCCGCAGCACCCGGTGAGGGGTGTTCAGCCTGCTCAGAGGGGGTGTCGGCTCCGGGTGCTGGGAGCGACGTAGCGCCCGGTGCGGTGCCCGTAGCGCCCGGAAGGGTGGGCGTGCGGGTGCTGCGGGCGCCCTCGCGGGTGCTGGCGGCTTCGTCAGCACCCGGTCGTTCGTGCTGGTCAGGAGCGGTTCCGGGTGCTGCGGGCGCTCCGGGTGCTGAAATGCGCCTACTCACCGATGCCGTGAGCTTGTAGAGCCGGGAGCGGTTGCCATCGGGCTGGCGTCGGCTGTCGTCCAGGTGGACGCCGATGGTGCGCAGGGCCGGTGCGAGGCGCTTGAGTTGGCCGCCGGCGCGGGTGGCGTCCTTGGGCCACTTCTTCGGCAGCTTCTCGGGCGCCTGGACGGCCTCCAGGACCTCCCCGGCGGTCATCTCGATGCCGTCGGAGTCGGCGCCGTCGACGAGGGCGACGACGGCCTGGGCGAAGGGCTCGCCGTCCAGCACGTCTGCGACGGCGTCTTCGGCGGTGGCCTTGTAGCTGGCCTGAGTGCGCCAGCCGGTGACGTGGTCGACGGCGGCCAGGACGCGGGCGAAGTCGGCCATGCGGGGCCGCTCAGTGAGTTCGACGTCGGGCAGCGCCTTGAGCACGGCGGCCAGGAGGTCGAAGAGCGAGGCGAGGATGGCTGGGTGGGCGTCGCGGTAGACGGCGTCCAGGTCGGCTTCCTCGCGGCGTTGGTCGTCGGGGATGAGCTGCAGCTCGATGGTCAGCATCCGCTCGGCCAGGTCGCCAGCGAGCGCGCCGGCGTCGATCGTCGTCATGGCCAGCACCCGGCGGTACTCCAGGACCACCACGTCGTCGTCGGTGAACAGCGCGCGGTCGATGACGCCGGCGCCGGTGACGGCCTGGCACAGCGCGTCGGAGAGCCAGTCCGCGATGTGCGAGACGTTGTCCAGGCACAGCGCCCAGGAGTTGAACGCCTGCACCGACCAGGACTTCATGTCCCTGGGCGAGGTCCGCTTGGGCGCTCCGGACGGGTCGACGAGGCCGATGACCATGGCGGCGCCCTTGGACTTGCCGGTGCCCTGCTCGCCGCGGAAGGTCAGGATGGGGTGCGGCAGGTCCGGGATGAACGCGGCGATGAGCCAGGCGACCAGGAGGTGGAAGCCCTCGTCGGTGGTGTTGAGCAGGCCGCGCAGCGCGGCCAGGCCGTCGCCGTCGCGGATGGGTTCGGGGAGCGGCTTCATCGCCCCGGAGCGGCGGAAGATGACCGGGGAGCATCCCTCTCGGCGCCAGCCGTTCGGGCCGACCATGACGCAACGGCCGTCCGGGGTGCCGAGGTCGATGACGATCTCGTCCTTGTGGCGGGCCACGCGGAGCTGGGGTGTGGCCGGTTCAGCCGTGGCGGCGATTCCCTCGAGGACGGTGACGGCGTCGGTGAGCGCGGACTGGCCAGGGACGGTGCCGCCGTGGGCGTCGGTGTAGATGCGGGCGAGCTGGGAGCGTAGGCCGGCCTTGCCGCGCAGCGGGAGCGCGACGTTCGGGCCGGCCTTTGGCACGCCGTACGGGCGGCCGTCGTCCGACATGAACAGCTCGTAGCGCTCCCGGGCCAGGGCGACGAGCTGGGACGCCTGCGAGGGACCCTTCTTGTCGGGGTCGACGCCGTTGGCGACCAGGAGCTCGCGAGCCTGGTCGGTGGTGTCGGCGTGCGCGCTCATCGGCCGCTCCCGCTGCTACGGCGGCGGGCCGAGGAGGCGAGGGTGGCGCGGATCTCCGCATCGGGCAGGCCGACGTGTGAGGCGGCGTCGGCCAGCGCGGCGACGAGCTGGCGGCCGTCGTCCGCCTCGTGGGCGCGGCAGGCCGCCCAGTAGAGCCGGGAATTGCGTTCGCCGGCCCGGGCCTCCAGGACGAAGCGCACGAGGGCGACGGCGCGTTGGCCGCTCGGGAAGGCGGCCGCGGGAGCCGGCGGTGCGGGAACGGGCGGCGGGGTGGCGAGGGAGAGCAGGCCGGCCGGGGCGGCGCCGATCCAGTGGCGTTCGGTGCCGGCGGTGAGCGTGTAGCGGCCTCGGGTAGTCACCGAGCCGGGGCCGACCAGGTAGCCGCCGGAACCGCGCACGTCGACGCCCGGCGCCAGACGGCCGGCGGAGTTCGGCACGGGGACGTCGGCGGGGCCGGACAACCACAGGTGTCGGCCGCCGGTCGGGGTGGTGATGGTGACCGTGGGAGGCAGGGCGAAGCCGTGTTCGGCCGCCAGGCGCTCGATGGCGGCGATGCCGTCGACGCCGTTCTTCACGTCCAGGTCCAGGCCGATGAGGTGATGCGGCGGCCGGCCGCAGGCGATGCCGTAGCCGGTGGCCCACGGTGCGGCGGCGAACAGCGCCCGGACGCGGTCGGGGTCGGCAGTGGCGTCGTGGACGCCGTGCCCCAGTCGCCCGCACTCGCCGCGGCAGCGACGGCTCGCGGACTGCTCGCCGTGCGGTGAACGGACGGCGGGCAGCTTGGTGCGGGAGAGCGGGATAACCGCCAGACCGCGTGCGGCGGCGGCCAGAGCGGGCGCCAGTGGGTCAACGTGCACGGTGGGCGACCCCTTTCACAGGTTGGTGGTGGACTTGCCGAACCACTTGTTGTGGTGGGTGATGTGGTAGGTGTCGCCGCCGCCGCGACCGGGCCGCTTGGGCATGCGGAGGGCGATGACCAGCAAGGCGAGAGCGAGCAGCGCGCCCGTGCCCACGCCGGCGAGGGCGTTGAGGAGCTGGCCGGCTCCCCAGCCGACGCCGGCCGCGCACACGCCGCCGGCGGCGACGAGTTGGGCTCGCGGGTCGATCAGCGGTCGGGGCGAGAGGTCGCGGGGCGGGGTGCGCTCGGGGAGCGACGGCGCGAGGTCGCGGGCGATGGGCACCATGCCGCGGCCGTACGCGTCGGGGACCCAGACGACGCCGCGCTCGGAGGCCGGGACGACGGCGGCCGGGGTGAGCGGCTGGTCGGGCTGGGGCGGGTCGTCGCCGCGCCGGGCCGGCGGGAAGGGCTGGGGAGGATCGAACTCGCGTTCGCGCATCGTGGGCTCCTATCGGGTGCGTGCGGCGGGGAGGCCGGGGCGGACGGCCCACGCAGGCCGGGGGACGAGGCGGAAGACGCCCGGTCGCCAGGTCTCGCGCAGCCGGCCGGCGTCGACGAGGCCGGCGAGGTGTCCGGCCAACTCGGACTTGGTGCGGCCGGCGCGGGCGGCGACGTCCAGGAGGTCGCGGGCCCGGACGCGGGTCCGGCCGGCTGCGGCCTGTTCGGTGAGCCAGCCGTCGACGTGGTCGGCGAGGGTGGCGGGGGTGCGGGCGACGTCCTCGCGCAGCAGAGCCAGAACGCGGTCGGCACCGGCGTCGTCGAGGTCGATCGTGGCCACGTGCGACCAGCGGTCGGGCTGGCGGACGTCGACGCGTACGGCTGGCGGCGTCGTGGTGCGGCGTAAGACGGCCCAGGTGCGCAGGGCGGCGGCGACCACGCGCGCCCGGCGGGATCGGTCCCGGCTCATGCGGGCTCCTCAGGTGTCAGCGGGGAGGTGTCAGTGGGCTGTCAGCGGCCGGCCGGCCGCGTGATGCCTAGAGGTGGCGGCGGGTGTCAGCTCGCTGACACCCGGCCCTGACACCGCCTGACACCCGAGGGGAGATGTCAGGCGGCGTCATCGCAGGCCGGGCCGGCGTCAGGCGTCGGCCGGCTCGGGGTAGAGCAGGCGGTAGACGCCTGGCTCGTCCGTCTCGGCCAGGTGCAGGCCGACCTCGGCGAGCTCGGCCAGCCGCGGGCTGAGCCAGGCTCGGGAGCGGTTGAGTCGGCCGGCCTTGCCCCAGAAGGGGGCGAAGTCCTTCGGCCCGAGGCTCTCCCGGTCCTGCGCGCGGAACTCGTCGAGGAGCACGAGGAGTTCGGCTTCGGCCTCGCTGGTGCTCAGCTCCGGGAACTCCTGGTCGTCGTCGACCGGCGGCGCGAAGCGCCACAGCTGGTCGGCCGGAACGGCGGGAATCTCCCGGTCGGGGTCGACCTCGAGGTCCGGGGTGCCATCGTCGTCCAGGCCGGCGATATCCATCGCCTCCCGGGCGACCAGTTGCTCCATCACCGCGTCGCGCTCCACGTCCTGGTCCTCCTCGGCGGACACGACGACGGCCTCGTGCGGGCTGGCCAGAGGCTCGGAGTACCGGGTGCGGTTGGCGTACGCCTCGCCGGCCGCGGTGGTGGTGATGCGGTCGGCCGGCGGCCGGGGCGCGATCGCCAGGGCACCGCCGATGGCGTCGTCGTCGGCCCGGTAGGTGCGCAGCGGTGTGGTGTACCGGTCCTCGTCGACGCCGGGGGCGACCAGGTAGGCGTAACCGGGTCGGCGGTTCTCCCACGCCTCCGGGCGGGCGCCGGCGTCGCGGACGTCCTCCGGCAGGGCCATGTCGGCGGTCGTGGCACCCTTCACGCCGAAGCAGATGACGCCACCGAGCTGCTCGCGCACGTCGGTCGGCATCGAGGTCGACGACGGTCGCTGGAGGCTGACGATGACGGAGATGCCGGCCGACCGGGCCTCCATCACCAGCCCTTCCATCTCGGCACCCTCACGGAAGAACTTCGCGGCCTCTTCGATCCAGACGACCATGTAGGGCATGCCGAGCCGGATGAAGGCCTCAGCGGTCCAGTTCTTGAAGCCGTTTCGGCCCAACGCGTCGGCCCGGGCGGTGATGACACGGGACAGGACAGCGATCATGGCCTCGCCGCCGGCGAGAGACATCTCGCACCAGTCCAGGTAGGGCAGGAACGGGCCGAACGTCTGCTGACCCTTGGACGGGTCGGTCGCCCACACGATGACGTCGCGCCGGGTGAGGACCTCGGTGATGCCGACGCTGACGCCGGCGCTCTTGCCCGAGCCGTTCATCCCGGCCGTCAGGAAGTGCGTCGCGTTGCGGCCGGATTCCTCGTCGGCCGGGAACCAGAGCACGGCGTCGGCGCCGTCCTCGTAGCGGCCGATGACAACGGGCTCCGTGATCGAGCCGCCCATCGAGGACGGCCCGGGCCAGTCGGTCGGTTGCCTGAGCATGTCCTGCGGCACGATGACCAGGTCGCCGCGGTCGGCTCGGTCGGGGTCCGGCAGGATGCGGATGCTGGTGGGGGAGACGCCCAGTTCGCCCGCGATGTGCTTGATGCGGTTGCCCAACTCGTCGGTGGTGATGTCGCCGCCGGCGAGCTGAAGCGGGGCGACGACCTTGTTCGGCTCGACTTCCGGCTTCTTGCGCAGCTTCGCGCGGGCCTCGCCGATCGCCTTGACCAGCACGCCCGTTTCGCTTGCGGTCTTCTCGCCGCCCTGCTTCGCGGCATCGGGGTCCGCTCGGAGGGCCTGCCGGATGTTCCAGGAGCCGGCGGCCACGGTGCCGCCCATGATGAGCGTGGACAGCAGCCCCGGTGTCAGTGGATCGGTGACCGTGGCCACGACCAGATAGCCGCTGCCGGCAGCGGTCGAGGCGGTGGCGTGCATGCGGCGGGCGATCCGGGTGCCGCTGCCGGCCCACCAGGTGGCCGCCGTGAGCACGCCGGCGGCCACCGTCAGGCCCACGGCCGCTGGGGGAGAGTCTCCCCAGGCCGCGTGCGCGGCCAGGGAGGCGGGGAGTTCGGCCGCGACCGCCAGCCACGGCCGCGTGCGGGGGTGCTTGGCGGCCTTCCAGAGGTCGCCCTTGAGGCTGTCAGCCACGGTGCCACTCCAGGTGTCAGAAGGGATATCGATGCAGGGCAGGAGCGGCGTCAGCCCCAGGTGAACGGCGCCCGCGGCTGTTGCTGGGCACGGCCCTTGCCGACCTTCCGCAGCTCGGACTCGTACTCGCGCTCGAAGGCGGCGTAGAGGGCGGCGGCGCGGCGAGCGATCAACTTCTCGGCCGCGGCGATGAGCTTCAGGTGTCGACTCACCCGGCGGGCCCGTGCCCGCGAGCCGGCCCGGGACCCGGTGCTGTCAGGGATGTGCCGCAGCACCGCCTGGAGCTGCTCGGCGTCCATCGAGCGCTCCGTCGCCCGGGTCCGGGCCTCCCGCCGCACGTGCTCGGAGAAGGCGCGGATGTCCTCGTTGCTCATGAAGTCTGAGCCGGGAGTGCCCTGCTGTCCCTGCGCGACGGCCGCGACGACCTGAGCGCCCCCGCCGCTGGCGGACTTGCCGATGTGCACGTGAATGGACTTGTTCCTGTTCACCGTGCGGTTGGTCGTGCGGTGGCTGGTGCGCTGCTTCTTCAGCGCCGCCGCCATCGCCGCGCGCCGCGCCGCCGCGCGCTCACTGCGCGGCGTCTTCGACTTCCGATCCTGCCGAGGATGTTCCGGTGCGGACGCGGACTCGCGGGAGGGAAAGCTGCGGACGTTGCTGTCAGACACGGGCGGTCTCCTTCGGCTCGGAGGTCGGCTCGCTCGCGTGTGCGGCGAGCTGGGCGCTGCGGGCGGTGCGGAAGTCCTTGAGCCAGTTGCGGGCGTTGCCCGGGTCGATGCCGAAGCGGTCGGCGAGCTGGGCGGCGCTGGGCTCCTGCTCGCCGTGCGAGGCGCTGAGGGTGGCCAGGTAGAGCTGCCAGCCGGCCTGCTTGCTCTCCGAGCGCCACACCGGATCGACCGGGCCGTCGCCCGGGTGAAGTTCGGCCAGGTCGTGACAGATCCGGTCGCGCAACATGCGGGCCTCGGCCGCCTGTGTCCTGGCCTCCTGCGCGGCTTGGGCGGTGCGCTGAACCTCGTCGCGGACCTGTTGCAGCTCGGCGTTGAGAGCGGCCAACACCTCGCGACGCGCGGCCAGCCCGCGGTCGGCATCGAGCCGCGCGGCCTCGTTGGACTCCCGCGCGCTGTCCGCTTCGCGTCGCGCAGCTTCCGCGCGCTGCCGCGCGTCCTGGGCATCCCGCCCCGCGCGGTCGGTCTGCTCGATGAGGTCCTGCCGCGCGGCAGTCGCTCGCTCGATCTCGGCTTGCACATCTGCCAGTTCGTCGACGGCGCGGCGCCGCGCGTTCTCCGCTTCCTGCCGCGCGGCTTCCGCGCGTTCCCGCGCGGCCTCGGCTTCGGCCACGTGCGCCGCGCCCTCGATCCGCGCGGCGGACCCGATGAGGTTCAGGTCCTCCAGGAGGGCGAGTACACCGGGAGCGTCGGTGAAGTCGAGCCGTGCGATGTCGTCGGCGCGGGTGAGCGCGGCCAGACGGCGGGCGAACGCCAACGCCTGAGCGGTGTTGGTGGCGATGTCCGCGCGGTCGATCGCCTTCTGCGCAGTCGCGCGTAGGTTGCCGATCCGCTTCTGTGCCTTCCGCAGGCTGCGCGGCCGGCCACCGGCCAAGGTCTCTCGAGGCTCCAGCGCGAGGCGCAGCTCGTAACAGCGGCGCGCGGCACGCTGGACGCGGGCCGCCTGGCTGATGGCGCCGTGGGAGGTGCTGGCGTTCAGCCCCAGGGCGGCGAACAGGGCCGCCCAGGCATGCTGCCACAGCAATGCCACGAGCCGGACCGGGCCGGGGCGGGCCTCGCCCTCGTCGTCGTGGTGCCGCGCCACGGTGCCCTGGAGCTTGGCGCGCAGCTGCAGCTCGATGAGCCAGGCCGCAAGCATCGGGATGGCCGCCAGCACCGGGCGAGACCACCAGTTCGGGGCGTGGACGGCGTTCATCGCCGCGGAGAATCCGACGAGGGTCCACGCGGTGCGGTGGATCAGCCGCAGCTCCCGTGTCCAGCCCACCGCTGGATCTGCCGTGCGGTACAGCATGGCCAGCAGCACCAGTTCAGCCGCGTCGAACGTCGCGATGAACCCGACGCGCAGCACCAGCGGCAGCTCCGCCGTGTCGGTGGCGAAGCCCCAGAGCCCGTGCACGCTGACGGCCACGCCACCCAGCGCGACGAGGGCCTGCGGACCGATCCCGCTCAGCCAGCCGGTGCGCTCGCCCGAACGTCGGCGGGCGACGACGAGGACGACGACCAGGAGCAGCACGCCGACGCCGATCCCCACGGACTGGGCCATCGGCGACCAGGCCGTTAACTGCGGCGTCTCGGTCAACCAGTTCACGACCGGTCACCCTCTTCCCGGGCGGCCTGGTAGCCGATGCGGCCGAGGGCCTGGTGCGCGCCGTCCAGCGCCCGCCGGAGCAACTGGGCGGCGCGGAAGGCATCGGCCGTCGACTGCTCGAAGGACGCCAGCTCGATGCCGAGCCGGCTCGGGTTGCCGGAGTCGTGCCGCAGCCGGCCCTCGTCCTGCAGGACGTCGATGAACAGGGCGAGCTGGCCGATCGCCTGCGGCAGCCGGCCGGCCATGGCGACAAGCTCGCCGAAGGTCGCGTAGACGTCGCCGGGATAGCGCAGGCAGGCGTTCGGCGTCGCCCGCGTGGCGTGGTTCAACGCCCGGATCGCCTCGGCGGCCTGTTCGGCGAGCTGGGGAGCGGTGCGTTTCGTCATGGGAGGTCTCTCCTCAGAGCGCGGCGATGAGCAGGGCGGCGACGAGCAGCCAGAAGTGGTGCCAGCTCTGGTCCAGGGCGTAGGCCCCGGTGCCCAGGTGGCTGGGGCGGCCGTGGGAGTCGGTCACCGTGCTGCCCAGGGCGTGGAACTCGCCCTTGCCGAGCAGCTGGGCGAGACGGGCCAGCGTCGAGCGACGGTCGGCCCACCAGTGCGAGTAGGCGTCTACAGCCAGGCCGACGCACGTGCCCGTCGTGGTGAGTGGAAGGGAGAGCACGACGGCGACGAGCGCCAGGAGCAGGAGCTTGGTCAGCGTCAGGCCCACGACGTGGCGGACGCCGGCCAGTCGGCCGGGCCAGCCGGGGCGTCCCTTGTTCCTGGCCTGGGGAGTGGTCTGCACCCAGTGATCGCCCACCGAGTGCGCCACGAACAGCGTCGCGAACACGGCCGCGAAGGTGCCGGCGGTGTCGTTCACCGGGCACCTCCGACCGAGTCGTCGCAGGAGGCGTGCGTTCCGGGACGGCCGGACCGACGGCCGTTGACCGTGGGGTGTGTCGGGTCGGCGGCGTGGGCGATGAGCCAGCCACCACCGGACCGCTTGACCGCGTACATGGCCTCGTCCGCCCTGCGCAGCAGTCCGGACAGACCCGCGCCGGGGTGGCGACTGGAGTAGGCGGCACCGATGGACGCGCCGACCCCAAGCGGCACCACGTGGCCGTCGATCGGGAGCGGGCTGCAGATGGCGCTGTGCAGCTCGGCGACGTGGAACGGCAGTCCCGGACCGTCCGTGGGAAGGCTGAGGACGGCGGCGAATTCGTCGCCACCCAGCCTCGCGGCGATCCCGTGGGCGGCGACGTGGTCGACCAGGCGGCGCCCGGTCGTCGCCAGCGCGATGTCGCCGGCGGCGTGGCCGAACTCGTCGTTCAGCCGCTTGAAGCCGTCGAGGTCGATGACCAGGACGCCGACCGACGCGTGCTTCCGCAGCATCCGAGCGGCCCGCTTCTGGAAGCCGTCGCGGCGGAGCAGGCCGGTCAACGGGTCACGGCCGGCGGCGGCCAGGCGGCGACGCAGCAACACGGCGTGCGCCGACCAGCCAGCCGCGAGCGGCGTCGCGGCGGCAGCGGCAGCCGCGGCGGGAAGGAGACTGCTCATCGGGCGTTCCCCTCCCGCTTGGCGTTGGTGCGGCGGGCCGGCCGCGGCCGGCAGCGGTGAATACGGGCCGCGCGGTGGCCGGCCTTCTGGGAGCGATAGACCGGACGCCAGCCGCAGACGGGGCAACGGGTGGGGGAGCTCACGCCAACCTCCAACCGATGGCGACCGCCAGGACCTCGTCCAGGTCCTCGTCGTCGTTCTGGTCGAGGGCGATCAGCGCGAGGTCGGTCAACTGCGGGGCGTACTCAGGGAGCTTGCCGAGCTGGTCGAGCGTGTCGATCAGCACGCCTAACGGCGAGGACTCGCCGTCGAAGTGCTGGACCACCGTCGTGCGGGCGGCGGCCACCAGCTCGTCGTGCGCGCGCCGCAGCTCACTCAGCTCACGGCGGAGCTGGGCGTTCGCGTCGACGAGCTGCTGGCGCGTCAGGTGCTTGGTGGACATCGGGGCAGGAACCTCCGTGCGTGCATGGCCGCTCGGCTGGCAGTGGAGCCAACGGCGGCGAGGAGTCCGGGGAGGGATTGAGGGCCCGGGGTCACCCAGCGGCACGCGGTGCGGCGGGGCGACCCCGGACGGCCGTCAGCGCCGGCCGTTGAGGTGGTTGTTCGCCTGCTGCTGCAGCCGGTCGGCGGCCGCGAGGGCGTGGGCCAGGTCGTCGGCCGTGCGCTGCGTCGCCGCGAGCTGCTGGCGCTGCTCCTCGGCAGCGGCCTGGAGGTCCGCGGCCTGGGCGGCCGACTCGACGCTGCGATCGATGAGCCTGCTCATCAGCTACCCCACCCCCGCTTCGACTTCGGCTGAGCGGTGTTCGCGGCGGCGTTGCCCGAGGCCTGCTGGTAGGCGGCCTGGTAGTGCGGCAGCACAGCGTTCGACGGGTTGGACGGGTCGGAGGAGATCTGATCGATCCGCCACGCCAGCCCGTCGGCTCGCTGCTGCTCCGAGTCGGCGAATGCCTCGTTCGCCCGCTCGTTCCTGCTCATCGGCCACCCCCGCGCGGCTTCCGGCGGGCGGCGTCCTCGCGGACGCGCCGCAACGCCTCGTCGGCCTGCGACCGGGGAGGAGGAGACGCCGCGGACGCGGCGTTACCCTTGTCGTGCATCGAAGACTCCAACTCAGGGTTCGATGTGACGGCCTCGGTGAGAGGAGCCGGAAGGCGTTGCAGCGCCGACTCGGTCCCGACGACCACCGGGGCCCTTCTTTGTGTGCCAGGGGTGCTCAGCCAGACGAAGGACGTCTCGGTGAGCCCCAGCCTGTCTCACTGTTCTGGTGTTGTAGCACAGATGGTGATGTGTAGCAATCGCCGGTAGGCTCGATGGGGCGCGAAGGGTGGTGAGCAGGCGCATGGCAAAGCGGATCAATCCCAGCGACCCGACCCCGGCATACCTGCAGATCGCCGGCGATCTTCGGCGTGCCATCAGCGACAAGGAGCTCGAGGACGGCGACCAGCTGCCCTCGCTCCGCAGCCTCATGGCTGACTACGGCGCGGCCTCGGGCACCGTGCGCCAAGCTCTGGACCAGCTCCAGAACGAGGGCCTGATCATCGCCCGCCAGGGCCAGGGCGTCTTCGTCCGCATGCCGCGGCGCCTGGAGCGTCGGGGGACGAAGCGTCATCTCCGATCAGCACGACCGAGCGCGACAGCACCGCTCGAGGCGGAAGCGCAGGCGCAGGGCTTCGTGCGCGGGCAGCAGCTCCTGGAGGTGGCCACCGTGCCGGCCCCGGAGAGCATCGCGCAGCGGCTTGGCATTGAGCCCGGCACTCAGGTCCTGGTCCGCCGACACCTGCTCACCCTCGACGAGGAGCCGGCTCAACTGGCCGACAGCTACTTTCACGTGGCGCAGGTCGAGGGCAGCCGAATCGCCCGCAACGAGAAGATCCCGGGCGGCGTGCACGCGGAGCTGGCGTCCGTGCTGGGCACACCTCTCACGCATGCCTCCGAGGAACTGATCGCGCGGATGCCCACCCCGGGCGAAGCCATCGAACTCCGCCTTCCCAGAGGCACTCCCGTGGTCGAGCTCCTGCGCACCATCTACGCCAGCGACGACCCGGTAGAGGCCACCCGCTTCCTCTTCGATGGTTCACGTCACACCTTCACGTACGACGTTCCATTGGATTGAGACGCCTGCGAAATCAATCTATGGGAAACGCTCATACATCAAAACATTGGGTGTTGTTCTGAACTCGGAGACTCCGTCGAAGTCTGAACAATCTCCATAGCAATCAACTCAATTTGATCAGGATCATAGAGCCAGTAATAGCGACCTTCGATTTCTTGGCGCCCTCGCATTTTCATGGCCAAGTTGTCTCTATGGGCGTCCACAGCGAGATCATAGTCTTCAGCCTTAAGCCTGACGCGCATCTTGCGTGCGGTTGTTCCACCTAGCACGTCGAGCCTGATGACACCCGGATGCCCCGGCTTCGGGCGCTCAAGCAGGGTGACTGAACCCACAACGGTCACAGTCTGAGGGCGAGAAGTTGCGGCCAGTACGTTGCCAGCGGTTTCCAAGATTGGGTAGTCGGCTGGACTGAATTCCAGTCGATGAGACTCCAGATGCTCTTCCGAGAAAAGATCGGCACCTACAGTCATCTCGACACTAACTTCTGCACCGTCGGAATCCCTCACCAAATCCCGCACCGCCTGGGTGATTTCGAAGCAGAAGCCGCGACCCACGCTTTCGATGAATCCTGCACTGGATCCAGTTTCGGCGAAATGATCTACCGCTTCCCTTGTCGTCTCAAGAACGTTCACCAGGCTGCGAGTGATATCGCGTCCAGTATGCCGCCCGGTAGCCGGGAGCGTATCTCCAGGTTTGAGCTTTTTCTCAGTGTAAACCTCATCCGGTGGGGCGTAGGCAGTCACGACATAGCTGCCCACCTCGGTTTGCCCCATCAGCACGGAGTCTAGGAAAGACCGTGCGAGGTGAGAATTTGAGTTCCCGTAGTAGGGAAGCTTCGATTTTCTGGATTTCGCGGCTACGGCCATGGATTTTCGCGCCGCCGCGTGAAGGTCTTCTCCGGCGAGCCATTGGATGGTGCCCTTAATGCTTCTGGCTTCTTTTTCAAACCTCATTTCATCGCCCAGCGAAGGTGCCGTTCCGGCCTTCTCTAGCAGGGTTCTCAGTCGATCATCGCCAAGCTTCCATGCTTTTGCTACGGCCTGCAGAAAAAGCTCGTGATAATCCTCGGCACTAGGGTCTTGGGGTAAGAGTAGGCTTATCGTCGGATGATCTCCAGCGGGGCGCCAGCGGCTGTAAAGATTCTCCTGGCCACCGAATCGTTGCCATCCGCTGCGTTTCAGGATCTGCGAAAGTTTCGAGTCTGTGAGCGTAGATGCAATCGCGCGATAGTCTGGGGCTGTCACGGTGTCCCCCCTTTGCCGATTCTCTCCATGATCGCGCAAAGAGCCAGATCGTCGAAGATGTTGTCTGTTGGAACCCGAACTGCCGTACTCTTCTGGCCTGAAGGTGTCTCGCCAATTAAGCTACGCCAGTACGCGCAGTGCCGTAAAGTGAAGTAATCATGGGTCGCTTCCACCCATCTGGCAATTTCTTCAGGGATGATCATTGCAACAATTATTCTATGAACGATCACAGATGGTCGGGCCAGCATCTCCAGGCGATCGTTGCTGACGTTCACGGATACGTATCCCTGCTGAGGGCTTGGCGGAGACAAAGAGGTGCTCTTGAGCTGAACCTTCAGATCGATCTGACAGTCGACTGCGTGAGATTGGGAAGAATGCGTTAACTGCCAGTCGATTCCATCATCCGGTTCCGGCTTCGCCATGGTGCATCCGGCCGCTGCGGCCACAGCTCGCAGGTAGCTGTCTTGCAACATCTCCATGCGATCCTTCGGTCGCAGCTTGCCCCGCAGCGGCTCAGCCGGTGACTCCCCGCCCACTCGCAGCATCTTTGCCCTCCCACCAAGCTATGAGCACACAGTATGTAGCTGTATGTGTTGTTGGCTAGATCGCGCGCGGCGGCCGTATCCGGAACGTAACCCAACGAAGCTGGAGCTTCCAGGAGGTTATTCGTGAACACGGATGTATCGGCAACCCTGAGGTGCAGTCAGGGCAAGCGTTCCTACGACTGGGTTTGACTCGGCGCCACCTGCCGAGGTTGTGCGAGTTGCGCGAGAGCCGATCTGGTGATCTCCCAAGGTCGGCGACACAGAGCGGGCAGCCTGTCGGGATGCGGCCATGAGTCAGGTCAGCCTTGTGGGGTGCCCTTCAGGAGAGTGCGCAGCACCTCCATGGCGGTGCGGCGCCGGCACGGGGTTCGGGCGAGGATGGCTGTCAACGCCGCGGCTGCCACGGTGGCCGCGTACAGGAGTGCGGCGGCGGCTAAGGAACCAAAGAACATGTTGGTCTCCGAGTGAGTCGGCGGAGTGGTTCGGAGCGGTAGGTTGCGGCCTCCCTGGCTGTGCTCGCACGCACTGTTCGCGTGCAGCACGTGACGTTGCGTGCGTAGCGAGCTGTTGCCGACTCATCCGTCCCAGGCGGTGGTGGATGCACGCGCAGCGTGCATCCACCACCGCCTGGGTGACGTGGCCGCTTGGGCCGCCTACCGTGAGTGGCGGGAGACCACCGACCGCAGCGAGGACTGCGCACGGTGTCTCGACACGTGGGGAGGGGCCATGGCCGGATCGGACGCCACGCCGCACTCGCTCGGTTGTGCTCGTGCTGTACGGGAGCAGTGCATGGCGCTGGACCTGAGCATCGAGGAGACAGCCCAGCGGATCGGAAAGCACTGTGGCGTATCGGCACTGCGAGCGTGGCGCCTGGCGTCGAACATGACGCTGCAGGACCTGGCCAAGCGCATCCGGCAGCACGCTAAGGAAACAGGCGAGCCAACGCCGTTGATCAGCCATCAGCGGATTTCGGCCTGGGAGCGTGGGGAGGACGTACCGTCCCCGCGCTACCTGGACGCCTTATGCCGGGCCTTCGGCACGCGCCCGGATCGGTTGGGCTTCGGGACCGACTATGGCCACGCCGCTGCCTCCACCGCCAATCAAGCTGACGTGGACAGATCGGGGGAAAATCGGCAGAACGTCCGAACCGGAGAGGAACTGCACGTGAAACGCCGGAATCTGCTGCGCGGCGCCGCAGGCCTCGGGCTTGGCGCTGGCGCCCTCGACCAGGTCGCTGACACCAGGATCCGTGTGAGTGATCTTTTTGGCACCTCCGGGCTCAGTCGGGAAGCGCTTGAGCGGTGGGAGGAAACGGCTGAACAGCACGGCCTCGACTACCGTGCGACACCCGCCCATCTGCATCTGCTGCAGGTGACCGAGGACTTCGAACAGATCGGCGCCTGCCTGGCCGCCCCGCAAGGGCTGAGAAGCCGGTACCGCCTCCATCGCGTTGCGGCCCAGCTCGCCGCCGTTGCTGGCGTCTTACTGATCGATCTGGAACAAGGGCAGGAGGCTCGAGCATGGTTTCGTACCGCTGCACTGGCAGCGGCGGAAACCGGTGATCGGCCGCTGCAATCCTGGATCCGCTCACGTGAGAGCCTTTGTGCCTTCTACTACAGCAGTCCGCAGACGGCCTTGAGGCTGGCCGGCTCTGCTGCGGCGCTGGCTGACGGCCTGGACGGCGCAGCGCCCGCCATGGCCCTCGCTGTCCTTGCTCGGGCTCGTGCTCTGGCCGGAGATCAGGTGGGGGCTGTCCAAGCCCTCCGCGCGGCCCGGGAGCGGCACGGACGGGCGACGCGATCCGAAGCAGGCCTGTATGGATTCGCCGAGCGCAAGCTCAGCTTCTACGAGGGCGAGGTTCTCGCTCGTGCGGGGGACACCAGGTCGGCCATGGCCGCGCAGGAGACAGCCCTGCAGCTTTATGGCCGGAGCGAGCGCATCGACCCGGCACTGGTGCGCGTAGCTCGCGCCCAGACCCTGCTCCGTTCAGGGGAGATCGACGAAGGAATGAACGTGCTGCTGCGGACGATGCTGCCGTTGACCTCGCAGGAACTTCACGGCACCGTGCTGGCAGCCGTCCAGGCCACGGCATCATCCGTGCCGGAGAGGTGCATTGAACGCCGGTCCGTCCGGGAGATCCGCGAGTTTCTCGCTGAGGTATCGCCCAGTCCGTAGGGAGTCGCCTCAGGTACTCAGGCGGCCGAGGTCCGAGCAGAGGACCTGATGATCAGGGTTCCCAGCGGGACTTGTGCCCATAGCGTGCCTGTCCCGCAGGAGAAGGTGCGCGACATCGTGTATCCGCAGATGAGAGGCCCCTTTGGCACACTGATACGTGCCCATGCCATGTGGTTCCACCGCCCCTTCCGGGTCGACGAGTGGCTGCTCTACGACACGTCCTCGCCCGTCTCCCGCGGCGGCCGGGGCCTGGCCCACGGGCGGATCTTCACGCGGGACGGGGCGTTGGCGGTGTCGGTGGTGCAGGAGGGCCTGATGCGCGTGCCGCGGGGTGAGCAGGGGGCCTAGCGGCTCGTCCGTGCGGCGCGGGCCCCGCGGCTGTCGAATTCCGTTGACTGGGGGCCGCGGAGGCACGAGAGTGTCGCCGCTGGTCGGGATCGAAGACATACCGGGGGGTGGTGTGCGGTGGCTGGTTCGGACACGACCCGTGACCTGCGGACCAAGGAGACCTCGACCGCGCGTCCGCCGCTGTGGACGGTGGACTTCCGGCTGTTCTTCGCCGCCCGCACCACCTCGCTGCTGGGCGACGCGATGCTCCCCGTCGCGATCACGGCCGCCGTGCTCAAGGCGGGGTACGGGGCGAGCGGGGTGGGCTACGCGCTGGCCGCGCTCGTCGCGCCGTTCGCGGCACTGATCATCTTCGGCGGGGTGCTGTCCGACCGCATCGGCGCCCGGCTGCTGATGATCGTCTCGGACACGACCCGGCTGTTCTTCCAGGCGGTGCTCGCGCTGCTGTTCCTGCTCGGCACGCCGGCGTTGTGGCAGATCCTGGTGCTGCTGGCCCTGGTCGGGGCGGGTAGCGCGATCTTCCAGCCGGGCGTCGCCAGCATCACGCCGCGCATCGCCCGGGACGTGCAGAAGGCCAACGCCACCCTCCGCATCTCCGAGTCCGTCACCGGTGTGATCGGCCCGTCGCTGGCCGGCCTGCTGCTGGTGGTCTCCTCACCGGCGACGGTGGTCGCCCTCGACGCCCTGACCTACGGCGTCAGCGGCGCCTGCCTCCTCCTGCTCCGCTCCGTCCCGATGCGCCCGGCCGGGCGGGGCGGCGTGACGTTCCGGGCCGATCTCGTCGAGGGCTGGCGGGAGTTCCGGTCCCGGACCTGGCTGTGGAACGTCATCGTCGTCTTCATGCTCTGGCAGCTGGTCGGCGGCGGCCCCACCATGACCCTCGGCAACAGCACGTTGGTCACCGACTACGGGGCATCGACGTTCGGCCTGGTCATGTCGTCCCTCGGGGCGGGAAGCGTGCTGGGCGGGATCGTCGCGATCAGGCTTCGCCCGCGGTATCCGCTCCGGGCCGGCGCCCTCTCCATGATCCTGTGGACGCTCATGCCGTTGGGGGTCGCGCTCGGCCTCCCCGCGCCGCTCATCGCCGGGTGCTACGCGGTGAGCGGCGTGGGCCTGGCGTTCTGGGTCGTCATGTTCCACACCAGCGTGCAGACGCACGTCCCGCAGGACGTCCTCGGCCGGGTGCACGCGTACGACGCGGCCGGCTCGCTGGTGATGAAGCCGGTCGGACAGGCGGTGGCGGGCCCGCTCGCGGTCGTCGCGGGCACGGTGCCGCTGCTGTTCGTGTCCGCGTCCATGGCGCTCGTCACCTGCGCCCTGCTGCTGTCCATCCCGGCCGTGCGCGGCCTCCGGCGCGCGGACGGCGTTCAGTCGTCTTGAGCCTCTTCGTCGGCGGGCGTGGGTGGGCGGTCGTTGATGACGATGCGGGTGGGGGCCTGGGCGCCGTTCTCCGGGGGTTCGAGCCCCTGGAGCGCGTCGTGGACGCGGCGGTAGGTCTGGATGGCGAGCGCGCGGGTGCCCGGCGCGTTGGCGGGGTCCCGGTGGGTGTTCCAGAGCGCGTCGATGACGGCGATCAGGGTGCGTCCTGACACCTCGGCGTTGATGGTGCCGTCGTCGTTCTCGTGAACGTCCACCGTGAGGCGGAAGTGCTCGACCCGGGCGGCCTGTTCGACGAGGAACGCCCAGGTGTCGCGGTGGCAGACGAGCTCCGCGCAGGCGACGCCCGCGGCGAACTCGAGCAGCTGGACGTAGCCCGGGTCCTCGTCCCCGGTGTCCCCGTAGTCCGCGCCGTCCACCCTGGCCGTGGGACGTCGCGGCGGCGGCTCCGCCGGAGGTCCCGTCACGGAGGCCGCCTCCGCGACGGCTGGGGGGACGAGGGTGGCCTCCAGCGCGCGGCGGGTGACCTCGGCCTCGGCACGCACGGCCGCGGCCTCGGCCCGCCAGCCCTCGATGAGCGCGTGGAGCTGGGTGATGTCGTTCCTGATCGCCCGGCCGTCGGCCGACGTCTGGGTTGCGGTGTCGCGCAGGCTCCGGATGTCCGCCTGTACGGCGTCGAGCCGGACGTTGACGTCGTTACGGGCCTCGCTGATGGCCGTGAGAACACGGTCGAAACCGCTGTGCATCTCCCGGTTCACCGCTGACAGGGCGGTCTGAATGTCGTTCACGGTCTGCTGGACGCGTTCGATCCCGAATGCCATGCATCGCCCCCTGATGCTGTAGCTCTCCGTGGCCGAGTCATGTCTCCCCGGATCCGGATGTGCTGATGCACTGTCAATCAGACGGTCATTTGATCGAGGGATTGCCGGGCGCCGGAGCGGCGGCCTGGGGCCTGAAGCCGCACGGCGTCGGCGGTGCATGACAGTCCGCGCCACTCGTCGGGCATATCGGCGATCTCCGGCATCTTGCGACCACTGGACTCGCAGATCACCATCAAGGAAACAGAGGAGGGCGTATGGACGATTCAGTCTGGGAGCAGCGCAGAGTCTCGACGAACCACCTGACGCTGTGGCTGCCCCAGGCCCTTCTCCTCCTCTCCCTTCGCAGACCTGGTCTGGGAGGTCATCAAAGCCAACCTGAGCGAGCCGGCACGCACCACGTGGCCCTGGCGCTTCACCATGCTCGACGCCTCCGTGTGTGCGGCGATGGTCACTCTGCTCACCGGCATAGTCGTCACTCGCGTTCAACTGTCCCTGACTCTGCGACCGGTGATCACTTGGTCCGGCTTCGCTGGGGGCAGTGAGAGCGTGCCTGACTCTGTGCGCACCGTGATACTGAGGAACGCGGGCGGTGGCCGCTCCATCGTGCGTTCTGTGTCCTATCGCATCACTCCGCGCCACTCACCTGCCAACCACGCGACGATCCCGTCTGGCTGGATCACGTGGCGTGCCGCAGCTCAGGACCTGATCACGCTGGGCCTCGTAGAGGAGCAAGACTTCTACCTCCATCACCTGGGTTCCGGAGCGGCTCTTCTTATGACAAGCAACAGCCGTGAGGGGCTGGAGCTGCTTGCCTTGGGCTCGAAAGCTCTTGAGCGCCTGTCCGCACTGGACGTCAGAGTCCGGGTCATCGACACGCTGGGCGACGTCTACGAACGGGACCTCCAGTGCATCCGGCCCTGGTGGGACCCCTCCTCCCGTCCGTGAAGGTCCCCACCTAGCGCGGCCCGCCGAGGTGTCAAGCCCGGCAAATGCAGGTATGGCGGCGGCTGCGAGCCGACCTTGAACTAAGCAGGCTCAGTGCGTTGCGTGCCCGAAACGACGTCGGTGGACGATTGGTGGGTGGTGACCACGGATACCCGTTCCAGGTGTTCGGTCGCCTGGCTCTGAAGGCGTACGGCGGTGGCGAGGGAGCGGGTCAGGTCGTCGGCCGCGCGCTGCGTCGTGGCGAACAGCAGACGTTGCTCTTCGACAGCCGTTTGTAGGTCCCTGGCGACGGGCTGGCTGCCGCGAACGGTGTGCCAGTTCGCCGCCCGTGCCACTCCGTGCTTCGGTTCCGGGGGGTCGATCGGCGTCTGCGGACCCGGCACCGGTGCCTCGTCCTCTTGGGGCCCGGGAGAAGGATGAGCGGCAGGAACGGCGCTAGCCTGGTCGTGCATCGAAGACTCCATGTCAGGGTTCGATGTGACGGCCTCGGTGTGGGGAGTCGGAACGGCGTTGCAGCGCCGACCGGTCCCGGGGAACACCGGGGCCTTCTTCGTGTCAGGGGAGCTTGATGGCTTTCTCATCAAGCTAGCAATCGCGTAATGAAAGGCTCATCGACTCAGTAGCCCGCTATCGTGGAGGAGCAGCCAGCGAAGGGGGCCGTTGTGGCAGGTCAGACGTGGGAGTCCGAGTCGGTGGCGTATCTCGTTCCTCGTCCGGCCGGGCGGGGTGACGCGTGGGCCGAGGAGGCCTCCCGGGGCGGCGGGCGGGGCATGCAGCGGCTGCTGGAGGTGCGGGAGCTGGTGCCGCCGGAGGATGTCGGCGTGGCGTTGGGGTTGGAGACGGGGGAGTGCGCGGTGGTCCGGCGGCGGGTGATGTATCTGGACGAGCGGCCGGTCGAGCTGACCGACTCGTACTATCCGGCGACCGTCGCGCGTGGCACCCGGCTGGCTGAGGCGCGGAAGATTCCGGGGGGCGCGGTGACGTTCGTCGCCGAGTTGGGCCACGCGATTCGGGAGGTGGTGGAGGACGTGGCGGTTGATCTGCCGGCACCTGAGGCGCGAGATGTCCTCCAACTGGCTGCGGGGGAGCCGGTGCTCGTGCTGACCCGCACCAGCATGACGGCGGATCTGCTGCCCGTTGAGGTGAGCCGGATGGTGATGCCCCGGGGACACCGGCTGCGGTATCGGACGCGGGTGGGCTGAGGCGTGGCGCGACACCAGGACAGCCGTCCGGCACATCACCGGATCGCCGCCTCGATACGAGCGGACATCATGTCGGGAGACCTGGCGCCGGGTGAGCAACTGCCCATCACCCAGCAGTTGATCGAGCGCTTCGGCGTCTCCAACCAGACCGTGCAGCGGGCGTTGCAGCTCCTGAAGGCCGAAGGGCTGATCGTCGGCAGGTCGGGGCGTGGGGTCTTCGTTCGGGAGACCGCGCTGCGCGGCTTCGACAGTGTCGGGACCATGGCGCCGTCCGGGGAGGGCGAGCCGTATTCCGTCCTCGCGCAGGCCGCGCAGCAGGCCACGCGTGGGATGTACCGGATTCTCGACGTTCGAGAGGTCGTTCCGCCGGTGCAGGTACGCGAGGCGTTCGGGCTGCGTGCCAACGGGACGGCGTTGCTGCGGTACCGCCTGTTGCTTCTTGACGACGATCCTGCGGAACTCGTCTGGTCGTACTACCCGATGGGCATCGCTCGCGGTACGGCGCTGATGGATCGGCGGAGGATCAAGGGTGGCTCGCCCACCCTGCTGACCGGACTCGGCTTCCCGCCGCGCGAGATGGTGGACACGGTGACCTGGCGGGCGCCCACGGAAGAGGAGTTCGTCACCCTCGAACTGCCCACCGGGGTTCCCGTGTCCCGCACCTTCCGCGTGGTTTCGTCCGACGACGCGAGGCCCATCGAGGCCACCGTCATCGTGCAGGCCGGGCACCTGCAACACCGGCTGTATCGCGTGACTCTGTGAACCCGTTCGCCGCCGCCATGGACCGGCGAGCCGTCGAATGAGTCAGATGGCGGGACGGCGGTAGATCTGCCGGGAACCGCCTTCCGGGCCCGGGTCGGTGGGTTCGGCGGGGGTGAAGCCGAGGCGTTCGTAGAAGGCGCGGGCGCCGCTGGCGATGGCGCCCGGGTGGTCGGCTCCGAAGGTGACCACCTCGATGGTGCCCTGGCCTTGTACGAATCTGCGTGTCGCGTCCGCCAGCAGTGCCCGACCGACGCCCCTGCCGCGTGCCTCCTCCGAGACGACGAGCCAGCGGATGTGGTAGGTCGGTGCCTTCGGTCCGAACAACAGCCCGCCGAGGAGTCCCGGCTCCGAGGAGACAGCGACGAGCGCGGTGGACCGACGAATCTGCTTGTTCACGGCGTTGTGGAAGCCGGGATCGTCGACCATCGGACCGAACCAGTGCTCGACCTGGGCGGCCAGGCCGAGGAAGCCGGAGAAGTCACGCTCTTCCGCGAGTCTGACGATCATCCGAGCAGTCTGACAGCACGACGAGCACCGACCGGTGCGACGGTTGGCGGAACCACCGGCCGGGCTGATCCACGAAGATCCGCCGGACAGGGCCTAGTAGGCGACGGAGATGCGGGCCTGGGGGTGTTCGGCCTTCTCGATCTCGTCGACGAAGGCGATGGCGTAGTCCTCGGCGCTGATGTTGCTGTTGCCCTCGGCGTCGGTGAGCAGGCTGTCCCCGCCGGTCCGGAAGGTGCCGGTGCGCTCGCCCGGGGCGATGACCGCGGCCGGGGAGACGCACGTCCACCGCGGATCGGTCACCCGGCGCAGCATCGCCAGCAGGTCGGCGTGGGCGGCGGCCTCGGGCCCGTACTCGGCCGGGAAGCCGGGAGCGTCCATCAGGGCCGTGCCGGGAGCGACCTCCAGTGAACCCGCGCCGCCGACGATCACGACGCGGCGCACGCCGGCGGAGCGCAGGCCGTCCAGAAGGGCGGTGTTCAGGGCGACGAAGGGGGCGCGCGGGTCGGTGCCGTCCCGTGGCGGGGCCAGCGCGGAGGCCGCGACATCGCCGCCACGCGCCAGGTCGGCGACCGTGGTGGCCGAGCCGGCGTCGCCCGCCACCGCGGTCAGCCGCGGGCTGTCGACCGGGGCGTCACCCGAGCGGGAGACCGCCACCACCTCATGGCCCCGGGCGACGGCCTCGGCGGCGATGCGGCTGCCGACCATACCGGTGGCGCCGAACAGAACGATCTTCACGGTCGTGTCCTCTCTTCCTGGTGTGCGTGACGGAGGGCGGCTCCTCGCCTTTTTCCGTCACCGCCAGGCCTTCTTGGTGGCCTGCGTCTCCACGCTAGGGCCACAACCTGCGGACTTCTGGATACGCTGGTGACCGATGATGGCCAAAAAGCGACACGGTGATTCCGGAGAGATTCCCGAGATCCCCTTCGTCGCCCCGGCGGGCACCCCGGCCGGCGTGGAGGTGATGTCCCTGGACGACCTGCGCCGGCGCCTCGCGGCGAGCGACTTCGCCAGACCGCAGCGCCCCGCCTTCCACCATCTGCTCCACGTGGCCGCCGGGACGCTGCGGCACACGGTGGACTTCCGCGCCCACGTCCTGCGGCCCGGCTCCTGGATATGGGTCCGCCCCGGCCAGGTGCAGCAGTGGGGCGACCTCGCCGGCGCCGAGGGCACCCTGGTCCTGTTCGAGACGGACTTCCTCGACCCCGCCACCGCCGCGGCCGCCCGGGTGGACGACCTCCACGGAACCGTCCTCGTCCCGCACCCGCCGGCCGATGCCGTCGCCCGGGCCCTGGACCTGGCGCTCGCCCACCTCACCCACGAATTCCACGCCCTCGGGCAACTCCCCCTGGCTCCCCACACCGCGGCGCTGCGCCACCTGCTGGCCGTCCTCGTGCTGCGCCTGGCGCACCCCGGCACCTCGGCGGGCGGCCCCGTGCCGGAGCCCAACGAGACGTACGCGCGCTTCGTGGCCGCCGTCGAGCAGCACTTCACCCGCATCCGCCGGGTGGAGGACTACGCCCGCATGCTGGGCTACTCCTCGCGCACCCTCTCCCGCGCCACCCTGGCCGCCGCGGGCGTCAACGCCAAGGAGTTCATCGACCGCCGGGTCGTTCTGGAGGCCAGGCGGCTGCTCGCCCACGGCGACGCCACCGCGAGCCAGATCGCCCACCAGCTGGCCTTCCCCAACCCCACCCACTTCAGCAAGTACTTCCAGCGGCGCACCGGCCAGACCCCGATCGCCTTCCGCACCACCGTCCGCGGCCGCGCCTGACCCGGCGCGGAGGGCCGTCAGCCTCCGGCGGCCGCACGCGGGTGGCGGGCGCCGTTCAGCACGGAGTCGAGCAGGCCGGGGAAGAGCGCGTCCAGGTCGTCGCGACGCAGTCGCACCAGCCGGGTCCGGCCCTTGACGGTGGTCCAGGTGACGCCCGCCTCGCGCAGCACCCGGTAGTGGTGGGACAGCGTCGTCTGGTGAACGTCCAGGTCGCCGCCGATCGCGTTGCAGCTCTCCTCGCCGGTCACGGCGAGCCGTTGGATGATCTCGAGCCGCACCGGATCCGCCAGCGCACGCAGGACGTCCACCATCCGGATCGCCTCGGTCGCCGGCTGGGACACCTCGCGCATCGCTTCCCTCCGTCCCTGACGGGCCCACAGCCTACCCACTCATTGATATATGGACAACAATCCATGTATCGCTTACGGTGCCATCCATGCTGAAGCGACTCCTGCCTCTCGCCCTGGCGGCGTTCGCCGTGGGTACCGACGGCTTCGTCATCGCGGGCCTCCTCCCCGCCATCGCGGCCGATCTGGGGGTGTCCACCCCGGCCGCCGGCCAGTTGGTGACGGTGTTCGCACTGACGATGGCGCTGTCGGCGCCGATCATGGGCGCCCTCACCGGCGGGCTGGACCGGCGGTCGGCGC
Source organism: Streptomyces sp. B6B3 (assembly GCF_039871525.1). Lineage (NCBI taxonomy): Bacteria > Bacillati > Actinomycetota > Actinomycetes > Kitasatosporales > Streptomycetaceae > Streptomyces > Streptomyces sp. B6B3. The sequence continues at coordinate 332,844 of NZ_JBDPLU010000002.1, read as the reverse complement.
TGCTGATCGCGTTGACGGTGTTCGTGATCGGCAACGCCGTCACCGCGTTGGGGACCAGCTACGAGGTGGTGATGTCCGCCCGCATCGTCACCGCCGTGGGAGCGGGCACCATCACCGCCGCCGCCTCCAGCACCGCCGCGGCCATCGCGCCGCCGGAACGCCGTGGCCGGGCGCTGGCCTTCGTGATGGGCGGTCTGACCCTGTCGACCGCGCTGGGACTGCCGCTCGGCACGCTGATCGGCCGCGCCGACTGGCACATCACGCTGTGGGCCGTCGCCGGGATCGGCCTGCTGGCAGCCGTCGGCATCGCCGTTGGCGTCCCCCGGGTCACGCTCCCCGCCGCCTCGCTGCCCGACCGCCTGCGTCCGCTCCGGCAGGTCCGGGTGCTCGCCCTGCTGGCGGTCACGTCACTGGCCTTCCTCGGCTCCTACACCCTCTACACCTACCTCGTCCCCGCTCTGCGGGACGCCACCGGCGGCAACGAGTCGCTGCTGACCCTGATCCTGCTGGCCTGGGGCGTCGGCACCCTGACCGGGAACATCGCCGCCGGGCGCCTGGTCGACCGCCACTCCTCCGCCCGCGTCCTCACCGGCACCCTCGCGTTCGCGACGCTCGCCCTGGCGCTGACCCCGCTGGCGACTCGCGCCCTCGCGCCCACCCTGGTCTGGGCGGCGGTCTGGGGCGTGTCCCTCGGCGTGGTCGTCGTCCCGCAACAGCACCGGCTCATCGCCCTCGGCCCCGCCGCCGCGCCCGTCCTGCTCGGCCTCAACTCATCCGCGCTCTACCTCGGCGTCGCCCTCGGCGGCGGTCTCGGCGGACTGGCGCAGCAATGGCTCGGGCTCGCCGAGGCCGAACTGGGCCTGGTCGCCGCCGGCATCACCGGCCTGGCCCTCCTGTGGCACCTGGGAACCACGCGTCATCCGGCCGGGTCCGCCGGGCTGTCGGCGCCGGCTGTTACGGTCCGTCGGTGATCACCGCAGGGGCTGAAGCAGCCGGGTGCTCAGGTCCCAGAGGCGGCGGGCGGAGGCCGGGTCGACGGCGTGGGGGGCGACGCCGGGGAGGGTGATGGGTTCGGTGCCGAAGGCGACGGGTGGGGTGGGGTCGTTGAGTGGGGCGATGTCGTTGTCCTTCAGGTAGACGCCGCCGACGTCGGCGAGTCGGGGGTTGGTCGCGGCGAACACGCTGGTGCTGGCGGCCTGGTGGGGCGTCTTCAGCTCGCGGTCCGGGTCGATGATCGGCTGGCCGGCGTCGTCGAGGATGCCCATGGCGCGTAGTTCGTCGTCGGTGATCCAGGGCCCGAGTGCGGTGCCGAAGGCGATGCCGGGGTGGACGGCGTAGCCGCGGATGCCGTCGTCGGCCCAGCGTCGGTCCAGTTCGACGGCGAAGAGGACGTTGGCGGTCTTGGACTGGCCGTAGGCGAGCATGCCCTCGTAGCCGGTGGTGAAGTGCGGGTCGTCCCAGCGGATGTCGGAGAGCTGGTGGCCGCCGGAGGACACGTTGACGACGCGGGCGCCGTGCGCGGCGCGGAGCGCGGGCAGCAGGCCCCGGGTGAGCTGGAAGTGGCCGAGGTGGTTGGTCGCGAACTGCGACTCGTAGCCGCGGGCGTCGCGCACCAGGTCGCCGCCCATGACGCCGGCGTTGTTGACCAGGATGTGCAGCGGGCGGTCGGAGGCGACGTACCGGGTGGCGAAGGCGTCGATCGACGTCGGGTCGAGGAGGTCGAGTCGGGCGATCTCGACGCGCTCGACGCACGTCAGGGAGGAGGCGGCGCGGTCCGGGTCGCGGGAGCCGACGGTCACGGAGGCGCCGGCCCGGCTGAGCGCCCGGGTGGTCTCCAGGCCGAGCCCGACGTGGCCGCCGGTGACGACGACGTTGGTGCCGGACAGGTCGATGCCCCGGAGGACCTCGTCGGCGGTCGAGGCGGCGGTGAAGCCGGATCCGAGGGGGCGTTGCCGGGTCAGGTGGGTCGTGTTCTGTGCCATGACGAATACTCTGCGCGGGAGTGGTCGTACTCTGAATAATTATGAGTTCGCATTTCCTGCGCGAGAGTACGGAGATGGCCGGCGATCAACTGTCCGAGGTGTTCGATCTCGTGGAGATCCGGGGCCTGTTGTCCGGTGGGTTCGCGGTGCGGGGTCCGTGGGTGTCGCGTGGTTCCATCGGGGACGCGCTGAAGTTCCTGGCGATGGTGAGCGGGCGCGCCCGGCTGACCGCCGACGGCGTCGACAGCCCGATCGAGTTGGCGGCCGGGGACGTCGCGATCCTCAACGGCCGGTCGTGGCTGGAGCTCCGGGGCGGCGCCGGCGACGGCCCGCCGCGCGAGGTGGTGCCCGAGGAGAACGATCCCGCCACGAGCCTCGTCGGTGCCGGTGCCGGTGCCGGTGCCGGTGCCGGTGCCGGCGACGTCGTCCTCGGCGGGCACGTCGAGCTCAACGCGGCCGGTCGGGCGCTGCTGTCGCAGGCGCTCCCGCCCGTGGGACACGTGCGGGCCTCGGCCGCCGCCGTCACCCCCCTGCGGGGCATTCTCGACCGGCTGTTCGCCGAGGTGAGCGGTCGGCGGATCGGTTCGGCGTTCGCGATCCGGCAGTACGGCCAACTCCTGCTGCTCGAGGCGCTGCGGGCCTACGTCGAGCAGGCCGACCTGCCCCCGGGCTGGCTGCGGGCGCTGACCGACGAGCGGCTGCGTCCGGCGCTGACCCTGATGCACGCCGAACCGGGCAGGCCCTGGCGGTTGGAGGAGCTGGCGCGGGCGGCGGCGATGTCGCGGACGTCGTTCGCCGAACGCTTCCGCAGCGTGGCGGGCGTGCCGCCGCTGACCTATCTCGGCCGCTGGCGGATGCTGTTGGCGCAGCGCGCGCTGCGGGACGCGGACGTCCGGGTGGGGTCGCTGGCGGTCGAGTTGGGGTACGGGTCGGAGAGCGCGTTCAGCACCGCGTTCAAACGGGAGGTGGGGGAGTCGCCGCTGCGCTTCCGCCACCGACACCGGGCGACGCCGGCCTGAGCGGCGGCGGGCGGCGGCGGGTTCAGCGGCTCACGGCGGTCTCGTGCTCGACGCGGGACAGCTTCTCGGGGTTGCGGACGGCGTAGAGGCCGCTGATGAGGCCGTCGTCGACGCGGACGGCCAGGACGGTGTCGATCTCGTCGCCGCGCCGGAGGATCAGCGCGGGGTGGCCGTTGACCTGTGCCGGCCGGAGCGACGCCGCGGCGATCCGGCCCAGCACGTCGGCGACGCTGGCGGCCCCGTGACGGGCGCGAGCGCGCCCGGACCACGCCGCCGCCGTCGGTCAGCAGGACGACGTCCGGCGCGAGGGCGTCGAGCAGGCGTCGCAGGTCGCCGGTCTCGACCGCCCGCTGGAACGCCAGGAGCGCGTCGTGGGTCTCGGCCGGGGACACGACCCCGCGCGGGCGACGGGCCGCGACGTGGGCCCGGGCCCGGTGGGCGATCTGGCGTACCGCGGCCTGGCTCTTGTCGACGGCCTCCGCGATCTCGTCGTACCCGAGGTCGAACACCTCGCGCAGCACGAACACCGCCCTCCCCCAGGCCCGGGGGCCTGGGAGGCGCCCCCATGGTCGGCGTGAGCGTCTCCAGCACCAGCAGCATCGCCATCGAGGCGCTGTCGGCCAGCGCCACGTCCTCGGCCACGTCGGGCGTGGTCAGCAGCGGTTCGGGCAGCCACGGCCCGACGTAGGACTCCTTGCGCCGGCGGAGCGTGCGCAGCCGGCTCAGCGCCAGGCGCGTGGTGATCCGGACCAGGTACGCCCGCTGGTCCCGCACCATGTCGTGGTCGACGCCCGCCCAGCGCAGCCAGGTCTCCTGCAGCACGTCCTCGGCGTCGGCGGCCGAGCCGAGCATCTCGTAGGCGACGGTGAAGAGGAGGTTGCGGTGGGTGACGAACGCCTCGGTGGCGGGGTCCATGGTCGGCTCGCCGCGCTCGTCGCGTGCGTCGTTCATGGCCGGCTCCTGCCTGCTCGTTTCTGACCGGGTGACGCGCACAGGACGCCGGTCCTGACCGTCGTGTGACGTCCGCGGGCGGTGGCGCTCGTCACAGCGCCACGCCGTCACAGGGACCGGGGCGCCGGCATCCCGCGTTCGTCAGGGCGCCGCGCGACGATCCGCGCGGTGTCGCGAGTCCACGAACGAGGACGGACCCATGGAACCCCGTTTCAACCTGCTGGCCAACGAGGTCGGCGCCAGGATCGCCAAGCGCACCTACGGCGTCAGCCTGGTGATCGAGCAGTCGTCGCTGCCCGGGACGACCCAGGAACTGGTCAGCCTCCGCGCCGGCCAGATCAACGGCTGCGGCTTCTGCGTCGACATCCACACCAAGGAGGCCGCGGCGGCCGGCGAGACCGCGGACCGGCTCCACCTGGTCGCCGCCTGGCGGCACGCCACCGTGTTCACCGACGCGGAACGGGCCGCGCTGGCGCTCGCCGAGGAGGGCACCCGGCTCGCCGAAGCCCGCGACGGCGTCTCCGACGAGACCTGGGACCGGGTGCGCGAGCACTACGACGACGACCAGATCGCCGCGCTGGTCGGCCTGGTCGCCATGATCAACGCGTCCAACCGGTTCGGCGTGATTCTGCACAACCAGGGCGGCTCCTACCAGCCCGGGATGCTCACCAGCATGACGAGCTGACCGGTGATCGCCTCACCCCCGACGTCGTTGAGCCCCGCGGCTGCCGATGGCAGAGTGCTGGCTCGGGCGGGCTCTCGGCCTGGCCCAGGAAGGCCAGGAAGGGAAATCCCATGTCGTACGGACGCATCGCCTCCTTGAAGGCTCGGCCCGGCCACCGGGACCAGGTCGTCTCCCTGCTGCTGAGCGGTTCCGACGGCCTCCGGGAGGCGGGATGCGACCTCTACGTCGTGGGCGTGGCCGACGACGATGACGTGACCATCTGGGTCACCGAGGTCTGGCGGAGTCAGGAGGCTCACGCCGCCTCGCTGGAACTCCCCGAGGCGAAGGCCGCCATCAGCGAGGCGATGCCGATGCTGACGGGAGAGTTCACCAGGCAGGAACTGTCCGTCGTGGGCGGGCTCGGCCTCTGAGTCGGCTCCGACGGCTGGCCGTGGCGCGGTCCTGGTCGTCGCCCTGGTCGCCAACGCGGCATCGTCCTGAACGGGCCGCGGGCCGCGGGTCGCCGCTGGCCGCCCAGAGGTCAGCGCGGGAGGCGGCGGGACCAGGTGGACCAGAGGGGGCGGTAGCCGCAGCGGTGCCAGAACGGGCCGGAGAGCGGGTTGAGCGCCGCGTAGTGCAGCAGGGTCGCGGTCTGTCCCGTGTCCGCCAGGGCCGCGTGCGCGGTGTTGGCCAGGGCGGCGCCGACGCCGGCGCCGCGGTGGTCGGCGGTCACGCACAGGTGCGTGATGTAGCCGGGCCGCCGCGCCGAGGTGTAGTCGGCCACCCAGCCGGTCGACTCCGGCGGTTCGACCGCCAGCATGCCGACGGTCTCCGAACGGCGCCGCCGGCCGGCCTCCGCCATCCAGGCCCACGGTCGTTCGCGGCGCAGCACCTCGGCCAGCCGGCGGCGGACGTTGCGTTCCGAGGAGGGGCGCACCACGCAGGAGCCGAACTGCGCGTCCCAGTTCAGCTCCTCCAGCCACAGCCGGACGGCGGCCTCCTCGTCGTCCGGGGTCATCGGCCGCACCAGCACGCCCTCGGCGGCCGGCGGTACGGGGGTCCGCCGACCGGCCGGGCGGACGGCGACGATGGTCTTGGGGCGCAGCCCGTGGTCCAGCAGCACCGGGGTCACCGCGGTGTCCCGGCTCGGCCAGGGGAACACCGCCTCGGCGTCCGCCCCCACGCCGGAGGGCTCGGCCTCCGCGATCTGCCGCTCCCAGGCGGTCAGCAGCGCGTCCATGGCGCGGGCCGGGTCCTTCCCGGTGAGGCGGGCGTTGAGCAGCTGGTGCTGGTCCAGGGCGCTCCAACTCGCCTCGAACGCCTCCGGGTCGACCCGGTGCCGGTGGTAGACGGCCGCGCCGTCCCCGGTGCGCACCACGCGGTCGCCGGGCGGGGGGTCGGGCAGGGGGCCGGTCGCGGGCAGCAGGCGGTCCAGCGACCGAAGCCGATCGGTGCCGCGCACGTCAGGCAGTGACCAGGCCCGCGGCATGCAGCAGGTACGCGGTCATCGGCTCGTAGTACATCGGGTTGACCACGTGGTCGTCCAGCGGCACGCAGACCGCGAGGGTGTCCTCGGCCTCGGCCAGGAAGAGGGCGGGGTCGTTGCTGTCCGCGTAGCCGATGGTGTCGATGCCGTGCTGGGCCGCGCAGCCCGCCCAGCCGTGGTCGGCGATCACCAGGTCGGGCAGCGCCTCGCCCTCCTGGGGCAGCGCGGCCAGGATCTCGGCCATCGGCGCGGGGGAGTGCGTGTGCCAGAGCGTCGCGCCCCGCTCGTACATCGCCACGCCGGCGAGTTGCGCCACCACGCCCTCGTCCGCCGTCAGCCCGAGCGGCACGCGGACCAGCTCGCAGCCGGCGGCCTGGAGAGCCGTGGCGGTCTGGGCGTGCACGTCGAGCAGGCCGCCCGGGTGGCCGGTGGCCACCAGCACCCGCTGGCCGTCCGCGGCGGCCTTGCGCAGCAGGACGGCGGCGCGGTCCAGGGCCTCCAGCGTCAGGTCCGGGTCGATGGTGTCCTGGCCCTGCCGGTGGGCCGGGTCGCCGTCCACGCCGCACCGCTCCGACATGACGGCCAGCACGTCCTGTTCGTCCACCCACCGGTCGCCGAGCTCGACGCCCAGCCAGTAGTAGCGGTTGCCGTTCGCCAGCTCGCGGTAGTGGGCCAGGTTGTTCTCACGTGGGGTGGCGACCTCGCCCGCGATCCGGGTGCGTACGAGATGTTCGATCAGTTCCGAACGTGATGGGGCGGCGGTCGTCGGCATACGGTCAGTATCGCCCGGAGGTGGCGATTCCGGCGTTCCCTTCTCCTACCTGTGATCTCGCGTGATCGGGTGTGATCCCGCACGGCCGGCGGAGCCTTCGGACCGGCGGTTCAGTGGTAGGCGTGCACGACGGCGTGGCCGCGACCCCGGCCGATCAGCCAACGGTTGACGGGCAGCGCGACCACGAACGCGACCGCCAGCGCGAACGCCAGCGTCCCCCAGAACAGCGGCGCGCTCAGCCCGGCGTCCATCGCGCCCGGAACGCCCACGATCACCAGGTTGTCGACGATCTCCATCACGGCGATGGACAGGGTGTCCGCGGCCAGCGCCACCTTCAACGCCTGCCGCAGGGGCACGTCGGCGCGCAGTACGCCGCGCATGGTGAGGGCGTAGCCGAAGACGAACGCGAGCACCACGGCGAGGGCGACGGTGGCGGCGCCGTGCATCCCGAGTGCGGTGCCGATGATCATGCCGAGCACCTCGCCGATGGCGCAGCCGGTCAGGCAGTGCAACGTGGCCTGCGCCGCCGGGCCCCAGCCGGCCGTTCCGCCGCGCGCCCCGTGGTGCGCGTGCCCGTGCGCGTCGTGCTGCATGGCGCCTCCTGCTCGGTTGCGGACTGTCGCGCCGTCTCCGCCCACCAACCTAATACCCCTCCAGGGTATTTCTACGCGTCCGCCGCCCCCCGGCGCGCCCGCAGCGCCGTCGCGCTGATCAGCACCGCGAGCACGGCCGCGACCGCCGGCACCAGCAGCGCCGCCCGGTAGCCGTCGAGCAGCGCGCCGGGCGAGTCCCCGTCGCCGGTGGCCACGACGTTCACGGCCGTGGTGGCGGCCAGGCCGAGCGCCGCGCCGAACTGGAACGACGTGTACAGCAGCCCGCCGGCCAGCCCCTGCTCCTCCTCGACGACGCCCTCGGTGGCCGCGATCGTCAGCGGCCCGTAGGCCAGCGTGAAGGTGAACGCGAGTAGCAGCATGCTCGGGAACATCGCGAGGTAGCTCCAGTCCGCGCCCAGCGGCAGGAACAGCGCGTACGCCACGGCGGCGGAGAGCAGCCCGGCGAAGATGACCCGCGCGTGGCCGTAGCGGCTCACCAGCCAGGGCGTGATCGTCGGTGAGAGCACCACGTCCGCGCCGGCCACCAGCATCGCCAGGCTGGTCTCCAGGGTCGACCACCCGCGCAGCTCCTGCAGGTAGAGCACGACGACGAACTGGAAGCCGAAGAAGCCGGCCGCGAGCAGCAGCGCGGCGGCGTTGGCGCGCAGCAGCGCGACCGAACGCAGGATGCCCAGCCGCACCAACGGCGCCGGCGACGCGCGTTCGATCAGCACGAAGGCGGCGAAAAGCGCCAGGCTGGCGCCCAGGGTGAGCAGCGTCCAGCCGGCCGCGGAGTGGGTGGCGCGCTCCACGCCGAGCACCAGCAGGATGATCGCGGTCGTGACGGTCACCGCCCCTGCGAGGTCCATCCGCCGGTCGGCGCGCCGCGGCGCCGTGTCGCGCGGCACCAGGGGCAGCGCGGCGAGCAGGATCACCAGCGACAGCGCGACCGGGGCGAAGAAGACCCAGCGCCAGTGCAACGCGGTGAGCAGGCCGCCGAGCACCAGCCCGATGGAGAAGCCGCCGGCGCCCATGCCCGAGTAGAACAGCAGCGCCCGGTTGCGCAGCGGGCCCTCCGGATAGCTCGTGGTGATGATCGACAGGCCGGCGGGCATCATGAACGCGGCCGCGACGCCGGTGACGAAGCGCGCTACGACCAGCATCCAGCCCTCGGTGGCCAGCCCTCCCAGCCCGGAGAACGCCAGGAAGGCGACGAGCGGAATCAGGAACACCCGCCGCCGGCCGAACAGGTCCGCGGCCCGCCCGCCGAGCAGCATGAACCCGCCGTAGCCCAGCACGTAGGCGCTCACCACCCACTGCAGCTCTCCGGTGGCCAGCCCCAGGTCCTCGCGGATGGCGGGCAGCGCCACGTTGAGCATGGCGATGTCGATGCCCTCCAGGAATATCGCCCCGCAGAGCACGAGCAGCACGCCCCAACGTCGTGACCCCATCGCCTCCTCGGCGGCCGGCGCGGACCGCTGCCCCTGCTCCTGGTCGGTGATGGACACGGTGACCCTCCCCGGTGGCCGAACCGGCTTTTCCGGTTCCTTCTTGTAACCAACCGCATCCTGCGGCACCGTTAGTCCTCGTGGAAGAACGCACTTTCGAGTCACTCAGTAACTGCGGAGATACCGACCCAGCCCAGTGGGACGTGCGGGAGGGCTGCGAGGTGCGGCAGATCCTCGACCGGATCGCCGACAAGTGGTCGCTGCTCACCATCGCGCTCCTGGAGGGCCGCAGCATGCGCTTCACCGAGCTGCGCCGGGAGATCGACGGGGTCAGCCAGCGCATGCTCACCGTGACGCTGCGCCATCTGGAACGCGACGGGCTGGTGCGCCGCACCGTCCACCCCGTGGTGCCGCCGCGGGTGGACTACGAGCTGACGCCGCTCGGCACCACCCTGCACGCCACCATCCAGGCCCTCGTGGCCTGGACGGAGGAGCACCAGCACGAGATCGCCGCGGCCCGTGCCGCCTACGACGAACGGGCGGAGGCGCCCGCCGCGCTCACCGCGGCCCCGGAGTGAGGATCCTCACGGCAGCGTGAGGATCCGCGGCCCGTCGGCGGTGACGGCGACCGTGTGCTCGACGTGCGCGGCGCGGGAGCCGTCGTCCGTGCGCAGCGTCCACCCGTCCGGGGCGCAGTGGTAGCCGTCGAGGCCGCCGGCCAGCAGCATCGGCTCGATGGCCAGCACCAGTCCCGGGCGGAGCGGGAAGCCGCGTCCCGGCCGGCCCTCGTTCGGCACGTCCGGGTCCTCGTGCATCCGCCGCCCGATGCCGTGGCCGCCGAAGCCCTGCGGGATGCCGTAGCCCGCGGCGCGGGCGGTGCGGCCGATGGCGTGCGCGATGTCGCCGATCCGGGCGCCCGTCCTGACCGCGGCGATGCCGGCGGCGAGCGCCGCCTCGGCGGTCTCGATCAGCCGCAGGTCCGCGTCGGCGGCCCGGCCGACGGTGAAGCTGACCGCCGCGTCGCCGGTCCAGCCGTCCAGTTCCGCGCCGCAGTCGATGCTCAGCAGGTCGCCGTCGCGCAGCCGGTAGTCGTCGGGGATGCCGTGCACGATGGCGTCGTTGACCGAGGCGCAGATGACCGCGGGATACGGCACGGGCGCGAACGACGGGAGGTAGTCGAGGAACGTCGGCTTGGCCCCGGCCTCCCGGATCACCCGCGCCGCCACCTCGTCCAACTCCCGCAGCGAGACGCCGGGGCGCGCCGCCGCGCGGGTCGCCGCGAGCGCCTCGCCCACCACCCGGCCGGCCTCCCGCATCGCCTCGATCGCCGCGGCCGACTTGATCTCCACCATCGTCGCGAGTCCTCTTCTTCCCATGCCGGCCCGGGGGTCGCCCCGGAGCTACCCAATTCTTATACCGGTATTAGTATCACGGCTATGGTGCGCACCCCACTGACCCCCGAGGAACGTGAACGCGGCCGCTCCCTCGGCCTGCTGCTCCGGCAGGCCCGCGGCGACCGCAGCATGACCGAGATCGCCGCCCGCGCCGGCATCTCCGCGGAGACCCTCCGCAAGATCGAGACGGGCCGGGCCCCCACCCCCGCCTTCTTCACCATCGCCGCCCTGGCCACGGCCCTCGGCCTCTCCCTCGACGAGATCGCCACCTGGTGCACGACGGCGACCGCCGGCAGGGAACCCAGCGCCGCCGCCTGAGCGCGTCGCCCCCGGTGCGCTCCGGATACCGTGTGGACATGGTGTTCGGGAAGCGGAAGGCGGCGGAGCCGCGGGTCGAGGTGGTCGACTGGCGGGGGGTGCGGGAGTTCCGACTCACCGAGACCGTGCGGCTTAAGGGGAAGGGACGTCGGAAGCCCGAGGTGGGGCGGTTGGCGGTGCGGGTGCCCACCGGGGACCCCGAGGATCCCGTGCTCGCGCCCTGCGCCTTCTTCGCCCCGCACGTCGCCGCTCCCGTCGCGGCCTCCCGGGTGTACCGGGACGAGGACGCCCGGGAGGTGCTGCTGAGCGTGGAGAAGCGGAAGCAGCCGGATGGTGAGGTGCGGCACCTGGTGTCCGACGAGGACGGGGTCGAGGTCGGGCTGATCCGGCGGATCCCTCCGGCGACGCGGCTGCACCGGCACAACTGGCGGATGGCGCAGGCCGGGCGACCGGAGATCGTGGCGCACCACGTGCGGTCCCGGCAGCGCCAGGGCATCGTCATGGACGCGTTGGGCAGCGCCCTCGGCGCCTCCGCGGGCGAGGGCGGCGACTTCGCCAAGCTGGCCCGCACCCTGGAGTGGCGGGCCGACGAGGAACACGTCATGACGTCGCGGACCTTCGATGCGGTCGTGATCGAGGCCGACTGGCTCGATCGGCGCCTCGCGATCGCGTTCGCGATGCTGCTCGACCGCTGATCGTCACAACTCCGCACGACTTCTTTCCGTTTCCTGACGACGTCCGGCGCACCGGCTATTCTCCCGACAGAGCGGCCTCTTGACGGCGTTTGCCGGCGAGGTCAGAAGCAAACGACGGGGGTAACCGGGACGGGGGTTGCTGCGATGACTTTCGCGAATGCCAATCCGGAACATCTTGAGGAGCTCGCCAGGAGGCTGGACGGGAACACGGGGGACGGGGGAGCGGGGGGCGATCTGTCCTCGATGTTCACCCGGGCGTCGAACCTGAACGCCAGCGACGCGATGTCGTCGCTGCAGCCCCTGCAGACCTGGGTGACCGACACGGCGCCCGACCTGCGCAACCGGGCCGGGTACGTCCGCCTCGACGAGGGTGACCCGACGGCGGGTCTCCGGCTCGCGGGTTTCAGCACGGAGGACATCGCGGGCTTCGACGGCGACGTGCCGGCCGGCGCGCTCGTCATGGCCAACACCCTGGCGGCGAACGGCAACGGGGACGACGACGTCTTCCAGCGCCAGCACCGCGAGGAGATCGACGAGTACCTGGCCCGCATCGCGGGCCACTACGCCGAGCAGCTGCCGGGACTGGAGGGGCACGGCGAGACCGTCGCGTCGATCATCGAGAACGGCGCCGACTGGGTCAACTTCACGGCCGCCGCCGCCGTCGTCGGCTCCACGACGGCGAACATCTACCGGGCCAGGGCCTGGAAGGGCTTCTTCCTCAACGCGCCGAAGAGCTGGCTGCCCGGCCAGTTGGGCACCTTCATCCGGGGCAACCCGACGGTCAACCGACTGATGATGATTCCGGGGCAGACCGCCTCGCGCATCGAGGCCAACATCTTCGGCCGGTCCTGGGACTGGGTGCGCAACTCCCGGCTGGCGAACTCCGCGCTGTTCGGGATCACCTCCAACAACGTCGCCAACTTCGTGGTGGGCAACGACCGGCTGGCCACCGCGCTCAGCTTCAAGCCGGGCTGGAGCACGGCGGAGCGGATCGCCGCCCGCGCCAGCATGGGCACCAGGGCCGCGAACGCGCGGCTCGACTGGGTCGCGCGGAACTCGTACTCGGGCCTGCGCGCGTTGGGCAACACCCGGTGGGCGTCCACGGCCGGGGCGGCGTTCAACACGGCGCGAGCGTCGGGTGCGTTGCGGTTCCTGGGCGTCGCCGGCGGGGCCGTCGCCACCGGGTTCAGCGTGGCGAACCTGGTCGCCCAGGGCAATCCGGTGGACGCCTGGAACGAGGCCAACGGCGTGCAGGAGAAGGCCGGTTACCTGGCGGACTGGGCCGAGGTCGGGTTCAACGCCTCGCTCACCGCGGCGATGGTCGCGCCCACGCCGTGGACCATCGGCGCAGCCGCCGTCACCGGCGTGATCTACGGCGGCCTGAAGGTCGTCGAGCACTGGGACGACATCACCAACGCGGTCGACACGGCGGCCGACTGGACCGGCGACCGGCTGGAGGACGCTGGCGAGGCCATCGGCGACGCGGCGGACGCCGTGGGTGACTTCGTCGGGGACCTGTTCTGAACGACGGGAGCCGCTGAGCGTGGCCCTGGTGCTGCCCGGCACGTGCCGGGCAGCACCAGGGCCCGCGCCCGCTACGGGCGCAGCTGCTGGAACAGGCGCAGCCACTGGTCGGGGGTGACGAGGCCGACCGGGGCGGACGGCGGGACGCCGGCCGTGTGCAGGGCCGCGCGGACCCGGCCGGCGCGGTGCCGAAGGGAGAGGGTCGCCGCGAGCGAGCCGCCGACGCCGGTGAAGCCCTCCGTCACCAGCGTCCGGTACGCCGCCAGCCGGTCCGGCGGCAGCAGCGGCGTCGGGCGGCGCCGCAGCACCAGCACGGCCGAGTCGGTGCGCGGCACCGGCGTGAAGTGGTGGCGCGCCACCCGCGGGCCGAGCCGCCACGCGAACTCCGGCCAGGTCAGCACGGTCTGCCGGCTCCACCGCCCGTAGTCGCCCGTCCGCTTCCGCGCGTACTCCCGCTGGGTGAGCAGCGTCGCCGACGTCAGCCGCGGCGCGGTCAGGCACCAGCGCACGATGGCGGAGGTGCGGGCGTAGGGGATGTTGCCGACCACGGCGAACGGCGCCCGGGGCGCCCGGGCTTCGAGGAAGTCGCCGGCCACCACGGAGACGTTCGCCAGCCCGTCCAGGCGGCGCGGCAGCCGGGCGGCCAGCGCCGGGTCGAGTTCGTAGGCGACGATCCGGCGCGCCGCGCCGGCCAGCGCGCGGGTGAGGGTGCCCTCCCCGGCGCCCGGCTCCAGCACCAGGTCGCCGGGGTGGACGCCCGACTCGCGCACGATGACGCGGAGCACGGAGGGGGAGTGGAGGAAGTTCTGCGAGAGCGCCTTACGGGCTCCGCGCGCGGAGCCGCGCGCGGAGATGGGTGTGCGTACCACGGGGGGTCCTCGAGGGGTGAGATACGAGGACAGGCCGACGACGGGCCCGCCCGGTCGATGGAGACACCGGACGGCCCTGGTACGCGCAGGGCAGGGAACGAACGCTGGGAAGACCCGAGCGGAAGAGGCTCAGGCGCCGGGCGAGTCCTGACGGACCAGGGCCGGGCGCCGAACGCGCGGGCGGATGACCAGGAAGGAGCTCCAGCCAGCCGGCAGCGCGGCGGCGCGCGCGCCCTGGCGAAGCAGCGTTCCGTTCATCGACATGCCGCCGACCGTACGATCCCGGGCGGTGCCGCGCAAACGCTTTTCCCCCGGGCCCGCCTCCCGGCCCGGAGGGCCGAACCGGAGCGTGGCCGGGATGAAAATGCTCGGGCCCCGGCGTTACGGATTGTGCATCCTGGACGAGGCGAGGTCGGCACGGGGTCGGCAGGAGAGGAGACGCGTCGGTGACGTCACACGAGGGCGAGAGCGCCGGCTGGGCCCGGCGGCTGACCGGCTACTGTTGGCACTACCGCCGTGACCTGCTGCTCTCCATCGGTGCGTCGCTCGTCGGCATGGGCGTGATGGCCCTGATTCCGTTGATCATCAAGGTCGTCATCGACGACGTGGTGATCGGCGGGGAGGACGGTCTGGGCCTCTGGGTGTCGTTGCTGCTGGCCGCCGCGGTCGTCGTCTACGCGCTGACGTTCATCCGCCGTTACTACGGCGGGCGCCTCGGCATAGACGTGCAGCACGACCTGCGCACCGAGATGTTCCGCAGTATCACCCGACTGGACGGACGCCGCCAGGACCAGCTCTCCACCGGGCAGGTCGTCGGCCGCGCCACCAGCGACCTGCAGCTCGTCCAGGGCCTGCTCTTCATGATGCCGATGGCGATCGGCAACCTGATGCTCTTCGCCGTCTCCCTCGTCGTGATGCTGGTGCTCTCCCCGGTGCTGACCCTGGTCGCGCTCGCGGTCGGGCCCGCGCTGTGGCTGATCGCCCGGCGCAGCCGCACCCGGCTGTTCCCCGCCACCTGGTACGCGCAGGGCCAGGCCGGCGCGGTCGCCGGGGTGGTGGACGGCGCGGTCGGCGGCGTCCGGGTGGTCAAGGGCTTCGGGCAGGAGGAGCAGGAGATCGGCAAGCTCCGCGCGGTCAGCCGGACGCTGTTCGCCGCCCGGATGCGCACGGTCCGCCTCAACGCGGTCTACACGCCGGCGCTCCAGGTGGTGCCCTCGCTCGGCCAGGTCGCGATGCTGGCGTTCGGCGGCTGGATGGCCACCCGGGGCGAGATCACCCTCGGCACGTTCGTCGCCTTCTCCACGTACCTGGCGCAGCTGGTCGGTCCGGTGCGGATGCTCACCATGATCCTCACGGTGGGCCAGCAGGCCCGGGCCAGCGTCGAGCGGGTGCTCGAACTGATCGACATCGAACCGGAGATATCCGAGGCGCCGGGCGCCCACGAGCTGCCCGCGGACGCGCCCGCGACGGTCGAGTTCGACCGCGTCACCTTCGGCTACGGGCCCAGCGCGGCGTCGGCGGCCCGGGGCGGCCAGGCGGCCGACGGCGCGGACGTCGACGGCGCGGATGTCGAGGGCGCGGGTCCCGACGGCGCTGACCTCGACGGCGCGGGCCGCCGCGCCAGCGGCCTCGTGCTGCGGGAGCTGTCGTTGCGCATCGACCCCGGCGAGACGCTCGCCGTCGTCGGGCCCTCCGGCAGCGGGAAGTCCACCGTCTCGATGCTGCTGCCCCGCTTCTACGATCCGGACGGCGGCACCATCAGGGTCGGCGGCCACGACATCCGCGAGCTGACCTACGCCTCGCTGCGCACCGCCATCGGCCTGGTCCCCGAGGACAGCTTCCTGTTCTCCGACAGCATCCGCGCCAACCTCGCCTACGGGCATCCCGAGGCCACCGACGAGCAGGTGCTGGCCGCCGCCCGGGCCGCGCAGGCCGACGGCTTCATCAACGACCTCCCCGACGGCTACGACACCGTCATCGGCGAGCAGGGGCTGACGCTGTCCGGCGGCCAGCGGCAGCGCATCGCGCTGGCCCGCGCCATTCTCAGCGACCCGCGGCTGCTGATCCTCGACGACGCGACGTCCGCCGTGGACGCCCGGGTCGAGCACGAGATCCACGACGCGCTGCGCTCGGTGATGGCCGGCCGGACGACGCTGCTGATCGCGCACCGGCTGTCCACCCTCCAGCTCGCCGACCGGATCGCCGTGCTGGACGCCGGGCGGCTGGTGGACACCGGCACGCACGACGAACTGGTGGCCCGCTGCCCGCTCTACCGGCGACTGCTCGCCGACCCGGGCGAGCTGGGCGGCGTGGAACGCGATCCGGCCGGGCTCGTCGACGCCGCCGCCGACGGCGCGGGCGGGGGCGTCGACGCTCTGGACGGCGGTGGCGCGGAGCCCGGCGCGGAGCCCGGCCAGGGCGTCACCCCGGAGCTGTGGGTGCGCGACGAGGAGGACGACGACCTGGAGAACGCGCCCGGCATGCCGCGGGTGACCGGCCAGCCCGCCGTGGGGCCGATGTTCTCCGCCGTCGGCACCGCCACCGCCACGCCCGAACTGCTGGCCCAGGTGGCCGCCCTGCCGCCGGCCTCCGACACCCCCGACGTCGACGAGGAGCAGGCCGCCAGCCCGGAGACCGGCTACGGGCTGCGGCGGCTGCTCGCCGGGCTCGGCAGGCCGCTGGCGCTGGCGCTGCTGCTGGTCGTCGTGGACGCCGCGGCGGCGTTGCTTCTGCCGATCCTGGTCCGGCACGGCATCGACGAGGGCGTGCAGCGTGCCGCGCTCGGCGCGGTGTGGACGGCCGCCGGGCTGGCGCTGCTGGTGGTGCTCGTGCAGTGGGTCGCCCAGTGGGGCGGCATCCGCGCCGTCGGCCGCACCGGCGAACGCGCCCTGTACACGCTGCGGGTGAAGATCTTCGCGCACCTCCAACGGCTGGGCCTCGACTACTACGAGCGCGAGCTGACCGGGCGGGTGATGACCCGGATGACCACCGACGTGGACGCGTTGACCACCTTCCTGCAGACCGGCCTGGTGCAGGCGCTGGTGGCGCTGCTGACGTTCTTCGGGATCATGGTCGTGCTGATCGTCATCGACCTCCAGCTGGCGCTGGTGGTGCTGGCCACGCTGGTCCCGCTGGTGGTCGGCACCGTCTTCTTCCGGCGGCACAGCGTGCGGGCGTACGAGCTGGCGCGGGAGCGGGTCAGCGGCGTCAACGCGCACCTCCAGGAGTCCGTGGCCGGGCTGCGCATGGTGCAGGCGTTCCGCCGCGAGGCCGACGGCTACGAGCGGTTCGCCGCCCGCTCGGACGGCTACCGGCAGGCCAGGGTCTACGGGCAGTGGCTGATCTCGGTCTACTTCCCCTTCGTGCAGCTGCTGGCCAGCCTCGCCACGGCGGGCGTGCTGGTGGTCGGCGCCGGACGGATCGGGGACGGCAGCCTGACCGCCGGCGCCCTGGTCGCCTACCTGCTGTACATCGAGCTGTTCTTCGCGCCGGTGCAGCAGCTCTCGCAGGTCTTCGACGGCTACCAGCAGGCCGTGGTGTCGCTGGGCCGGGTGCAGGAGCTGATGCGCGAGCCGACCAGCACGCCCGCGGCCGAGCGCCCGCGTCCGGTGGCCGAGCTCGGCGGCGCGCTGGAGTTCGACGACGTGCACTTCGCCTACCGCGGGAGCGAGCCGGACGAGGAGGCGCTGGCGGGCGTCAGCCTGCGGATCCCGGCCGGGCAGACCGTCGCGTTCGTCGGCGAGACCGGCGCCGGCAAGTCCACGCTGGTGAAGCTGGTGGCCCGGTTCTACGACCCGACGTCCGGCGCCGTCCGGGTGGACGGCACGGACCTGCGCGAACTGGACCTGGCCGAGCACCGGCACCGGCTCGGGGTGGTGCCGCAGGAGCCGTACCTGTTCGCCGGCACCATCAGGGACGCGATCGCCTACGGCCGCCCGGACGCCACGGACGCGGAGGTGGAGGCCGCCGCCCGGGCGGTGGGCGCGCATCCGATGATCGCCGCGCTGCCCGGCGGCTACCTGGCGCCGGTCGCCGAACGCGGCCGCAACCTGTCCGCGGGCCAGCGCCAACTCGTCGCGCTGGCCAGGGCCGAGCTGGTGCGGCCGGCGATCCTGCTGCTGGACGAGGCCACCGCGGCGCTCGACCTGGCCACCGAGGCGCTGGTGAACCAGGCCACCGACCGGCTCGCGGTGCGCCGCACCACACTGGTGGTCGCCCACCGCCTCACCACCGCCGCCCGCGCCGACCGCGTCGTGGTCCTCGACCACGGCCGGGTCGTCGAGGACGGCACCCACGAGTCCCTCCTGACCGCCGGCGGCCCCTACGCCACCCTCTGGTCCACCTACGCCGGCGAACCCGTGGGCGTCTGATCCCGCGCCGACGGACCACCGTCCGGCGCCGGGCGGGTGGGGAAGGCGGGGTGTCTTCGGGTGTTCGTGAAGGCCAGCAGCTTCGTCCCTCCCGGCCGGCGGCCGGTGGCTCCGGGGCAGATTCCGTGATGCTCCGCCATGCCCCGGGTCTGTGGGTGTGTCAGGCGGCGCCCGGTGGCGCCTCCGTGGCGGTCGTCGCGTCGATCTCCGCGAGTAGATTCAGCACGCGCCGCTCGATCTCGTCGCGGATCGGCCGGACGGCCGCGAGGTCCAGGCCGGCCGGGTCGGCCACCTCCCAGTCCGCGTAGTGGCGCCCGGGCAGCACGGGGCAGGCGTCGCCGCAGCCCATGGTGATCACGTGGTCGGAGGCCCGGACCGCCTCCAGGGTGAGCCTTTCCGGCCATCCGTCGGAGATGTCGACGCCGACCTCCTTCATCGCCGCGACCGCCACCGGGTTGACGCGTTCGGCCGGCAACGAGCCGGCGGAGCGCACCTCGATCCGGTCGCCCGCGAGGTCGATGAGGAAGCCGGCCGCCATCTGGGAACGGCCGGCGTTGTGCACGCAGACGAACAGCACGGAGGCGACAGGTCTGTCGGAGATCCCGGGCATCGTTGTCCTCCCCGTGACTACGGTGGTTTCCGGGACTGGCCCGGCCGACCTTATCAGCTTTTGCTGACATCAGATCTAACTGGTGCATGTCCGATTTTCGCCGGTCCCGCGCCGTTCGGGAGGGTGTTCGGTCAGCGCCGGTTCCGCGGATGGTTGCGGGCGGTGCGCTCGTTGCCCCGGCGGTAGTTGCCGGTCCAACGGGCCATCACCGCCTGCGGGTCGCCGTCCGCGACCTCGGCGAGGAACTCGGCCGCGCGGGGCCCGCGCAGCGTGGTCGCCTTGCGGCCGTGGTGGGTGATGCGGACGCTGCCGTCCGCGTGTTCGTCGTAGGCGAAGCCCTGTGGTGTGCCCATGAAACGACCCCCGTGTCGTTTTCTCAGCTGGTCGGCTCGGTCGGGTTGCTCAGCTCGGTCAGGTCCGGATGTGGAGGGCGAGATAGGTGTCGACGGTCTGCAGCCGGCCGCCGGGCGGCGGCGGGCCGGCCGGGTCCCACCAGTGCGCGTCGGCGATCTCGTCGTTCGGCGTGAAGTCGCCGACGCCGGTCGCCTCGGCCTGGTAGAGCGCGCCGTGCAGCACCCGGCGGTCGGGCAGGGCGGTGCGGGCGAAGCCCGCGAACGTCAGCGCGTCGGGCGCGACCCGCTGTCCGCTCTCCTCCCACAGCTCCCGGACCGCCGCCACCCGGGGCGTCTCGCCGGGATCGATGCCGCCGCCGGGCAACTCCCAGCAGTCGCGGGTGCGTTCCCGCACCAGCAACAGCCGTCCCGCGTGCCAGAGCGCCACCAGCACGTACCCGACCGGCTCGTCCGCGAACGCGGTGTCCTCGGGCTCGCGCGCGATGCCCAACAGCCGCATCCCCAACGGCCCGGTGGCCAGTGCGCCGTCGTCCGCGGCGTCCCCCGTATCCGTCATGTCCCCGACCCTAACGCTGGTACCGGTCCCTTCGTCCTCGTGGTGGGGTGGGCGCCATGACGACGAACGAGGCCCGCGCCGGGGCACCGGGGGAGCGGCGCCGCCGGTGGCGGGTCGTCGGCGCCCTGGTCGCGGTGGCCGCCGTGGCGGCCGGCTACCTCCTCCTGGTCCGGGGCGACGAGGGCGGCGCGCGGGCGACGGCCCGGGCGGCCGCCGAGGCGCTGAACGAGAGCGACGACGCCGCCTACCGGGCCCTGACGTGTCGAAACGCCGGGGCCGCGCTGCGCCCCGACGGGGAGGTGCCCGAGGTGGACGGCGACGTCTCCGTGGCCGGCGTGCTGGAGAGCGACGGGCAGGGGGAGGAGGCGGCCGGCGCGCTGGCGACGTTGGAGACGACGCGGGTCGGCGAGTACTTCGCGCTGGGGCTGGACGAGACCGGCGACGGATGGTGCCTGGCCAGCTTCGAGGCCTGCGACGTCGACGACACGGCCGAGGACAACCCGTACGTGCCGGCGTGCCCGCCCCTCGACTAGAAGCGGTCGGGACGGCAGCCCGCCAGCAGCGGTTCGACGACGCCGTCGACCAGCTCCCGCGCGACCAGGCGGCCCACGGCCGCGGCGAGCGTGACCGCGGAGTGCAGCACCGCCACGTAGAGACCGGGCACCTCCGCGACCGGGCCGACGATCGGCTCGCCGTCCGCCGGCATCGGGCGCATGCCGACCCGGGCGCTGAGCAACTCGACGTCCGCGGCGCCGCGGAAGGTGGACCGGACGGCGGCGAGGGTCCGTTCGGGCGAGTCCGCGGCGGCGATCAGCCGGTCCGCCGCGACCTGACGGAGATCGAAGTCCCCGTTGTGGACCACGGTGCGGACCAGGCCGGCCGGAGCGCGGAACCGGAAGAGCGTCGCCGGCGACGGATCGACCGGGACGCGTGTGCCGAGCGGCGCGGCCAGCGCGGCCGTGGCCACCCCGGCCGCGAGCACCACCGTCGCACCGGGGAGGGGCCCCGCGGCCGTCTCGACCCCGACCACCCGCCCGGCGGTGTCGCGGCGGACCGCGGTGACCGGGGTGTCCGGACGGACCAGGGCGCCGTGGGCGCGGGCGCCCGCGGCCAGCCGCTCGGCCACGCCCACCGGGTCGACGGCGCCGTCACCGGGTGCCCAGACGGCCCACTCCGGCGGCTGCCGCAGGGCGAGTTCGAGCGTCCCCACGGTGGCCGCGTCCACGATCTCCTGCCCGGGTCCCGCCTCCCGCGTGCTGTCCGCCGCGCCCCACGACAGGGAGCCGGACCAGGTCACGGGAAGCCCCGGCAACTCGGCCTCAAGCCGGCGGTACTCCTCCGCCGCGGTCGCCCGCAGCGCGGCGGCAGGACCGGTGCGTACGCCGGACGCCCCGATCCAGGCGAACGAGTCCGCCGTGACGCCGGCGCCCGGCCCTCCGGCGTCGACGAGCGTCACGGCGGCGCCGGCCCGGGCGGCGTGATAGGCCACCGAGGCGCCGACGATACCGGCGCCGACGACCACCACGTCGCCGCTCACCGCGGGCTCGGCACGTTGACGGCGTTCCCGTGATCGTGCCTCAGACACCGTGTGCCTCCTCGCGTTTGGCCATGACGATCACACCCGGCCCCGTGTACTCGTCCGCGGGGAGGCGGAGTTCGGCGACCGGGCGCAGCCCGGCCCGCTCGATCAGGTCGACGAGCTGTTCCGGCCGCCACCTGTGTGTCGTCCACCGGACGGACACGCCCCCGTAGGCCTCGGTGCGCACCGCGTCCTCGTCGCCCACGTGGGTGCCGGTGATGAGGTGTCCGCCCGGCTTCAACGCGCGCGCGAACAGGGCGAGAACCTGCGGAAGGACGTCACGGGGGAGGTTGAACGCGACCACCAGCCGAGGACGCCGCCGAGGGACGCCTCGTCGAGGTCGAGGTCGGTGGCCGACGCGACGCTGAAACGGCACTCCGGATGCAGCCGGCGCGCGTTCTCGATCATGCGGGGAGAGAGATCGACCCCGGACACGTCGAGTCCGCGTTCGGCGAGGTAGGCGGTCACCGTCCCGGGTCCGCAGCCGACGTCGAGAACGGGTCCGAGGTCGCCGACGGTGTCGGCGAAGGCGTCGAGCGACGCCTTGAGCCAGGGGTAGCGGCGGACGTCGCCGACACCCGTGGTGAGCACCATGTGGGCGTAGTTGTCGGCCACGCGGTCATAGGACTCACGGACGGTGTCGAGATCGGCTGGGCGGTCAACGGGGTGGGCGCGCATCGGCCAACGATAGGACTGTCCGACGGCCGTGCCGGCAGCGGGCTCAGTCCGCGCGCGGGAGGCGGGCCGTCAGGCCGTCGAGGATGACGTCGAGGCCGTAGGCGAACTTGGTGTCGCGGACCTCGGCGGGGTCGATGTGCTCGTCCTCGTACGCGCTGGCGACGTGCTCGTGGCCGGCCGTGGCCCGTTGGGCGGCGGGCCGGAGGCGCGCGAAGAACGCGGTCTCGGTCTCGCCGGAGCGGGCCACCGCGGTCAGCCAGGCGGCCTCCGTGGTGCCCATGCCGATGACGTAGGACAGGATCGTGTCGATGGCGCAGTTCGGTTCGGCGAAGCCGGCGCTCGCGAACAGGGCGGCCAGCCGGTCGCTGAAGGCCACGAGGTTCGGGCCGAGATAGGCGAGTCCCGCCTGGCCGAGGACCGCCGCCAGCCACGGGTGGCGCAGGGTCGTCGCGCGGAAGGACTCGGCGGCCGCCACCACGCCGGCGCGCCAGTCGGAGCCGTCGGCCGCCCAGTCGTCCCCGGCGGCGTCCGGGGGGTCGGGGACGACGATCTCGCCGAAGATCTCGTCCACCGCGAGCTCCATCAGCTCGTCCTTGGTCGCGACGTGCCGGTACAGCGACGTCGCGCCGGCCCGCAGGCGCGCGCCGAGCTTGCGCATGCTGAGCGCTTCCATGCCCTCGGCGTCGAGCAGGGCGACCGCCTCGCGGACGATCACGGCCCGGCTGAGCGCGGGCTGGTCGGGTTCGGCTGGCTGTCGGGCCCAGACGGACGGGACCGGGTTCGTCCCGGTGGTCATGGCTCTCCTTCGGCTGCGGGCGATCTTCGGCTGCGAGCGATGCGGACGACGCGGATGACGCTGGCGTCTGTGTGAACTGTCCCACGCAACCTCTGCGTACAACGTTCGCATACAGCGTACATCGCTCGCAGGATTGCGAACACTGTTCCCGCTAGCGTACGGTGTGCGCATCCAAGGAACAGCGTGCGCGGTACCGCGTCGCGAGCGAAAGGAAGCCCATGGATACCCGCAACCCACGCCGTTGGTGGGTCCTCGTCGTGCTGTGCCTGAGCACGCTGGTCCTGGTGGTCGACGGCATGGCGCTGACCGTCGCGGTGCCGCCGATGAGCGAGGACCTCGGCGCCAGCGCCCAGGACACCCAGTGGATCCTCGACTCCTACATCCTGGTCTTCGCGGGCCTGTTGCTCACCTCGGGCAGCCTCGGCGACCGGTTCGGCCGCCGGAAGGTCATGATCATCGGCCTGCTGCTCTTCGGCGCGGCGTCCCTGGTCGCGACGTTCTGCACGAACCCGGGCGAGGTCATCGCCGCGCGGGTCGCGATGGGCCTCGGCGGGGCCCTGATCATGCCCTCGACGCTGTCGATCCTCATCACCGTCTTCGACGACGACGAGCGCCCCAAGGCGATGGCGGCGTGGAGTTCGGTGTCCATGCTCGGTCTGGTCGGCAGCCCGGTGATCGGCGGCCTGCTGGTGGACCACTTCGGCTGGGAGTCGATCTTCTACCTCAACGTGCCGTTCGTGGTGCTGGCCGTCGCCGCGGCCGTGACGCTGATGCCGGAGTCCAAGGGCCCCTGGCAGAAGCCCGACCCGTTCGGCGCGACCCTGTCCGCGGTCGGGATGACCGCCCTGGTCTGGTGGATCATCGAGATCCCGCAGCACGGCGCCTTCGGCGGCCGGTCCTGGATCTCGCTGTCCGTCGCGGTCCTCGCCCTCGGCGCGTTCGTGGTCTGGGAGCACCGGACCGCGCACCCGATGGTCCCGCTGGGCCTGTTCAAGCACCGCGACTTCAGCGGCGGCTCGCTGTCGCTGACCATCGTCCAGGTGGGCAACGGCGGCCTGCTGCTCGTGTTCACCATGTACCTGCAGTTCGTGCTCGGGTACTCGCCCATCAAGGCGGGGCTCGCGTTCGTGCCGCTGGCCCTGGCCGGACTGGTGGGCAACGCGCTGGGCGCCGGGCTCGTCGCGAAGGTCGGCCACCGCCTGGTGATCCAGGTCGGCCTGGTCGTCATGGCCGCCGCCTTCGCCCTGCTGACCACCGTCGAGGCGGACGCCGGCTTCACCGTCCCGGCCGTCGCGCTCGGCGTGCTCGGCCTCGGCGCCGGCCTCGCGATGCCGGCCGCGATCGGCGCGCTGATGGGCACCATCCCGCCGGAGAAGGCGGGCGTCGGCTCGGCGCTGAACGACACCATCCAGCAGGCCGGCACCGCGCTCGGCATCGCGATCCTGGGCTCGCTCCTGGCGAGCGGCTACACGCGCGAGATGCCCGAGGACGCGCCCGAGCAGGCGAGGGAGTCGATCACCGACGCCCTGGCCGTCGTCGGGGACGACCCCGGCCTGGTCCAGGTCGCCCGGGAGGCGTTCACCACCTCGATGTCGACCACCTTCACCATCAGCGCGATCGGCTCGTTGGCCGCCGCCCTGCTGGCCACGCTGGTCATGCACGGGAAGAAGGCCAAGGCCCAGCCGGCGGCGCTCGCCAAGCCGGGAGACGGGCCGGGCGAGGAGCGCGGCGAGGAGGAGCGCGAACTCGTCGGCTGACCCCGGCCGACCCCCTCACGACCCGGGACCCCGTGACCGGGAAGGCCGGGAGGCCGGTGCCCCGCCTGGGCGCCGGCCTCCCGTCGCTCCTGGAGGTACGGGGGAACGCGGGTTCGGGCGGGCGTCGCGGTCAGGCGGCCACGCCGTTGACGTCGAAGGTGTACACGGACGACGCGGGCAGCGAGACGGTGAGCCGGCCGCCGGACAGCCGGGTGCCGGCGCGGGCGGCGTAACGGGCCCCGCCCGAGGCGCTGTCGGTGACCCGGAGCCCGACCTCGGTGCCGTCGGCGGGCAGCGTGCCGAACGCCGACAGGTCGAGCGTCAGGTCCTGCGCGCCGCTGCCGAGGTTGGCCGCGACCACGACCAGCCGGTCCGCGTTCTCGTCGAGCGCGGCGACCACGTTGTCCACGCCGGCGTCGATCATCCGCATCCCGGGCCGGATGTGCCGGGTGAACTGCGCCAGGAACCAGTACTTCTGCTGCACCGCGAGCAGCCGTCCCGCGGCCGGGTCGAACGAGATCGTCGCCCAGTTCGGGCTCTCGTCCAGCACCTGCCAGAAGTGCCAGGCGTCGGGACGCAGTTGGCGAAGGTCCAGCATCAGGTTGCGGACCATGGACAGGCCGGTGCCGTCGCTGTCGCCGTACTCGGAGTTCCACAGCCGTTTGCCGGCCGCCCGCACCTCGTCCCGCAGGGTCGAGCGCGGGCCGCTGGAACCCTGGTAGCCGTGCACGTTGACGCGCTCCACCAAGCCCTTGCTGGCCGAGGAGTAACTCCGCCAGGTGGACAGCGCCGCGTCGTACGACGTCTCGTCGGAGGCGGCGATCGGCAGGTCGGACAGGCCCCGGGCGTCCAGTTCGGTGCGCAGGTGGGCCAGCACCTGCTGCTGGATGTCCGAGTCGAAGTGGCAGCCCTCCTGCCGGCCGGTCGCGCTCCAGTAGTTCGAGGTGGACTCGTTGAACGCCTCGACGGAGACGAACGGGACGCCCCAGCGGTCCCGCGCCTGCCGGGCGGTCTCGGCCAGGTACACCGCGAACTGCCGGTAGTTCCAGGGCTGGAGGTTGTTGTCGGCGCCGTTGGCCGCGCCGGCCGGATTGTGGTTGAGGCACATCCACCACATCGGGGAGTTCGAGAACAGCTCCATCGCCACCCCGCGTTCGTGCGCGGCGACCATCATGGCCCGCTGCGTGGCGTCCGCCGACCAGTCCCAGGAGCTGGAGTTCGGGTCCTCGCTGCCCCAGTCGGTCCAGAAGCCGGGAATCTGCTTGAACGACTGCATGTTCGGCGAGACCACCATCGACTCGCCCTGGTAGGTGTTCCAGCTGCACGCGCCCACGTTGTAGCGGGCCAGGTTCATGCCGAGGCCGGGCAGCTGGGTGCCGGCGGCGGAGACCGTCCGGAGGGTGAAGAAGAGGTCGGCGAGCGACTCGTCGTCACCCATCACGTTCGCCCACCAGGCCAGCGAGGTGCCCCAGCCCTCCCACACGCCCCAGGCGTCGTCGGGGTCGATCGCGACGGTGGCGGCGCGCGCGGTGGCCGGGAGCAGCGGGACCAGCAGGCCCGAGGCGGCGGCGGTGCCCGTGGCGGTGAGCAGCGTCCTGCGTTTCATGGGAGTCCTCCATACGTCCGGTCGTCCCACCGGAGTCGAAGCCGAATCTGAAACGTTCCATCCCAGGCCGCGGCGCCAACTTCCCACCCCACGGCCGCGCGGTCAACCCCGCCTCGGCGTTGTGGCCCGTGGACAAACCGAGGTGACAGGCCGCGGGCCGGCGGGCGAGACTCGGGGGGTGCGAGAACGTGTGGACGCTTCGGCCGGACTGCAACTGCGCAGCTGGCAGGTGGGGGACGCCTCGGCGGTGCTGGCCGCGTTCGCGGATCCACTGATGCGCGGGCAGTCCCACGAGCCGGTCGACTCGGCCCGGGCCGCCGAGCGGTGGATCACCGCGCGCGGCGACCAGTGGGCGGCGGGCTCCGGGTACTCCTTCGCCGTGGTCGACGGCGGCGGCCGGGTGCTGGGCCAGGTGTGTGTCGGCCCGGTGGACCTGCGGCACGGCACGGGCTGGGTGTCCTACTGGACGACGGCCCCGGCCCGGGGCCGGGGCACGGCGTCCCGCGCCTGCCGTGCCGTGGCCCGCTGGGCCTTCGACGACGCGGGGCTGTTCCGCCTGGAGCTCGGGCACCGGACGAACAACCCCGCGTCCTGCGGCGTGGCGCGCGCCGCCGGCTTCGCCGTGGAGGGGCGGCAGCGACAGAAGCTCGAGTACGACGGCGTCCGCTACGACGTCGAGCTCCACGCCCGGCTGGCGACGGACCCGGAGCCCGCGTCGTCGTGAGGCCGCGCAGCCCGGGCTGACGCCGGCCCACCCGGTCGCGCGCTCCGACCCGCCGCCCGCCGTGAGCGCGGGTTGCCCGACGGCCCGGACCAACCCTCCTGCCTCTCCGGTGGGTTGGTCCGGGCGGCGGGTGTGGCGCCGATGCCGGCGGTCAGCCGCCCATCGCGGTCAGCAGGGCCGAGAGGTCGGCCACCATCTCCTCCTCGGTGAACGCCCGTTGGTCGAAGCCCTCGATCACGAGGAAGCCGCTGAGGCTGATGGTGATGTAGTTGTCGCCGACCACCCAGCCCGCCTCCAGGAAGCTGCTCCCGTACTCGTCGGCGTTGTAGATCATGTAGCCCGAGGTGCCGGCCGGCAGCGCGTAGAGCTGGCCGAAGCCGTCCTCCGTCTCGGTGCGCTCCATGGTGTGCCGCAGTTGGGAGCCGAGGTCGCCCGCAGCGTAACTGACGTCGTTGTCGGTGTAGTTGTTCATCGTGAGCCGGATGTTCCTGATGCCGGTGTCGCTCTGGCCGTAGGCCGACTCGGCCGGCTCGTAGTTGCAGAACGTGGTGGGCACGACCCCGCCGATCGTGTCGGTGCCGGTGCCCATGACCTGCGAGTCGAGCTGCTCGGTGGCCACGGTCGTCAGGGCCGCGCACCGCTCCTCGCCGGAGCCCTCCGCCGGCAGCACCGGGTCGCCGAACTCCGGCAGCTCGCCCGGGTACTCCTCGGCGGCCGACTCGCTGATCTGCGGCTCGCCCGCCTCGCCGCCGCCGAGCGCGGTGATGATGTCGGTGATCTCCCGGAAGGTGGTCTCCTCGGTGAGCGGCTCGTCCGTGTCGCCCTGCTCGATCCAGCCGTAGGCGGTGACGTAGAAGGTGGTCCCCTCCTTGCGGAACGACGCGGTCCCGTCGCCGCGGACGTCGGTCTGGTTGTGGCGGATCCACCCCTCCTCGCCGACCGGGAGCTCGTAGAGCGGGCCGTACGTCGTCCCGCCGCCGTTCTCCCCCTCCGTGTAGGAGGCCATGGCGGAGGTGAAGGAGGCGTACGCGTCCTCCGCCACGGCGCCCATGGACATGTACACGTTGGCCGTGATGTGGTTCGTGCCGTCCTCGAACGAGCTGGCGGCCGGGGTGGCGTACCAGCAGTCGATGCCGCCGTCGTTGTTCTCCGCGCTCTGGAACTCGTAGCCGCGGGCCGTCATGATCTCCGAGACGGCCTCGCACGCGGCGTCGGCGCCCTCGTCGTAGCCCAGCGCCTGCGCGTCGGGGAAGTCCATCGGCTCCAGGTCCGGGTTCGGGGTCAGCGCCACGTCCGAGCCGCCGCCCCCGCCCGGGCCGCCGTCGTCGTCTCCGCCGAGGAACATCACACCCCCGACGCCCAGGGCGATCGCCACGACCACCGCGACGGCGATCAGCGGCCCGCGCTTCTTTCCGCCGCCGGGCGGCTGCGGCGCCGCGCCGCCCGGCGGGTAGTACGGGGCGCCGTGCTGCGGGCCGCCCTGTTGGGGGGCGGCTTGCTGTGGCGCGGCGTAGTAGGGCTGCTGTTGCGGTGGCTGCTGCTGATAGGGCTGTTGCTGATGCGGCCGCTGTGGCTGCTGGTAGTTGCTGGACATCGCTCGCCTGCTCGCTGTCGATGGGATACGACCGGAGCAAGGGGCGCCGCCGTGCGGACCGCGCCCCGCCAAGCCGGTCCTGCGGCCACGATGTCGGCGGGTCCTTTCATTCCACTTTCATCGCGGCGCCGGTCCGTCCCGGGCGGCGCGCGGCGGGCGGCGAGCGCTAGCCGGCGTGCCCCGGCACGTGGTCGCGCCAGCTGTGCGCGGGGGCGTAGCCGAGCAGGCGGCGGGCCTTGGCGGTGGACATCAGCGACTCGTGGCGGCCGAGCTCGCCCCTGACCTCCACGCCGGGGAACTCGGCGGCGGCCAGTTCGGCGGACGGCGTCGACATCACGGTGTCCGGGCTCGCGATGACGAAGACCTCGACGCCCGCGGCCTCGTACTCCAGGCCCTTCCGCACGGCCTGGGCGCCGTCCCTGGCGTCGATGTACGACCACGCGTTCCAGCGGCGCAGCCGCGGGTCCGCGTCGAAGTCGGGGAAGCGCGCGTAGTCGGCCACCTCCATCACGTTGGAGAACCGCAGCCCGACCATCTTCAGCTCCGGGTCCCACCGGCACAGCTGGACGGCCATCTGCTCCTCCAGATGCTTGGCCAGCGAGTAGTTGCTCTCCGGCCGGCCCGGGTACTCCTCGTCCACCGGCAGGTAGGGCGGCGGCGTCTCGAACGGCAGGCCCAGCACCGTCTCGCTGGAGGCCCAGACCAGGTTGCGGATGCCCGCGAGCCGGGCGGCGGAGAAGACGTGGTACGTGGCGGTGATGTTGTTGCCGAAGACGGCGGCGTTGGGCACCAGCCCGGGAGCCGGCACCGCAGCCAGATGCGCCACGGCGTCGACGCGGTCGTAGCGGTCGTCCACCGCGGTGAGGGCGCCCACGGTCTGACCGTAGTCGGTGAGGTCCACCCGGACGAACGGGCACAGCGGCTCGGCCGGCGGCACCAGGTCGAGGTTGACCACGTCCCACCCGTGGTCGAGCAGTTCGCGGACCACGGCGCGGCCGAGCTTGCCACTTCCACCGGTCACCACAACGCGGGACATGATCACGCACCTTTACGAGCAGGAGTTCGAACCGTTGCCCAGACAACCACATCGAGCGCACTCCAGCCGATGCCCGAGGCGATCCGCGGGTCGGGGGCGTTGTCAGTGGTGGGGGGCATGCTGGCCGCATGCGAACGCTTTTCGACGGCGAGTTCTGGGTGTCCTACGGGCAGCTGTACATCGACGACGGCACCGACCGCGAGGTCGCCGGACTGAACGAGTGCTTCATGGGGCAGCGGTCGGGGCTGTGCGGGGCGGCCGTGCCCGGGCATCTGTTCGTGCAGACCGGGCTGCACACGGGCACCGTTCCGCTGACCATCGAGCTGCACGACGCGGAGCCGGTCGTGGACCTCGCCGGCTGGGAGGACATCGTGGAGGTGTCGTTCCGCGCGGACTCGGACGACACGCAGCTGATCGAATGGGGCGGCCCCGGCCGGGACCTCGGCCTGCCCGAGGGCGACTACCGCGTCCGCTACCACGGCCGCGGCATGGACGAGGCGCACGACGGCACGCGGGAAGAGGACGAGCCGGTGCTGGACGAGTACCTGCTGCAGTTCTGGCCGGCACCGCCGGAGCGGGACCGCGTCGTCAAGGAGACGAGCCGCTCCGCCGGGTACTGGCACCGGTTCGCCAGCGAGCTGCCGCCGCCGCCCACCCCGGAGGAGCTGGCCGAGGCCAGGCGCCTCGCCCGGGAGAAGGAGGAGCGGGAGCGTCGGGAGGAGCGGGAGCGGTATGAGCGGAAGCACTGGGGTGGACGCCTGCCCAGCGACCGGCTGCGGACGGTCGGGGGGAACGTGGCCGGGTTGGTGGAGTTCGACGTCGCCCTGGTGCACGCGATCGACGAGGCCGGTCCTGACGTCCAGCGCGGGATAGCCCGGTGGGCCGCGCACCGGGCCTGTGCCGTGGCCGGGCTCAGCGGCGTGGACTGGATAGCGCGCGGCCTGGCGGAGCTGGACCACGGCCAGCCGTTCTCCCCGCCGCTGGACGACGAGCGGCGGAAGTGGGACCGCCTCTTCTCCGACCCGCGGGTCCCGGAGACGGTCATCACGATGTTCGACGGCACCCCCAACGCCTCCCAACAGGCCATGGCCTTCCCGGCGCTCACGGAGGCGGCGCACCCGGACCCGCTCCAGGCCGCGCTCGACGCGCTGTACGCCGCCGCCATAGCCCACGGCACCGGCTGGCGCGAGTTCCTCGCCGAGGTCCGCGGCGCGTTCCCGGCGACGGCCCACGCCCCGCTGCCGCCGCCCGAGGCCAGTCCGCCACAGCGCATGGCGAACACCGTGCGGACCGCCATCGCGTGGCATGTGGTGAGGGAGCCGGGGCGGGAGAGCGCTGAGCCGCTGGGGTCCGTCTTCGAAGGGGACGTCGGGCAGGGCGGGCCCTTCGAAGACAGGCTCTAGTAGTGCTTGGTCAGGTTCACTCGC
The DNA here is from genome assembly GCF_039871525.1 of Streptomyces sp. B6B3. Lineage (NCBI taxonomy): Bacteria > Bacillati > Actinomycetota > Actinomycetes > Kitasatosporales > Streptomycetaceae > Streptomyces > Streptomyces sp. B6B3. Next base: position 302,043 of record NZ_JBDPLU010000002.1, on the reverse strand, counting down.
CGGTGGCGTGTCCGTTTGATTGGTGTGTGGTTGTCCGGGTGTGACGGGCGGGGAGTTGACTGCGGTCCGGTGTGGTCTGGAGGATTTCGCGGCGGAGATGTTCGAGCCGTTCGCGCCGGCGGATCAGCGTCGGTGGGGCGAGGCGTATCTGCGGGGGTCTGTTGCTGGACGGGCGGCGTAAGTCGGTGGAGCCGATGGCCGGCACCGCCACATCCCCCCGTGTCCGTCGCCCACGCGATCTGCACCCTCCAACGCATCACCCGATCCCCAAAAGACACGGCGCTGGCCTGAGCCTCAACCACGTCGCCGCGAACTACAGACACCCCTCGAGGTCCGGACCGGCGCCTGCCCCACCTGTCACCGCGACACCCCAGAACCCCTGCCAACCTGACCAAGCGCTACGAGGAGCGCGTCACGGGCGGCGCGGCTAGACCGGTGAAGACGATATCGAGGAGGCGGTCGAGCCGTTCCCGCGCGCCATCCGGTGTGCGCTCGTGCGCCCAGGCGACGGCGGAGACCAACGTGAGGACGTCGAGCGCGGCCAGGTCGGAACGCACGGCGCCCGCCCGTTGCGCCGCGGTGAGCAGGGCGGCGCCGGCGTCGCGCATGGCCACGCAGGAGGCGTGCAGGTCGGAGGCGTCGTCCCGCAGCGTGTCCACGAGCACGGCCGTCAGCCCCCGGTAGGTCGTGGACATCTCCACCAGGGCCAGAACCCAGACGCGCAGCGCCGCCTCGGGGGGCCGCCGGCCGCCCAGCAGGTCGCGGCCGGTGGCCGCCAGGGCGTCGAACCGCTCGCGCAGCAACGCCTCCAGCAGCGCTTGGCGGGTGGGGAAGTGCCGGTACAGCGTGCCGATGCCGACGCCGGCGCAGGCCGCGATCTCCTCCAGGGACGCCTCGGTGCCGTGTGCGAGGAACGCGGCGCGCGCCTCGGCCAGCAGCCGCTCGCGGTTCCGCCGTGCGTCGGCACGTAGCCGCGGGCCGGTCGTCTCGCCCATCCGCCCTCCTCCTCCACGCCGCACGCCGTGCGCCGCCAACCCCGACCTTGCCAACCGGAGGCAGCCTCCTTATCGTACCCACACGACAACCGGAGGCTGCATCCGGTTAGTTGGACGAAGGGATGGTCCTGCCATGACGGCTGGGATGGCGGAGGAGACCCGGGGGCGGCTGGGCCGGTTCGGGGTGTGGATCGCGCCGGCGACGCTGCTGGGCGCTCCGGTGGCGGAACAGCGGGAGCAGTTCGCCCGCCTGGAGCGGCTCGGGTACGGCTCGCTGTGGACCGGCGAGGTGCCGGCCGGGTCGCCGGTCGGGGGACGCGAGGCGTTCGCCCAGGCCGCCGTGGCGCTGGCGGCGACCGACCGGCTCGTCGTCGGCACCGGAATCGCCAACGTCTCGGTCCGCCAGCCGCACGCGATGCACGCGGGCGCGGCCACCCTGGCCGAGGCGTACCCGGGCCGGCTGGTCCTCGGGCTGGGCGGGCAGCAGGGTGCCCGTCCGGTCAGCGGCCTGCGCGACTATCTGGACGCCATGGACGCGGCGGCCACGCGGCTGTTGCCGGACGTCCGGTACCCGCGGGTGCTGGCCGCTCTGGGCCCGCGGGCGCACCGGCTGGCCGGGGAGCGCGCGGACGGCGTCCACCCGTTCCTGCAACCCGTCGCGCACACGGCGGCCGCGCGGAAGCTGCTCGGGCCGGGCCCGCTGCTGGTCCCGCAGCAGGCCCTCGTCCTTGACGCCGACTCCGCCGCGGCTCGCGGCCGGCTGCGCGCCATCTTCGCCGTGGGCCGGGACCGGGCCGACAACCCCTACACCCTGAACTACCGGCGCCTGGGCTGGGGCGATGCCGACCTGGCGGGTGAGCGCAGTGACCGGTTCGTCGATGCCGTGCTGGCCTGGGGCGACGAGGCGGCGATCGTCCGGCGCCTGCGCGACCACCTCGCCGCGGGCGCGGACCATGTGCTGCTCCACCCGCTCGCCGCCACCCTCACCGCCGCCGTCGACGAGCTGGCGGCCCTGGCGCCCCACCTCCTGGAGCCACAGCAGACAGACTTCTCGTAGTGCTTGGCTGGCGCCGTGTCTTTTGGGGATCGGGTGATGCGTCGGAGTGCAGATGGCCTGGGCGACGGACACGGGGGGATGTGGTGGTGCCAGCCTGGCCAGGTGCGGCCCTCGAAGTGGGCCAGGCCCAGGGCCTGTTTCATCTCGCGGTGGTCGTGCTGGCTGCGCCAGCGCAGCTTCGCGGTACGCACGAGGGTGGCCAAAAGGGGTGTGCCGGCAGGTTGGAGATCCAGAACCGGACAGGTTCGGGCTGGGTGGCGGGCCATTCGGCTCAGCAGCCAGCGCCCCGGTAGTTCCGGACCGTCGGTGTTCTTCGGCCCGGCCGCTGCCGGGCCACACGCCGAGGGGGCTCCGTCCTTGAGGAACCCGGTGCCATCGACGATCAACGCGGTCGGTTCGATCACCTGCTGCATCCGCCAGGCCAGGCGGGCACGCAGCCGGTAGGGGCCGATCTCCGCCGGGTCATCGGACGCGAGCGGGCCCGCCCCCGCCCTCTCTCCCCAGGACACGTGGTCCCCTTCCTGCCTTGCAACGGGACCCGATCCTGCGCCGTGGCAGGGAAACTGCCAGAGAACAGACAAGATCGGTCGTGTAACAGCCCTGGTCCGGCAGGGCCGATCAGGAGGAGTCCGGGTTGCCGAGGCAGCCTCACCGCCGATGCGGCGAGTCGTCGTACCAGTCCGTCATCTCCTTCCTGGCGAGCTGGAGCGCGACGACCATCGGAATGATCGGCGGGATGCCCGCCCCGCCGCCCGTCCCCGCGGCGAACAGCATGACGAACCAGGAGGCGACAAGCAGCCACTCGATCGTGATGACCGTGTAGCGCGGCCAGCCGAGGCGGCGCCCGACCAGCAGCACGGCGCACACCGCGAGCAGCGCCGCCGCCAGGAAGGAGACGTAGCCGATGAAGTAGACCAGGCCGGGGACGTCCCGGCCATGGCTCTCGTCCTCCTGGGCGAGACCGAGCACCAGCAAGCCGAGCAGGACGTTGGCCACCACCTGGACCCAGATCAGCACCACCACCCACATGACCGCACGGGGCCTGCGCTCCTGCCGGAGCTCGGGCCTCACCTCCGGCTGCGATCCGGTTTCGTACGCCATTTTCATGCTCCCCTCAGCATCTGTCCGGAGCCGGAGCGTAAGGGCGACGCCCTGGGACCCCTCCCACATCCGACGCCGAGCGGCGTCGGGTTGACCTTGCCCCTGGGTGAAGCCCCAGGCTCCTGGAACCGGCTGGGGTGGCCGGGGCGAGGAGGGGGCGGCGATGCGGCGACTGCTGACGATCGGAGCCTTCGCGCGTGCTGTTCGGCTGTCGCCGAAGGCGTTGCGGCTGTACGACGAGCTCGGGCTGCTGCGGCCGGCCGCGGTGGACGGTGAGTCGGGCTACCGCTACTACGATCCGGCGCAGGTGGAGCGGGCCCGGTTGATCGCCTGGCTGCGACGGCTGGGCATGCCGCTGGCGCGTATCCGGCGGGTATGCGACCTGCCGGCGCCCGAGGCGGCCGCGGAGATCGACCGCTACTGGCAGCAGGTGCAGGCCGAGACCGCCGCCAGGGGGCGGTTGGCCACCTTCCTCGTCGACTACCTGACAGGAGGAGGCACCTCTGTGGACGAGTCGACAATCATGCTCGGGATCCGGTACGCCGCCCGCTCGGAGTTGGGGCTGATGCGCACGAGCAACGAGGACACCGCGTACGCGGGACCTCGACTTCTGGCCGTGGCCGACGGGGTCCGCGGTTCGGGTGGCCTGGCGAGTGCGGCGGCCGTGGCCGCGCTCAAACCGCTGGAAACGCTGGCCGTGCCGGCCGCGGATCTGCTCGGCACGCTCGCCGACGCGGTCGGCGAGGCCGACCGGGCGATCGGCGAGATCGCCGCGTCGACGGACCAGGGGGAGGCCGCCACCACGCTGACCGCGCTCTGGTGGTCGGGCTCCCGGCTGGCGCTGGTGCACATCGGCGACACCCGGGCCTACCTCGTGCGGGACGGAGAGCTGTTCCAGATCACCCATGACCACACCCACGTGCAGTCCCTCGTCGACGAGGGACGGCTGACCGTGGAGGAGGCGGCCTCGCATCCGCAGCGCTCGCTGCTGACGCAGGCACTGACCGGCACCGGCGGAGCACAGCCCGACCTGTCGCTGCACGGCGCCGCGGCCGGCGATCGGTACCTGCTCTGCTCCGACGGCCTGTCGGCCGTCCTGTCGAACGGGACGCTGCACGAGGCACTGACCGGAGGCGGCGGCCCTCGGCAGGTGCTCGACGACCTGCTCGCCGCGGCGTACGCCGCCGGCGCACCCGACAACGTGGCCTGCGCGGTCGCCGAGGTCGTGAGCCTGGACACACCACCCGCGCCGGACAACACCCGTCGCGGCGCCACCGGTCGGTGAACACGTCGGGAGTCCGTTCCCTGGCCGCCTACGGAATCGACCGCCGTCCGCTGGCCATCGCGGCGTATCGCCGCCTGTGGGTGGCCTCGGCGGTCTGTGCGGTGGGCGGCTCGTTCAGCGTGGTCGCGATCCCGGCGCAGCTGTTCGCGGTGACGGGATCGTCGGCGGCCGTGGGCCAGTCCGCGGCGGTGTCGCTGGTCACGCTGGTGGTGGCGGCGCTGTGGACCGGTGCCGTCGCGGACACCAGGGACCGGAGAACGGTGCTGCTGACCGGCCACGTCGGCCTGGTGTTGACGTACGCGGCGTTATGGGCCCAGACGGCGGTGCTGGGCGGCGGTTCGGTCGCGGTGTTGATGGTGCTGGTGGCCTGCCAGGGGCTGGCCTTCGGGGCGATCATGACGACGATGGGCGCCGTGCTGCCCCGGCTGGTCCCCGCCCAGTTCCTGCCGGCGGCCAACAGCCTCAGCGCGTTGGTCCGCTACGGCGCCTACATGACCGGGGCCGCCGCCGCGTGGGGCGTCACCGTGGTGGTGCTCGGGCTCGCCGCCCAGCTGTGGCTCGCGCTGGCGGCCCTCGTCGTTGGCGGAGCGGTGAACTTCGTGCTGAGCACCTTCCGCAACGCCATCACCCAGGCACTCACGGACGACGCCCTGCGCGGTCGCGTCCAGGGATCGCTCACCATCGTGACCATCGGAGGCCCGCAGGTCGGGAACCTGGTGCACGGCGTCGCGGCGTCCGTTCTCGAACCGCGACTGGTGATCTGCGCGGGAGGCGTGCTCACCACGGTGACCGTGGCCGTGATCGCCTGGAGGGTGCCCGAGCTGAGGCATTTCACCCGGCAAGACAGTGAGGGCGGCGGCGGATGAGGACGCGAGGCCTGCTGGCCACTCAGGCGTCCGTCACCCGGCGGCGGGTGAGGAGGACCACGAGGCCGCCGGTGATCGCGAGGGTTGCCAGGGCGGTGCCGAAGCCGGTCGCTCCGGCGGTCAGCCCGACGGCGTCGCTGAGGTAGCCGGCCGACATCGGCAGCAGGCCGGCCGGGACGTAGCCGCCGATGTTGAGTGCGGCGTTGGCCTCGGCGAGGCGCTGGGGCGGGACCGTGGAGTTGAGCAGGGAGAGGCCGCCGAGCTGGCCCAAGCCCTGGCCGGCGCCGGCGAGCAGCGCGGAGGTGAGGAGCGCCGGGGCCGAGGACGCGTGCACGGCGATGACGAGGGTCAGCATGCTGAGCGTGGTGCCGATCGCTCCGGCGAGCAGGATCGCGCGCCTGGGCAGCCGTTGGACCGCGAACTGCACGCCGGTGGCGGTCAGGAACATGGCGAAGGCCATGGCCCCGGCGACGATCCGGTTGGTGGTGCCGAGCAGGCCGGCCAGCAGTGACGGACCGAGCGACAGCACGAACGACGTCGCGGTGATGCCGGGCGCGAATACCGCGATGCCCAGGGCGAGATGGCGGCCGGCGCCGCGCGGGACGCCGGGCGGGCGGACCCGGACCCGTGCTCCCGTTGCCTCGGGTCGCCGCACGGGCATGCGCCAGACGGCGAGCACCGCGGTGGCCAGCAGCGCCGTCTCGACGACGAAGACGGTGACGGTCGGCGCGGGCAGGGTTTCGGAGAGCACGCCCGCGAGGAGCGGACCGAGGCCCGCCCCGAAGACCATGGCGGAGGAGGCGAGCAGGGCCGCGAGCCGCCTGCGGTCCCGGCCGGCCACGTCGGTCACGGCGGCCATGCCCGCGGACACGACGGCCCCGACCGCGATGCCGGTGAACAGCCGCGCCATGATCAGCGCCGGCACGCTGGACGCCGTGGCGAAGATCAGGCAGGCGGCGAGGGCGAGGGCGAGCGCGGGCAGCAGCACGGGTCTGCGTCCGATCCGGTCGGACACGACGCCGGAGATCAGCAGGGAGCCGAGCAGCCCGACGATGTAGAAGGCGAAGATCACGGTCAGGGTGCCCTGGGAGAACCCGATGTCACGCTGCCACAGCACGTACAGCGGGGTGGCCGCGTTGGACAGGACGAAGACCGCGGTCACCGGCCACGCCGCGAGCCACACCCACCAGGTGGGAGCCGCCGGCGAGGCGGCCGGACGCGGTCGTCCCTCCGTCGCCCTCACCGTCACTGTTCGACTTTCCGACACGGCTGATCCCTCCGATGAGCCCAGTACGAGTTGAGTCGAACATAGCATGCAGTACGATTTCAGTCGTACAAGCGATGTGGCTGATGAGGAGCTGTCCATGCCTTCGACGGTGCGTTCGGAGCGTCCGACGCCGAACATCAGGGTGCTGCCGGAGCCCGCGGGCCTGCCCGAGCCGTTGCCCGAGCCGGCGGTCGAGGACCTGCGGCTGGAGACAGTGCTGGGTGCGCTGAGCGACCCGCTGCGCCTGCTGATCGTGCGGAAACTGCTCCTGGAGTCGGAGGCGTTCGACCACACCTGCGGCTGGTTCGGCCTGGACCGTCCCAAGTCCTCTCTCACCCACCACTTCAAGGCCCTGCGGGAGGCGGGCGTCACCCGGCAGCGCCAGTACGGCCTGGAACGCCGCAGCCACGTGCGCGTCGCCGACCTCAACGCCCGTTTCCCCGGCCTGCTGGACCTGGTGGCGGCCTGGACGCCGGACGGGCACTGAATCGTGGCGGACTGGGAGATACGACCGGCCTCGGCGGCGGACGTCGAGGCGGTGGCCGAACTCCGGGCCGTGGTGCTGCGGGCGGACCTGGAACGGCTCGGCCGGTACGACGAGTACCGGGTACGGCAGCGACTACGGGACGGCTTCGCGCCGGCGCACACCTGGGTGATCGAGGCGCGCGGCGCGTTCGCCGGCTGCGTCGCGCTGCGGCCGGCCGAGGACGCCCACTGGCTGGAGCACTTCTACCTGGCCCCGGAGCTGCAGGGCCGGGGCATCGGAGCGGCCGTGCTGCGCCGACTGCTGGAGCGGTGCGACCGGGCCGGCACGGTGGTCCGGCTGAACGTGCTCCGGGGCAGCCCGGCCCGCCGGCTGTACGAGCGGCACGGCTTCGTGTTCGAGGCGGAGGACCCTGTGGACGTGTTCCTGGTCCGCGAGCCCGCCTCGGCCGTCAGCCCTTGAGGCTGTCGACGAAGCTCTGCCAGGCGGGGCCTGGTATCACCAGGACCGGACCGGGGTCCTTGCTGTCCCGGACGGGGACGCCGCCGGGGTGGCCGTCGGCGACCTCCAGACAGTTGTTGTCTCCTCCATTGCTGTAGCTCGACTTGCGCCATGCAGCGGTGCTGAGGTCCATGGCTGGTCAGTCCTTGAGGCTGTCGACGAAGGTCTGCCAGGCGTGGGCAGGCAGGACCACAAGAGGGCCGGGGTTCTTGCTGTCGCGGACTGGGACAAAGCGTGGGTGGCCGTCGGCGACCTCCAGGCAGTTCCCGTCTCCCCCATTGCTGTAGCTGGACTTGCGCCATGCAGCGGTGCTGAGGTCGGTTCGAGGGGTCATGATCTCTTGCCGTCCTTCAGGAGGGATCGAATGAACTCCAGAGAGTCCTCGGGGGAGAGCGCGAGGTCTCTGAGGCGATCGTAGGACAACTTGAGCTGTTCGACCTCGTCCGGTTCCTCGATGACCTCACCGGACTTGGCGCTTTCCAGGTAGGCAGCCGAGGTGCCGTCCGGAAGCCACAGAATCGTCAGTGACCCTCCCAGCAGGTCATGCACACCCGCCTCGAACCGCAGCACATGCAGGGTGACGTTTGGTAGCTCTGCATCCTCCAAAAGGCGATCCAATTGCCGCTGCCACGCCTCGCGATCCTGGAGAGGACGGCGAAAGACCCCCTCGTCCAGGACGATCCGCAAGTGCGCCGGGGAGTCGCCGTTGCGCAGTATCGCCTGCCGGCTCATGCGAAGAGCCAGCTGTTCTTCCAGCGCGTCTTCCTCGTCGACGTGGTGAGGTGTGGACCAGAGCAGTTCCCTGGCGTACTCCTCGGTCTGGAGGAGCCCAGGAAGGTACTGGGCCATGTACTTCTGGATGACGCTGGCCCGCTCCTCAAGATCCATGTACCGCTGATACCGCCCGAGGTACACGTCGTCCTTGGCCAGCTTCCACAGGTTCTGGAGGCTGCGCCTCGTCCCGTACACGTCGTCGAGCCGCTTCGCGGTCTCCAGGTCGCCGAGGCGTTCGCCGCGCTCCAGCTTGTTCAGGTACGAGCGGTCGAACCTCGCCGCCTCCGAGAGCTGGCTAAGCGACATGCCGGACTCCTCGCGGAGTCGGAGCAGCTCCTCCGCGTACATGCGGCGGGCCGGTGCCACGTGCTTCGGAGCCATCGAACCCCCAGAAGAGAAACGTGCGGTGTGGCCGCGATGAGGGTCCACACCAAACTCCTGGTCAGCGTACTCCCGGCTGCCGACGCTTGTAGCGGAACAGTTACGGAACGCAGCAGGAGGAATCCCGTCATGCAGCAGCCACAGCCCGATCCGCTCGCCGTGCGTGACCGGCTTCGGCGGAACTTCGCCCTTCTGGGCGTACGCAGCCGCGTGGAGTTGACGACCTACGGGCTCAACCGGGCCGTCGTCGTCAACCCGTTGACGCTCGCCGAGGCGACCATGCTGGCCGAGGCGCTGGAGGGCAGCCCCCGGGCCGGGGCGAGTCCGCGGTGACCACCGAGGCGCCCCCGCCGGATCAGCCGGGCGGTCAGGCCACCGGCGGGTCCGCCGAGGAACTGCGCAGGAAGGTCAGGGAAGCGAACCAGCAGAGCGAGGCCAACCGGCTGAGTCGGGGCGGGAGGTGACCTCCCGATGCCGCGCAAACGCATGCCGGAGATACCCAGGGACGAGGCGCTTGCCCGCTACCGGGACGGGCAGCCGATGGCCTCGCTCGCCCGGCGGTACGGGGTCTCGGCCGGCTGGCTGACCGCTCGTTTCCGGGAGTGGGACGAGCCGCTGCGTGGCCGGGCCGAGGCGCAACGGGCCCGGCGCGGGATGACCCCGACGGAGTGGCGGCTCCGGTACGAGTAGCCCTGGGCGTGTGGGGAGGGGTGCGCTCCGGGTCGCGCGTCCGGCCGACTGGGGCGCGCGCTCCCCGTGGTGGATCAGGCGGGTGAAGACGGAGGCTGACGGGACGTCACGCCGTCGGGAGGGGACGCCATGGGACAGCACAGGAAGCCGGACCCCGATCCGGGGCAGGGCACGCCGCCGCCGGACAATGCCGACGGGCAGGTGCCCAAGCCGCCACCGCCGTCCGGGACGCACCGGAAGTAGCCGGCGAGGTGGACGCGTTCGTGGGGCGTCGGGAACGGCTGGCCGCCGCCATGGCCGCGTGCGGCGCGTGGCCGGAGCGGTCACCGTGGGTGCGGGAGGCCTTCGACGCGCTGCCGCGCCACCGTTTCGCGCCGGAGCGGCTGTGGCGGTGGGACGGCGACGCGTACCTGCCGATCGACCGCGCCGAGGACCCGGAGGCGTGGGCGGACGAGGTGTACGGCGGGCCCGACGACCCGGCCGTCACCCGGGTCAACGACGGTGTGGCCGTCTCCAGCATGTCGTGTCCGTCGGTCGTCGCGGACATGCTTGACGCGCTGTTGGTGCAGCCGGGTCACCGGGTGCTGGAGTTGGGCGCCGGCTCGGGATGGAACGCCGCGCTGCTGGCCTGGCGCGCGGGTCCCGGCCGGGTGGTCAGCGTCGAGGTGGATGCCGGGCTGGCCGCGACCGCGAGCGGGCATCTGCGGGTGGCGGGCGTGGACACGGCGGTGGAGATCGCGGACGGCGTGGGCGGCTGGCCGGCGGGCGCGCCGTTCGACCGGGTGATCGCGACGTACGCCGTGGAGCGGGTGCCCTGGGCGTGGATCGAACAGACCCGGCCCGGCGGCCGGATCGTCGCGCCCTGGGGGCGGCTCGGCCACGTGGCCCTGACCGTCGCCGAGGACGGACGGTCGGCGACCGGCTGGGTGCAGGGCTTGGCGATGTTCATGCCTGCGCGGGGGAGCCGCGCGGCGCGCGGCTGGCGGCAGGTCCGGGGCGACGAGGCACCTCGCGGGGAACGCGCCCCGAAGCGCGACCCGCGCGCCCTCCGCGACAACGCGCACCTGCTCTTCGCGCTGCGCGTCGCCCTGCCCGACGTGCGGATCACCACGGGCGGGGACCACAGGGGCGAGGGAGCGACGGCGTGGCTGGACGACGGCGTCGCGTCGTGGGCCACGCTGGTCGCCCCGGACGACGGCGAGCCGGTCGCGTACCTTGGCGGGCCGCGGGACCTGCTCGACGAGGTGGAGCGGGCCTGGGACGACTGGCGCGAACTGGGCGAGCCCGGGCTGTACGACCACGGTATGACCGTCGAGCCCGATCGGCAGTACGTCTGGTGCCACGACCCGGTGTCGGGCCCACGCTGGCCGATGTAGGGTCGCGGATTTCGTGTCGGAATCTCACGGCTGGTGCCGGATGGGACTCGGATCCTCGCGTTGAACGCCGACGCCTGGACGGCCAAGGGGCCGCGCCGGGAACAGCCGGTACGGCCGGCACGGTTGCATTGACCGGGGGACCCGCGCCGCACGGGCGGGGGACACGGAGACCACCAGGTCGTCCGCCCCACCAGGATTCCGGGCCCCAGGATCGCGGTACGCCCGCCGCGCACTCGGACCAGGACGTATTTCTGCAGGAGGACTGTTTCATGACTGACCGGCCCTTGACGCTCATGGCCGTACACGCCCACCCCGACGACGAGGCGACCGGAACCGGAGGGGTCCTCGCGCAGTACGCGGCGGAGGGCATCCGGACGGTTCTCGTGACGTGTACCGACGGCGGTTGCGGTGACGGACCGGGGGGCGTCAAGCCGGGCGATCCCGGGCACGATCCGGCGGCGGTCGTGTCGATGCGCCGTCAGGAACTCGAGGCGAGCTGTGGCGTCCTGAAGGTCAGCGATCTGGAGATGCTGGACTATGCCGACTCCGGGATGATGGGCTGGCCGAGCAACGACGCCCCCGGATCCTTCTGGCGGACCCCCGTGCAGGAGGGTGCGGCCCGACTCGCGGAACTCATGCGGCACTACCGACCTGACGTGGTCGTCACCTACGACGAGAACGGCTTCTACGGCCACCCCGACCACATTCAGGCCCACCGCATCACGATGGCGGCGCTGGAGATGACCGCGCTGGCGCCGAAGGTGTACTGGACCACGGCGCCCCGCTCGATGATGCAGCGGTTCGGCGAGATCATGCGTGAGTTCGGTGAGGACATGCCGGAGCCGGATCCTGCCGAGGCCGCCGCGCTGGCCGAGATCGGCCTCCCCGACGACGAGATCACCACGTGGGTGGACACGACCGCGTTCAGCGGTCAGAAGTTCGACGCGTTGGCCGCGCACGCCAGTCAGGGCGAGAACATCTTCTTCCTCAGGATGGGCAAGGAGAGGTTCGGCGAGTTGATGGGCATGGAGACCTTCGTACGGGTCCGGGACACCACCGGCGCGGCCCTACCCGAGAACGATCTCTTCGCCGGACTGCGCTGAGCCGCCGTGCGGCCGGGAAAAGCGCACCGGCCGCACGGCGCGGTCGAGCGGGTCACGTACCCGGAGCCGGGGGCACCTCCAGAACGAAGAGCAGGAAGCACATCCTCGTCGAGAGGTCGTGGAAGTCGTCGGGGTACGGCTCGCGGGCGGCCGGGTCGGGCTGTGGCTCGCCGATGACGGCCAGGCGGAAGCCGGCCGCGGTGAAGGCGTCGGTCATCGCGTGCAGGGGCCTACGCCAGAAGGTCATCGGGGCGGCCTGCCCCACCAGCCCTGCCCAGTCGTCGGTGAAGCTGGTGGTCGCGTGACAGTCGGGCCGAGGATCCCGGGTCGCGTAGTCCACGAAGGGGTGCTGCACCGACGCGATCAGTCGGCCGCCGGGCCTGAGCACCCGCCGCGTCTCGGTACGCCCGGTTCCCGCGTCGCCGTCCAGGAGCCGGCCCACGAGAGCGCTGGCGCTGCTCGTGGGCTGTGACCGGCGTCACATCCGCCGCTGTGTCGAGAACGTCGAGCCAGCTCCGTCCCAGGGGCACGAGCGGCCACGACGGGCCGCGTGACACAGGAGAGATCATGATCAAGCGGATGGATCACGTGGGCTACGTCGTCGAGGATCTCGCGGCCGCTGCCGCGTTCTTCGTCGAACTGGGCCTGGAGGTGGAGGGCAAGGCGACGGTCGAGGGCGCGTGGGTGGACCAGCTCGTCGGGCTGGAGGGCGTCCGCGCGGACATGGTCGTCCTGCGGACCCCGGACGGCCACGGCCGGGTCGAGCTGTCGGCGTTCGACACGCCGGTGGCCACCGGCACGGCGCCGAGGGCGCCGGTGAACGTCCCGGGCATCCCCCGCCTCACGTTCGCCGTCGACTCCGTCGACGACGTCCTGGGGCGCCTGCGCCCCCACGGCGCCGAACTCGTGGGCGAGGTGGCGCAGTACGAGGACTTCTGCCGGTACGGCTACGTCCGCGGTCCCGCCGGCGTCATCATCGGGCTGTGCGAGGAGCTCAACCGAAACTGACGCGGACAGCCAGTCAGCACCTTCCGTATCAGCTTCCGTTCCAGAAAGGACCTTCCGTCATGGCTGTCGCCGAAGACCTCGACCGCGCCACCGACTCGCAGTGGGACTGGGTCGCCGAGCAGACCCGCACGTATCTGGCCTCGGGCGGCACCGAGGGACACGAGTCCAACGGCGTCCACATGCTCGTGCTCGCCACGACCGGCCGCAGGACCGGCATTCCGCGCCGCACCTGCCTGATCTACGGCACCGCGGGCGAGGACCTCGTGGTCGTCGCCTCCAAGGGCGGTGCCGACGAGCATCCGGCCTGGTTCACCAACCTCCGGGCGGACCCGAGCGTCGGGGTGCAGGTCGGCGGCCGTCGGTTCACCGCGCGCGCCCGGGTGGCGTCCCCGGCCGAACGAGAGCTCCTCTGGCCTCAGATGGTGGGCATCTTCCCGCTGTACGACGAGTACGCGCAGAAGACCGACCGCGAGATCCCGATCGTCCTGCTCAGCCCGCAGGACTGACTCCGACCCGGCGGTCAGTCACCCGCGGCTTCGGTGTCGAACCCGGGGGGCGCCTGCAGGTCGTGGGCGCGGAACAGGACGGCGTGCTCGACGCCCAGGGCCTTGCCGCTCATCGCGGTGAACCGCGGGATGAAGTCCGCGGGGGCGGGGTGGTCCGGGAGCGCGGCCAGGTACGCGGCGTGCGCCTCCAGCGAGGCGACGCCACGACGCAGCGGCTCGCCCGTGACCTCGACGCCGTGGGTCGCGCCGGAGTCGGCGAGTCCGGGGACGATGTACCAGCGCGCGGAGTGCGGTTCGAGACCCTCGTCGTCGACCTGCTCAGGGAAGACCCACCGGTTGCCCGCGTCGCGCACCGCGTCGAGCGTCGCGAGCCCGGCCGCGCGGTGGTCGGCCTGGTCGAAGCCGTACGGCGTCTCGATCGCGTAGCCGGTGCCGAGTACGACGTCGGGCCTGAACCGGCGGATCTCCCGGCAGATGTCCCGGCGCAGGTCGAGACCGTAGACCAGCACGCCGTCCGGGTGTTCGAGGACGGTCAGGTGCTTGACGCCGACGACGTCGCAGGCGGCCCGCTGCTCGGCGACGCGCAGGCGTGCAGTCTCCTCGGGAGGGTTCGGCATGCCGGCCTCGCCGCGGGTGAGCAGCAGATAACCGACCTCGATGCCGCGCGCGGTCCAGCGCGCGACGGCCGCGGACGTGCCGTACTCCATGTCGTCAGGGTGCGCGACGACGCAGAGCACGCGCTGGAAGGACTCCTCGGGGAGGGCAGGCAGTGTCATGCCGGCCATCCTTTCGCGTTCCGGGCCCGCCGTGCGCCGTTTCGAGGCGCCGTCCGCGATCGGTCAGGAGTCGCTTCGGGCACGAGTCACTTCGGGCAGGTGTCGCCGTCGGCGGGCGGAACGCCACCGCCGCTCGGGCAGTCACCGCCGGTGGGCTCGCCGTCGGTGGGGCCACTGTCGGCCGCGGGCCGACTCGCGGCCAGGGCCAGAGCCGCGGCCACGGCGCAGATGGTGAATGCGAGGTCTGCCATCTTCCCCTCCACCTGATGGTCGTACGCACCACGCTACGTTCGCCCGATAAACGAATGATTGACGAGAACGGCCACCTTCGCCCGACGCGACCGGCCTCGGCGGCGGCTCAGCGGTCCAGGTCGGCGGTCCTGGCCGCGCGGCGGGCGAAGACGTCCTCGCGCCGGTCCGCCATCTGCCGCACCGCGTCCTTGCGGTCCCGTCGGGAGAGCCGGTCGAGGTACGTGTGGCCGTCGAGGTGGTCGGCCTCGTGCTGCAGACAGCGGGCGAAGTACCCCGTGCCCTCGATGACCAGCGGCTGCCCGTCCTTGTCGAACCCGCGAGCGACGACGCGGTCCGGGCGCGGGACCCTCATCACCGCGCCGGGCACGGACAGGCAGCCCTCGGCGTCCTCGACGAGCCGGCGGCTGGCGGGATCGACCGGGTCCAGCACCGGGTTGAGCAGGTGCCCGACGTGCCGGACCCCGTCGTCGTCGGGGCAGTCGTAGACGAACAGCCGCAGGTCGACGCCGACCTGGTTCGCCGCCAGGCCGGCACCCTCCGCCACGTGCATGGTCAGGAACATGTCGTCGATCAACGCCGACAGCTCCGGGGTGCCGAACTCGACCGCCTCCGCGCACGGGCGGCTCAGGATCTCCTCGCCCACGACCGTGACCCGGCGCACCGAACCCCGCTCCGCCTCCGGCGCCAGGGCCGGATACGCGTCGACGGGCCTGCCCTGCACCCGGACCCTCCCCCAGGCCCTGCGGCCTGGGAGGTGCCCCCAATCGACGGGACGGGACCGGTCGTGATCGGACATCGCTGCCTCCCCTTTCGCGCACGGCACTGCGCCGGCGCCGGCCACTTGTCAGGCGCTTTGCAAAGTAGCAGACTTTGCAAAGTGACTGAAGACGACCTCAACCCACCGGCCGGGCCGGGCCGCGACGCCGGGGCGGGAGCCGGGGCCGCGGCCGGAGCTGGAGCCGGGCTGCGTGCGCACGAGGTC
Organism: Streptomyces sp. B6B3; assembly: GCF_039871525.1. Classification (NCBI taxonomy): domain Bacteria; kingdom Bacillati; phylum Actinomycetota; class Actinomycetes; order Kitasatosporales; family Streptomycetaceae; genus Streptomyces; species Streptomyces sp. B6B3. The sequence goes on along the minus strand of NZ_JBDPLU010000002.1, from coordinate 286,639 downwards.
CGCACGGCGCTGCTGGGCCTGCTCGCCGACGTCGGCACGGTCACGGCGACCGAGGCCGCCGGCCGGCTCGGCTACAGCTCGGGTCTCTGCTCGTTCCACCTGCGGCAGCTGGCCCGCCACGGATACATCGAGGAGGCCCCGCACCGCGGCGGCCGGGCCCGCCCGTGGCGGCTGCGGCGTGGCGACGAGCCGGCCGAGGAGCGGTTCAGCGATCTGGCCCGCGGGTTGGAGGACGAGAGCTGGCAGCGGTGGCTGGACCAGCGGGCCATGCTGCCACGGGAGTGGCGTCGCGACGAGGCGTTCAGCGCCGTCGCCTACCTGACGCCGGAGGAGACCGGCCGGGTGGCCGAGGCGATCCGCCGGGCGCTCGCGCCGTACCGCGACCGCGAGCACCGGCCGCTGGCGCGGCCGGCCGACGCGCGCCCCGTGGCCCTCATCGCCCGGCTCTTCCCGCTCCTGCCCCACGGCATGGACGAGGGCGAGGACCCGCCCTCGCGCTGAGCGGGAGCCCGACACGGGCGACGGCGTGCACCGCGCCTCGCGCGGCAGTCGCGCGGGGCGCGACGGCCGTGGGGGCGGGGGCCGCTCTTTGGGGTGATCGTGCGCGGGACGTGCTGCGCACGTTCCGCGTGCGGCGCCGGCGCACGTGCCGCGCCCGCGCGCGCCATCCAGGACGAGCGGGGCGTCGCGCTCAGCGGTGACCGTGCGCGCTGAGTCCCGTATCGCGGGACGTCCCGCGCACGATCCGCGGGTGCCCACCCGCGACACCCACCCGCGCCATCCGGGAGGGGCGGGGTGTTGCGTTCGGCGGGTGGTCGTGCGCAGGGGTCCCGCAGTGCGGGACCAGACGCGCACGATGCGTGGTGCCCACCCGCGAGATCTGCTCGTGCCATTCGGGACGGGTGGGGCGTTGCTCTCGGCGGTGGCCGTGCGCGTTGAGTCCCGTATGGCGGGACGTGCTGCGCGCGATGCGTGGTGCCCGCGTGCGGCGCCGGCGCACGTGCCGTGCCCGCGTGCGACACCCTCCCCGTGTTATCCGGGAGGGGCGGGGGCCGGTCTCGGCGTGATCGTGCGCGCTGAGTCCCGTATCGCGGGACCTCCTGCGCACGATCTGTGGTGCCCGCGCGCGAATCCCGGTGCCCGCGTGCGGCGCCGGTGCACGATCCGTGGGTGCCCCACCCGCGACAGCCACCGGGGGCCGCTCTCGGCGGTGATCGTGCGCGTTGAGTCCCGCATTACGGGACGTCCTGCGCACGACACCCACCCGCGCCAATCCGGGGCGGGCCGACACTCAGTCGGTGCCTCGCCCCGGCCGGGCTCCCGCGCCAGCGGGCCCCGCGCCGCCGGTCAGGGTCCCGCGCCAGCGGGTCCCGTGGAGGCGCGGGGGACGAGGGTGGCGGGGCAGGTGGTGACGCCGCCGGCGGGGCGGGCGTCGCGGCCCAGGGCCAGCCGGGCGGCGATCCGGCCGGCCTCGGCCAGCGGCAGCCGGACGGTGGTCAGCGCGGGCGCCGCGTCGGCGGCGAACGGCAGGTCGTCGAAGCCGGTGACCGACACGTCCTCGGGGATCCGCACCCCGCGCTCCCGCAGCGCGGCGCAGACGCCGAGTGCGACCGTGTCGTTGGCCGCGACGATCGCTGTCAGATCCGGCTCGCGGGAGAGCAGTTGCACCGCGCCCTCGTATCCGGAGGCCCGGTCGTAGCGGCCGTGCACGGTCAGCCGTTCGGCGTCGCCGGCCAGCCCGGCCTCGGCCAGCGCCGCGCGGTGGCCCTCCAGCCGGTGCCGGGTGGTGGTGCGGGCGGCCGGCCCGCCCACGTACCCCAGGCGGCGGTGGCCGAGCTCCAGCAGGTGGCCGGTGAGTTGGCGGGCGCCGCCCCGGTTGTCGAAGGTGACCGCGGTGGGCGGTTCGTCGGTGACGGAGCCCGGCAGCGGTGGCCGCCCGCAGAGCACGGTGTGCGCGCCGGCCGCGGCCAGATGGCCGATCCGGGTGGCCAGCGCGGCGGAGTGCTCCTCGTCCTCCAGGGCGCCACCGGTCAGCACCACGGCGGCGGCGCGTTGCCGCTGCAGCAGCGTGAGGTAGGTCAGCTCGCGCTCCGGGGAGCCGCCGGTGTTGCACACCACGGCCAGCTTCTGCCGGGTGCCGTCGCCGCCCGGCCCGATCTCGGTCTGCACCGCGCTGGCGATGATCCCGAAGAACGGGTCGGCGATGTCGTTGACCAGCACTCCGACCAGGTCGGACGTGGCCGCGGCCAGCGCGCTGGCCGGCCCGTTGACCACGTACTCCAGCTCCTCGACGGCGCGCAGCACCCGGCGCCGGGTCGCCCCGGCCACCGGATAGTTGCCGTTGAGCACCCGGGAGACGGTCGCCGCGGACACCCCCGCGCGGGCCGCCACATCGGCCAGCGTTACTGACATGCTCTGCTCCCACTTGTCCCAGGCACTGAGGAGAGGTTAGCTTCTCCTGGGGTAGAAAGCGCTTTCTAGGGAGGTTGTCGGATGTCGGGTACACACTCGACCGCGCGACGCCGGACCGTCCGGATCGCCATGAACGGCGTCACCGGGCGGATGGGATACCGCCAGCATCTGGTCCGCTCGATCCTCGCCATCCGCGAGGACGGCGGCATCGACGTCGGCGACGGCACGGTGATCTGGCCCGAGCCGGTCCTGGTGGGGCGGCGCGAGCACGCGCTGCTGGCCATCGCGGAACGGCACGGGCTCGGTCCCGAGGCGGTCGCCACGGACCTGGACGCGGTGCTCGCCGCCGACGGTGACGCCGGGATCGACGTTTACTTCGACGCGCAGATCACGCTGGCCCGCGAGGAGGCGATCAGCCGGGCGATCGCGGCCGGCAAGCACGTCTACACGGAGAAGCCCACCGCGACCGGCCTGGCCGGCGCGCTGCGGCTGGCGCGGCTCGCGGCCGACGCGGGCATCAAGCACGGCGTGGTGCAGGACAAGATCTTCCTGCCCGGGCTGCGGAAGCTGAAGCGGCTGGTGGACGGCGGCTTCTTCGGCCGCATCCTGTCGGTGCGCGGCGAGTTCGGCTACTGGGTCTTCGAGGGCGACTGGCAGCCGGCGCAGCGCCCGTCCTGGAACTACCGGGCGGAGGACGGCGGCGGCATCGTCGTGGACATGTTCCCGCACTGGGAGTACGTGCTGCACGAGCTGTTCGGGCGGGTGGAGAGCGTGCAGGCGCTGGCCACGACGCACGTTCCGCAGCGCTGGGACGAGCAGGGCAAGCCGTACCAGGCGACGGCCGACGACGCGGCGTACGGCGTCTTCCAGCTCGACGGCGGCGTCGTCGCGCAGATCAACTCCTCCTGGTCGGTGCGGGTGAACCGGGACGAGCTGGTGGAGTTCCAGGTGGACGGCACGGAGGGCTCGGCGGTCGCCGGGCTGCGCGAGTGCCGGGTGCAACACCGTTCGGCCACGCCGATGCCGGTGTGGAACCCGGACCTGCCGGCGACCCACCGGTTCCGGGACCAGTGGCAGGCGGTGCCGGACAACCAGGAGTTCGAGAACGGCTTCCGGGCGCAGTGGGAGCTGTTCCTGCGGCACGTGGTGCTGGACGAGCCCTACGCGTGGGACCTGCTGGCCGGCGCGCGGGGCGTGCAACTCGCGGAACTCGGCCTGAAGTCCTCGGCGGAGGGCCGCCGCCTCACGGTGCCGGAGCTGACGCTCTAGCCCTTGCCGGGCGTCAGGGTCCCAGGGCGGGCGGGAGTCCCCAGCTTTCCGTCGGTCCGGCCCCTGACAGCAGCGATGCCCTTGCCGGGCGGGGGGTCTCCGAACGACGGACAACCACGCCGGAGCGCGGGTGCCGGGGCCAGGCCAACGGCCCCGGCACCCGCCCCTTGCCGGGGGTCACACCGCGACGTACCCCTTGCCGGGGGCCCACCGTGACGGCTGCGGCGTACCCCGCGCCCGGCCGGCCCGGCCCGCCCGGGCCCTCCGGCCACGGGCCCCGGTCCGGGCGAGCGGTCCTGGCCCGGGTCCGGGTCTGCGGTCCCGGCCGCCGGTCCCGGTTCGGGCCCGCCGGTCAGCGGTCTCGGTCCGGGGCACCGACCGGCGGTCTGGGCCGGCGGTCTCGACCAACCGGTCTGGGCCGGCGGCCCCGGCTGCCGGCCAATGGATCCGGTCCGGGACGCCGACCAGCGGTCTCGGCCATGCGGGCCAGCGGTCCGGGCCAACGGTCTTGGCCGCCGGCCGGCGGTCCGGGCTACCGGTCCGGGCCACCGGTCTCGGCCGCCGGCCACGGGCCTGGCCTCCGGCCGCAGGCCACGGCCAGCCACGGGTCCCAGCACCCGGCCGCAGGTCCCGGCCTCAGGTCGGGCGCCGCGCACAGCAGGAATGACCACGAACAACCAGAGTCAGCAGCCAGAAGTGAGGACAGCATGATTCGACTGCCCGATGTGGGCGGGGGGTTGCGGGAGTACCAGCCGCGGGCCGAGCCGGCCGCCGCCGTGCTCACGCCCGGCAAGGGCCTCGCGCCGCCGGCCTCCCGCACCGTGTTCTCCGCCGCGCACGTGGTGGCCGACCCGTTCGCCGACGCCACGCCCGACGGGCCGGCGGCCGTGGACTGGGACGCCACCCTCGCGTTCCGCCGCCACCTGTGGTCGCACGGCCTGGGCGTCGCCGAGGCGATGGACACAGCGCAGCGCGGTATGGGCCTCGACTGGTCGGGCGCGGCGGAGCTGATCCGCCGGTCGGCCGCGGAGGCGCGGGCCGAGGGCGGCGGGCGCATCGCCTGCGGCGTCGGCACCGACCAGCTCATCGAGCCGGTGGGCTTCGACGGCGTCGCCGGGCTGGCCCGGGTTCGCGCCGCGTACGAGGAGCAGCTCGCGGTCGTCGAGGAGACCGGCGCGCAGGCCATCCTGATGGCCTCCCGGGTGCTCGCCGCCACCGCCACCGGGCCCGAGGACTACGCCGAGCTCTACGGGCACCTGCTGCGGCAGGCGTCCGAACCGGTGATCCTGCACTGGCTGGGCCCGATGTTCGACCCGGCGCTCACCGGCTACTGGGGCAGCGAGGACCTGGACAAGGCCACCCACACGTTCCTGGAGATCATCGCCGCGCACCCCGACAAGGTGGACGGCGTGAAGGTGTCGCTGCTCGACGCCGACCGCGAGGTCGCGCTGCGCCGCCGGCTGCCGGACGGCGTCCGCTGCTACACCGGGGACGACTTCAACTATCCCGAGCTGATCGCCGGCGACGACCGTGGCTTCAGCCACGCGCTGCTCGGCATCTTCGACCCGCTGGGGCCGCTGGCGGCGGACGCCGCGCGGCTGCTGGACACCGGGGACGTCGCCGGCTTCCGGGCCCTCCTCGACCCGACCGTGCCGCTGTCCCGGCACCTGTTCCGGACGCCGACCCGGTACTACAAGACGGGCGTGGTCTTCCTGGCCTGGCTGGCCGGACACCAGGACCACTTCGCCATGGTGGGCGGCCTGCAGTCGGCGCGCTCCCTGCCGCATCTGGCCCGCGCCTACGAACTCGCCGACGGCCTGGGCCTGTTCCCCGACCCGGCGCTGGCGGAGACCCGGATGCGGCAGCTGCTCGCGGTGCACGGGGTGACGGCATGAGCGCCCGCGCGCAGGACCCCGCGCACGACCTCGTCGGGTTCTCGATCAACCAGATGACGGTGAAGCAGCTCTCGATGCCCGACCTGGTCAAGGGCTGCCTGGAGCTCGGCGTGCCCGGCGTCGGCCTGTGGCGGGAGCCGGTGCAGCAGCACGGCCTGCACGCCACGGCCCGGCTGGTCAGGGAGGCCGGGCTGGCCGTCACGTCTCTGTGCCGGGGCGGCTTCTTCACCGGCGCCACCGCGGCCGAACGGGCCCGCGCGCTCGACGACAACCGCGCCGCCATCGACGAGGCGGCGGTGCTCGGCACCGACACCCTGGTCCTGGTCTCCGGCGGCCTGCCGGCCGGCAGCCGGGACCTGCCGGGCGCCAGGGAGCAGGTCGCCGAGGCGCTGGCGGAGCTGTGGCCGTACGCGGCGCAGCGCGGGGTGCGGCTGGCCGTCGAGCCGCTGCACCCGATGTACGCGGCGGACCGTTGCGTGGTGTCCACCCTGGCGCAGGCCCTGGACCTGGCGGAGCCCTTCCCCGCGGAGTGGGTCGGCGCGGTGGTCGACACCTACCACCTGTGGTGGGACGACCAGATCGCCGCGCAGATCGCCCGGGCGGGCGCCGCGGGGCGGATCCACTGCTTCCAGTACGCCGACTGGATCACGCCGCTGCCGGCCGGCGTGCTCACCGGCCGCGGCCAACTCGGGGACGGTTCGGTGGACTTCCGCTGGTTCCGCGACCGGGTGCGGGCGACGGGCTTCGCCGGACCGGTGGAGGTGGAGATCTTCAACGACGAGATGTGGTCCCGCGACGGCCACGAGATGCTGGCCCAGACCGTGGCCCGCTACCGCGAACACGCGCTCTGACGTCGGCGGTCCGGGGATCGTGCGGTGCCGCCGACTCTGGCTACTCTGTGGGGAGTTGACGGGGAGGTGGATGACACTGCGGTGGTGGCGCCGGGGCGGTCGGGACGTGCGGGTGGTGCAGAACGTCATCAACGACGGCGTCTTCCACGGTCCCGTGGTGCAGGCGAACTCGCTCTCCGTGCGGTGGGAGTACAACAGGAGCCGGCGTTGGACCGAGGACCTCGCGTCGCTCGTCCAGGGTGCGGAGCAGGACGCGTGGCACCGGCTGCTCGGCCGTGACACCGAGCGCATCGACCTCACCTACCAGCGGGTCGCCACGCCGGGGCGGGAGGCGGACAACGCCGAGGACGCCGGCCGGCTGTTGGCCAAGGGCATCCACACCTACTACACCGCGCTGAGCCCGCGCCGGCTCGTCGTGACGGGTGATGCCGGGGCGGGAAAGACCATGATCGCCCTGGAGTTGCTGCTCGACCTGATTGGGAAGCGCGGCCCCGACGATCCGGTGCCGGTGCTGCTGCCGATGGTCGACTGGGATCCGTCGGTTCCGCTGGCCACCCATCTCGTGGAGCGGCTGCGCCGGGTCTACGGCTGGCCGCGGCGCAAGGGGCGTTGGCTGGTCGAGCGCGGTCTCGTGCTGCCGGTCCTGGACGGTCTGGACGAGATGGACGAGCCGCTGCGGGACGGGCGGCCCAACCCCGCGGCCGCGCGGGCGCGGGCGGCGCTCGAGGCGCTCAACGACCACCGGGTCGGCACCCGGATGGGCCCGCTCGTCCTGACCTGCCGCCACGATCCCTACCTGGCGCTGGCCGGCGGTCCCGACCGGGACGACCGGCGGCGTCGGCTGCTCGACGCGGCGCACGTCAGGGTGGATCCGGTGAAGGCCCCGGACGCCCTCGCGTACCTCACCCGGCGCGCCACCGACCAGGCCCGCTGGCGTCCCCTCCTCGACCACCTCGGGACGCGGCCCAACTCGCCCGTCAGCCGGCTGCTGTCCACGCCCTGGCGGCTGTGCCTGGTGGCCACCGTGTACCGGGCCTCGGGGAATCCGGCGGACGTCGTCCGCGCCCGCAGCGCGAAGCGCCTGGACCGGCTGCTCCTGGCCCGCTACGTTCCCGCGACGGTCGAGCAGTCGAAGTCCTCCCGCCACGACGCGGATGCGGCGCACCGGTGGCTGCACGTGCTCGCCGGGTACCTGGGGCCCGCGGACGGGAGCGCGACCCGCTCCGTGATCGAGCCGGCGGAGCTCTGGCGCGAGGGATCGAACGCCGCCGTGCAGTTCAACCGGATCGCGATGGTGCTGCTGGGCACCATGTTCGGGCCGCCTCTGATGTGGATCCTGCCGTTCCACGAGACGCCGCGTCAGCTGTACGTCCCGATCGCCATCGGCCTGATGTACGGCCTGGCCATGGCCATGGTCAACATGGAGCTCCCGTTTGACGTGCGGCCCCGGACGCTGCGCCATCTGGCGCCATGGCGCCGGCCGTTGCGCTTCCTGGCGGTGGTCGGCCTGGGCGCGGGGATCGGGTTCGCGGTCGGCGGGTCGTTCGGCTGGCGGTGGGGGGTGTTCGTCACCTGCTCCGCTCTCGTTCCCGTCTTCCTGGCGAACCAGTTCACCTCGCCGGGCGACGTGCTCACCGCGCGCCAGCTGCTCCGCGGCGACCTCCTCACCACGGCGGTCGCCTGCCTGGTGTTCGCGGTCGGCTTCGCGGCCGTGGCCAGCCGCGAGTTCGACACACACGACGCGGTGCTCGCGGCCGTGGTCCTCACGGTGTTCGACTACTTCGCCTTCTTCGGCGGCCCGAGCCTGCGCTACCTGTACTTCCTCTACACCCACCGTGAGACGGTGCCGCTGCGGCTGGTGGCCTTCCTCGAATGGGCCGCGGACGTCGGCCTGCTGCGGCGGACCGGGGCCGGCTACCAGTTCCGTCACGACGAGCTGCGGCGCTGGCTGGCGGCCCACCCGGAGGCGCCCGCCGGCGGCCAGGTCCGGGCGCGTTAGCCGACGGGTGTTCGCACGGACCTTGGCGGCGGGCCCGCGACCGCGCCAGGATGCTCGTGTGCACAGCGATCTGTTCAACGCGCGGTACGCGGCGGCCCAGGCGACCGAGCCCGGGATGGCGCTGCAGAACTCCAAGTCGATCAAGTACACGGTCTACGGCGAGTGCTACGCCCGGCAGGGCGCCATGATCGCCTTTCGCGGGAACCTCCAGTTCGAGCGGAAGGGGCAGGGCGTCGGGAAGTACTTCAAGCGCGCCCTCACCGGCGAGGGCCTGGACCTGATGGTGGTGCGCGGCCAGGGCGAGGCGTGGTTCGCGCACCAGGCGGCGAACTGTTTCATCGTCGACCTCGATCCGGGCGACAGCATCACCGTCAACGGCCACAGCGTGCTGTGCTTCGACGCCACGCTCTCCTACGACATCGGGCTGGTGAAGGGCGCCGGCATGGCCGGCGGCGGGCTGTTCAACAGCGTCTTCACCGGGCACGGCCGGCTCGGCCTGGTCTGCGAGGGTGAGCCGGTGGTGATTCCCGTCAGCCCGGGGGCGCCCGTCTTCGTGGACACCGACGCCGTGGTGGGCTGGAGCGCCCAGCTCGGCACCTCGCTGCACCGCTCGCAGAGCATCGGCTCGATGCTGCGCGGCGGCTCCGGCGAGGCGGTGCAGCTGAAGCTGGAGGGCGACGGGTTCGTCATCGTCCGTCCCAGCGAGGTGCGTCCGGACGGGAAGGGCCAGAGCTGACCCTGAGGCGCCGGGGTGGTGGGGCGGCGGTCAGGCGCGGCGGAGGATCAGCACCGCGTTGTGGCCGCCGAAGCCGAACGAGTTGCTCGCCACGGCCTCGATCGCGCCCTCGCGCGGCGCCTTGGTGACGACGTCTAGGTCGATCTCGGGGTCCAGGGTGTCCAGGTTGGCGGTCGGCGGGATGGCGCGGTGCCGCAGGGTGAGGACGCTCAGCGCGGCCTCGATGGCGCCCGCCGCGCCCAGCGTGTGACCGAGGACGCCCTTGGCGGAGGTGACCGGGGGCGGGCTGCCGCGGAAGAGCCGCCGGAGGGTGGCGCCCTCGATGCGGTCGTTCATGGGGGTGCCGGTGCCGTGCGCGTTGACGTGACCGATGTCGCCGGTCTGGAGGCCGGCGTCCGCCAGGGCGGCCTGGAACGCCCGCACCACCCCGGCGCCCTCGGGGTGCGGGGCGGCGTAGTGGTGGGCGTCGGTCGAGGCGCCGTACCCGGCGAGATGGGCGAGGACGGGGACGCGGCGGGCCCGCGCGTCCTCGGCCCGTTCCAGCACGAGCAGTCCCGCGCCCTCCGCCAGGACGAAGCCGTCCCGGTCGGCGTCGAAGGGGCGGCTCGCGCCGGCCGGGTCGTGCAGCCGGGTGGACAGGGTGCCCATCCGGGAGAAGCTGAGGGAGGTCATGGGGTGGCACGGGGCCTCGACGCCGCCGGCCAGCGCCACGTCGCACCGGCCGGCCACGAGCAGGTCCCTGGCCACGCCCAGCGCGGTGGCGCCCGAGGAGCAGGCCGTGGTCACCGCCATGCTGGGACCCCCCGCGCCCAGCGCCATGCAGATCTCCGCGGCGGCGGCGTTCGTCGTGGTGCGGGGGATGGTCAGCGGGGAGACCGTCGCGTAGTCGCGGCCGTGCAGCTTGCGGGCGGCCGTGAAGGACGCGTCCTTGCTCTCGGTGCCCACGCCGACGACCACGCCGACGCGGGCCCCGTCCCAGGTCGCGGGGTCGAGCCCGGCGTCGGCCACGGCCTGGTGGGCGGCGGCGAGCGCCAGATGCGCGAACCGGTCCATCCGCCACACCTCGCGGCCGAGCAGCGTCCTGGCGTCGAAGTCGGGAACGCGGCAGGCCAACGGGACGGGCACGTCGCCCAGCGCCGGATCGACGGCCGCCGCGGTCGCGGAGCCGGCGCACACCGTCCGCCAGGTGGCCGCGGCGTCGGCCCCGGCCGGCGTCACCAGCCCGAGGCCGGTGACGGCGACGGCGCTCACGCCGGGGACTCCGCGTCGGCGACGGCCGGCTGCTGGGCCCGCTCGACGGCGGCCACGGCCTCGGCGAAGGTGCTGCCCGTGGACCGCAACGCCTCGTCCTCCGGCACCCGCAGGCCGAGCTCGTCCTGGAGCACGCACGCCAGCTCCACCAGGCCGAGGGAGTCCATGCCGAGATCCTCCAGGGTGGTGTCCGGCTCGATGCTGTCCTCGGGGATGTTGAAGTGCTCGGCGACGCTGGCCCTGACGGATCCGTAGAGAGCTGACATGGGGTTCCTCCGTGGGGGAGTGGGGGAGTGCGCGGGCGGGGCCGGGTGGCGTGACGGGAGTGGCTGCGGGCTCTACAGCCGTATGACGACGAGGCCGGCGCTGGCGCCGGCCGCCAGGCCGATGAGGGCGACCAGGTCGCCGGGGTGGGCGAGGCCCGTCTCCAGCGCCAGGGAGAGCTGGAGCGGGAGGGAGGCGGAGGCGACGTTCCCGTGTCGGGGGAGAGTGACCACCAGCTTGTCGCGGGGCACGCCGAACTCCGGGCCGCACAGCTCGTCGACGTCGGACAGGGACACCTGGTGCACGCCGACGAACGCGAGGTCGTCGAACGTCAGCCGCCACTCGTCGAACACCGGGCGCAGCTCGTCGCGGGCGAGCCGGCGCAGGCTCTCCCGCATCCGCAGGCTCTCCATCCGGAAGAAGCCCTCGCCGTCGTCGAGGGCGCGGCGGGCGAGGGTGCCGCCGGTGCGGACGGTGGCCGAGTCCCAGACCGCCGACTCGGCGGCGAAGCGGCTCGCCAGCACGCCGCGGTCCTGGCCGTCCGGGTCGGCCTCCTCGGCCGTGAAGAGCAGCGCGCATCCGGCGTCCGAGAACCCGTAGGCGGGCAGGGCGCGGGCGAACGCCTGGGCGTCCGGGACGTTCAGCCGGGTGTAGAGCGAGGGCGCCTCGCCGCAGGTGATCAGGACCGTCCGGTACTGGCCGGTGGCGATCAGGGCGTGCGCGGTCTGCACGGCGTTGAGGACGCTGTTGCAGGCGTTCTTCACGTCGAAGACGGGGCAGCGAAGGCCCAGCTTGGCGGCGACGACGTGCGAGGTGGCCGGCTCGGCCAGGTCCTGGCAGCAGGCGGCGAAGAGCATCAGGTCGATGGCGGCCGGCTCGACCCCGCATCCGGCCAGCAGCTTGTGTCCGGCGGCGGCGGCGAGGTCCGAGGCCTGCTGGTCGTCGTCGATCAGATGCACGCCCCGCACCCCGGTCAGCCGGGTGACCAGGCCCGGCGGAGGCGTGAACGACGGGCTCGCGGCGGCGATCTGCGCCTCCCGCTCGGCCATGGAGACCCACCGCTCGGGCAGCTGTGCGGTCACCCCGGTGAGGCATGCTCGACGCTCAGTCACGAGCCGCAGGCTAGCGCCGGGCTCGGCCATTCTCGTGACGCCGAATCGGGATGAATGGGAACAGTGGCGAACGATCCGGGCGGGAGGTTCACCCAGTCGAGCGAGGCTCCGGTGCATCTGGTGAATCCGGTGAATCCGGCGACGCCGGAGTCTCCGGTGGCCGGGTGGACGAGGGCGGCTCGTTCCGGCGGGCGAGGTCCGCCAGGCCGTCGGCGAGCGTGACCGGCGGGACGAACCCCAGGTCGCGGCGGGTCGCGGCCAGGTCGAACCAGTGCGGATGGGTGAGCTCGGCGACCAGGAAGCGGCTGAGGCCGTGGGTGCCCGACGCGCGGGTGACGCCGGCCGCCGCCTCCCGGACCGCCGCCACCCCGCGGACCAGGTGGGCCGGCAGGCCGCGCCATTCGGCCCGGACCCCGGCCGCCGCCAGCAGCGAGGTGGCCAGGTCGCGCAGCGGGCGGGGCTCGCCCTGGGACACGAAATAGGCGCGGCCGCCGATCGGCCGGCGCTCGTGGAGCAGGTCGAGCGCCAGCAGATGCGCGTGCGCGGCGGTGCGCACGTGGGTGCTGTCCACCAGGTTCGACCCGTCGCCCGGCATCAGCAGGCGGCCCCCGCGGGCGGCACGGACCAGCGCCGGGGTGAAGTGCGGGTCGCCGGGGCCCCAGATGAGGTGCGGCCGCAGCGACACGGTGGCCAGCGACCGGCCGTTGGCGGCCAGCACCAGGGCCTCGCCGCGGGCCTTGGTCAGCGGGTAGGCGGCCAGATGGCGCCGGGGGTAGGGGGAGTGGTGGTCGGCGTTCTCCAGGCCGCCGGGGCGGAACACCACGCTGGCGGTCGAGGTGTTGACGAGGGTCCGCACGCCGTGGGCCAGGCACTGGGCCAGCACCGTCCGGGTGCCCGCCACGTTGGTCGCCCAGTACGGCCGGAGCGGCCCGCTGACCCCGGCCAGCGCCGCGTTGTGGATGACGGCCGCGCAGCCGGCGACGGCCTCGGCCAGCGCGGCGGCGTCGGTGAGGTCGCCGTGCCGCTGGGCGACGCCGAGCCGTTCGAGTTCGGCGCTCGGGCGGCGGGTGAACGACACCACCTCGGTGCCGCGGGCGACCAACTGCCGGCAGATCTCCAGGCCGAGGAAGCCGCTGCCCCCGGTGACGAGGACCTTCCCCCAGGCCGGGGATGCCTGGGAGGTGCCCTCGCCCAGGGGATCGGAGGCCGGGGAGCCCTCGGAGGTGCCTCCACTCCCGACCGCGGCGGCCCGGGAGGCGTCCCCGGTGGGCGCGGTCACGGCCGGCCCCGCAGGCGGGGCGCGGCCCAGGCGGCCAGGCGCTCCCGGTCGATCTTGGCGTTGTGCCGGATGTCGGTCGGCAGCCGGGGATGGACCAGCACGGTCTCCACCCGCCGTCCCTCGGGATGGTCGGCCAGCACCCCGCGCAGCGCGTCGAGGACCCCGGGGCGGTCGCGGCGGGCGCCCGCCAACTCCGCGCAGAGCACGGCCCGCTGCCGGCCCGGCGCGCCGACGCCCACCAGCGCGGCGCGCCGCACCCCCGGCACCCGGCCGGCCGCGGCCTCGACGTCCTCGGTGTTGAGGGTGAACCCGGCGCCCCGCACCTGGTGCGCCCGGCGGCCGTGGAACCACAGCCGCCCCAGGTCGTCGAGCCGGCCCATGTCGCCGGTGCGGTGCAGCAGCCCGCCCTTCGTGGTCAGCTTGGCGGCGGCGTTCGCCTCGGGCCGGGCGTGGTACGCCGGGCTGACGTTCGGTCCCGCCACCGCGACCTCGCCGACGCCGCCGCGGTCCGCGTCCAGCACCCGCACCCGCAGGCCGGGCAGCGGCGGGCCCAGGCAGGTGCCGGCCGCGCCGCCGGCCGGGCCGGGCTCGTCGAGGTCGGCCACGTTGACCGCGCTGACCGGCAGGCATTCGGTGGCCCCGTACACGCTGAGCAGCTCCGCGTCCGGCCTGAGCACCGCGCGCAACCGGCCGCCGGTCCCGGCGTGCAGCGGCGCGCCGAAGGACACCACCCGGTCCACCGACGGCAGCGTCAGGCCGCGGCGGGCGCAGTGCTCGGCGAGCAGCCGCAGCATCGCGGGGGACGCGGCGAGCACGGTCGCCCGGTGCTCCAGCAGCGGCCGCAGGATCCGCTCGGGCGGGGTGCGGATCGGGGCGCGGTGGTTGACCGCCGGCGCGACCGTGGTCACGCCGAGCGCGGGTCCGAACAGCACGAACGGCAGGAACCCGGACAGCAGCACGGTGGGCTCCCGCGGCACCAGAACGGTGGCCAGCGCGTCCAGTTGTCCCGCGAGGGTGGCGTAGCGGTACTCGACGCCCTTGGGCACGCCGGTGGATCCGGAGGTGAAGGCGATCACCGCGAGGTCCGCGTCGGCGGGTGCGCGGGCCGCCGGCCCGGCGTCCGGCGGCTCCGCGGGCGGGGGCAGGCGCCCGGCGAGCGCGTCGTCCAGCGCGGCCAGCCGGCGCCCCGTCGTCACGGGGACGCGGACGTGGCCCCGCGCCCAGCCGAGGACCCGGCGGGCGAGGTGGGCCAACGGCTCGCCGACGAACACCTCGGGCGCCGCCTCGTCGAGGCAGACGCACAGATCGCGCCGCGGCAGGCCCGGGTCGACCAGCAGGGGAACGGCGCCGATCAGCATCAGGGCGTAGACCACGGCCGTGAGTTCGTCCGGATTACGGGTCATCACCACGGCCCGCTGGCCGGGGGCGACGCCCGCCTCGCGGAGCGCCTCGGCCGTGCGCAGGCAGCCCGCGGCCAGCCGTGCGAACGTGACGGGCCGGCCCGACCCGTCGCGGCGACCCCGCACCAGGGCGACGGCGTCGGGCCGGGCCGCGGCCAGCCGCAGCAGCCGGTCGAACAGGGGCGTCCCGTTCGTCGGGTCCGTTGGGTCCGTTGGGCTCATCGGGTTCATCGGGCCTCCGTCTCGCGCAGGAACGCGACCAGGTCGCGGCCGAGATCGCCTGCCGCGTCCTCCGTCACGAAGTGGCCGGCGTCCGGGTAGCGGTGGACCCGGGCGTGCGGGTACCGGCGTTCCCACTCCGTCAGCAGCGCCGGGGTGAACACCGGATCCCGCATGCCCCAGCCGACGAACGTGGGCAGGCCGGCCAGGGCGGCGTCCGCGCCCGGGTCCGCCGGGTCCAGCAGGCGCCACACCGGATCGTTCGGGTCTCCGCCGGGGATGGCCCTGACGAATTCCAGCACGGCGGAACGGTTCCGGCGCCGCCGGTACGGCCGCAGGTAGGCGCGGCGCACGGGTGCGGGCAGCCGGCGCGTGACGCCGGCCAGAACCGCCGTGCGGGCGAACAGGTTGGTGGTGTGCACGAGGCCGGCGACGGTCCTGGAGTCCCTGATCCACCGCAGGAAGGGCGGCAGCCGGTAGTCCGGCGGGAGGCGGAACCCGACGGTGTTGAGCGCCACCAGCCGGCCCAGCACGCCGGGATGGCGGCGCGCCCAGGCGAGTCCCAGCGGGCCGCCCCAGTCGTGCAGCGCGAACGTCCAGCCCCGGTCGGGCAGGCCCGCGGCGACGAGGTGCTCGAACAGGGCGTCCAGTTGCGTGAGATGGCGCGCCAGCCGGTCCGCGGGCGCGGCCGGCATCGGGGAGCGCGCGGAGAGCCCCATGCCCGGCCAGTCGGCGGCGACACACCGGTGCTCGGGCGCGAGCGCGGTCAGCAGATGGCGCCACAGGTAGCTCCACGACGGGTTCCCGTGCAGGAAGAGCACCGGGTCGCCCGCGCCGACGTCGACGTAGTGCTGTCCCGTCTTCGGGACGCGGCGCCAGTGGCCGCGGCCGGGGTAGCCCGGCAGGGAATCCGACACCGGAGCAGTGTGGCCCCCAACCGGCCCCGGGCGAAGCCGGCCTCACCCGATGGAGTGACGCTGACCGGCGGGTTTCCCGCCAGGGTGCCGGACGGAGCGGGACGGAGCCGGACGGAGCCGGACGCGACGAGGCGGGCGCCCCCCGAGGGACGGCGCCCGCCTGTCTGTCGTGTGTCCGCTCGGCCCGAGCGGTGGGGTGGGTCAGCTGGCGGAGCTGCCGCGGCGCTTCACCAGGAACAGCGCGCCGGCGCCGACCACCAACAGGCCCGCGCCCACCGAGGCGTACAGCGTCGTCTGCGAGCTGTCGCCACCGGTCTCGGCGAGCTCGACGGTGGTGTCCTCGGGCAGCGCGATCGGCTCGCCGACCGGCTCCTCGGCGCCGCCGCCGGAGGGCTCGGGCTCGTTGTCGGCGGGCGCGTCGGTCGGCTCGGGGGTGGGTTCCTCCGAGGGCTCCTCGGACGGCTCCTCCGAGGGCTCCTCCGGCTCGTCGACCGGCGGCTCCTCCTCGCAGGGGGCCTCGCCGTTCCAGGCGGCGATGAGGTTCTCCGGGGTCGGCGAGTCCGGGTAGTGCGGCAGCGCGCCCTCGACGCCGTCGTACTTGGTGCCGTTGCCGTAGAGGTCGATCTGGCCGAAGCAGGACGGCGCGAAGTCGGACACGTCGAGCGTCGCCTCGGGGGTCTCGCTGGACAGCACCGTGGTGTCCCAGCCGAGGAAGGCCTGCTCACCCGAGCTCTCCCAGCTGGGACCCTCCGCGCTGTAGGAGGCGAGCGAGACGGGGTACTCGCAGCCCTCCGCGAGGGTGCCGACCAGGCGCACCGAGATGGTGGTCGGCGCGTCGCCCTCGAAACGACCGGTGGTGGACCACGAGTCGCCTCCGTCGAGGGAGTTCTCGATCTGGACGCCGCCACACTGCTGTGTGTCCGCGAAAGCCGGGCCGGCCCCGAGGCCGACCAGGGACATGCCGGTCAGACCGGCCACACCGACGGCGCCTATCGCGCTTCTGACAAGTGAACGCTGCACTCTGGGAGCTCCCTGCATGCGGGTGGAGACCAGCGTCCAGGCTGCGCTGCCGACGACTCCCCGTTGCCACCGAAGTTCCGCCGACGGCACCGAAACTCGGGCCTGCCGGCGGGACGCGAGATCCCGCAGCCTGATCCGTGGATGGATGAGTACGCGGGATTCCACCACTTCCGTCGACCGGTGGGTAATCCGTCTCGTGGCTCGTGCGTTGGTATGCCCTCTTTGGGGCGCGAGTTATTGCGAGACCGTTATGTAGGCAACGTGTGACAGGGCGTGGTGCGGGGCTCGTCGGAGGGGTGCGGGTGGGAGTGGGCCGAGGCCCGACCCCCGGCCACGGCGGACACCGAGGGCCGGACCGGGGGCCGGGGGTCTCATTCGGCGCTGGCCTTGGTGCCGTCGGGGGCGACGGCCCACCAGGTGCCGTTCACGCCGTGCCCGGTCGTGTCGCCTGGCTCCTCGTCACCCGTGTACCAGTAGAGGATCCAGCAGTCGATCGCCAACTGCTCGGTGCCGTCGGGCCGCTCGAACGTGTTGATCAGCTCCGGGTCCAGGCCGTCGGCCGCCTCGTCGGGGTCGACGACGGCGGCGGGCTTCCACACGTCGAGGCAGTCGCCGGTGCAGCCGGTCGACATCGGCCACGCGGTGTCCTCGTCGAACCGGTACAGCGTGCGGCCCTCGGCGTCGGCCAGGATCCTCCCGAGCTCCGGATCCTCGACGACCTGGAGGGCCACCTCGTCCTCCTCCGCGGCGGCCGTGCCGGCCGGGGCGCCGTTCGGCGCCAGCGCGTTCCACGTGCCGTTCACGCCATGGCCGTTCGTGGTGCCCGGCTCGGTGTCCTCGGCGTAGCGGTAGACCGGCCAGCCGGCCAGCGTCAACTGCGTGGTGCCGTCCTCGCGTTCCACCTCGCCGAGGAGCTCGGGGTCGATGCCGGAGGAGACGTCGGCGTCGTCGGCCGGGACCGGCGGCCACGCGGTGGCGCAGTCGTCGACGCAGGTGGACTCCGGCGGGTCGGCGGTGTCCTCCTCGAAGCGGTAGAGCGTGAAGCCCTCGCTGTCGGTGACCAGGTCGCCCAGCTCGGCGTCGGCGGCCACGGCCAGCTCTCCCGCCGGATCGCCGAGTTGGGCCTCGGCGTCGGAGCCGGCGGCCCCGTCGCCGTAGTCGTCGCCGTAGTCGTTGCCGTAGCTGTCGCCGCCGCCGTAGTCGTCCTGGGCGGCGGAGACGTCCTCGGTCGCGCCGTACTCTCCGGAGCCGCCGTCGGTGCCGCACGCGGCCAGCAGCATGGTCGCGACGGCGACGCCGGCCAGCGCCGCGGACGCCTGACGTGTGATCTTCATGCCGGTCTACTCCTTGGATCGGTGGGGGTGGGGAGGGACAGGGGGAGGAACGGGAGAGGTAGAAGGGACAGGAGGGGCGTGGGAGGTTGTGGTGATGGCAGGGAGCGGTCGGGGGTCGGGAGCCGAAGGGGGAGGTGAGTCGGGAACGGGGTCAGTCCGCCACGCGGAGCGCGAGGGCGGGGCAGCGCCGCACGGCGCGAACGGCCTGGGCGCGGGCGGGTGGTGGCACGGGCATCGAGGCCGCGGCCGGATAGCCGTCGGCGTTCAGCCGGACCACGCCGGGGAGGATGTCGGCGCAGAGCGCGTGGCCCTGGCACAGGGTCCAGTCGACGACGAGCCGCGGCCCGTCGACGTCGGCGGGCACGGGCGCGGGCGCGTCGAGGGCGACGGGATCCGGCAGCGGCAGGGTGCCGAGCACCGGCCGGCCGCAGCCGCGGCCGAGCGCGTGATCGGTGAACTCCTCGGGGAACGTGACCAGTGCGGAGGCCACGAACCCCGCCGTGCCGTCGGGGTGGGAGCAGGCGCCGCGCTTCCGCACGCCGGCCATCCGGTCCCGCACCGCGTCGAGCGCGGCCAGGCCGCCGCCGTCGGCGGCCCGGGCCAGCGCGTCGGCGATCGCGGGCAGGCCGAGGAAGCACGGGCCGCACTGGCCGGCCGACTCGTCGGCCATCCAGCGGGCCACCCGCACCACCTCCCCGACCGGGCAGGTCGCGGCCGGCAGCGGCAGCACGGCGCCGGCGCCGAGCGTCGCGTCGTGGTGGGTGAGCGCCTCCCGGGAGACGATGACCGCGTACGCGGCCTCCGCCGTCAGCCATCTGCCGTGGTAGCCGCCGACGAGCACGCCCTGGCCCGGGTCCAGGCCGCACAGCCACAGCACGTCGCGCAGCGGCACGCCGGTCGGCGTCTCCACCACATGCGTGCCGGCGACGCTCAGCAGCACCGTGCCGGGCTCGGTGGCGAGTCCCACCTCCCGGTAGGGCAGCGCGCCCATCCGGGCGGCGACGGCGAGTTGGGCGTAGGTCTCGGTGTTGGAGAGCAGCGTCGGGGCGCCGCCGAGCCCGCTCTCGCTGGTGCGCACCCGGCGTCCCGAGGGCAGACTGAGGCCGGTTTCGAGGCCGCGCACCAGCGCCGTGCCCTCGCCGGTGACGAAGCGCTCGGGCAGCCGGACGACGCGCACGGAGCGTTCCTCCGGCGGGCGTTCGGCGACCGCCTCGCGCAGGGAGCGTTCGACGTCCGCCCGGGTCACGGCGATCACCGTCCGGTCGGCGCCGAGCGCCCCGGCGGCCAGCAGCGCGCCGTCGATCACCAGATGCGGCGCGCGTCGCAGCAGTTCCTTGTCCTTCAGGCAACTCGGTTCGCCCTCACTGCCGTTGACGACCACCGCGGGCGCCTGCGAGCGGCGTCGCGCCGCCTCGGCGACCGCCCGGAACTTCCGGGCGAACGGAAAGCCCGCACCGCCCCGGCCGCGCAGATCGATGTTCTCCGCGAGCGCTGTCACCTCCTCCAGGCGCGGCCGGGGCAGGGGACCGTGCACCGTCAGGTGCGTCACGCGGTCGAGCCGCGTGGAACCGGCGAGTCCGGCGAACAGCCGGGGCCGGCCGATCGTGGCGAGCGCGGGGTGTCCGCTGGCCCGCTCGTTGGTACGGGTGCTCATCGGGACCTCCGCTGGGCGACGACGACGATGCGCACCGCGAGCGCCACGGCGGCGCCGACCAGGCAGGTCAGGTACAGGACGGTGACCCAGCCGCTCGCCGCCCGGCCCGAGCGCAGCCCGTGCACGAGCGAGGCGCCCCAGGCCACGTACGCGCCCGTGTGCAGGGCCCGCCACCAGCGGGAGCGGCGCCGCGTGGCGAACGCGCCGCGCACCGCGCCGATCGCGGCGGTCAGCAGGAAGAGATAGGCGGCCAGGGTGCCGAGGCCGATCAGCGTGGGCTGGGTGTCGTCGGTGAACGGCACGGCGGCCGCGCCGGCGGTGACCCGCTCGTTGGCGATCTTGACCCAGACGTGCAGGGCCAGGAAGCCGATGCCGCAGACGGCGAGGCCCCGGTGCACGGCCTGGGCGAGCAGCCGGTGGCCCGGGTGCAGCACCAGCCGGTCGGTCGCCGCGAGGCCCCACAGCACCGCGCCGGTCAGGCACACCAGGGCGACCACGCCGGCGCCCCAGTCGAGGAAGTCCCAGACGGCCTCGAAGACCCCGGCGCTCGCCGCGGCGAGCGTGGTGACCAGCGCGACACCCAGGAGATAGGCCACGGTGAGCCGGGAGCCGTGTGCCGCGGGCAGCCGCGGCGCGCGGCGCGCCGTCCGGCTCGGGGCCCGGCGCAGGCCCTGGCCCTGGACCAGGCGCACGGCCCGGTTCGGCGTCCGGGTGCGGCGCGCCGCCCGGCCGGGTGCGGCCCGGTGGGGCGTCAGGTCCGGGGACCGGCGGGGCGCCGGGACCGTCAGCGTCGACGGGCGCCCGGCGTGCCGCGGTGCCTGGACTGGGTGTGTGGACATCGGATCCTCCGAACGCCTCGGCAGGGCTGGGGCCTTCTGGGACGGCTTGCAGCATCACCGGAGCGTCCGGGTCCGCATGGCCAGTTATCGAAACGTGATAAATTTCTTCGACTTCGCGGCCGTCACGCTGTGCAGCCACGAAGATGCCGCTCCAGAAGGAATTCGGAAGTCACCTGTCACGAGTCACTTTTCGTAAACCATCGCAAACGGCACGTGTCCTCCCGATGTAAAGGAGGTAAGATGCGTGACCTTCTGAACCGCGCCCGGTCGCATCCTCAAGAGGAATGGATTCGCGTTCTCTTCCGCGAACTTCCGGCTCTCACAGAAGAGGTGGTGGAGGTGCTTCGGCACCGAATTCCGGGTTTTTCCGCACTTCTGGTGGACAATCGCAGGGAAGAGGTGCAATGGGAACTCGAACAGGCGCTAATGACCGCACTGAGCCATATCGGCCCAGGTGAGGACGACAGTTACTCCCTGACCGGCCCGACGGCGATGATCCCGGCCCCCAGGGCGCCGGGAGACGCGCGTCAGGACCTGGCACGGCAGGAACTCCTCGCGCTGCTGACCGGGGAGACCACGATTCCGGACGACGACCTCGCCGCCCTGGCCCGCGACGCTGGATGGCCGCTGCCCGAGCGGGTGCAGGCCGTGGTGCTCGCCGCGTCCGGCGAACCACCCCTGCCGACCGAGGTGTTCGGCGAGTTGCTGGCCGGCCCCGCCGGAGGTCAGCAGCAGCGGTTGCTGTTGCCCGATCCGAGCGCCGAGTCCCGGGCCGCGCTGCGCACCGCGCTGCGCGGCCGGAGCGCCGCCGTCGGACACGAGGTGCCGCTGCACGACGCGGCGTCCTCGATGCGCTGGGCGAGCCGGCTGCTGTCGCTGGCCCCCGGCCTCCACGAACCCGGGGACGCGCAGCCGGTGTTCGTCGACGACCACCTCACCACCCTGTTGTTACTCCAGGACGAGTCCCTGGTGCGGGCGCTGGCGGCCCGCTGGCTGGGCCCGATGGAAGGACTGACCGACCGTCAGTGCGAGCGACTGGAGGGAACGTTGCTCGCCTGGCTGGAGGGCGGCGGCGTGCCGGAGGCGGCCAGGGCGCTCCAGGTGCACCCCCAGACGGTGCACTACCGGCTGCGCCAGCTGGAGAAGCTCTTCGGGCCCACGCTGCGCGATCCGCTGTCCCGTTTCGAACTGGAGATGACGCTGCACAGCCGGCGTCTGGTGGCCCGGATGCGCAACGCACAGTCCCGGGCCAGTCGCCGCGCCAAATCCACGGCGCTGGGCCTGCGCCACCTGCGGCTGTCCCGCGAGTCCCGGGTCAACGGGCGCTGAGAGAGGCGAGCGACGGAGCGGAAGGACGACGGGCGCCGGCGGTGGGGGAGTGAGGGGCAGGCCGCCGGCGCCCGTCAGTTCGTGTGGAACCTCCTCGTCAGCTCGTCAGCTTCGTCAGCCGCAGTCCGTGCCGCTGTTGATGCAGTTCACCGTCTCGGCCATCAGCTCGTCCGACATCACGTTGATGAAGTCGCTGTGGTCGGTGACCGGCTTGTGCAGCTGCTCGGGGAAGCTGTCCAGCGCGAACGGCGTGTCCGCGGGGGCGTCGTCCGGGATGTCGTAGGTGATCCGGTGCGTCAGCTGCGGGATGGCCTGGAAGCCCTCGGGGCAGGAGCCGTCCTCGGCCGCGAAGGCCACGTGGTCCCGGTGGTTGGCGCTGTCGGTGTTCACCCCGTCCCAGCAGCTCTGGAAGTCGAAGCTGCGGACCACCTCGCTGCCCTCGGGGCACAGCGGATACCTGTCCGTCAGCTGACGGTCCTCGAACCCGGTGCAGCTCCAGGAGGCGTTGGCGTTGGCCGTGCCGTTGGTGAACGACTTGGCGTCGCCGGTGATGATGCGCAGGAACTGCGGCATCTCCACCACGGGGCCGAGCGGGTTGCCGACGAAGGTGAGGGTCGCCGAGGTGGGCTGCAGCACGGTGCCGTTGTTGCCGTCCGGGTCGCCGCCGGTGTCGTCCTCGCCGTCGTCCTCGCCCTCGTCCTGACCGTCCTCGCCCTGGTCGCCGCCGTCGCCGAAGTGGTCGGTGTGCACCTCGCCGTCCGGCACCCGCAGCACCGGCCAGTAGTGGGTGGACTGGTCGCCGTTGACGCAGGTGGTGTCCGCGGCGAGCAGGCTCTCGTCGGTCGAGAAGGCGTCGGTCGACACGTTGCCCACGTAGTCGTGCAGGTGGTGGGCGCCGTTGCTGACGCCGGGGGCGGCGATCACGTTGTCCGTGTTGAAGTGGCCGTTCTCGTTGACGCCGCAGTCCACGGTGAACGAGCCGGTGGAGGCGTTCTCGCCGAACACCGGCTCGGCGACGTTCGGCTCGACGGTGGTGATGTCCACGAAGTCCTCGGGCACCGGGCCGCCGACCGGGACCTCGGGGTCCTCCGGGTCCTCGGGCTCGTCGTCCTCGTCCGGCGGCCGGATCTCGCAGTCGTCCAGCCCCTCCAGCCAGTCCAGCCAGGAGGGCCACCCGCCCCGGGAGCCCAGCGTGTCGACCATCTCGTCGATCGTCGCCTGGCGCTCGGCCTCCAACGCGCCGAGCACCGCCTCGGGATCGCCCTCCTCGACGGCCAGCTCGGTGTAGGCCTCGGCCACCTGGGCGTCCAGTTCGGCGAGGTCGGCGCCCACCTCCTCCTCGGTGCCCTCGGGCACCTCCTGGAGCTCCTGGCCGACGTCGGGACAGACGATGGTGCCCCACCACCAGCCGGCGCTCTGGCCGAAACCGCCCCGGCCGTCGCCGTCGTGCCGGCCGTCGTGCCCGTCGTCGTCCCGCGACCCCCACGCGGACGCCGTCTGCGAGATCACCACGGCGCCCCCGCCCCCCACCACCAGCGTGGTGACCACCGCGAGAATCACGATCCTCACGCGTGAACGTTTGTGTCGCTGATGACCCATGAACTGCTCCTTTCTCGGTCTCCCGGCGTGGGAGTGCGTCGGGAGTGCTACGACAGGCCCGCGTAGTCCACGTGCCCGGTGGCCTCCAGGACCGTGATGTGGTCGAGCACGGTGGCGTTGGCCAGATCGGCCAACTCGCGGACCTTGGAGTTCTGCGTCGTCGCCCGGATCTGCGCGACCAGCACGAACACCTCGCCGTGCGCGCGCCGCAGGGTGTTCGCGAACATGCGCTCGTACTCGGTGCCCTCGGCCTCCTCCAGGGAGGCCAGCCAGCCCCGCTGTTGCGCCGTCGGCTGGTTAGGGAGCTCGATGCCGAGCACCCGGCCGGCCTCGATCGCGGCCGCGTCCAACTCGTTGTGGCCCTCGACCAGATGCTCGCCGGCGTGCCGCATGGCGTCGGTGGTGGCGCGCTCGACGGCCTGGCGTCCCGCCGGTCCCTCCCACAGCCCCGCCGCCCTGACCCGGCGCACGAACTCCCGGTCGAGCGGCGTCAGCGGCCCGTACTGGGTGGTCAACGTGCCGTGTCCGTCGTCCGGAACCCGACTCAGCTGGCCGGACGAGCCGGCGACCGTGGTCCCCGGTTCGAAGACGCTCAGCGGCACCAGCAGCGCGGCCACGGTGAACGCGAGCGCGCAGATGACGATGCTGGTGCCGAGCGTGTGGGCGGACGTGAACGCCCCGGCGATGCCGGCTCTTCGGGAGGCCAGGCGCACCATGCCCCTCCTGACGCGTACGGTGGGAGGGCGCGTCGGCACCCTCGTGGAGTGCCCCGGACGCTAGTGGGGGTGCTGAGGTTCCGTTCCGGAATCATCACCAACAGATAAAGCCCCGATGGAGCGCCGATGTTGGTGTTATGCTCCGCGGCCCGTGTGGTCTCCGGAGGGTGGGGCGGCGGAGGTTCAGCCGCGCTCCACCGAGGCGACGGCCGTGGTGCCGATGACGTGCAGCTGGACCCGGTCGATGGCGGCGTCCTCCAGGCAGCCGAGCAGCCGCGTCTGGTCGTGCTCGCTCAGCGAGGGGTAGATCGTCGCCGCGTAGATCCCGTCGTCCAGCGCGGTCATCCCCGCATGGTCCAGCGGCACCGAGGTGGCGTCCCGGCAGCGCTCCCACTGCTGCTGCGCCGCCAGCGCGCCGCGTTCCTCCGGCAGGCCGCGGCTGTCCACCGAGAACAGCACCGTGGTGGCCGCGTCGGCGCCCCGCTCCGGCGGCTCGGTCCGGGTCAGCTGCGCCAGGCCCACCACGAGGCCGCAGCAGACGGCGACCACCGCGGCCCAGCCGGCGACCCGCAGCCAGCGGCGCCGCCCGCCGGGCCCGGGTCCGACCGCGGGCCGGTCGGGCAGCTCCGGGACGCCGCCGACGCCGCCGGGCGGGGCGGCCAACGGTGCCAACCGGGCGGCCAGGCCGGCCCCGGCGATCGGCCGCACCATCCGGCGGGCGATCCGCTCCACCACCCAGGCCAGACCCGACATCGCCACGCCGGCCGCCATCAGCACCGGCACGAAGACGAAGGTGTGCCGCTCCCGGTCCAGCGTCTGGTCGAGCCAGGCGAAACGGGCGCGGGCCCGGGCGGCGTCCTCCTCGGTGCCGGGCCGCTCACCGGCCGCGGCGGGCGGCGCGGCCCCGACCTCGGACGGCCCGGCGGACGGCCCGGCGGACGGCCGGTCGGGCAGCCTGGCGAGCGGCTCCGCCCACTCCTCCTGCCTCCCCCAGGCCTTGGCGGCCTGGGAGGCACCCCCATGCCGGTCGTCGTCCCGCACCCGCCGCTCCAGCCGGGATATCCGGTCCAGGATCGCGAGGCCGAGCAGCAGCACCTCGACCACCAGCAGCAGGACCCCGGAGAGGATGGCGCGCTGCCACTGCCAGCGGTAGAGGTAGATCACCAGGTAGCTCGCGGCCCCGGCGGCGACCAGGCCGCCGAAGAGGTACGCGAGCGTCTTCGCCGATCTCATCGCCGTGCCTCGCCGACCAGCGTGTCCCTGGCCGGCGCGCCGACCGCGGTCGGGGCCTCGGTCACCTCACCGGACGAGCCGTCCACCACCACCCGGGTGCCCGGCGGGAACCGGTCCACCGCGCCCGCCGCCCCGGTCACCGTGGCCAGCCGCATCTCCCTGGCCAGCACGGCGAGGTGGGACAACGGGCTGCCGGTCTGCGCGACCAGCCCGGCGAGCGAGGGCAGCAGCGTGGCGAGCCCCGGGTCCAGCGTGCGCACCACCAGCACGGGGTCCGCGGGGCGCGGTCCCGCGCCGTCCCACACGGTGCCGGTGACCCGGCCGCCCGCGACGCCCTGGCCCGCGCCGCCCCCGGCCGGTCGCCCGGCCGTGGGCTCGGCGACCACCAGGCCGCCCTCCGCCAGCCGGAACGCGTCGGGCAGCGGGGCGCCCGCCGCCCGCGGCCGGCGGGCGGCGAGATCGGCCGGCAGCGGCCCGCCCTCCGCCGCGCGCACCAGCTCCGGATAGCTGAGCAACGCGACGCGGCGCCCGAGCGGGGCCCCGGTCCGGGCGGCGACCCGGTACGCCAGCTCCCCGACCAGCCGGGCCTGGAACTCCTGCACCCACCGGACGCGCAGCCGCAGCGCCTCCCTGGGACCCAGCCGGCCGACTCCGTCCTTGCCGGACAGGTCCCCGCCGGCCACGGTCGCGGGCAGCCGCGGCGGCTCCGTCAGGCTGGGCGGGACGAGGGCGAGCACCTCGGGCATCGCCGCGACGATCTCGCCGTCCGTCAACCCCGCCGCCCGCCCCCACCGCAGCGCGGCCAACCCACTCCCCGCAGCGGTCGCGCTTCCCGCGCCGAGACCCACGTCCCGCGCGGACGGGACATCCGCCCCGAGCCCCGTCTCCCGCCCCGACACCGCGGCCGTGTGCCGTGCCGACGGCGCGTCCGTGCCGGTCGGCGCCATCCACCCGGGCGGCGCCTCGGCGCCGAAGCGTGCCTCCCGCGCGGGCACGGGGTCCGTGCCGGAGGCTGCCTGCCGCACAGACGGTGTGCCAGCGCCTGGTGCCTTCCCGGCGTGGGTCGTGTCGGCACGGGAGGTCACCCTCCGCGCGGGTGTCGGGTCCGTGCCGGACGTCGCGTCCCGCGGGGGCGCTGGGGTGGTGCCCGGGCCGGGTGTCTCCTGGGCGAGTGCCGCCCCGGCGCCGGAGATCAGCCGCCGCGCGGGGAGTGTGTCCGGGCGGGAGGCCGGGTCCCGCGCGGGTGGTGTGGCGGCGTCGGGCGCCTCCCTGGTGAGGTTCGCATCGGCGCCGGAGGTCAGCCCTCGCACGGGGAGTGTGTCCGGGCCGGCGGGTGTCTGCCGCGCGGGGAGTGTGTCCGGGCGGGAGGCCGGGTCCCGCGCGGGTGGTGTGGCGGCGTCGGGTGTCTCGTGGGTGAGGCCCGCATCGGTGTCGGAGATCACCCCGTGCGTCGACACCGCGTCCCAGCCGAAGGTCGCCTGCCGTGCGGGCGGTGCGTCGGCTCGGGAGGTCGCTCCCCGCTCGGGCATCGGGCCCGCGCCGGAGGGCTTCTCCCGCGCGGGAAGCGCGAGGGCGCCGGTGAGGGCCTCCTGGGCGTGGAGGGAGACGAGGGTGGCGCGGGACCAGCGGAGGGCGGCGGTGAGGGCGGTCGTGCTCAGTGCGGTGGGCGGCGGGGTCTCGGACAGCTCCCGGTCCACGTCGGCCGTCAGCGCGGTGGCCAGCCCGGGAAGGGCCCCGTGCAGGCGGCCCACCCGCCACGCCGCGGCCAGCCGGCGCGCCCCGGGGAGCGGGTTGAGCGCGGCCAGCAGCCGGCGGCGGCGCGGCGCGACGCCCAGCAGGGTCAGGTCGGCCACGGCCCGGCCCCCGACCGTGGAGACCACGGGCACGGTGCGCAGCCGGCGCCGCGGGGCCGCGCCGGCCAGGTCCAGCGCCAGGGCCAGCCCGTGCGCCATCGGCACCACCCAGAGGTCCTCCTCCAGCGGCTGCAGCACCCCCGGCAGCGTCTCGGCCACCGGGCCGGGGCCGAGCAGCCGGGCCCGCCGCTCCGGGCGCGGCGCCATCGCGGTGATCGGACGGCTCTGGAAGAGCCACAGCGTCCCGGTGCGCTCGTCGAAGCCGAACTCGATGTCCTGCGGCCCGCCGAAGACGTGGGCGGCGCGCCGGGCGAGCGCCGCGAGCCGGCGCAGCTCCGCCGGGCGCAGCAGCCGCTCGACGGCCTCGGGTTCCGCGGTGTGCAGCGGCCGGCCGTGCGGGGAGAGGTGCAGCGTGGTGCCCTGCTGGGCGCCGCCGACCAGCCGGTCGGGGCCGCCGCGCACCACGCTGACCAGGAAGCGGTCGGTCCGCCCGGCCACCGGGTCGGCGCCGAACAGCACCCCGCCGACCCGGCTGCGCACCATCGGCTGCACCAGCACCGCCATGGCCGGCGCGGGTCCCGGTCCGGCCGGCTCGGGCCCGGACTCCCGGACGACGGCGAGCGCCGCGCGGAACGCGTCCCAGCCGCGCACGTCCAGCACCGAGTCGAAGCGGCCGGCCATGGAGGACTCGGCAGTGTCCTCGGCGGCCGAGGAGGACCTGACGACCAGCGGCCGGGCGCCGTTCCCGCTCAACTCGCGCCAGACGCGGCGCAGGTCGGTGGCCCGGTGCGGGCGTTCCGGGTCGGGCGGCAGCACCACGAAGCCGGGCAGCACGGGCAGCCCGGCCGCCGCGGCGCGGGCCAGGGCGGCGGCCTTGCCGCCGGTCAGCTCCGCCGCGCCGGCGCGCGGGTCGTCCAGCGGCAGCACCAGCCCGGCGTCGGCCGGGTGGGGCGGGCTCGTCCGCTGGCTGCTCTCGGAGGGCTCCGGGTTGGCGTCGCGACCGCTGACCTCGATGTCCATCATCCGCTCCTCCACTGCGCCCCACCCGGCCCCGCCGGTCCCGCCCCCCTGGGATGAGACGCGGGGAGAACCGCCGGTACCTGACACCACAACGGGATGTGTCGGGAATCTCGCCACCGGGTAACGCCCCTCTGAGGTGCAACCATTCCATCTTGTGGCGGGTCGTACCGGTGTGGGGGGAGGAGGGGAGCGAAGGGCCCGGAGGCGGGGGCCGGGCCCTTCGCCCGCCGGCGCTCTCGGCGCCCGTGAGACCGGGGTGTCGGCGCCTGCCGATACGGTCGGGGCATGTCCTTCGGCAGTCCAGGGTCCGGGAAGCCGCCCCAGCACGGCGCGGTGCTCGAGGGCGTGCTGGAGCGCATCACCTACGCCAACGCGGAGAACGGCTACACCGTGGCCCGGGTGGACACCGGCCGCGGCGGTGACCTGCTGACCGTCGTCGGCTCGCTGCTCGGCGCGCAGGTGGGCGAGTCGCTGCGGATGACCGGCCGCTGGGGCTCGCACCCGCAGTACGGCCGCCAGTTCACCGTGGAGAACTACACCACCGTGCTGCCGGCCACCGTGCAGGGCATCCGCCGCTATCTGGGCTCCGGGCTGATCAAGGGCATCGGGCCGAAGACCGCCGAGCGGATCGTGGACCATTTCGGCGAGGCCACCCTGGACGTCATCGAGGCCGACCCGAAGCAGCTGATCGCCGTGCCGGGGCTCGGCCCCAAGCGCACCGCGCGGATCGCCGCGGCCTGGGAGGAGCAGAAGGCCATCAAGGAGGTCATGGTCTTCCTGCAGGGCGTCGAGGTCTCCACGTCGATCGCCGTCCGGATCTACAAGAAGTACGGGGACGCCTCGATCTCCGTCGTGAAGAACCAGCCGTACCGGCTGGCGGCCGACGTGTGGGGCATCGGCTTCCTCACCGCCGACCGCATCGCCCAGGCGGTCGGCATCCCGCAGGACAGCCCGGAGCGGGTGATGGCGGGCCTGAAGTACGCCCTCTCCCAGGCCTCCGACTCCGGCCACTGCTATCTGCCGGAGGAGCGGCTGATCGCGGAGGCCGTGAAGCTGCTCCAGGTGGACACGGGGCTGGTGATCGACTGCCTCGCCGAGTTGGCCGCCGACCCGGAGGGCGTGGTGTCCGAGCCGGTGCCCGATCCGGAGCGGCCCGACGCGACCGTGACGGCGGTGTACCTGCCGCCGTTCCACCGGGCCGAGCTGTCGCTGGCCGGCCAGCTGCGCCGGCTGCTGCGCGGCGGCGACGAGGCGGCGGACCGGCTCGCGGCGTTCCGGGACGTGGACTGGGACCGGGCGCTGGCCTGGCTGGCCCGGCGGACCGGGGCCGAGCTGGCCCCGGAGCAGCGGGAGGCGGTGCGGCTGGCGCTGACCGAGCGGGTCGCGGTGCTGACCGGCGGCCCCGGCTGCGGAAAGTCGTTCACGGTCCGTTCGGTGGTCGAGCTGGCCCGCGCCCGGCGGGCCCGGGTGGTGCTGGCCGCGCCGACCGGGCGGGCGGCCAAGCGGCTGGCGGAGCTGACCGGGGCCGAGGCGTCCACGGTGCACCGGCTGCTGGAGCTCAAGCCGGGCGGGGACGCCGCCTACGACCGGGACAGGCCGCTGGAGGCGGACCTGGTGGTGGTGGACGAGGCCTCCATGCTCGATCTGCTGCTGGCGAACAAGCTGGTCAAGGCGGTGCCGCCGGGTGCCCACCTGCTGCTGGTGGGGGACGTGGACCAGCTGCCGTCGGTGGGCGCGGGCGAGGTGCTGCGGGACGTGCTGGCGCCCGGCGGTCCGGTACCCGCGGTGCGGCTGACCCGGATCTTCCGGCAGGCGCAGCAGTCCGGCGTGGTGACCAACGCGCACCGGATCAACGAGGGGCTGCCCCCGGTCACCCAGGGCCTGTCGGACTTCTTCCTCTTCGTGGAGGACGACACGGAGGAGGCCGGCCGGCTGGCGGTGGACGTGGCGTCGCGGCGGATCCCGGCGAAGTTCGGCCTCGATCCACGGCGGGACGTCCAGGTGCTCACGCCGATGCACCGCGGCCCGGCCGGCGCCGGCGTGCTGAACGGGCTGCTCCAGCAGGCGGTGACCCCGGCCCGCCCCGGGCTGCCGGAGAAGCGCTTCGGCGGGCGGGTCTTCCGGGTGGGCGACAAGGTCACCCAGATCCGGAACAACTACGAGAAGGGCGCGAACGGCGTCTTCAACGGCACGGTCGGCGTGGTCACCGGGCTGGACCCGGAGGAGCAGCGGCTGACCGTGGTCACCGACGAGGACGAGGAGGTGGGCTACGACTTCGCCGAGCTGGACGAGCTGGCCCACGCCTATGCCGTCACGATCCACCGTTCGCAGGGCAGCGAGTACCCCTGCGTGGTCATTCCCGTCACCATGAGCGCCTGGATGATGCTCCAGCGCAACCTGCTCTACACGGCGGTCACCCGCGCCAAGCGGTTGGTCGTGTTGGTCGGCTCCCGGCGGGCACTCGGTCAGGCGGTGCGGTCCGTCTCGGCGGGCCGCAGGTGCACGGCGCTGGACGCCCGGCTCGCCGGTCGGCTCGCCCCACGAGTCGACGCCCGAGTCGACGCGGACCGCGACTAGCCTGACAATAATTCCCCGTGGTCGACGCCGGACATGTGCCGGTATCGACCCTTCTGGGCGGCAGGACGACGGCACGGCGTGCCAGAAAGTGCGGTAAAAGCCGACCCCGAGTGCACAATATGGCGCCACATGAGGGACAGTGGAGGGAGTCAGGGCACCTCGAAGAAGAGGCACAACGTCGGTGAGGGATGACGTGAGCGAAAACCGCTACGACGACACGAATGACAGCGCGGTATCTCTGCGGTACGGCGCGGACGAGTACCGCTTCCCGCTGGTGGAGAGCTCGGTGGGGGACCGCGGGTTCGACATCGGCAAGCTGCGCGCCCAGACCGGTCTGGTGACCCTGGACTCCGGTTACGGCAACACCTCGGCGTGCACCTCGAAGATCACCTATCTCGACGGCGAAGAGGGCATTCTTCGCTATCGCGGGTATCCGATCGAGCAGCTGGCGGAGCGGGGCAGCTTCCTCGAGACGGCGTACCTGTTGATCAACGGCGAGCTGCCGACGGTGGACGAGCTGTCGGCGTTCCGCAAGGAGATCACCCAGCACACGCTGCTGCACGAGGACGTCAAACGCTTCTACGACGGGTTCCCCCGGGACGCGCACCCGATGGCGATGCTGACCTCCGTGGTCAGCGCGCTGTCCACGTTCTACCAGGACAGCCACAACCCGCTGGACCCCGAGCAGCGGCGCATCTCCACGATCCGGCTGCTGGCCAAGCTGCCGACCATCGCCGCCTACGCGTACAAGAAGGCGGTCGGTCAGCCGCCGGTCTACCCGAGCAACGACCTCGGGTACGTGGAGAACTTCCTGCGGATGACCTTCTCGGTTCCGGCCGAGGAGTACCACTCGGACCCGGTGGTGGCCGACGCGCTGGACAAGCTGCTGATCCTGCACGCGGACCACGAGCAGAACTGCTCCACCTCCACGGTGCGGATCGTCGGCTCCTCCCAGGCCAACCTCTTCGTCTCCATCTCCGCGGGCATCAACGCCCTCTGGGGCCCGCTGCACGGCGGGGCCAACGCCGCGGTGCTGGAGATGCTGGAGGTGATCCAGGCCGAGGGCGGCGACGTGGACAGCTTCATCCGCAAGGTGAAGAACAAGGAGCAGGGCGTCCGGCTGATGGGCTTCGGGCACCGGGTCTACAAGAACTTCGACCCGCGCGCGAAGATCATCAAGGCGGCGGCGCACGACGTGCTCTCGGCGCTCGGCAAGTCCGACGAACTGCTGGACATCGCGCTGCGGCTGGAGGAGCGCGCGCTGAGTGACGACTACTTCGTCTCGCGCAACCTCTACCCGAACGTCGACTTCTACACCGGTCTGATCTACCGCGCCATGGGCTTCCCGACCAGCATGTTCACCGTGCTGTTCGCGCTGGGCCGGCTGCCCGGCTGGATCGCCCAGTGGCACGAGATGATCACCGACCCGACGACCCGGATCGGCCGTCCGCGGCAGGTCTACACGGGCGTCGTCGAGCGGGACTACCTCCCGGTCGAGCAGCGTTGAGACGTGATTGAGAGGCTCGTGAGCAAGGCAAACGAGGTCCGCCCTATAATGTGACTCAGATCACATCGCGGCCTCTGCAACCTTTCTCCGAGCCGTGGGTCTAACCGGTCAGCGTTGGCGCGGATTCGGCTGGATCCACGCCGGCGGCCGTCCAGCCGGGGTCCCGTGGGGGGACGCTCTGAGCGGACGGCAGGAAGCGCCCCGCGCCGGGCCCTGTGGGGGGACCCGTAGCGGGGCGCTTTTCCGTTCTCGGAACTTCTACTCCCCCTGGATCGGCACCTCTTGGGGGCGACCGGCGAGATTCGGTCAGGCCGGACCGACGAGTTCGTACCCCGCCTCGTCCACGGCGGCGCGCACCGCGTCGTCGTCCAGCGGACCCTCGGAAACCACGGTGACCAGGCCGGTCGTCGCCGTCGCGGTGACCTCGGTGACACCAGGGAGCGCACCCACCTCGGCCGAGACGGCGCCCTCGCAGTGCCCGCAACTCATGCCCGAAACCTGGTAGGTGGTGGTCGTGGCGGTGGTCATGGCCGTTCCTCGATTCTGGTCTCGTCTCTCCCGCGGCGGCGCCGCGTGTCGCCAGTTTATACCCCCAAGGGGTATTGAGGGGAAGCCCGGGTCACCCCTTAGGGGAGCGGGGCCCCGGTCCCGGGTATGACCCCGGTATCGATCCGACGTTGTTCCGACGAGGGTCCTCGATCTGTCAGCTTTGGCTGACAGGTTGATGGGCGAAGGAAGCGGACCGGGCTGGCTCCGCGGAGACGAACGGACGTGGCATGGACGGCGCACTGTGGATGTACGCCCTGCTGGTGCTCGGCACCGCGCCGCCCCTGGTGCCGAACTCCGCGATGATCGCCTCGGCCGGCGCCATGGCCGCGGTCGGCGACCTGAGCCTGCCGATGGTGCTGCTGGTGGTCGCCGGCAGCGCGATCCTCGGGGACGCGGCCGTCTACGGGCTCGGCCGGCTGTCCAGCGCGCGGGCGTTGCGCTTCCTGTCCCGCAGCCACCGCAGCCGGATGGCGCTGGAGTGGACCGCGCACCGGCTGCACGCGCACGGCCTGCCGTTCGTCATCGGCGTGCGGTTCCTGCCCAGCGGCCGGGTGGTCGGCGGGCTGTCCGCCGCCATCGTCCGCTACCCCGCCCGCCGTTACCTGCTGGGCGCGCTGATCGCCGAGGTGATCTGGGCGTCGTACTCCGTCGGCCTGGGCTACTGGGGCGGCGCGGCGCTGCACAACTCCTGGGTGGCGCTGGGCATCGGCGCCGGGGTCTCGGCGCTGGTGGCCGGCGTCGCGCACCTGCTGTCGCTGCGGTCCCGGGAGCGGACCGCCAGGACCCGCGCCGGCAGCCGGGTGCGGGCGGCCGGCGGCCCGGCCGTCCGGCGGCGCCGTGCGGACGGCCGGGCCGGCCGGGCCTGCCCCGGGCGAACGGCCTGCGGCCGGTCGCCCGGTGGGCACCAGGTCCCGGGTCCGGCCGGGCGCCAGCCGTAGTCGGCCATGGTCGGCCGTGGTCAGCCGCGGTAGCCGGGGCGGCGGGTGACCCACTCCTCGATGGTCTCCGGATACCAGAACGGTCTGCCCCGCTCGACGACGTCCGGCGGCGGCAGCAACCGGTGCTTGCGATAGGAGCGCACGGTGTCCGGCTGCACCCGGATATAGGCGGCGATCTCCTTGTACGACCACAAACCGCGATCCGTCATCCCCACGCACCTCCTGCGGCGCCAACTGATGGGTGAACAGCCTGTGCTGGCCGAACGACGGAATGTCACACCCGCGGGGCGTCGTCGATCACCTGTGACGGACGGGCCGCGGAACGGTGACGTTCGTGGAACCGCCGTGGCGGGCGTCAGCTGTGGCTGGGGAAGCCGAGGTTGATGCCGTCCGCCGCCGCTGCCGGATCGGGCCAGCGGGTGGTGATGACCTTGCCGCGGGTGTAGAAGCGCACCCCGTCGTCGCCGTACACATGGTGGTCGCCGAAGAGTGACTCCTTCCAGCCGCCGAAGGAGTGGTAGCCGACCGGAACCGGGATCGGCACGTTGACCCCGACCATGCCGGCCTCCACCTCCAGCTGGTAGCGCCGGGCCGCGCCGCCGTCGCGGGTGAAGACGGCGGTGCCGTTGCCCCAGCGCGAGGAGTTGATCAGTTCGAGCGCCTCGTCGTAGGTCGCGACGCGCACCAGGCACAGCACCGGGCCGAAGATCTCGTCACGGTAGGCGTCCATCTCCGGCGTCACCCGGTCCAGCAGCGAGACGCCGAGGAAGAACCCGGCCTCGTGCCCCGGCACCGTGTACCCGGTGCCGTCCACCACCACCTCCGCGCCCTGCGCGCGGGCGCCGGTGACGTAGCCCGCCACCCGGTCGCGGTGCTCGGCGGTGATCAACGGGCCCATCTCGGACGCCGGATCGTCGCCCGGGCCGATGCGCAGCCCGGCCGCCCGTTCGGCGATCCGCGCGGCCAGCGCGTCGCCGGTCTCCTCGCCCACCGCGACCACCACCGACACCGCCATGCAGCGCTCGCCGGCCGAACCGTAGGCCGCGTTGATCGCGTTGTCCGCCGCCGCGTCGAGGTCGGCGTCCGGCAGCACCAGCATGTGGTTCTTCGCGCCGCCCAGCGCCTGCACCCGCTTGCCGTGCGCGACCGCGCCCTGCTGGATCGCCCGGGCCACCGGCGTCGAGCCGACGAAGCTGACCGCCGCCACGTCGGGGTGGGCCAGCAGCCGTTCCACCGCCACCCGGTCGCCGTTGACGACGTTCAGCACGCCCGGCGGGAACCCGGCCTCGGCCGCCAGCTCCGCCAGCCGCAGCGCCGCCGACGGGTCCCTCTCGCTCGGCTTCAGCACGAACGCGTTACCGCAGGCGAGGGCCACCGGGAACATCCACAGCGGCACCATGGCCGGGAAGTTGAACGGCGTGATGCCGGCCACCACGCCCAGCGGCTGGCGGATCGCCGCCACGTCCACGCCCGTGGACACCTGCGTGGACAGCGCGCCCTTGAGCTTCTCCGCGATGCCGCAGGCGAGTTCCACGACCTCCAGGCCGCGCGCCACCTCGCCCAGCGCGTCGGCGTGCACCTTGCCGTGCTCGGCGGTGATCAGCCGGGCCAACTCCTCGCGGTGCGCGTCCAGCAGCGCCCGGTACCGGAACAGCAGCGCGGTGCGGCGCGCCAGCGAGGAACGGCCCCACTCCCGGTACGCCGCGACGGCCGCGGCCACGGCCGCGTCCACCTCGGCCTCGGAGGCCAGCGCCACCCGGGCCGGCTGCGCGCCGGTCGCGGGCTCGTAGACCGGGCCGAAACGCCCCGAGGCCCCGTCGGTCGGCCGGTTGTCGATGAAATGAGGGATGCTGCGCATGGCTCTGGCCCTTCGGCTGGTGCTCCTGGCTACGGGTGAGGGCTGCGGCGGGCGTCGACGCCGTCCCCGGCCGCGTCGCCGTCCTAGAGGTGGTGGCGCCGGTCGACGGCGTGGCGGTCGTACTCCTCGCGGGCCTTGCGGGCCGCCGGGCGGCTCGCGGTCGCGGCCACCGGCACGTCCCACCACGCCTGCGCCGCCGGTGCGGTGGGCGTCGGGTCGGTCGCCACGTAGACGCAGGTGGGTCGGCCGGCGGCGCGCGCCGCGGCCAGCGCCTCGCGCAGCTCCGCGTAGCTTTCGGCGCGCCGCACCTCCAGGCCCAACGAGGCGGCGTTCGCCGCGAGATCGACCGGCAGCGGCTCGCCCGTGTAGGAGCCGTCCGCCGCCCGGAACCGGTAGCCGGTGCCGAACCCCTCGCCGCCCGTCGCCTCGGACAGCCCGCCGATCGAGGCGTAGCCGTGGTTGTCCAGGATCACCACGATGATCGGCAGGCCCTCCTGCACGGCGGTGACGATCTCGGTCGGGTTCATCAGGTACGTGCCGTCGCCGACCAGTGCCCACACCGGCCGGTCGGGCGCGGCCAGCCGCACCCCGATCGCGGCCGGGATCTCGTAGCCCATGCAGGAGTAGCCGTACTCCAGGTGGTACTGCCGCGGCGAGCGGGCCCGCCAGAGCTTGTGCAGGTCGCCGGGGAGCGACCCGGCCGCGTTGATCACCACGTCGTCGTCGCCGACCACCGCGTCCAGCGCGCCCACCACCTGCGTCTGGGTGGGCCGGGCGGTCTCGTCCTCCGGCGTGAAAGCGGCGGTCACCACCCGCTCCCAGCGCGCCTTCCCGGCCGAGTACTCCTCGGCGTACGCCGCGGGCACCCGGTGGCCCGCGAGCGCCTCGGCGAGCGCCTCCAGGCCCGCCCTGGCGTCGCCGACCAGCGGCAGTCCGGCGAGCTTGTGCGCGTCGAACGCCGAGATCGAGAGGTTGACGAAGCGGACGCCAGGCTCGGCGAACAGCGTGCCCGAGGCGGTGGTGAAGTCCGTGTACCGGGTGCCCACGCCGATCACCAGGTCGGCCGTGCGGGCGAGTTCGTCGGCGATCTCGGTCCCGGTGTGCCCGACCGCGCCGACCTCGCAGGGGTGGTCGTGGCGCAGCGCGCCCTTGCCCGCCTGCGTGGTGGCCACCGGGATGCCGGTCGCCTCCACCAGCGCCCGCAGCGCCTCCTCGGCGCGGCTGTGGTGCACCCCGCCGCCCGCGACCAGCAGCGGCCGGCGGGACGCCCGCAGCATCCCGGCCGCCTCGGTGACCGCGGCCGCGTCCGGCGCCGGCCTGGGCACCCGCCACACCCGCTCGACGAAGAACTTCTCCGGCCAGTCGTACGCCTCGGCCTGCACGTCCTGCGGCAGCGCCAGCGTCACGGCGCCGGTCTGCACCGGGTCGGCCAGCACCCGCATCGCCTGCAACGCCGCCGGGATCAGCGCCTCGGGGCGGTGCACGCGGTCGAAGTACCGGCTCACCGGGCGCAGCGCGTCGTTGACCGAGACGTCGCCCGCCTCCGGGTGCTCCAGCTGCTGGAGCACCGGATCCGCGGGGCGGGTGGCGAACGCGTCACCCGGCAGCAGCAGCACGGGCAGCCGGTTGATGGTGGCCAGCGCGGCGCCGGTGACCAGGTTGGTGGCGCCCGGGCCGATGGACGTCGTCACGGCCTGTGCGGAGAGCCGGTCCCGTTGCCGCGCGAAGCCGACGGCGGCGTGCACCATGGCCTGTTCGTTCCGCCCCTGGTGGAACGGCAGCGGCGCGCCGGGGCCCTGGCCGCTCTCCACGAGCGCCTGGCCGAGGCCGGCGACGTTGCCGTGCCCGAAGATGCCCCAGCAGGAGTCGACCAGCCGGTGCCGCTCCCCGTCCCGTTCGGTGAACTGCCGCGCCAGGAACGTCACCAGCGCCTGCGCCACGGTCAGCCGGCGGGTGCGTGCGGTCATGGCCTCTCCTCCTGTGCCGTCGGGGCGTCGTAGAGCGGCAGCCGGGGGTCGACGGGCTGGTCGGCCCAACTCTCCCGGATCCAGGCGTGGTCGGGATGGTCGCTGATCAGCCACCGGCGTTCGCTCCCGGGGCCCGCCATCACGTTGAGGTAGTACATGTCGTGTCCCGGCGCGGCGATCGCCGGGCCGTGCCAGCCGTCGGGGATCAGCACCACGTCGCCGGTGCGGACCTCGGCCAGCACGTCCGTGCCCCGACCGTGTCCCGACGGGGTGACGCGCTGGTAGCCCACGCCCTCGGCGGCCGGGTTGCCCGGGGCCGCGGCGATCTCGAAGTAGTAGATCTCCTCCAGCTCGGACTCGTGGCCCGGGCGGTGCTCGTCGTGCTTGTGCGGCGGATAGGAGGACCAGTTGCCGCCCGGGGTCAGCACCTCGACCGCGATCAGCCGGTCCGCCTCGAACGTGTCGGCGGCGGCGAAGTTGTTGACCTGCCGCGAGCAGGCGCCGGAGCCGCGCAACTCCACCGGCACCTCGGCGGCCGGCCGGTAGCGCGCCGGCAGCCGGTTCTCGCAGCGCGCCCCGACCAGCGCGAAGCGGCCGCCGTCCGGGGCGGCCACCGTCACCTCGGAGTCGCGCGGCGCGTAGGCGAAGTCGGTGACGCCCGCGAAGACGTTCCACCGGCCGTGCAGCGGGAACGTCCGCCCGTCCACCGTCACGGCGCAGCCGCCGGCGAGCGGCAGCACGATCCACTCGCTGTCGCCGGTGGGGAACGTGTGCTCGCCGCCCGGCGGGAGCGGCAGCACGCGCAGCGAGGAGTACCCCCACCCCGCGCTCTCCGGCGAGACGTCCACGCTTCCCGCGTCGCCCGCCGGCAGGTGGTAGCTGGTGCTGGTCACGCGCACGCCCCTTCGCTTCTGCGGTCGGCCCGGCGGCCGGCTTCGCGGATGGCTCCGTCCCGGGACACGGTGCCGGCCCGGGCGTCGGCCCCGACGCGGGGTGTCAACCCGGCCGCGGTGTCGGCTCCGTCGGCCACCGTGGCGGCACTGCCGGTCGGCGGGCCGGGGACAGGGCCGGTTGCGGGGCTCACAGGAGCCCCACGGCGGTGTCGACGGCTCGGGCCACGTCGTCGTCGGCCGGGTAGAGCAGCGAGCGGCCGGCCACCAGGCCGTGCACCGTTGGCTGCCGCAGCGCCGTGCGCCACCGCTCGTAGGTGCCCTCCTGGTCGCCGTTCACCTCGCCGCCCAGCAGCACGGCGGGCAGCGACGAGGTGGCGAGCACCCGCTCCATCTCCCCGGGATCCCTGGTCACCGGCAGTTTCAGCCAGGTGTACGCCGAGGTGCCGCCGAGTCCGGACGCGATGGCGATGGAGGTGGCGATCGCCTCCGCGCTCAGGTCGTTGGTCAGCCTTCCGTCCGCGCGGCGGCACAGGAACGGTTCGACGAACACCGGCATCCGGCGCTCGGCCATCGCGTTGACGGCGTGGGCGGTGGCGGCCAGCGTGGCCAGCGAGCCGGCGTCGTCGTAGTCGATGCGCAGCAGCAGCTTGCCCGCGTCGAAGCCGAGCCTGGTCAGGTCCTCGGCCCGGTACCCGGTGAACCGGTCGTCCAGCTCGAACGAGGCGCCGGCCAGGCCGCCGCGGTTCATCGAGCCGACCACCACCTTGCCGTCCAGGGCGCCGAGCAGCAGCAGGTCCTCCAGGACGTCGGCGGTGGCCAGCACCCCGTCCACCCCGGGCCGGGACAGCGCCAGCAGCAGCCGCTCCAGCAGTTCGGGGCGGTTGGCCATCGCCAGCTTCCGGCCGCCGACGGAGAGCGCACCGCGCGCCGGATGGTCGGCGGCGATGATCATCAGCCGGCCGCCCGGGCCCAGGAACGGGCGGCGGGCGCGCCGCGCGGCGGCCTCGGCTATCGCCTCGGGATGTCGGGCGCGCACCGTCGCCAGATCGGTGATGCTGATGGTCACGGAAGGCTCTCCTTCTCGGACGTGCCGGGCTCGGGTACGCGCTCGGCGCCGTCGAGCAGCGCCGCCACCTCGTCGGCGTAGGGCATGGCCGAGGAGCAGGCGAGGCGCCCGGCGACCAGCGCGCCCGCCGCGTTGGCGTACCGCATCAGCCGCGGCAGCTCCCAGCCGGCGAGCAGGCCGTGGCAGAGCGCGCCGCCGAACGCGTCGCCCGCGCCGAGGCCGTTGACCACCTCCACGGGGTGCGGCGGCACCTCGGCCGAGCGGCCGTCGCGGTGCACCGCGAGCACCCCGTCGGGGCCGCGTTTGACGACGGCCAGTTCCACCCCGGCGGCGAGCAACGCCTCTGCGCAGGCGCGTGGTTCCCGTTCGCCGGTGGCGACCTCGCACTCGGCCACGTTGCCGACGGCGACCGTGGCGTGCGCGAGCGCGGCCCGGTAGTGCGGCCTGGCCGCGGCGGGGTCGCCGTCGGGCCAGAACATCGGCCGCCAGTCCAGGTCGAAGACGGTGGCCAGCTGCGTCCCCGCGGCCCAGTCCCGGCGCGCCTGGGCCCGGTCGGCGAGCGCGGCCAGCGTCGCGGTGCGGCTCGGCTCCGCGCACAGTCCGGTGCCGGTCATCCAGAACAGCCGGGCCGCCCGGATCGCCGGCAGGTCGAGCTCCTCGGGGTGGATCACCAGGTCGGGCGCCTTGGGCAGCCGGTAGAAGTAGAGCGGGAAGTCGTCCGGCGGGAAGATCTCGCAGAACGTCACGGGCGTCGGGTACTCCGCGACCGGGGTCACCCAGCGGTCGTCCACCCCGAAGTCCCGCAGCGCCTGGTGGCAGTACGCGCCGAACGGGTCGTCGCCGGTGCGGCTGACGACGGCCGCGGCGCGGCCGAGCCGGGCGGCGGCGACGGCGACGTTGGTCGCGGAGCCGCCGAGGAACTTCCCGAAGGTCTCCACCTGGGGGAGCGGCACCCCGGTCTGCAGGGGATAGAGGTCCACCCCGATGCGCCCCATGGTGACGACGTCGAGCGGCTCGCCCATGTGTCCGATGCCCCCTTGGCTCAGGTTTCCCTCGTGCGCCTGTCCAAGGCTTAGGCCCTTCCCGAGCGCCTGTCAATACTTTGTCATTACATATGGACGTCAGTACGTGTGGGGTACGTGCTCGGTACGTGCGCCGGTGGCTCCGGAGTAACGATGAAGTATTGTCCGGACAAAGCAATTGACAGGGTCGTCCCACCGGCGGTTTGCTCCGGTTCTGCAACCCTCCCTCGGTGCGACTCGCCGAAGTCGCCGACGTCGAAGTGAGGTACCGGACGATGACTCTCGTCTCCCGTTCCCGCGGTTCCCGCGGAGCTCGCCGGGCGGTCGCGCTCGCCGCCGCCGGCGCCGCGGGCCTGCTGCTGCTCACCGGCTGCTCCAGCGACTCCGGTGGCAAGGAGGCGGAGGAGGAGGCGGACGACGTCTCCGCGGGCCAGGCAGACACCCCGCGGATGAAGGTCGCCATGATCACCCACGCGGCCCAGGGCGACCCGTTCTGGGACACCGTGCGGGAGGGTGCGGAGACCGCCGCCGCCAAGGACAACGTGCAGCTGATCTACCACGGCGATCCCGAGGTGGCCTCCCAGGCCAACTACGTCCAGAACGCCATCGACCAGGACGTCGACGGCATCGTGGTCAGCCTCGCCAACCCCGACGGCATCGCGAACGCCGTGGCCGACGCCCAGCAGGCCGGGATCCCGGTCGTCGGCATCAACTCCGGCATGGACGCCTGGCGGGACCTCGACCTGCTGTCGTTCTTCGGCCAGGACGAGAGCGTGGCGGGCGAGGCGTTCGGCGAGCGGCTCAACGAGGAGGGCGCCGAGCACGCGCTCTGCGTCATCCACGAGCAGGGGAACATCGGCCTGGAGTCGCGGTGCGGCGGCCTCGCCGAGACCTTCGAGGGCGAGACCGAGAACCTCTTCGTGGACGGCACCGACCTGCCGTCCGTGCAGTCCACCATCGAGGCGAAGCTGCGCGAGGACGACTCCATCGACTACGTCGCCACGCTGAACGCGCAGTTCGCCCTGCCGGCCGGCGAGGCGGCGGGTGACGCCGGCAGCGACGCGCGGGTGGCCACGTTCGACCTGAACACCGAGATGGTGCAGGCCATCCAGGACGGCGAGGTCCAGTTCGCCGTGGACCAGCAGCCATACCTCCAGGGCTACTTGGCCGTGGACGCGCTCTGGCTCTTCCAGAACAACGGCAACTTCTCCGGCGGCGGCGCCGAGCCGGTGCTGACCGGACCCGCCTTCGTGGACGCGGAGAACGTCGAGGAGATCGCCGAGTTCGCCGAGAACGGGACCCGGTGATCGCGTGACCGACGTGCTCGACAGCACCGGCGCTCCCGACGGGTTCGGCTCGGCCGGTGGTTCGACACGCCCGGCACGGCGGTCCGCGCGGCGGTCGCTGGCGCGGCGGCTGCTGAGCGGGCCCGAGATGGGTGCCCTGGCCGGCGCGATCGCCGTCTACGCGCTCTTCTACGCGGTCGCGCCCGCCTTCCGGCAGATCGACGCGCTTTCCACGATGCTCTACGAGTCGTCCACCCTGGGCATCATGGCCGTCGCCGTCGCGCTGCTGATGATCGGCGGCGAGTTCGACCTCTCGGCCGGCGTCGCGGTCGTCGCTTCGGCGCTGACCGCCAGCATGTTCGCCTTCGAGCTGACGCTGAACGTCTGGATGGGCGTGCTCGTCGCGCTCGTCTTCTCCCTGGCGATCGGCGCGTTCAACGGCATCCTGCTGATCAGGACCCGGCTGCCCAGCTTCCTGGTCACGTTGGGCACGTTCCTGATGCTCCAGGGGCTCAACGTGGCCATCACCAAGGCCGTCACCGGCAACGTCACCTCCCAGTCCATCCGCGACATGGACGGCTTCGACCAGGCCGAGGCGGTTTTCGCCAGCAGCTTCACGCTCCTCGACACCAGGTTCCGGATCACCGTGCTGTGGTGGCTGGGCTTCGCCGCGCTGGCCACCTGGGTGCTGCTGCGCACCCGCTACGGCAACTGGATCTTCGCGGTCGGCGGGAACCGGGAGAGCGCCCGCGCGCTCGGCGTGCCGGTGACGTTCGTCAAGATCAGCCTCTTCATGGTCGTCGGCTTCGCCGCCTGGTTCGTCGGCATGCACCAGCTGTTCGCGTACAACACCATCCCGTCCAACGGCGGGGTGGGCCGCGAGCTGTACTTCATCGCCGCGGCGGTGATCGGCGGCTGCCTGCTCACCGGCGGCTTCGGCTCCATCGTCGGCGCGGTGATCGGCGCCTTCCTGTTCGGCATGGCGTCCCAGGGCATCGTCTACGCCGGCTGGGAGTCGGACTGGTTCCTGTTCTTCCTCGGCACGATGCTGCTGCTGGCCACCCTCCTCAACCAGTGGATCCGCAGCCAGGCGACCCGGAGATGACGCCCGTGACCGCACCTCCCGCCGCCCCGCTGGTCGAACTGTCCGGCGTGGGCAAGTCCTACGGCAACATCCGCGCGCTGCACGGCGTGGACCTCACCGTCCGGCCAGGACGGGTCAGCTGCGTGCTCGGCGACAACGGCGCCGGCAAGTCCACCCTCATCAAGATCATCTCCGGGCTGCACCAGCACAGCGAGGGCGAGTTCCGCATCGACGGCGAGCGGGTGCGGCTCGGCGGCCCGCGGGCGGCCCTGGACCGCGGCATCGCCGCCGTCTACCAGGACCTCGCGACGGTCACGCTGATGCCGGTCTGGCGGAACTTCTTCCTCGGCTCCGAGCTGACCCGCGGCCGCTGGCCGTTCCAGCGGCTCGACATCCGCCGGATGAAGCAGCTCGCCGACGCCGAACTGCGCGCCATGGGCATCGCGCTGGACGATCTGGACCAGACCGTCGGCTCGCTCTCCGGCGGCCAGCGGCAGTCCGTCGCCATCGCCCGCGCCGTGTACCTCGGCGCGCGGGTGCTGATCCTGGACGAGCCGACGGCGGCGCTCGGCGTCAAACAGTCGGGGGTGGTGCTGAAGTACGTCGCGGCGGCCCGCGAACGCGGCCTCGGTGTCGTCTTCATCACCCACAACCCGCACCACGCGTACCTGGTCGGCGACCA
The DNA here is from genome assembly GCF_039871525.1 of Streptomyces sp. B6B3. Lineage (NCBI taxonomy): Bacteria > Bacillati > Actinomycetota > Actinomycetes > Kitasatosporales > Streptomycetaceae > Streptomyces > Streptomyces sp. B6B3. The sequence continues at coordinate 243,009 of NZ_JBDPLU010000002.1, read as the reverse complement.
TTTCACCGTGCTCCGCCTCGGCGGGATGGAGATCAGCGCGGAGCGCGACGAGGTCACCCTGGAGGATCTCACCACCCACATGGCGGGCGGCGCGGAGCTGGTCACGCTCCGGCACGAGCTGGAACGCGTCTCCGGCGTCGACGTCGGCCGACTGCCCGACGACGGGGGAGAGCCGGGAGGGGCGGAGGCCGCGCACGGGTGATGCGACCGGCGCGCCACCCGCCCGGCTCCGCCTCCCGCTCGTCGCGCTGTTCGACCCGCGGCCGCGAGCCCGGGGGCGGACCCCGGCGGGGCCACCCCCGGGTGGTCGGGGTCGATCAGGCGGAGGCCGGCGCGGTGCGCTGTCCCGTCCGGCCGGTCCGGCCGGTCACGGGGTGGCCTGGGTGGGCTGGAACTGCGTGATGAAGTCCCACGCCTCGCCCGGCACCCAGGTGTCGCCGCCGTCCCCGGGGGCCCCGTCATGGGGAGCCGCGATGTGGCCCTCGTCGAACGCGGCCCACCTGACCGGGTGATCCTCCGAGCAGCCCTCGTAGTCGGTGGTGATGTGCGTCAGGCTGCCCGCGGCCGGCGCCGGCGTGTCCTGCGGCGTGCAGCCGTTGTTCGTGACCCACCTGTCTCGCTGTGCCTCGCCGCCGGTGAAGTTGTCGGCGGTGCCGTGCACCCCCATGTACGCCACCGGCTCGGTGCCGCCGTCGCACCCACTGATCTCTCCGGGCGAGGACTGCGCCACTACGGCGCGGAACACGTCCGGCCGGGAGCAGGCCAGGGAGATGCTCATGGCGCCGCCGTAGCTGAAGCCAATGGAGAACCGCAGCGAGGTGTCGACGCAGAGGTCCGCCTCGATCATCGCGAGGATGTCGTCGATGAAGGCCACGTCCTCGCCGCCGGGGTTGGCCCAGCCGTTGTCGGTGCCCTGGGGCGCGACGAAGATGGTGCTGTTGTCGGCCAGACCCTGCAGGCCGTAGTAGGCCCAGGTGCCGGTCTCCACGGTGCGGCCGGTGGCGACGTCCTCGGCGGTGCCGCCCCACCAGTGCAGTCCGAGGACCAGCCGGTAGGGGTTGCTGCTGTCGTAGTTGTCGGGGACGTCAAGAATGAACGACCGGCCGCTGGGGACCGTGTGCGTGCCGTCGGTCAGCGTCGGCTCCTGCCCGCAACCGGCCGTCGCCTCGAACGTCCCGGCGTCCGGGGCGGGCGCCGTCCCGCCGGGACTGCTGCCCAGCGCCTGGGTGCCCGTGGTCAGGCCGAGAACCGCCGCGAGCACGACAGGCACGAACAGCAGTTTGTGCCTGCTCCATCGTGTGAATGCCGACATGGTCTCCTCTTTCATCGGGGTGGGGAGCGCCGGCGAGCCGGCGCCTCCGGAGAGGTCGAGCCATCGAGCCGCCTCGGGCCGGCGGGAGCGGCGCCGGCGCGACGGCCGTGTGGCCGTGGGCGAGCGCGGCGGTCCCATCGGCGTTTTCGCCGTCCCGTCCGAAACGAATGTCACTCCCGCACCCGCCTCGGGCGGGCGCGGCGACACGGTGGGAGACACGGGCGACTCCACGGCGGCTCTGACGCAAGGGCTCACCTGACGGAATCGCGACCCGTTGGGCAGTACGAGGTCAGCCCTTCACCCATCGGTTCGACGTGGCGAACAACGATCGGCTTGTCAAACAAGGATGATAGGGAGTCAGCGCGCGGCGTCAACCTCCCCCGGCGGCATTTGTTTTCGAATGATGTGACGAAAGATGTGGCCGAAGGTGGCGCCACTCGATGCCGCTGGACACATCCCCATCATGTTCTTCATTGTTTGATGGCGTGTGAATTTTCGTGCGTGACTGGTTGACCCTGTCGGCTCCGGGGTGTTGCCTGTGGCCTGCAGGGGCTGCTGACCGGAAGGACCATCCGTGGAAAGCGCGCGCACACGTACGCTCCTGACAGGACTGACCGGTATGGCGCTGGTCGCCTCCACTGTCGTCGCCGGCACCGTGTTCGGCGCGCCCTCGGCCGCGGGCAAGGATCCCGCGCTCGCGCAGACGCCGCCGATGGGCTTCAACAACTGGAACGCGTTCGGCTGCGACGTCAGCGCTGACCTCATCATGGAAACCGCCGACGCCATGGTGGCCACCGGCCTGAAGGGCGCCGGCTACGAGTACGTCAACATCGACGACTGCTGGTCCGAGCACGAACGCGACGCCGAGGGCCGCCTCGTCCCCGACGACGTCAAGTTCCCCGACGGCATCGCGGCCGTCGCGGACTACGTGCACGACCTCGGGCTCAAGCTCGGCATCTACGCCGACGCCGGCACCGCCACCTGCGCCGGCTACCCCGGCAGCCTCGGCCACGAGGAGATCGACGCCCAGACCTTCGCCGACTGGGGCGTGGACTACCTCAAGTACGACAACTGCAACAACAACAGCGACGGCTCCCAGCAGGACTACATCAACCGCTACCAGGCCATGGAGGACGCCCTCGACGCCACCGGTCGGCCCATCGTCTACTCCATCTGCGAATGGGGCGCCTCCGCGCCGTGGGAGTGGGCCGCCGACGTGGGCCACCTGTGGCGTACCACCGGCGACATCCAGGACAACTGGACCAGCCTGAAGAACATCATCGGCTGGAACCTCCCGCACGCCGATGCCGCCGGGCCCGGCCACTGGAACGACCCGGACATGCTGGAGATCGGCAACGGCGGTATGACCCAGACCGAGTACCAGACCCACTTCAGCATGTGGGCGGTCATGGCCGCGCCGCTGCTGATCGGTTCCGACCTGCGGAACGTCTCGCAGGATGCGCTGGACATCCTCCTCAACGAGGACGTCATCGCGGTCGACCAGGACCCGCTGGGGGCTCAGGGCACGGTGGTCACGGACGCGGGCGGGCTGGTCGTCGTCGACAAGCCGCTTCAGGACGGCAGCCACGCCGTGGCGCTGTACAACTCCACCGACGGCGACGCGGCCATCTCCACCACCGTCGAGGAACTCGGCCTGGCCGCCGGCTCGTACCAGTTGACGGATCTGTGGAGCAAGGAGACCAGCGAGACCACCTCGGAGATCGCCGCCACGGTCCCGGCCCACGGCACCGTCCTCTATCGGGTCCAGTCCGCCGGCTGAGCGGCGCCGCTGTCCAACTGCGTGAAATATGAACGAAATCTGCTGAAGATTTTCCTCCGGTCGCGTCGTGCGGCGGCGCGACGGCCCGATGACCGGAGGGAGTTCCTTCATGCGGTGGAGCACGCCAGGGGACAGGTACGGGAACGGCGGGCGGGGCGGGCGGTCCTGGTTCGGTGTGCTGGTCTGCGCGCTGCTCGGCGCGCTGCTGGGGCCGGTGGGCCCGGCCGCCGCCGCGTCGGCCAGGCGCTCGGCCGGCCAGGCCCGGCTCAGCGGGGCTGGCTCTCCGCGGGGACCGAGTAGTCGTCGTTGGTTCCGCCGTCGCCGTCGTCGTCGTCCGCGATGAGGACGATGAGGCCGATGATCGCGAGCACGATGGCGACGGCGCCCAGGATCGCGCCGACCAGGGACAGCCGCCGGCTGTTGTCGGCGCCCCGCGGCGTGCTCCTGAGCCCCATGAGGCCCAGCACCAGGGCCGCGATGCCCAGGATGGCGGCGAGCCAGAACAGCACGGCGAACAGCCCGACGACCACGGCGATGATGCCCAGCACCAGTGCCGCCATGGCCTTCCTGCTGTCGGGCGGCTGGCCGCCGGGGCGCTGCGAGGGGTCCTCGGACCAGACGGGTGGGCGGCGCTCGTTCGGACGCTCGTTCGGATCCGTCATCTGCGCTTCTCCTCTCGTCCCCCACATCAGGACATCCGCGCACCGCCGTCCGCGCCACCCGGCCCGTGGCAAACGGGTGGTGCGCCCGGGTGTAGCCTCGTCGGTGCGCGAGGGACGCGTGTGCCGGTGGAGAGGGCGAGGAGGTCGATGAATATGGCCGCGGTCGGCCTTCTTCGGCATGCCCTTGTCCCGGTCGCGTCAGCGTAGGAACGCACGCGATCCGGGTCGTACGAAACGACCAGGAGCACACGTGTCATCCACTTCTTCAACCGGTTCCACCGGTTCCATCTCTTCCTCCCCGGCCCCGGCCGAACTGCTCACCGATCGCCTGCGGCTGCGGACGTGGCCGGGCGACGATGTCGCCGCCGTGCTCGCCGGCGAGTGGTCGGCCGGTTGGGCCGAGGACTTCCCCGCCGAGGGCGACCAGGTCATCGTCGGCCTCTTCGCGGACAATCCCGCCTGGCTCGGGGAGTTCGGCCACCGTCAGATCATCGAGCGGGAGAGCGGCCTGGTGGTCGGCTCGATCGGCCTGTTCTGGCCGCCCGGGGACGACGGCGCCCTGGAGATCGGCTACGGCGTCGTGGCCTCCCGCAGGGGCCGCGGCTACGCCTCCGAGGCGACCCGCGCCCTGACCGCGTTCGCGCTCACCGCGCCCGGCGTCCACAGCGTGGCCGCCGGCGTGGAACTGTCGAATCCCGCCTCCGTCCGCGTGCTGGAGAAGGCCGGCTTCGAACGGTGCGGTGACGGGCCCGAGGAGAACACCGCCCGGTACCGCGTCATCCGGTAGGCAGGTCCCGAGCGTGGACCGGCGTGCTCCCCGATAGGGGGCGGGGAGCACGCCGGGTTTCCGGTGTGGGGGTGTGGTGGGGGAGCTAGGCGTCGGGGGTGGTGAGGTCGAGGTGGAGGGTGGCGATCTGCCAGGGGCGTAGCGGGAGGGTGACCGTGCCGTCCGTGACCGGGAGGTCGTCGCCCGGGCGGCCGAGCAGGTCGGCGTGGCGGGCGTGGGCGACGGGGCCCGCGACGGTGGCCGTGGTCGGGCGGTCGGTCTCGGCGACCACCCGGAGCTCCACCCGTCCGTCCCGTTCGCGCAGCGAGCTGAGCACCACGCCGGTGCCGGTGACCGTGAGTCCCGGTGCGGCCGGGGGCAGCGCCCCGCCGGCGGGGCCGGCGCCCGGGGTGGTGAGCAGCGGGTGCCGGTAGTCCTCGGCCGCCGGCACGACCTCCTCCCACGAGTCCGCGTAGGGCATCAGCGCCAACGACACCTCCCGGACGCCCCGGCTCTGCGCGCCCGGCGTCGGCACCTGCGGGCCGGCCGGTTCGTCGCGGTGGACGTGGCGGTTGCGGGACAGCTGGCCGACCGCGCGGAGGACGGTCAGGGCCAGCTCCCGCCCGTGGTTCACCAACTCGTACTCGGTGTACTCGGTGAGCAGCGCCGCCAGGCCGCCGGCCGCGACGAAACCGGAGGCGGGGAACGTCGGCAGCGGGTGCTCGCCGCCCCCGCCCTCGGCGGTCAGGCCGCGTTCCACCACCGCGAACTGGCCCTCGGCGTAGGACGCCGTGGCCCGCCGGGGCAGCGGCAGGTGCAGCCGCACCCGGTGGTCGTCGCAGCGGTTGTCGAAGCGGACGGTGAGCCGGACGAACGGCTCGGCGGCCCGCAGCTCCAGCCGGGTGGTGACGGTGATGGCCTCGGCGCGCTCCTCGCGGCCGTCCGCCGCGAAGTCGCCGGCCGCCGGCCAGGCGTAGCCGCGGGTGATCTCGATCGCCGAGGCCAGCGGGTCCGTCAGCACCGGGGTGACCCGGACCGTGGCGGGCTCGGTGACCAGCAGGTCGGCGGCCGGCGGGGCGTAGTTGTAGGAGTCGCCGAGATCGCCGCCGTCCACGATCCCGCCCAGCCCGGTGGCCGTGACACCGGGCCCGCCCGCACCGCCCGGCGTGCTGAGCGTGAACGTGCCGTCGGCGGCGACCGCGACGCCCACCAGGCCGTTGTCCATGACCCTCCCGGAGGCCCGGACGTCGTACTGGGACAGCGGCGGTTCCGTCGGCACCCGCACCGCCGCGTGCCCCAGCGCCGGGGCCTCGGCCCAGACCGGGACGGTGCGGCGCGGCACCGCGAGGATGCGAACGCGCAGCGGCGCGCCCTCGGGTCGCTCGCGGAGCAGCGCGCGGACGTCGGCCACGTCGAAGGGCGTGTCCGTGTGGTGGGCGACCCGGAAGGTCAGGGTGTTCCCGCTCAGCGACCAGCCGGTGATGTGCTGCCCGTAGAGCTCCGTGCCGTGGATCCGGGTCAGCGCCAGCTCCGGGTCGGCCAGCACGTCGTCCGCGAGGACGTCCGCGCCGCGCTCCGGGGCCTCGGTGGCCAGGAGGACCACGCCGGCGCGCGGGCGCGGCGACGGGTTGACCACCAGATGCGCGTCCCGCGGCACGTCGCGGGCGAGCCGGGCCAGGGTCATGTCGCAGACCGCCTGGCCGAGCTGCTCGGCCTCCGCCATCCGGGCACCGACCTGGACGGCCGTCTCGTCGCAGCCGCAGCCGGTCACCGAGTCGTGGCAGCTCACGGAGATCAGGTGCCGCCAGGCCAGGTCGAGGAAGCGCCGCTCGGTGCGGTCGCCGAAGAGCGCGGCGAGCGGCTCGGCGTAGCGCTCCACGGTGCGTTCGGCCCGCGCCATGGCCTGTTTGAGCGCCGGCCGCACGGAGATCACGCCGGGCAGGATGTTCGACCGGGAGTGCGAACGCAGCTCGCCGCGGGTCACCGGCAGGCCCGCCACCGTCTCCGGCAGGGCCGCGAAGAACTCGGCGAGGGTCGCCAGCCGGACCGGCACCCCGGTCCGCTCGCCGACGGCCGCCAGCAGATCGGGGGCGTCGGCCGCCGGCGCGGTGTGGTCCGAGCCGTACATGCCGAGCATGGGGGCACCTCCCAGGCCGTCTAGGCCTGGGGGAGCGTCGGGTCCCTCGGCCCACGGCTCCATCCGCTCGACCAGCTCCAGCAGCCGGGCCTCGGCGCGCTCCGGGTCCTCCAGCAGCCCGGCCGCGTTGCCGTAGCCGCCGGCGGCCAGGAACCGGGTGCGGATCGCGGTGCCGTCCGGCGCCTCCCAGGCGAACGTGTCGGTGGTGACGGAGCTCGGCACGCCCCGGTAGACGCAGGCGTGAGCCAGCCCGGCGCCGCGCAGCAGCTGCGGCATCTGCGCGATGTGGCCGAACATGTCGGGCAGGTAGCCGACCGGCATGGCGGCGCCCAGCTCCTCGGCCCGGCGGATGCCGCGCTCCAGGTTGCGGATCATCTGCTCGCCCGAGCACAGGAACTCGTCCATCAGGATGTCCCAGGGGCCGATCGCCAGCCGCCCGGACTTCACCAGCGCGGCGACCCGTTCGCGCGCCTCGGGGCGCACCTCCAGATAGTCGTCCACGGCCGCCATCTGGCCGTCCAGCGTGAACCGCTGGCGCGGGTCGCGCTCCATCCGGTCGAGCAGCTCGTCCAGCAGGCCGACCAGCTGGAGCCGGAACCGCTGGAACGGCAGGTACCACTCCCGGTCCCAGTGGGTGTGCGGGACGATCACCAGCGCCCGGGCGTTCTCGCGGGCGGGTGCGGCCGGCGCGGACGATGCGGACGGTTCAGGCATGGGCGGCTTCTCCTTCGAGTGGCGTGCCGAGCCGTTCGGCCAGTCGGCGGGCGGCCTGCTGCGCGGTGACGACGTCGGCGACCCCGTCGGCGACGCCGGACAGCGGGGGCGTGCCGTGGGTGACCAGAGCGTGGAAGGCCAGCAGTTCGGCCTCGAAGCCGCCCATCGTCGAGCGGTAGACGGAAGTGCGCTCGTCCCCGTTGCCGCCGCCGTGCGGATCGTCGCCCGTGGAGGTGCGCTCGGTGAGCACCGTCGGGACGTTGAGCAGGTAGGGGGAGGGGAAGACCAGCTCCAGGGAGCCGGTCGCGTGGTGCACGGTGACCGTCTCCCGGTAGGCCGGATAGCCGGGCAGGTAGAGCCAGCGGATGGCGTAGCGGCCGACCCTGGCGAGCGGCCCGGAGAGCTCCACGGACGGCGCCGAGCCGCGCTCCGCGCCGGCCGGGGCCGGCCACAGGGCGGCGTGGTCCACGCCGGCCGGGGGGTCGGCGAACAGCCGGATCAGGGACAGCTCGTGGCAGATGCTGCCGAGCGTGATGTCGTAGAGGGTGCGGACCTCGTCCGGCACGTCGTCGCCGAGCGCGGTCCGGGTCAGCCGCTCCCGTTCGGCGGCCGACGCCGCCAGGGCGGCGTCCGGCACGTCCCCGGCGGGCCTGACGTCGCCGAAGGCCAGCTGGGACGGCGTGGAGGGGTGCAGCACGGTCACGTCGACGTGGTGCACCGCCGCGGGACCGCCGAGCGTGTCGAGCAGCCGGCGCAGCCGCTGGGCGGCCGGGTCGTACTGCTTCATGTACCCGACCATCAGCCGGTCCGCGGCGGGCTCGGCGGCCAGCGCGGACAGCTCGTCGCGGGTGTAGCCCAGCGGCTTCTCGGAGAGCACGGCGTGGCCGGCGCGCAGCGCGGTGGCGGCGGCGGGCACGTGGGAGCCGGGGGTGAGCAGCAGGACGGCGTCGAAGCCCTCGGCGGCCAGCATCTTGTCGACGTCGGTGAAACGGGCCGCCTCGGGCACGCCGTAACGCTCCCCGACGCGGCGCAGCAGCGTGGGGGAGACGTCGGCGACGGCCGTCAGCCGGAACCGGCCGTCGAGGCGTTCCAGCAGAGGCAGGTGGATGGTCTGGGCTATGGTGCCGAGCCCGGCGACGGCGACCCTGAGCTCCCTGAGCTCCCTGAGCGGGGCGGTCATCAGATGCCCACCTCCCGCAGCACGTCGCGGTTGGCGCGCTGTTCGGCCATGATCTGCTCGAAGTCCTGTCCGGTGGCGGGCGCGTCCTGTTCGATGACGATCCAGCCGGTGTAGTCGATGGCGCGCAGCGTGTCGGCCACCGCCGCCAGGTCGACCTCGCCGGCGCCCAGCGGGGTGAACCCGCCGGCCGCGACCATGCCCATCAGGTCCTCGCCCGCCGCGGCGCTGTCCGCGGCGATCGCCCGGGACGCGTCCTTGATGTGGACCTGACGGATGCGGGGGGCCCAGTCGCGCAGCCCGGCCAGCGGGTCGCCGCCGGCCAGCCACAGGTGCCCGGTGTCCAGGCAGAGCGACACGTCGGTGCTCTCCAGCAGCCGTTCGACCTCCGCCGCGGTCTCCACGTCGGTGCCGAGGTGGTGGTGGAACACCGGCTCCAGGCCGCGTTCCCGGCAGCGGTCGGCGGCGCCCTGCACCCGGCTCGCGAAGCCGGCCCAGTCGTCGAGCCCGCCGACGCCGGCACCCGGCCGGGCGAAGCGCTCGGGGCGGGGCGGGCAGGCGAGGGTGGGGCGCGGGGCGAACCGCGGGTCGGGCACCGGGACCGCGGTGAACGCGTCCAGCGCCGCGGCCAGTCCCGGCAGGTCGGCCGTCCAGCCGTCGGGATCGTCGTAGCGCAGGTCCACCCAGCCGCCGGCCAGCGCGAGGCCGGCCTCGGCGAGCGCCGCGGCCAGTCCCGCGCCGGTGCCCAGATAGCCGATGGGGCCCGAGTCGATGCCGTCGTAGCCGGCCTCGGCCAGCCCGGCGAGCATCTCGGCCGCGCCCAGCGGGGGCGCGTCGGCCGCGTAGATGCCGAAGTTGACGGGGGCGTTGGCCACCCGCGTCGTCGCTCCTGTCGGTGGGGTCGCTCCTGTCGGTCCGGTCGAGCCGGTGGTCACTGGCATAGTGCGATTACCTCGTTCTCGTGCGTCTCCAGCCGGTGCGGCCCCGCCGTGGCGGCGAGGACGACCCGGTTCCCGTGCAGCACCTGACGGCGGCCGTCCGGCCGCACCAGCACGGTGCCCTCGGCGTCCAGCGCGAGCAGTTCGTCCCCCAGCCGGAGCAGCAACGGTGCGTCCGGTGCCGCCGAGACGGCGGTGCGGCCCGCGGCCAGGGCGGCGACCACCGCGGTGGGGGAATCGTCGGCGGCCAGCACCCAGGTGGTGGGGTCGCCGGGCAGCCCGTTGTCCCCGTGCCGGTGGAAGTCGCTGCCGCCGATGGCCACCACGTCGGGCCGCCAGACCTGCGCCCAGGCCAGCGGGGCGCCCCAGCGTCGGTCCGACCAGCCGGAGTGCCACACCTCGGCGTGCCGCGGGCGGGTGCCGGCGAACGGCGTCCGCCAGGCGCAGTCGCCGCCCAGCGGATGGTTGACGGACAGCACGCCGCCCGCGCGTTCGGCGTGGGCCAGCCACTCGTCGACCGGGCGGCGGAAGTCCACCCAGCCGATGTCGCCGAAGGCGTTGGCGTGGCCGGCGTCGGTGGTGACCTCCTGGCCCGGCACCAGGGTGATGTCGTGGCGCAGCCCGACACCGGGCAGCTCCCGGTGGTGGCTGGTGGTGTTGTGGTCCGTGACGGCCAGGAAGTCCAGGCCGCGTCCGGCCGCCAGCGCGGCCAGCTCCGGGATGGTCAGCGCGCCGTCGCTGTGCACGCTGTGGCTGTGGCAGTCGCCGGCCAGCCAGCGCATGCCGTCCACGGTGGGCATCTCCCGCCGGGGCGGGCGCCGTCCTGGCGTCGGCGGCCCGGGCTCGGCCGGGCGCGGGGGGCGGGTGCCGGTGACGCTGACCCGCACCTCGTAGTCGAGGCCGCCGGGCGGGATCCGGTGCAGCCGCAGCAGCACCCGCCAGTCGCCCGGCGCCAACTCGCCGCCGGCGGGCGGCAGATAGCCGGGGGTGGCCCAGTCGGTGGCGATGCTGAACCGGTCCCTGGCGCCGCCCGACCAGCCGTGGAACGAGGCACCGCCCGGGCCCAGGCAACCCAGGTCGAGCACGCCGGCGGCGCGGTCGTAGCTCAGCTCGACGGTGAAGCCGGCCGAGCCGGCGGGCACCTCGAACGGCAGCTCGCGCAGCGACGCGTCCAGCCGGTCCTGGAGCGTCCACCGCCCGCCGTGCACCGTCTCGGCCATCGGCGTCACGGCGCGCCTTCCCGGCCGGAGCCGCCCTCTTGGGCCTCGTCCACCGGCCCGTCGCCCGGGTGGGCCCGGTCGGCATCCGACGCGCCGGCGTCGGCCGGGCCGTCCGCGGTGTCGCCCGGCGCGTCGGCCTCGGCACCGGCGTCGGTTGGCGGGCCGCCGGCCCGACGGGGCTTCGCCAGCGTCGCCGCGTCGCCGGGGCTCGCTGGCGTCTCCCCCTGCTCGTCGCCGGCGGGGGCCACCATGTCGGGCGTCGGGCACACGGTCGGCGGGAGGCGCCTGTCCGCCGGCAAGGCGTGCGTGGTGACCAGCTCGCCGTCCCGGTAGACGAGCACCCGGTCGGCGCGCGGCACCGCGTAGCCGGTCTCGCCGAGCCGCAGCTCCGCGTCCTCGTCCACCACGACCTGCACGAAGCCGGCCGGGCCCTCCAGGGTGACCAGTTGGGCGCTGCCGAGGTTCTCCACCACCCGCACCGCGCCGGACAGCGCGCCGGACCCTTCGCCGGACGGGGGCTCCGCCGAGTACCGCAGGTACTCGGGGCGGACGCCGTAGATCACCTTCTCGTCGGCCAGCGCCGCCAGTTCGTCGTCGAGCCCGGTGGGCGCCGGCAGCGCGGCGTCCCCGACCTCGACGCGCACCGGCTCGCCGGCGCCGGCCGCGCGCACCACGCCGTCCAGCAGGTTCATCGGCGTGGAGCCGATGAACGAGGCCACGAACGTGTTGGCGGGGCGCCGGAACACCTCGGCCGGGGTGCCCAGCTGCCGGATCCGGCCGCCCTCCATGACGGCGATCCGGTCGGCCAGGGCCAGCGCCTCGGCCTGGTCGTGGGTGACGAAGACGGTGGTGACGCCCAGCTCGCGCTGCAGCCGCTTGAGGAACGTCCGCGCCTCGAGGCGCATCCGCGCGTCGAGGTTCGACAGCGGCTCGTCGAACAGGAACACCTTCGGGTGACAGGCCATCGCCCGGGCCAGCGCGGCCCGTTGCTGCTGCCCGCCGGACAACTGCCCGGGCCGGCGCTGGAGGTAGTCCGCCAGGCCCAGTTCGGCGGCGGTCTCCGCCGCCTTCGCGCGCCGCTCCCCGGCGGACACCTTCTTGATCCGCAGCGGGTAGGCGATGTTGTCGCTGACCGTCATGTGCGGGAAGAGGGCGTAGTCCTGGAAGACCATGGCCACGTCCCGGCGGCCCGGCGGCAGTGTGGTGACGTCCCGGCCGCCGATGCCGACCGAGCCGCCGGTCGCCACCTCCAGCCCGGCCAGGGTGCGCAGCAGCGTGGTCTTGCCGCAGCCGGAGGGGCCGAGCAGGGCGAAGAACTCGCCGTCGCCGATCGTCAGGTCTATGGCGTCCAGGGCCCGGACCCCGCCCGGGTAGACCTTGGTCAGAGCGGCCATCGAGATGTCGGCCATCAGCGTTTGATCCCTCCGTGGAACCGGAATCCGTACCGGGAGCTGACGAAGAGGAACATCAGCACCACCGGCAGGGAGTAGAGCAGCGAGAACGTCGAGATGAGCCCCAGATCGGGCTGGCCGCCCTCCGTGTAGAACGTGTACATGACTACGGCGGCCGGCGACTTCTCCGGCGTCCGCAGCAGCAGGAAGGGCACCAGGAAGTTGCCCCACACCTGGGCCACGGACCAGACCGCGATGGTCGCCAGGCCGGGACGCACCAGCGGCACCACGAGATGCCGGACGATCTGCAGCGGGGAGGCGCCGAAGACCTGCGCCGACTCCTCGTAGGACCGGGGGGTGCCGTCCATGAAGTCCTTGAGGATGAAGATCGCGCTGGGCAGCAGGCCGCCGGAGAGCACCAGGATGACGCCCAGTTGGGAGTCGATCAGCTCCAGCTCGTAGGCCAGGTTGAACAGCGGCACCATCGCCGCCGTGCCGGTCACGATCGAGGACAGCAGCAGCAGCGAGTACAGCAGCGCGTCGCGGCCCGGCAGCCGCACCCGGCTGAGCGCGTACGCGGCCAGCGCGGCCAGGACCACCACGAGGGCGCCGGTGCCGCCGGCCAGGATCACGGAGTTCCACAGCGAGCGCATCGCGTACCGGTTGTCCATCAGCGCCTCGAAGTTCTCCAGCGTGAACTCCGGCAGCGAGGCGGTGATGGTCGGGTCGCGGTCGAACGGGGCGGCGGCGACCCACAGCAGCGGCAGCGAGAAGAACGCCAGCAGCAGGCAGCAGAAGACGTAGTAGCCGATCCGCCGCACGGCGTCCCGCGCGTCGGCCACGCCCGCCCGGTGGCGGTCGTCGCGTGCCGTCTTCTCGGGTACGGTGCCGGTGCTCATGCCGGGGTGTCCTTCCGCTGCCGCAGCAGCCGCACGTAGACCAGCGCGATCACCAGGTTGATCAACAGCATCAGCACCGAGATCGCCGCGCCGAAGCCGAGTTCGCCGCCGAACAGGGCGGTCCGGTAGATGAACACCGGCATGATCTCGGTCTTGTTCTCGGGACCGCCGCTGGTCAGCAGGAACGGCGTGAAGTCGTTGAACGTCCACAGGCTGATCAGCAGCAGGTTGGTGAGGATGTGGCCGCGGATCCGCGGGAACACCACGTCCCGCAGCTGCTGCCAGCTCGACGCGCCGGCCAGCCGCGCGGTCTCCAGATGGGACGGCGGCACGTTACCCAGCGCCGCGGCGTAGAGCATCATCGAGAACGCGGCGCCGCGCCAGATGTTGAAGACGATGATCGACGCCATCGGGTAATCGAGCAGCCACGAGGTGCCCGGGGTGTTCAGCACGTTGTTGAGGGTGCCGTCGTCCCCGTCGAGCAGCGCGATCCACAGGAACGCGATCACCGAGCTGGGCAGGATCCAGGCCGCCAGCACCAGCGCCTCGACCAGCCGGCGCAGCACCCCGCGCCGGTTGCGCATCACCCACGCGATGGCGAAGCCGAGCACCGCCTGCCCGATCACCGCGGAGCCGACGACGAACTGCAGCGTCAGCCACAGCGAGTTGGAGAAGTCCTCGTCGTCCAGCGCCTCCCGGAAGTTCTCCAGGCCCACCATCTGCGGGTCGGTCGCGGCCAGCCCGGTGAGCCGGTAGTCGGTGAGCCCCAGGTAGATCGTCCACAGCGCGGGGAACACCAGGAACGCCGCGATCAGCAGCAGCGCGGGCGTGACGAAGGCGGCGGCCCTGGCCCGGCCGAGGCCGGCCGCGTCCGGGTCCGACCGGCGGCCGGGGGCGCCCTTCCCGAGGGTCGGGCGCCCCGCCGCTGCCGCCGCCCCGCCCCCCGTGGGCGGGAGGGCGGCGGGTGTCTCAGGGGGTGATGCTGTCGGCACCGCCGACGACCTCCTCAAGGTCCTCCCGGTACTGGTTCGCCGCGTCCTCGGCGCTGTCACCGCCGACCACCGCGGCGGTCGCCTCCTGCAGCAGCACGGAGACCTGCGGGTAGATCGCGAGCGAGGGCCGGTAGGAGGTGAGCGGCAGCACCTCCGCGGTGAGGAAGTTCATCAGCGGGTCGTCGCCCATCGTCGCCTCGTTGACGTCGGTGCGCGGGGTCATCCGCGGACCGCTCTCCAGCGACGCCTCGAACGCCTCGGCCGAGCTCATGAACTCCAGCAGCTCGTACGCCAGGTCGGCGTTGTCGCTGGCCGGGTTGATGACCCGGACGCCGCCGCCCGACATGCTGACGAAGTCCTGGCCGCGCACGCCCTGGCCGGGCTCCATCGCCGGGATCATCGCGTAGCCGACGGCCTCGTCGCGGTTGTCCATCGGCGCCACGCCCGTGTCCGGGTTGATCACGTCGTGCCAGAGGTACTCGCTCTCCAGCAGGATGCCGATCTCGCCGCCCGCGAACTGCTCGAACGACTTGTCCCGGCCCTGGGTCTCCTGCTGCAGCTCCGGGTCGCCGAGGCCGCCGCCGTAGATGTCCTCGTAGAGGCCGAGGGTGTCGGTCAGGCCCTGGCTGGCGCCGGTCCACCTGCCGTCGGCGTAGATCTCCTCGCCGGTGCCGGCCAGCAGCGGCAGCACGCCCTGCATGGTGGTGGCCTCGCCCATCGCGGTGCCGCCGTTCAGCTGGATCGGGGTGACCCCGTCCACCCCGGAGAGCGCCTCGGCGGCGTCCAGCACCTCGGCCCAGCTGGTCGGCTGCCAGTCGGCGGGCAGCCCGGCCTCCTGGAAGAGCTCCTTGTTGTAGAAGAGGACCCGGGCGTCGGTGCCGGCCGGGATGCCGTACCGCTCGTCGTCGAACATCGCCAACTCCTGGACGGCGTCCGGGATCTGCTCCCAGCCCTCCCAGTTCTCCGAGTCGGGAGAGGTCTCGCTGAGCGGCGCGACGTAGCCCGCCTCGGCGAACTCGCCGAGCCAGATGCCGTCCAGGGCGAACACGTCGGGCCCCGATCCGGACTGCAGGTCGAGCGCCAGACGGGACTTGTACTGCTCGTCGTCCACGCCGCTCGGCTCGAAGGTGACGTCCACCTCGGTGCCGGCCCGCTCCTGCGCCCGCTCGAACTCAGGGATCAGCCAGTTCTCGATCCACTCGGCCTCCTCCGTGTTCTTCCCGCCGACGATCGCGTTGGTCGAGATCGTCAGCTCGGCGGCCCCGCCCGAACCACCGTCCGAGTCACCGCCGCAGGCGGCGACCACCAGGGACACGGCGGCCACGCCGGTCATCGCGGCCGCCCGTCTGGTCAGCACCCTCATGAGCCATCTCCTCTTTGAAATGTGTGTCCCGGAGAGTTTCATGAAGTCCGGACGACGTAAAGACCTATTGTCTTAACATTTCGGTAGCACCACGCTATGGTCATGCCGTGGCCAGGGTGAGGAACGAACCGAGCGAGCCTTCTGAACTGAAGCTCAGCGTGGACCGGGGCAGCCCGGTGCCGCTGTACTTCCAGCTCTCGCAGCAGTTGGAGGCCGCCATCGAGCAGGGCCGGCTGCTGCCCGGCACCCTGCTGGGCAACGAGATCGAGCTCGCCAACCGGCTCGGACTGTCCCGGCCGACGGTGCGTCAGGCGATCCAGGCACTCGTCGACAAGGGGCTGCTGGTGCGCCGGCGCGGGGTGGGCACGCAGGTGGTGCACAGCCAGATCCGGCGCCCCCTGGAGCTCAGCAGCCTCTACGACGACCTGGAGGCGGCCGGCCAGCGGCCCGCCACCCGGCTGCTGGACATCGGCCTGGTGCCGGCGCCCGCCGAGGTGGCGGCGGCGCTCGGCGTCGGCGAGGGGGAGGAGGTGCGCCGCGTCGAACGGCTGCGCCTCACGCACGGCGAGCCGATCGCGCGGATGCGCAACTACCTGCCCCGGGAACTGCTCGACCCCAGCCCGCAGGACCTGGAGTTCACCGGCCTGTACCGGCTGATGCGGGCCGCCGGCACGACGCTGCACAGCGCGCGCCAGTCGATCGGGGCGCGCGCGGCGACGGCCGAGGAGGCGGAACTGCTGGCGGAGCCGGCCGGGGCCCCGCTGCTGACCATGGAACGCACGGCCTTCGACGACACGGGGCGCGCGGTCGAGTACGGCTCACACCTCTACCGCGCATCGCGCTACGCCTTCGAGCTGCAGTTGCTCATCCGCCCCTGAGGGGGCCTTGCCGGCCGAAGCCCCGCGGCCGGCCCGGTCGGCCGCGCCGCGGGGTGTTACGCGGGTTCGATTCCCGCTTCTCGTGGTTCCGGGGCGGCGTTGTGAACGCCGATGACGGTTGCGTTGCCTGGTGTTGCGATTCCCGGTGATCCGTTGACCGGGGGCCGGCCGGGCGGCGAGAGTCGAGGAACACGGCAGTGTGCCCAAGTGGTTCAGGGGCACGCCTGCAAAGCGTGTTACGCGGGTTCGATTCCCGCCACGGCCTCGCTTCCCGCGACGACCCGCGACCGCCCGAGGCGTGCGGCTGCGCCGCGGCCTCACTTCCCGCGATGCGGTGCCCTGCCGGGCGGCCGGCGGTTCGGCGGCGCTGCCGGGGGACTCCCGCCGGGATCGCCCTCCCTATGGGGCGTATCACAAAGCCTCCACGCCCAGACCTCGTCGGGCCTGTGCGGTGCCCTCAGCAACCGCCCAGCCGTGGGGGTTCCCCGGACGAGGTCCGCGTGAGTACGGCCGCGCGACCGCACGCGCATTCAGGGGTCGCCGGGGTCGTCCGGGGGTTCGCGGCGCGGCCTAGTCCTCTGCGGGGTTGGTCGCCGGCGATCCGCCGGCAAGGCGTTTGCGGCCTCGGAGGGTGAGGACGGCGCTGGCGGCCAGGGCGGCGATGAGGGAGCCGAGGAGGACGGCGACCTTGACGTGGTCCTCCAGCTCCGGCAGGCCCGCGAAGGCCAGCTCCGTGATCAGCAGCGAGACCGTGAAGCCGATGCCCGCCAGCAGCGCCAGTCCCGCTATGTCCGCCCAGCCCAGCGACGGGTGCAGCCGGGCCCGGGTGAAGCGGGCCGCGAGGTACGTCGAGCCGAACACCCCCACGAACTTGCCGACGAAGAGGCCGAGCAGCACGCCCAGCGCCTCCGGTTCGCCGAACAGCTCGCCGACGATCGCCGGCGACACCTCGACACCGGCCGCGAACAGGGCGAACACCGGCACCGCGATCGCCGCCGAGTACGGGTGCAGCAGGTGCTGCACCCGCTCCGCCGGCGACTGCTTCTCGAACTCCGTCGTGGTGGCCCGCAGCAGCATGCCGATGGCGACGCCGGCGATCGTCGCGTGCACGCCGCTGTTGAACATCAGCACCCAGATCGCCAACGACAGCGGCACGTACACGTACCAGCCGCGCACGTTGCGCCAGTGCAGCAGGCGGAAGAGCACCAGGCCGGCCAGCGCTCCGCCCAGCGCGGGGAGGTTGAGCGTGGAGGTGTAGAAGACCGCGATCACCAGGATCGCGATCAGGTCGTCCACGATGGCCAGCGTCAGCAGGAACGTGCGCAGCGCCGACGGCAGGTGCCGCCCCACCACCGCGAGCACGCCGAGCGCGAACGCGATGTCCGTGGCCATCGGCACCGCCCAGCCGTCCAGCCGGCCGCCGCCCGGGCCGGCCACCGCCAGGTAGATCAGCGCGGGGCAGACCATGCCGCCTATCGCCGCCAGCACCGGCAGCGCCGCCGCGGCCGGATGCCGCAGTTCGCCGACCACCAGTTCCCGTTTCAGCTCCACCCCGGCGACGAAGAAGAACACCGCCAGCAGGCCGTCCGAGGCCCAGTGCCCGACGGACAGCTCCAGGCCGAGGGCGGGGATGTCCAGGTGGTGGTCGCGCAGCGAGGCGTAGGCGTCGGAGAGCGGGGAGTTCGCCAGGATCACCGCGAGGGCGGCGGCGATCAGCAGCAGCAGGCCGCCGGACACCTCGGTGCGCAGGTACTCGGCCACCGAGCGCCGGTTCCTGGTCGCGTCGTGCTCTTCCCGGGAGCGAACCGGCAACGAGGGCGGGAGCTTCATGGTGGCCTTCCGGGCAGCGACGGCAGAGCTTCGTACGTCGCCGACCAGACTTCCCGGCACACCTCGCGTCGATCGGGTGTGATCCTGACGCGTCCTTAACACCCTACCCGCTATGTCCGTGATCTTCAGCCCGGGGGAGCGGTGACCAGGCTCAGCTGAGGTTCGCGAACGCCTCCACGGCCGGCGTCTTGCCCGTCACGATGAGCACGTCGCCCGGCCTGACCACGGTCTCCGCGGTCGCGTAGGTGAAGTCGTGCCCGGGACGCTTGATGCCGACCACGGTCACGCCGTGTTTGGTGCGCACCGCGCTGACGCCGAGCGGCACCCCGGTGGCGACCTTCGGCGCCACCGTCTTGACCAGCGCGAAGTCGTCGTCGAACTCGATGAAGTCCAGCATCTTGCCGGTCACCAGATGGGCCACCCGCTCGCCCATCTCGTGTTCCGGCAGCACCACGTGGTGGGCGCCGAGCCGCTCCAGGATCTTCCCGTGCTGGCGGCTGATCGCCTTCGCCCAGATGTTCGGCACGCCGGCGTCCAGCAGGTTCGACGTGGTGAGGATGCTGGCCTCGATGTCCGTGCCGATGCCGACCACCGCGCTGGTGAACTCGTGCACGCCGAGCTGCCGCAGCACCTCGTCGTCGGTGCAGTCGGCGACCGCCGCGTGGGTCAGCGAGTCGCTGTAGCGCTGCACCAGCCGCTCGTCGTCGTCGATGCCGAGCACGTCCCAGCCGCGCCGCATCAGCTCCGCGGCCAGGGAGCTGCCGAACCGGCCGAGGCCGATCACCGCGATGCGCTGCTCCCCGGTGTCGCCGCCCCGCGTCTCGGCGTCCGTCCGGTCCTCCCGGCGCCGGCGCAGTCCCTGCAGATAGTTCGCCATCAGCTCCCCTAGCTCCGTGCCGCGCTCTCTCCTAGCCAATGATCGGTCGCTCCTCGGGCAGCTGGTAGCGTCGCGGCCGCTCGCGCAGGGCGAGCGCGGAGACGAGGGTGATCGGACCGACCCGCCCGACGAACATCAGCGCGACCAGGATCAGCTGGCCGGCGGCGGGCAGCTCGGGGGTCAGCCCGGCCGACAGGCCGACCGTGCCGAACGCCGAGACCGCCTCGAACAGCACCACCTCGGCGCGCGCCTCCACCACGGTGAGCAGCGCGATGGTGGAGGCGATCACCAGCCCGATGCCCAGCAGCGCCACGGTCAGCGCCTGCCGCAGCACGTGCGGGGCCAGCTTGCGTTGGAACACGCCCGAGGTCGGCTCGCCGCGCACCTCGGCGAGAATCGCCGCGCCGAGCACGGCGAAGGCGGTGACCTTGATGCCGCCGGCCGTGCTCGCGGCGCCGCCGCCGATGAACATCAGCACGGAGGTGCCGAGCAGCGTCGCCGGCTCCATGGCGGCGATGTCGGTGGCGTTGAAGCCGGCGGTCCGGCTCACCGTGGAGTGGAAGAAGGAGCCGAGCACCTTGGCGTCGACGGACTGCGGCCCGAGGGTGCCCCGGTTCCCCCATTCCAGGGCCAGCGTCAGCAGCGTGCCGGCCAGCAGCAGCACGGCCGAGGTGACCAGGGTGAGCTTCAGGTGCAGCGTCCAGCCGCGGCGGCCGGTCCGGCGCCGGCGGGACCGGTGGCGCAGCAGCTCGATGATCACCGGCGAGCCGAGGCCGCCCAGGATCACCGCGGCGGCCAGCGGCAGCAGCACCCACGGGTCGTGGGCGTAGCCGACCAGGTTGTCGGGGCGCAGGCCGAAGCCCGCGTTGTTGAACGCCGAGATCGCGTAGAAGACGCCGTGGTAGAGCGCGCTGCCGGGGGACTCGCCGTAGCGCAGCCAGAACCGCAGGGCGAGCACGGCGGCCACGACCGCCTCCACGGTCAGCGAGATGGCGACGATCCGGTAGACGACGCGGCGCACCTCGCCGATGCCCACCGTCTTGGTCTCCGCCTGCACGGTCAGCGCGAGGCGGAGCCGCAGCTTGCCCGCCACCAGCAGGCCGAGCAGCGAGGCGAGGGTCATGATGCCGAAGCCGCCGACCTGGATGAGGGCGAGGATGACGGCCTCGCCGGTGCCGCTCCAGTAGGCGCCGGTGTCCACGACCACCAGGCCGGTCACGCAGATCGCGGAGGTGGCGGTGAAGAGGCAGGTGAGGAGGGGCGCGGAGGTGCCGTCGGAGGAACAGAACGGCAGCGCGAGGAGGGTGGTGCCGATGACCACCGCGATCGCGAAGGCGATCGCCACCATGCGCGCCGGGTGGATGGAGAGGACCACCCGACGCAACGGCGTCATGAGCTGCGCCACGTCGTTACCGTCCTCGCGGTTCGGCGGGCCGTCCACCCGTTCCTGCTGACCGTCGCACGATAACGTCGCGCGATGACACATCCCGGGTACGACAGGGCTGTCCTAACGGCCTCCTGATGCCCCGCTGACGCCCCCTTGATGTGACACTGACGCCACTCTGATGTCGGCGTGCCGAATCTGACCGAACGTGACCTGGCGAGCGCCGAACGTCGCCGTCCTGCCCCGTCGCCGGTCCGGCTCTCCCGACCGTGACCAGCAGCCGGATCCGGCCAGCTGGCCGGCGGATGCCGCAGGTAGGCTCTTCCCGGCGCGCTGACCGTCGCGAGTGTCGGCACGCCGGCCGGTCCCGCGCGCCCCACGTGCATCCAAGCCGTGCCCTGCCGCGTCCCTCCCTGCAGAGCCCATGCGCACCACCGTCCGGCCACAGCAAGGAAGAGCGACGACATGACCGAAGGAATGAGCGACTGATGCCCTCCTACGACCTCGCACGAGAACGATTCCGGTTGGCCCACCCGCATCTCGGGGTCCTGGGCCTGCTGCACGACAACGAGCCGGTCGTCGAGGAACTCATCCAGGCAAGGGACGAGCTCATCGAGATCGGCCTGGTCAGCGACGAGGGCGAGATCTCGCCCGTGCTGTCCGATCTGGTCGCCGTCATGTCGAAGCCCGTGATCCAGGTGCTGGTGGAGGTGACCGGCGCGCAGGGGATCATGACGCACGGGCTGGTCATCGGCGAGGAGGCGGTCTTCGCGCACGAGGAGTGGCCCGGCACCGGCGAGTCCGAGTACGTGCAGATCGAGCCGGCCACCGTCGTGTTCGAGCTGGCCCGGATCGTCGGCCTGCGGCAGCGGGCCCGCGCCGAGGCGCGGCCCCCGGTGCTGTCCGTGGAGAGCACCATGGGCGCGCTGGACGCGGTGCTCAATGCGATCGGCGAGATGGCGCCGGAGGAGCAGGACCAGCCGGGCGCGACCGGCGCCAGGGGTCGGCAGGTGTTGACCGTCACGGACGAGGAGTTGGACCACGTCTCGCGCGGAGTGTTCGCGGATCTGATCTCGGCGTTGCGTGCGAACTGGCGGATGACCGTGGTCTGGCCGAGCGTGGAGGGCGACACCCCGGGCACCGGGGCGGCCAGCTTCGCCGTCTGGGACTGCGGTCACTTCGGGTACTGGCATCGGGAGTTGCCGGCCGAGCCGATCGTGGAAGGCCAGGTCGGGCCGGAGACGCCGCTCCGGCTGGTGCAGGTGCCGACGAAGAAGGTCTGGAAGATGATCACCGATCTGTTGCCGAACCGGGACCAAATCCGGAGCACGGCCGCCTGACGGCGCACCGAAATGTCCGCTCTGCCCCCCGCAGTTCCACAGTCGTGTCACAGGGGTCGCTACCTATTCCATCTGCGAATGACGATGCGGTAGCGTGCAGTTGCGGATGGGGAACGAACCATCTACAAAGCCGATTTGGGGAGGACTTGCTATGGACCGCGGTGCAGATATCCAAAGGCTTCGGGACCTCGCGACCAGCTTCGGAGAGAAGGCGACGACTCTCCGGACTGAGATCATCGAGGCCCTGTCGACGGCGTCCGAGGACAGCGAGAGCTACTGGAAGGGCCCGGACTCCGACCGGTTCCGTCAGGAGTTCCGGGACGCCAAGCCGACCTTCACGTCCTTCGCCGACGCCCTGGACGACGCGAAGACGGGTGCCAACAACAGCGCCGACCGGATCGAGCAGGCCACGTCCTGACCTTCGGGAAACGGCGCGTAGCCACGACGCGTAGGGCCCTGAACACCGCGGAGGGTGTTCAGGGCCTTTCGCATGTTCCGGTGCGGCTAATCGCGGTCGGATCCGGGTCTCGGAATCCCCGGATCCGTTTACGCCGCCGGGAAGTCGGGCTTTTCCCGACGGCGCTGACCAGCGCTAGTCCAGCATTGCCGACTGAATCGGCGTCAGGGCGCCGCCCATCACCATTATTCCGTTGCCGACAGGACCGGCGCCGCTGTTCGCGGGAAGTCGGACGCCGAACAGCTCGCCCTCGGCGGGCGTACGCGGTCGCAACAGCATGCCGTTCCGCGACTTGCGGGCGGTGGCCGCGAACCCCCGGTACTGGGAGGCCAGGGAGTCGGTGGTGCCGGCAGCGACCAGCGCGTGCTCGCCGTCCATGCCGGTCTTGATGACCTCCTCCAACGGCTTGTCCAGCGGCGTGTCGTAGACCAGCTCGGCGTCGTCCACCACCACGGCGTACTGCTGGTCCTTGATCGGCTCCAGCAGTTCGGTCAGCTCGTTCTTCGACGCGTCGCCGCCGAGCACGGCCAGCACGCCCTCCTGCCCCTCCAACTGCCGCAGCGGGGACCGGCGCGGCGTGACGATCACCAGCGGAACGCCGTTGCGCAGCAGCGACTGCGCGGCGCCCGCGAGCGTGGTGGAGCGGCCCGACTTGGGCGGTCCCGCGATGACGAAGCCGGGACCCAGCTCCTCCAGGTCCACGCCGACCGGCGCCAGTTCGTCGCCGCCGACGCCGAGCATCACCCACAGCCGCGACGGCGGCCGGAACGACGGGGCGAGGCGCAGCGCCTCCGCCATGCCGATCTTGGCCGGCAGCGCGTCCACCCGCATCGGTCGCTGACTCTGCGGCGCCTCGGCGGCGCGCTGCTGCGCCTGGCGGCCGATCTCCTGGAGCGCCGCCACCTGCGCCTGACCCGAGTCGTCCTCGGCCAGCAGGGCGAGCTGGCTCTCCAGCACGCCGTCGCCTGACAGTTGCAGCGCCCGGCCGCCGGGCATCTCGCCGGGGATGTCGCGGTGCCGCAGGCCGGCGGAGCCGTAGTCGGCCTTGTCCGCCAGCCGCAGGATCAGCTTGGACGCGAACGCGGAGGACATCTGGCCGGTCAGGCCGCGTCGGTCGGCGGTGACGACGGCCTTCAGGCCCACCGCCGAACCCTCACGGAAGACGAGCTGCATGGCCTCGATGAGCTGGCCGTAGTTGTACTTCTCGAACGCCGAGACGTAGCCCTCCCACGCGTCGAGCATCACGACCATCCACGGCAGCCGCTCGTCGGGCGGCGCGGTGGCCCGCTGTTCGGCGGCGCTCGACGCGCCCCGCTCCGCCAGCAGCTCCTGGCGCCGGGAGATCTCGGCGCGTAGCCGGTCGATCAGCCGCCGCACCCGGTCCGGCTGCTCGCGGGTGACGACCGCCCCGGTGTGCGGCAGGCCGACCAGCGGCAGCAGCGCGTTGGAACCGCAGTCGATGCCGTAGATGTGCACGTCGCGCGGGTCGGTGGTGCGGGCGACGACGCCGGCCAGGGTGCGCAGCGCGGTCGACCGGCCGGAGCGGGGGCCACCGATGATCATCATGTGGTCGCCGCCCACCAGGTCCAGCGACAGCGGGATCCTGGCCTGTTCGGAGGGCAGGTCGGTGACGCCGAAGGGCAGCGGTGCGACGTCCCTGGAGGGGCCCGCGTCCTGCGGTTCGCCGTGGGGTGCGGGCAACTCGTCCAGCGTCACCCGCTCGGCCAGCGGCTCCAGCCACGGCCGGTGCGGCGGGCCGAAGCCCATCCGCTGCGAACCGTCCCTGATCGCGTCCACCAGCACCGCGAGGTCGGTCACCATCGAACCGTCGTCGTCGGCCTCCTTGCGACGCGGCACCGGCCGGCTGTACGCGGACCAGTTCAGCGGGACCAGCTCGGCCTTCGGGCCGCTGGAGTCCTGGCGCGGCCGGCGGCCACCGATGCGCGCCGACTGCACGCCCACCAGGTTCTGCGCGCCGGAGCGCACGTAGCACCGGCCCGGCGTGGACTTGGCGATGGCGCCGGAGTCCGGGGCGTCGATGACATCCAGCGACTCGGCGGAGTTGGTGACCCGCAGCGCGATGCGGAGGTTGGTGTTCGCCCGGATGTCGGCGCTGACGACGCCGGCGGGGCGCTGGGTGGCCAGGATCAGGTGCACGCCCAGCGAGCGGCCACGCCGGGCGATGTCGACCAGGCCCGCGACGAAGTCGGGCAGCTCGGCGACCAGCGAGGCGAACTCGTCGATCACGATCATCAGCCGCGGCATCGGCTGCAGTTCGGGCCGCAGTTTGCGGTCGTCGTTGTAGTCCTCGATGTCCTTGTTGCCGGTGCGGAAGAGGATCTCCTCGCGGCGGTGCAGCTCCGCGGCGAGCGAGGCCAGCGCCCGCTCGGTCAGATGCGCGTCCAGGTCGCTGACCATGCCGACGGTGTGCGGCAGCTTCTCGCAGTCCTGGAACGCGCTGCCGCCCTTGTAGTCGATGAGGACGAAGTTCAGCGCCTCCGGATGGTTGGCGACCGCCAACGAGGCGATGATCGTCTGCAGCAGCTCGGACTTGCCCGCGCCGGTGGTGCCGGCCACCAGGGCGTGCGGGCCGTCGCGCCTGATGTCCAGCACGAAGGGGCCGTCCGAGGTGACGCCGATCGGCGCCGCCGTGGACTGGCCGCCGGCCCGCCAGATCCGCTCGATGTCCTCGCCCGACGGGTTCGGCATGCCCATCAGCGACAGCAGCCGCGCCGCGGTGGGGATCGCGGAGTCCGCGTCGTCCCGGCTGACGTCCCGCACCGGGGCCAGCGAACGGGCCACCCGGTCGCACCACGCGGTCGGCACCTGGTCGGCCAGCACCTCGCCGAGGCTCTCCAGGCCTGCCCCCCGCAGCTGCACCCGGGTCGGCGAATGCGGCGACCAGGACACCACGGCCTGGCACTCCTCGGGCAGCAGCCGCTCGTCCTCGTCGATGCACAGCGCGATGATGCCGAGCCCCGGGCCCTCCTGGAGCAGCTGCGGCACGCCGGGCATCCGGCGCAGCAGCCGGGCGCCGTCCAGGATCACGAAGATGAACGGGTCGGGTCGCAGCTGGCTGTACGAACTGAACCCGGGCTGCTTCTGCGCCTGCCGCCGCTGCAACTCGGCGAGCAGCTCGTTGACCCTGCGGCCTATCGGCTCGGCCTCGGAGGCGACCAGCGAGACGCACGGCTGGCCCTGCTGCGGGGTGGCGTGCGGCAGCCAGTGCGCCCAGTCCCAGGTGGCCTCGGCGTCCTGCGCCGAGGACAGCACCACCAGCGACAGGTCGCGCGGGCTGTGCAGGGTGGCCGCCTGCACCGCCAACCAGCGGGCGGTGGCCAGGGTCCGGCTGCGCTCGCCGGCGACGCCGACCACGCCCAGCTCGGGCAGCGAGAGGGAGACCGGGAGGTTGGGCACCACGGGCGGCTCGGGCGGCGCCACGCTGGACTTCTGGTAGCCGGCGGGTTGGACGTCGATCTCGGCGCGCTGCGCCGCGAAGCCGACCCGCAGCTTCAGCACGTCGGGATCGGTCAGCCGCCGCTCCCACAGCCGGCGGCGCGGCCCGGTGGCGAAGAGCAGGATCTCCGCCGGGTCGGGCGCCGCCTCCCGGCGGATCCGCTGGTCCTCGCGGGCGTAGGCGTTCATCGCCTGCCCGAACTGGATGATCTCCTCGCGGTACTGCTTGGTCGACTTCTTGTACTTCTTGCCGCGGTACTGCTTGTCCTGGAAGAACTGGCCGATCATCATCAGCGGACTCATCACGCAGAACAGCAGCATGTAGATCGAGTCGAAGATCATGAACATGGTCAGGCCGAAGATCATCGGCACCATGGCCGTGATGAACTGCAGCCGGGCGCCCTCGCCGCGGGTCGGCTCCGACGGCATGTACATCCGGGGCCGGTGGTGCACCGGCAGCAGCCGGGGCGGCCGGTTGTAGGCGAGGCCGCCGTCGCCGGTCGGCGCGAGGTGCGCGTCGGGGACCGTCGGCCGGTCCAGGACCAGCAGCGACTCGCCGATCGCGAGCATCGCGCCCAGCGGCCAGTCCTGACGCTGGGTCACCGGTTCGTCGTTGAGGAACGCCGCCAGGCCCGGCTGCGGTATGACCTTCACGCCGCCGTGGATGTCGATGCCCACCCGCACCGCGACCGGCGGCAACGCCGGGTCCGCGACCGGCACGGAGCAACTGGGCGCCGAGCCGACGGTGGCCGCGCCGACCGACAGCCGAGCCACCCGGCCCGCGCCGGGTCCGCCGACCACGCGCAGCTCGTACTGCCCGGAGGGCTCGTCGCTGCGCAGCAGCGGCCCGATCTCGTCGTCGAGGGAGATGCGCATCCCGTCCCGCAGCAGCGGCCCGATCCGGGCGGCGGGATCGGCGCGCCAGCCGTCCAGCCACAGGCCGGTGGGCGGCGCCATCGGCCCGGGCGGCATCGCTGCCTGGGCCACCGCGCCCGGCTGCTGCGCGGGCCAGCCCGGTTGCTGCGGCGTCAGCGCGGAGACCAGCGCGTTGTTCGCGGCGAACGGGAGACGCGAGCCCTGGCCCAGGGCGCCCGCGAGGGAGGTCACGAGATCCGCGACGGTGGTGTCCTCCTCAACTCTGATCAGGACGTCCTGAGGCTCCTGGGCTTTCCGGACCAGCGTCACCAGGACCTGCATGACCGAGTTCCTCCCCGCGTTCGAACACCATCAGTGAGCCTACCCGCGAGTCCGGCAGGGGGTCCAGGCGCGTCGCACGGCCTCGGGCAGGGCCCGTCCGCCCGTGTTTCCCAACGATCGCGGCGCCCGCGTCGCATGCCCCCCGCGGGCCCTGGACGAGGGCTCCGATGGGGATCAGTGTCATCCCGCCGTGGCCGCCGTGGTGTGTTTTCGGCCACCGGACCACGGCAGCGGGCCGGCGCAGGGCCCGGCGGGCACCGGCCCGCGGGGTCTACACGGGCAGCGGAACGCCGGCCTGGATCACCTCGCGCGGGCGGGTCTCGTCCCACAGCACCGCCGGCTCGCTCAGCGGGTCGCCGTCCACGACCAGCAGGTCGGCCCGGGCGCCGACGGCCACCCGGCCGAGATCGTCCCGGCCGATCAGGGTCGCGTTGACCGAGGTGGCCGAGCGCAGGCAGGCCAGCACGCCGGCGGCCTCGGCCTGAAGCCGCAGGCCGAGCAGCTGGTCGTCCTCCAACTCGCCCATCAGATCGGTGCCGAAGCCGACCCGGACGCCGGCCGCGTGCGCCAACTCGACCGCCCGGGCGCCGGAGTGCAGCACCTCCTCGTTCTTCGCCCGGATATGGGCCGGCAGCGCGAGCTCGTCGCCCCTGCGCCCCATCGCGTCGTAGGCGACCAGCGTCGGCACCAGGAACGTGCCGTGCCGAGCCAGCAACTCGGCGGTGGGCTCGTCGAGCAGGTTGCCGTGCTCGACGCAGCCGACGCCGTTGGCGATCGAATGCCGGATCGCCTCCGCCGAGTACGCGTGCACGGTGACGTAACTGCCGCGCCGGGCCGCCTCGTCGGTGGCGGCGGCGATCTCCTCGGCCGAGTACTGGGGCGGCCGGATGGGGTCCGTGGGCGACGCGACGCCGCCGGAGGTCATCATCTTGATGGCGTGCGCGCCCCGGTGGAAGCGCCGGCGCACCGCGTGCCGCACGTTGTCCACGCCGTCCACCACCTCGCACATGTGGTGGCCGTGGAAGCAGAGGTCGTACTCGGCGGGCCGCGCGTCGCCGTGCCCGCCGGTCTGGCTCAGCGCGGGCCCGGTGTAGAGGTAGCGCGGCGAGGAGACCAGGCCGGCGCGGATCGCCCGGGCCAGGCCGACCTCGCCGCCGGCCACGTCCCGGACCGTGGTGAAGCCGCGGCGCAGCGCCCGGCGCAGCCGCTCGGCCCCGGCCAGGGCGAGGTAGCTCAGCGGGCTGGCCGCCCACTCGGTGGCGTCCAGGGAGATGCCGTAGGCGTGGAAGTGCGCGTCGATCAGGCCCGGCAGCACCGTGCGCCCGCGGGCGTCGAGCACCCGCTCGGCCCGGGTCACGCGGGTGTCGAACTCGGCGACCACGCCGTCCCTGACGTACAGCGACCCCTCCGTCAGCTCGGCCGACGAGCCGTCGAAGACCAGGGCGTTGGTGATGGTCAGCTCCCCCGACATGGTGCAACCTCCGCGTGTGGGTCCGGCACCCGGCGCGACGCGGGCACCGCGCCACGGTAACCCCGTCGGCCGTGCCCCAGTTGACGTCGGCGGGCTCCGCGTCCTCCGGGAGCAGGATCAGCACGCACAGCGCGGCCTGGTCGCCCTCGGCCAGCGGTCCGGTGGGCTCCATCTCCTCGGTGCAGCCGCCCGGGATGTCGACGTTGCCCTGCGGGGTGGCCGGGTTCTCGGCGGCCGACTCGCCGACGAAGGAGAGCGTGGTCAGCCGCCCGATCAGCATGTCCTCCAGCGTCGCGCCGCCCGCGTGCTCGACGTTGAGGTAGACGGCGGCGGGCTTCATCCCGCTGGCCTCGTCGCCGTAGGCGTCGGCGAGGTCCTCCGGGGCGCCCACGTCGATCCGCTCGGCCGTGACGCGCAGGTCCGCCTGGTTGCCGTTCGCGTCCTCGAACGGGACGGCCTCGCTGGTCTCGCCCAGCTGGTAGACCAGGGTGTCCGGCGGGTAGCCGTTCCCACCCGAGTCCTCGCCGTCCGCCGAGGCGCCGTCGCCGGCCTCCGCCGGGTCCTCGGTGGACTGCTGTTCGACGCCGTCGTCGCCCGACTGCTCGGCGTCCTCGCCGGGGTCCTCGCCCGATTCCTGGTCGGCCGACGAGCCGCCGTCCGCCGAGGCGTCGGCCGACCCCGAGCCCGACTCGTCCGACGAGTCCTCCGAGCCACAGGCGGTGAGTGCCATCGCCAGCACGGCCGCCGGGACGGCGGCTCGCAGCCAGCTGGACCTACGCTTCAACACGCGCTTCTCCTTCGTGGGGGTTGATGGTTCACGGGGAGGTGGGGTCTACCCGGTTCCCCTTTTCGTGCGGTCCGTCACCGCCGGAACGCGGTGGGTGGGGGCACACGACGGTGGTACGGGAGCGCGACCGTCCGGCGGATGGCCGGCCAGGTGCCGCGTCGCCCGCCTCCGTTCCTCCGACGGAACGTCGCCGGCGGGCGGTTCCGCCGATGCGGACGGGCCGCGGTCAGCACGACCCGGCCGAGGCCCTCCCGCCGCCGGTCGGTGACGGCGTCGGCGCGCCCGGTCTCTCCTGGGCGAAGGCGTCGCCGCGCCGGCACGGGGCGGTGTCCCGGCCGCGGCGCGGGCGGCCGAAAGGACTCACGGGCTCGGCCCGCGTCGACCGACCGACGCGGGCCGAGCCCGTGATCCCACCCCTCGTGCGCCTCATGTCCCTCACGGTGCCCGCCCGGGTGGCGGGCGGGCATCCGCGAAGGTACTCATCCGGACCTCATCTACTCATGAGTAGCCGTGGAGGCGGTGGTGGCGGTGCCGGCGGTCGGGGGCACCACCCTGATGTTGAAGGTGTGGGTGCCCAGCGCCCCGGCCACGCCGAGGAACAGCAGCGCGAAGTGCTCCTGGCCGCGGGCGGTGGCGATGCCGCCGAGGTCGAGCTGCGACGACTCTGGCCAGCCCAGGTCGCTGAGCAGCGCGCGGGTGGTGCGCTTGGCCGCGTCGTCGTCGCCCGACAGGAAGACGGTGCTCCGCTCCGCCACGAGGCCGGGATCGCGCATCACGGCCGCCGTCATGGTGCACAGCGTCTTCACCACCGCGGTCTCGGGGAACGCCTGCTGGATCTCCTCGCCCAGCGAGACGCCGGGGTGCGAGAGCCCCATGTCGTCGGTGAAGCCGATGCCGATGTCGACCAGCACCTTCCCGGCCAGCGCCGCGCCTCCGACGCCCCGCAGCAGCTCCATCGACGCCGTGCCCGGGGTCGCGTTGACCACCACCTCGCCGAACCCCGCCGCGTCCGCGACCGGCACCGTCCGTTCCGCCCCCGGCGTGCGGGATCCCCACACCACCTCGTGCCCCGCGTCCCGCCAGCCCTCGCCGACGGCCCGGCCGACATTGCCCGTACCAAGAATTCCGATCCTCATTCCACGACGCTAACCACGCGCGCGCCCATCCCGGATCCGACGCCAGGACCACCCGCGACCTAGTCCCTCGGTCGCAGTCCCCCGGCCGCGGTCCCCGCCGGCCGGGCCGCCTACCATCGGCCGATGAACCCCACAGCGACGCGACTGCGGGCGGACGCCGGCCCCTCGGCGCCCGCCCTCCTCCTCCGCCCCTGGCGCCCGGCGGACGGCCCCGACCTCGTCGACATGTGCTCGGACGAGGCCCTGCGCCGGTGGACGCGCACCACCGTGTACGACGAGGCGAGCGCGGCCCGGTGGATCCAGGTCCAGCACCGCGGCTGGGAGGTCGGGGACCGCCTGGCGTTCGCCGTCGTCGAGCCACACGCCGGCCGGGACGGGGAGCGGCTGGTGGGTCACGTGGTCCTCAAGTACCCCGACCGCGGCGCCGCGGCGGCCGAGGTCGGCTACTGGACCGCGGCCCACGCGCGCGGCCGGGCCGTGGCGCCGCGCGCCCTGGAGGCGCTGACCACCTGGGCCTTCGACAGCTTCGCCGGTGACGGCCTGACCCGTCTGGAGCTGCTACACCAGGTGGACAACGAGGCGTCGTGCCGCGTCGCACGGAAGTGCGGGTACACCCTGACCGGGCTCCTGCCACCGGCGCCCCCCGACCATCCCCTCGACGGCCACCGCCACATCAGGGAGCGAGGCCCGTCTGAGCGCTAGAGGCAGCCCGCGGGCAGGGTGGCCCCGGCGGCGCACAGGTGCCGGAGGGCCGCGGCGAGCGAACGGCAGTCGAAGAGCGCCGAATGCTCGTCGCCGGCGCCCGGCCGGGGCAGGCCGAGCACCTGCCACAGACGACCGACGTTGGCCGAGGCCGTCACCGGCGCGAGGGTGTTCACCCACGGACGGATGTTCAGGAAACTGGCGGCGAGGAACCCGTCCTTCACCTCTTCTCCCCGCGCCCGGGCCCAGCCCACGTTCTCCCCGAGCACGACCATGTCGTTGCCGTAGGAGAGCACGGACTGCCCCTGGCAGAACCCCAGGAAGTCGCCCAGCGCCTCGGCCGGGGCGAGCCCGTCCCGGTCCACGGCCCGCTGGCTGATGCCGGTGAGCTCGGTGAAGTACGACGACAGCCGCGGGTTGACGATCGGCCGGACCAGCGCCTCGTACTCCTCGACGACGGTGTGGTCCTCACCGATCCGCAGGGCGCCGATCTGCACGATCTCCCGCAACTGCCCCGGCGCGGCCCAGTCCCGCTCCAGCGCCCCCGACCACGTGGTGAACTCGAGGTCGAACACGACAAACGACGACATGTCGCCTTCCTCTCCGCAGCCCTCTCGCCGGAGGCCAACGGTCGCACGCCGGGCCCCGATCCGGGTGAACGACAGGTCTCGTTCCGAGGGCGGGAGGGGATCGTGACAGTGCCCGCGACCGTGCCCGTTCGGGACTGGTACACGTGTTGCACGGGCGTGACAGTCCAGTCGTTGTAGGCCCGATGAAGCGGCTGATACGGTTCCAAGGGCTTGTTGGAGTAATCAGTTCGCTTCTTTCCGCAGGCGTTTCGCAGGGGACGAGATGAGCCCGGGGCGACGCCTGTCGCTAGCGGGGTTGGGTGTCATGAAGACTGAAGACCGGGTGTCTGCGGCTGCGAAGAGGCAAGTTGCTGCCGGGCCCATGGCGGGGGACCGGCTGCCCAGCCCGCCGCGGGAGCGCAAGCCCGCGCTCGCGGCGCTCGCCGCGCTCCTGGTCCTGGTCGGCGCGCTCGGCGCGGCCCTGCTGGTGATGCGCGCGGGCGACCGGATCGAGGCCATCCAGATCACCGCGGACGTGTCCGCCGGTCAGCCGATCCCCGACGACGCGATGCGCCCGGTGATGGTGGCCGACAACACCGACGTCGCGTACGTGGAGTGGAGCCAGAAGGACCAGCTGGCCGAGGAGGACCTGCGCGCCAAGACCGATCTGGTCGACGGCGCCGTGCTGGTCGGCCCGATGCTCTCCGAAAAGCCATCGCTGCCCGAGGGCGAGGTCGTGGTCGGCGTCACCCTCCAGCCCGGCCAGTACCCGCCGAGCCTGGAGCAGGGCGACCGGATCGACGCCTACTGGGTGGGCGACGAGGCCACCGAGGAGGATCCGGAGACCGGCACCACCCCCGACGCGCGGCTGGCCGTCGGCGCCCTCGTCGCTCAGATTCACGGTGAGGAGGAGGCGGACGGCAACAGCGCGCTGGCGCTGCGGCTGCGGGTCGACGCGGCCGAGGCGCAGGATCTCACCCGCGCCGCCTCGAACGGCGAGGTGACCGTGGTCATCGTGGGCGAGCCGGACGCCGACTGACCATGTGCGCCGCACGGGGACCCGCGGCACCCGGGCACGGGGCGGACGGGTCCGCGGGGCGGGGCCCGGCCTCCGGCACGGCCGCCGCCCGCCGGTTCGGCGGGCCGACGGCGCCGACGGGCCCGACAGCGGCGACTGAGACACAGACACAGACACAGAACAGGTTGAGACGGATTAGGGGCAGATAGCTGATGGCGCTGATCGCACTGGCCGCGGACAAGGGCGCACCTGGTGTCACGACCACGGCCGTCGCCCTCGCCGCGCTGTGGCCGCGTCGCGTGCTCCTCGCCGAGGCCGATCCGGCCGGCGGCGACCTCGTCTACCGCTCCATGGGCGCCAACGGCCGGCCGCTCGATCCGACCACCGGAATACTCTCGCTGGCCGCGACCGCGCGTCGCGGCATCGCCGCCGAACAGCTCTGGGACCACGCCCAGCGACTGTCCGGCGGCCTCGACGTGATCGTCGGCCTGGCCGCCTCCGAACAGGCCGCGGGACTGACCGGCCAGTGGAACGCGCTGGGCCGGGCGTTCGCCGAGCTCGCTCAGTCCCCGCACCAGGAGGCCGCCGCGGACGTGCTGGTCGACCTCGGCCGGCTGGACGCGCACTCGCCGGCCAACGCCCTGCTGCCGAACGCCGCGTTGCTGCTGCTGATCACCCGCGCGCAGCCGGAGAACATCGCGCATGTCAGGGACCGCGCCGCCGCCCTGCACACCAAGCTGCACGGCCCGCAGCGGGGCGCGGCCACGCTGGCGCAGCCGCAGATCGGCGTGGTGCTGGTCGCCGACCCGCAGCAGGGCGGCAAGATCGCCTCGCAGATCAACGAGATGCTCATCGCGTCCCAGTCCGGCGCCCGGGTGGTCGGCCTGATCGCGGACGATCCGGCGGGCGCCGAGCAGCTCGCCGGGCGGCGCCGCGGTCGCCTGGACAAGTCGCTGCTGATCCGCTCCGCCCGGCAGCTGGTGGTGGACGTGCACAACACCTACCGCGCCGAGCTGAACCCGTCGGGCGGCGGCCATACCGGCGAGCACCAGGTGCAGCCGCCCGCCCCGCACACGCCGGGCGCGGGACCGCAGCGGGCCGCGGCGGCCCCGCCGGCCCCGTCCTACGGACAGCAGGGGTACGCCCAGCCCGCGTACGGCCAGCAGGGCTACCAGCAGCAGGGCTACGCCCAGCCCGGACAGCAGGGCCAGCAACCGGGCCAGCAGGGACAGCAGCCCGGCCAGCAGGCGCAGCAGCCGGGCCAGGGCGCCGCCCCGGCCGGTAACCAGCCCTGGCAGGCCGGACCCGCGGGGGGTGCGGGCACATGAGCGAGGTCAACCACCAGCTGGTGAAGCGGTTCCGCCAGGAGGCGGGCGACCGCATCGCCGAGCAGCGCCGCATCGACCAGGCCAGCGGCGTCCGCCCGATGACGTCGGAGGACGAGCGGCACTACGCGAGGGCCGTCATCGCCGGCGTGCTCGAGGAGTACGTGCGGGCCGAGATATCCGAGGGCCGCGCGCCGCTGGACGCGCACAACGAGGAGCAGTACGCCTCGGCCGTGCACGCCGCGCTGTTCGGCGTCGGCCGGCTGCAGCCGCTGCTCGACGACGTCGAGGTCGAGAACATCGACATCAACGGCTTCGACCAGGTGTTCATCGGCTACGCGGACGGCCGCGAGGTGCGCGGCGAGCCGGTCGCCGAGAGCGACGAGGAGCTGATCGAGCTCATCCAGATCCTCGGCGCCTACTCGGGACTGTCGTCCCGCCCGTTCGACTCCGCGAACCCGCAGCTCGACCTGCGGCTGCCCGACGGCTCCCGGCTCTCGGCCGTGATGGACGTGACCCGCCGGCCGGCGCTGTCCATCCGTCGCGCCCGCCTCGGCAAGGTCTTCCTCGCCGACCTGGTGGGCAACGGCACGCTGACCCCGGAACTGGGCAGCTTCATGACCGCCGCGGTCCGGGCCCGCAAGAACATCATGATCGCCGGCTCCACCAACGCGGGCAAGACGACGCTGCTGCGCGCCCTGGCCAACGAGATCCCGGCCGACGAGCGGCTCATCACCGTGGAGCGGGCGCTGGAGCTCGGCCTCGACCAGTTCCCCGAACTGCACCCGAACGTGGTGGCGTTCGAGGAGCGGCTGCCCAACTCCGAGGGCCACGGCGCCATCAGCATGGCCGAGCTGGTCCGCCGCTCGCTGCGCATGAACCCCTCCCGGGTGATCGTCGGCGAGGTGCTCGGCGACGAGATCGTCACCATGCTCAACGCCATGAGCCAGGGCAACGACGGCTCGCTCTCCACGATCCACGCCAACAGCTCGGCGGAAGTGTTCAACCGCATCTCCACCTACGCGTTGCAGGCGTCCGAACGCCTCCCGATCGAGGCCAGCCAGATGCTCATCGCCGGCGCGGTCAACTTCGTCGTCTTCATCGAGCGCCGCAACACCTACACGCAGGGCGGCGGCCTGCGGCGTTTCGTCAGTTCGGTCCGCGAGGTCAACGGCGTGGACGGCCGGGTCCTCTCCAGCGAGATCTTCTCCGAGGGCCGCGACGGAATCATCCGCCCCGACGCCGCGATCAGCTCCGCCGAGGAACTCGCGGCCTTCGGCTACCGAGGGGCCTGGGGGTGACCCGATGACGACGATGACCGGACTCTTCTCGCTGACCACGCTCTACGCGCTGCTCAGCGGTGTGGCGGTGGGCGGCGGCCTGGCGCTGCTGATCACCGCGATCCGCGGAGTGCCGCCGAAGACCGAGGAGGAGAAGGCCAGGGCCCAGCGGCGCTCGGCCGAGCTCGCCGCGTTCCTCGGCCGGCGCACCACCTACGCCTCGCTCGCCGCGGTGCTGGCGCTGGTCCTGACCCGCTGGCCGGTCGCGGCGATCGCCGCCGCGCTGCTCGCGTTCTCCTGGAACCAGCTGTTCGGCGGCGCCGGCGAGGAACGCCTCTCCATCCGCCGGGTGGAGGCGCTGGCCGGCTGGACGGAGTCGCTGCGCGACACCATCGCCGGCGCGGTCGGCCTGGAGCAGGCCATCCCGGCCTCCGCCCGCGCGGCCGCGCCGGTGCTGCGCGAGCCGCTGAACAACCTGGTCGACCGGCTCAGGTCGCGCACGCCGATGCCGGACGCGCTCCAGGAGTTCGCCGACGAGCTGAACGACTCCTCGGCCGACCTGATCATCGCCTCGCTGATCCTCAACGCCCGGCTGCGTGGCCCGGGTCTGCGCGAGGTGCTGGGCGCGCTGGCCAAGTCGGCCCGCGAGGAGGTGGACATGCGCCAGCGGGTGTTCGCGCAGCGCGCCTCCACCCGGCGCAGCGTGCAGATCGTCGTCGGGGTGAGCGTGGCGTTCCCGCTGGGCCTCGCCATCTTCAACCCCGGTTTCGTCGAGCCCTACGGTGACCCGCTGGGGCAGGCCGTGCTCAGCATCGTGGCCGCGCTGTTCGGTCTCGGCTTCTGGTGGATGCGTCAGCTCGCCAAGATCGAGGTGCCCGAGCGCTTCATGATCCGCCCCGAGCCGGTGGCGGTGCTCCGGCCGCGGGAGCCCGAGGGCACCCGGCCGCAGGAGACGCCGATCGGGCTGCGGGAGGGCCTGCGCGGCCACGGCGGCCGGGACGCGGGCCGGAACAAGGGGGCGCAGCAGTGATCTTCACGTCCGACATCAGCCTGGCCGTGCTGGTCGGGGCGATCTTCGGCCTCGGCGTGTACGCCCTGATCCGGGCGCTGGTGCCGACGCACCGCAGCCCGGTGTCCACCGTCGCGCGCATCGACGCGCTGCGGATGCGTTCGGGGGCCGGGCCCATCTACGCGCCCAACCCCTCGCGCCCGGCCGACCAGACGCAGAAGAAGAGCGGCGCGCTCAACGACCTCCAGGACCAGATCGGCGACCGGCTGGCCGAGATCTACCTGCAACGCGGCTGGGAGCTGCGTTCGCTGCGGGCCGACCTCGCGCTGCTCGACCGCAGCTGGGAGGGATTCCTGGCGAACAAGGTGGTGCTGGCGGCGGCCGGCCTGTTCTTCGGCCCGTTCATCTTCACCGCGCTGTGGATGGTCGGCTTCGGCACCAGCCCGGTGATTCCCGTCTGGGTGGCGCTCGCCTGCGCCGCCGGCTTCTTCTTCCTCCCCGACCTGGAGGTGCGGCGCGACGCCAAGGAGAAGCGACGGGACTTCCGCCGGGTGGTGGGCGCGTACCTGGACCTGGTGGCGATGAGCCTGGCGGGCGGCCGAGGGCTGCCTGAGGCGCTGAAGGCCGCCGCCGAGGTCAGCAACGGCTGGGCGCTCAAGCGCATCCAGACGGCGCTGGCCGACGCCCGGATCACCGGGCTCACCCAGTGGCAGGCGCTGGGACGCCTCGGCGACGAGGTCGGGGTGGAAGAGCTGCGGGACCTGTCGATCTCGCTGGCGCTGGTCGCGGACGACGGCGCGAAGGTGCGCGCGTCGCTCTCGGCCCGCGCGGAGACGATGCGGCACCGCGAGCTCGCGGAGATCGAGGGGGGTGCGGGGGAGAAATCGCAGTCCATGCTGATCGCACAGCTTCTGCTGTGCGTGGGATTTCTTATCTTTCTGATCTTCCCGGCCGGCATGCGAGTCTTCGAGGGCGGTTGATCCTTCGAGGGAGCTGACGGCCAGACCGAAAGTGGAGAGGAAGTACATCATGTTCCGGAACTCAGGACTCGGCACCTTCCGCCATCCGGCGGCCGACCTGCTGATCGCCCACCTGCGGGCCCGGCTGGAGCGAGCGCGGTCCGAGGACGGGGACCGCGGGGCGTCCGCCATCGAGTGGGTGGTGATCGCCGCGGTCGTGGTCACCGTCGTGGCCGCGGTCGGCTTCATCATCTCCCAGGCGCTGGAAGGCCGCGCCGAGGACGTCAGCAACTGCATCGAGGGCGTTGACGGAAACTCCGAGAGCTGCTGATGGCACGACGGCTGTCGCGGTTTCTGCGTCGCAGGCTCGGCCAGGGGGCCGACCGCGGCGGCTCCGTGCTGCGCGCGGGCGGATCGGACCGCGGGGCCAGTGCCATCGAGTTCGTCTTCCTCACCCCGGTGATGTTCTTCATGATCTTCGGGGCCGTCCAGTTCGCCCTCTACTCCTTCGCCGAGACCGTGGCGAAGGCTGCCGCCCAGGCCGGGGCGCGCACCGCCAGGGCCGAGGCCGACGCCAATCCGGACGGGTGGCAGGGCGAGGCGCGGGACAAGGCGAACGCCTACATCGCGGAGTTGGGCCGCGGCCTGTTCCAGGATCCGCCCGACGTCACCACCTCGCAGCCGGGGGCGAACGTCGTCCGGGTGGAGGTGGAGGGCGACGTGCCCTCGATCATGCCGTGGATCGACCTCACCGTGCACGCGGCCTCCGAGGGCCCGGTCGAGCGGTTCACGCAGGACACCGGGGGGTGACGGGGGAGATGGAAGCACGGGGGACGGGACGGCGCGTCAGCCGCGGCGTCCGCTTCCGCGACGCCGGATCCGGCGGCGTCGGGGCCGACGCCGGGGTCTCCACCGTCGAGATCGTCATCATCGCCCCGCTGATCATCCTGTTCGTGCTGGTCCTGGTCTCGCTCGGGCAGACCGTCTCCGGACGCAGCGCGGTCTACGGGGCGGCCAGGGACGCCGCCCGCGCCGGCTCGCTGGAACGCAGCCAGGGCGCGGCGATGCAGGCCGCCAGGGACGTCGCCGACGAGCAGCTGAACGACGTCTGCGTCGGCGGCACGGTCGACGTCACGGCCACCGGCGAGACGTCGCACGCCCCGGGATCGCTGTTCAGCGTCGAGGTCAGCTGCGAGGTGCGCGGGCTCGACGTGATGGGCATCGGGCTGGAGACCACCATGACCGGCGCGTCGAGCTCACCCATCGACCCGTACCGGAGGTCCGGATGACCACCCCGACGAAGCACGCGCGGAGGGCGTCCCGCCGGCAGGCCCGGCTGCGGGCCCTGCGTGGCGACCGCGGCTCCGGCGCGATCGCCGTGGTGCTGTTCTCGCTGGTGGTGCTGGCGCTCGCCGCGTTCGTGGTGGACAGTGGCCTGTCCATCTCGCAGCGCGAACGGGCCATGGACATAGCCGAACAGGCCGCCAGGTACGCCGCGCAGGACCTGGACCTGGAGGCGCTGCGCGACGGCGTCCGCCCGGCCCCGATCAACTTCGGCAACTGCGAGAACCGCGTTGCCGAGTACGCTTCTGAGGTGGGCATGTCGGCCGCGGACGTCGCCGCCTCCTACTGCGAGAACCAGGGGACGGCCGTGAACCAGGTGACCGTCCGCATACGTCTCACCTACGACCCCATCTTCACCGGCATCCTCTACGACCAACCGCTGGAGGTCTGGGGCGAGGCGACCGCCGAGGCCCAGACCGGCTGACCGGACGGTCAGCCACCATCCACCGACCCACCTGACCACACAGGATCACGTATCACACTCAACGGGAGCACACGTCATGGCCGGCACCACCCCCACAAACCGCGGGAACCGCACGCCCGTGAACGTCAGGGTCGGGCGTAGCTTCGGCGACGTGATGAAGGCGATGTTCGCCTTCATCGCCCTGGCGTGCCTGGTCGGCGGAGTCCCGTTCTCCCTCGCCTACTTCATCGGCTGGCCGCTGCCCGACTCGATGCCGGACGCCGACACGCTGACCGAGGAGATCAACACCGAGGTCTTCCTCAACTTCCTCGGCGTCCTGGTGTGGGTCGCCTGGGCGCAGTTCACCGCCTGCGTGCTGGTCGAGGTGCGGGCGGCGATGAGCGGCGTGGGCATCCCGCGCCGCGTCCCCGGCGCCGGCCCGAGCCAGATGCTGGCCAGGCAGCTCGTCAGCGCCCTGCTGCTGCTCAGCTCGGCGGCCGCCTCGCTCGCCCCCGGGCTGAGCGACATGCCCTCCTACTTCGACAACTCCAACACCGCCGTGGTCGCCGAGGCCGAACAGGACGGGCGCGGAGGCGGCGGCGGGGGCGCCACCCGGGTGGAGCCGGCCGTGGTGCTGCCCGACGAGGGCAGCTCGGGACAGGCGGACCAGGGGACCCAGTACTACCGCATCCAGCCGCCGGAGGGCCGGCACCACGACACGCTCTGGGGCATCGCCGAACGCCATCTGGACGACGGGCTGCGGTACAAGGAGATCTTCCAGCTCAACAAGGACCGGGTGCAGCCCGACGGTTCGCGGCTGACCGAGGCCAGCCTGATCCGTCCCGGATGGATCCTGGAGATGCCGGCCGACGCGCACGGCGGCGAGCTCGTCGAGGCGCCCTACGAGCTGGAGGAGCTGAACCCCGACGAGGTCCAGGAGTTCCAGGAGTACCAGCGGACCGGGGACACCGCGTGGCCCGACCCCGACTCGCCGAACCAGCCGGACGAGAACGAGCAGCCCAGCGTCGACGACACCGACATGGAGCGCTCCGACCTCACCTACTCGCCGGACGGCCCGGACGGCGACCGTGGCGGCCCCGACCACGCCGTGGACACCGAGGAGTCCGAAGGCTCCGGGGAGTCCGAGGAGGGCGCGGGCGGCGCCGAGGCGACCGCGGACGACGAGGACCGGTCGTTCGGGCTGCCGGAGGCGCTGATGGGCGCCCCGCTGCTGGCCGCCGGCCTGCTGATGGCCCTGGGCCGCACCCGCCGCAACGCGCTGTGGCAGTCGGCCGCCGGCGTGCTCGGCCGCAGCGTGGGGGACGGCCTGTCCCCCGACTCGCCCGAGTCGTTCAACGCCCGCGACGCGCTGTTGGTCGGCGCCGACCCGGGCGCGGTGGAGTTCCTCGACCGGGCGCTGCGGCAGCTGTCCGCCGCCCTCGACGGGGCCGGCCGGGTGCTGCCCTCGGTCTACGCCGCCTGGCTCGGCGAGCGGGAACTGCACCTCCAGCTGTCCGCCCCGGCCGGCACCCCGCCGGCGCCCTGGCAGACGGGGCAGGGCGACACGTACTGGATGCTGGACCGCGGCCACCTGCCGCCCGCGCCGGCCGGGGTGGCCGCCGCGCCCGAGGCGGAGGCCCCGTACCCCGGGCTGGTGAGCCTGGGCATGCGCGACGACCTGCGACTGCTGCTCAACCTGGAGGCGGTGCCGGGGCTCGTCTCGGTCACCGGCGCGGCCCGCGACCGGGAGGCCGTGCTGGCCTCCATCGCCGCGGAGCTGGCCACCAGCGGCTGGTCGGACCGGATGACCGTGTCGCTCGTCGGCTTCGGCGCCGACCTCACGGCGCTGGCCCCGACCCGCGTGCGCCACCTGGAGGACATCGCCGGGCTGCTCGAGGTCATGGAGACCGAGACGAACCTGCGGCGCGGCGCGCTGCGGCACACCGGCCAGGACTCCATCCTCACCGGCCGCACCGGGCCGGCCAGGCAGCAGCAGTGGGCGCCGCACCTGGTGGTCATCGGGGTGCCGCCCAGCCCGGAGGAGGCCGAGCGGCTGGCCGGCCTCGCCGCGGTCTCCGCGCCGCTCGGCATCGGCTACCTGGTCACCGCCGACCGCACCGAGCTGCCGGGCACCGCCTGGGAGTTCGAGGTGACCGGGGCGGGCATGCTCCGGGAGCCGGTGATGGGCCTGGACCTGGTCGCCCAGCGGCTTCCCGCCGTGCACCGGGCCGCCGTCGTGCAGCTGTTCACCGAGCTGACCCGCGACCCGGCCGGCGGCCCCGAGGCCCGCGACGGCGGGCTGGCGTTCGTCGTCGACCTGTCCGAACAGGGCAAGCCCGAGGTGTACGCCCAGCTGATGGGCGGCTACGAGCTCACCGGGCTGTCCGAGCCCGAACCCGAGCGGGCCGCGCAGCTGCGCGAGGCGCTGGCGATGCTGCTGCTGCACCGCGAGGGCGTGCACCCGCGGGTGCTGGCCTCGGCGCTGTGGCCGCGCGGCGTGTCCGACGACGTGCGGGACGCGTTCCTCACCCGGCTCGGCCAGTGGCTGGGTCAGGACGGCGCGGGCGGCCCCCGGCTGATCACCACCCCGGACGGGCGACTGACGCTCGCCGCGCGCGTGGTCTCGGACTGGGACGTGCTGCGCACCCTGCACCACCAGGCGGTGGCCCGGGCCGCGCACCTGCCGCGGGACCAGCGCAAGCGGCAGCTCGCCGACGCGCTGAGCCTGGCTCGGGGCGCGCTGCTGGAGGGCCAGCGCACGGACGGCCGCTTCGGCTGGCTGGACCACGAGATCGTGGACGCCCAGTACCCGCTGCTGGTCGCCGACATCGCGCTCACCCTGGCCGGCGAGCAGCTCAGGTCGGGCGAGGCCGAGCAGGCGTACACGGCCGTGCGCACCGCGCTGGGCGCGGCGCCGATGGACGAGCGCCTGTGGAACGAGCTGCTGCGCGCCGCGCACGCCACCGGCCGCGCGGAGTGGCTGTCCGGCGCGACCGAATGGCTGGTCGCGCACCACCGCCAGCTGTTCGGCGAGGACCAGCCGCTGCCGGCCCAGACCGAGGCGCTGCTCGACGAGCTCCAGCCCAGCTGGCGCGCCGCCCTTGCCGGACAGCCGGCCCGCACCTAGCCCTTGCCGGGCCCGCACCGTGCCCCGGACGGGGATTCCGTCCGGGGCTGGTGCGGCTTCGCGTCGCGGCGGTCGCCGGTCGGCGGCGGGGCCGGAGCCCCCGGGGTAGCCCTGCCGGGCGGGCACGCGTGCCGCGCAGGCCCCCTCGGGCGACCGGCCGGCGGCCGGTGCGTGCCGTCGGGGGTGACTGTCGGCACGTCAGGTCTCGTCGGGGAGGGGCCAGTCGGGTGGTACCAGGTCGCGGAGGGCGTCGCGGGTGCGGGTGAGGTCGAGGATGCGCTGCTCCACGCGGCGGAGTTGGGCGGCCAGCAGTTCCGCCGTGCTGGCGCAGTGCGGCACGCCCCCGTCGCGCACCCGCAACACCAGGCGGATCTCCCGCAGGCTCAGCCCGGCGGCCTGGGCGGCGCGGATGAACTCCAGCCGTTCGGCGCTCTCCGGCGGGTAGTCGCGGTAGCCGGACGGCGTGCGCGGCGGCTCGGGCAGCAGGCCCGAGCGCTCGTAGAACCGGATCGTCTTCGTGGTCACGCCTGCCGAGTGAGCCAGCGTTCCGATGCGCATGGCTACCAGCATAGGAGCGCACGAGCACGCAGGGTGGTCGGCGGACCATCGGACGGACGCCGGGGATGTCACCCCGCGGTGTACGTACGGCAGTTCGGTGGTCCGTCCGGGGCGGGCGCGGCAGCCGTCGCGCCGCGGCCCGTGGACGCGGCGGCGCGCCGATCCGGCTCCGGCTCGTCAGATAGAAGGCCAAGCGGTGCGGAGGGCCCGTTCGGCTGGTGAGACGCTAGTCGCGGCGAGGCCGCCGAACATAGCCGAAAACCACCTTCCGGGCGCGAGGTTCACTCCTCACAACTCCCCGGGCGCCGTCTGCGCCGTGAGGTGTGTCGACATGGTTACTCTGAGAGAGCCGGTCGTGCGCCGGTCGGAAATCGAACTGAGGGACGTCCGGCGGCAGGGTCTGACTTGGGTGCTGATACCCGCCTTGCGCAGGAAGGTTGGGACTGCTTGACTTCAAGTCAGCCGTTCCGCGGAGGATCGAAACCGACCCTTCCGCACCATCAGTTCCCGCGGTCGGACCCCGACCGGCGGCCGATGGGGGACGGTTGGCCGAGGCAAAACTCGGGCTCGGCCTGTTGACGGCTGTCGAGCGCAGCGGCCAGCGCCCGTCACCGGGCGTCGACTTTCGGACTTCCCCAAGTCCCCGTCACGGCCTAAGTTCTCCCCAACCGTCGCTACCTATGGAGTGGGAACGATGCAGATACCGGCAGTGGTGGTCGCGTGTCTCTCGGCGGGTTGCGCGGTGGCCCTACTGCTGGCCGTGCTCTGGCCGCGGCAGCACCGCAGGGTCACGGACGCACGCCGGCAGGCCGACGCCGCCCGCGTGGAGACCAGGACTCTGCGCGGTCAGCTGGCCGAGGCCGGACGCCGGGAGCGCATGATGGTCGAGGAGGTCGGGCACCTGACCACCACCCGGCTGCCGGCGTTGGCCAAGGCCCTGCGGCATCCGCATGTCAGGGTCCCCGAACCGCTGCACCCCCCGCTCGCGGAGACCAGCGGCGGACAGGCGCTGGAGGCCGTGCTCTCCGAGGTGTCCAGGGCCGTGGTGGGTGAGCGTCGCCGGGTGGACGGCGCGGCGCAGGCCGCGATGCGCGGTGCCACCACCAAGCTCCAGACCATGTGCTACCAGGTGCAGACCACGGTCGACGAGTTGCTCCACAAGTACGACGACCCCGAGCTGGCGGAACGACTCGCCGGTCTCGACTACCTCAACGAACAGATCCTGCGCCGGCTCCAGGTCACCCGCGTGGTCTGCGGCGCGGGCGCCGGTCTGGTGCGCACCAAGTCGCCGCTGCGCGCCCTGGTGACGGGCGCCAGCTCGCGCATCCCGAGCTACGAGCGGGTGCAGATCGTCGACCATCTGCCGGAGCCGATCGCGGTGGCCGACCGCGCCGCCGAACCGGTGGCGATCATGGTCGCGGAGCTGCTGGCCAACGCGGTGCACCACTCGCACGGCACGCTGCCGGTCGAGGTGAGCCTCCATCAGGCGCACAACGGCGCCGTGGTGGTCATCAACGACGCCGGCATCGGGATGAACGCCGAGGAGTTCACCAAGGCCAGGAAGCTGCTCGCGGGCACCGGGGAGACGTTCCTCGCGGAGCTCGGCGACCCGCCGAGCTCGGGCTTCGCGGCCATCGGCCAGCTCTGCCGCCAG
Source organism: Streptomyces sp. B6B3 (assembly GCF_039871525.1). Lineage (NCBI taxonomy): Bacteria > Bacillati > Actinomycetota > Actinomycetes > Kitasatosporales > Streptomycetaceae > Streptomyces > Streptomyces sp. B6B3. The sequence continues at coordinate 198,897 of NZ_JBDPLU010000002.1, read as the reverse complement.
TACGGCGTCTCGGTCTCGGTCGAGCCGTCGCACTACGCGGGCGTCAAGGCGGTGGTCTTCGTACCCTCCGAACTGCTGACCGCCGTCTCGGAGGAGGATCAGCCGCCGATTCCGGCGCCGCTGTCCCGCCCGATGCCGCCCCCGGCCATGCCGCCGCCCACCGAGCAGTTGCCCGTCCCGGCGCCGCCCGTCGTGTCCACCCGCCCGGCCACCCCGGCGAACCCGGTCGCGCCGACGACCCAGCCGGTGCCGCCGGGGCCGCCCGCGCCCCCGGCGCCGCGGACCGGTGCGGGCGACCCGACGGTCGCCCCGCCGGGCGGGGTGCCCGGCGGGGTGCCGCCGCTGCCGCAGCGCCGGAACCGCCGCACCGGCCCGTCCCCGGAGCAACTGCCCCCCGAGCGCGGCCAGGCCGAGTACCTTCGTGATCCGCAGGAAGCCGCCGCGCGCATGGGCGCCTTGCAGCGCGGCACCGCTCAGGGGCGCGCCGCCGGTGTCTCAGGACCTGGTTTTCGGGCCTCCGACGGCCCCGCTTCCGAGGACGAGTCCGAAAGGGATAACCGATGAACGCCCGCGTCCCCGTCATCAGGCCGAAAGTCGACCTGTCGTTCGTGCTGACCCCGATCCTGGAGATTCCGGACGTCCAGCACGCCATGGTGATCACCGCGGACGGGTTCTTCGAGGCCCATTCGGGCATGGACAACGAGAGCGCGGAGAAGCTGTCCGCGGTCCTGGCCTCGTTGCTGGCCTCCGGGCGGGGGACCAGCCACACCTACTTCGGCGGCCGTTCGCTGCTGCGCCAGGTGATGGTCGAGACCCAGGACGGGTACGTTTTCGTGATCCCCGCCGGGGAGGGCACCTACCTGGCGGTGTTCACCGGCCCCAACGTGGCCATGGACAACGTGTGCTACGAGATGCAGAAGCAGGTGCAGACGTTGGGCAAGGCCATGGTCAGCCCGCCGCGCGCGGACGTCCAGGGCACGCAGCCCGGGGGGGACGGCTACTCCGCATGAACCGGCGGCTGATTCCGCCCTACGTGTGGACCGGCGGCCGCACCCGACCCAGCAGGAACGTGCTGGACCGGCTGACCGTGCTGCGCGCGGCCACCGACCATGTGCCCTCCGGCGTGCCTCCCGCCGGGCAGCGGGTGCTGGAGATCCTGCAGGCCGGCGCGCTGCCCCTGGCGGAGGTGGCCGCGCACCTGTCTCTTCCCGTCAGCTTCGTCAAGGTCCTGGCCAGTGATCTGTTCGACGAGGGATGGCTGATCGTGCGCGCCCCGGCGCCGACCGAGAGCGGCCAGCGGCCCGATCAGCAGCTTCTTGAAAGGGTGATCCGTGGACTCCGCGCCCTCCAGTAGTGCCGGCGGCAGCCGAGGCATCTACCTGCGCAATCCTGACCAACAGCTGGTCAAGGTCATCGTCAGCGGCCCGTTCGGCGTCGGCAAGACCACGATCATCCGGACCCTCTCGGAGATACCTCCGCTGAAGACGGAGGAGGTGATGACCGCCACCGGTGCGGTGGTCGATCACCTGGACGGCGTGCGGGACAAGACCACCACCACCGTCGGCCTGGACTACGGCCGCCTCTCGCTCGGCGACGACCTGGCCCTGTGCCTCTTCGGCACGCCGGGGCAGAAGCGCTTCCACGCGCTGTGGGAGGACATCACCCGGGGCGCGTTGGGCGCGCTGATCCTGGCCGACACCCGGCGCATCGAGGACTCGTACGAGGTGATGGGGCTGATCGAGGAGCAGGGCATCGACTACGCGGTGGCGCTCAACCTGTTCCCCGACTCGCCGCAGTACTCCGACGAGGAGCTGCGGAAGGCGCTCGACCTGGCCCCGGAGACGCCGTTGGTGGCCTGCGACGCCCGTGACCGGTCCACCTCGCTGGCCGCCCTGCTGGCCCTCGCCGAGCACCTTCTGGCCTTCCCCAGGCCCCCGTCCGGGGGCGACGCAGCACTGGCCCTGGAGCAGTCGTGACCACAGCACCCCTTCCGAGACAGCCCGCGGACCCGTCCGCCACGCCCGCGGACCGGGTGCCCCTCTGGGGCCCCGAGTTCGCCGCCGATCCGCACGCCGTCTACGCCCGGTTGCGGGACTACGGCGCGTGCGCCCCGGTGGAGCTGGCCCCCGGCGTCAACGCCACGCTGGTGACCAGCTACCGGGCGGCGCTGGACGTGCTGCACGACACCGAGACCTACTCCAGGGATCCGCGGGTCTGGCAGGACACCGTTCCGGCGGACAGTCCGGTGCTGCCGATGATGATGTGGCGGCCGAACGCGCTGTTCAACGACGGGGAGACGCACGCGCGGTACCGCCAGGCGATAAGCGACTGCCTGAGTCTGATCGAGCCGCACGAGCTCCGCGACGTCACCCACCGGGCGGCCGACACGCTGATCCAGACCTTCGCCGCGGACGGCCGGGTCGACCTGGTCGGGCAGTACGCGGCGGCGCTGCCGCTGCTGGTCTTCAACGACATCTTCGGGCTGCCCGACGCGCACGGCCCCGGCATGGTGTCCGCCATGGGTCGGATGTTCGACGCGGCCTCCCCGGAGGACGCCGGCTCGGCGCTCGTCGAGATCGAGCGGTACCTGAGGGACCTGGTCGCGCTGAAGGAGCGCATGCGCGGTCAGGACGTGACGTCCTGGCTGCTGGACCACCCGGTGGGCCTGACCGCCGACGAGGTGGTGGTGCAGCTGTTGACGGCGACGGCCGCCGGGTACGCCCCGATGTCCAGCCTGATCAGCACCGTGCTGTCCCGGATGCTGTCCGACCCGCGGTACTACCGCACCATCTCCAGCGGCGCGCTGACGTCCGGCGACGCCATCGCCGAGGTGCTGTGGAACGACCCGCCGCTGGCCAACTACTCGGTCCACTACCCGCGCCGCGACGTGGACCTGCACGGCACCTGGATACCCAGGCACACCCCCGTCGTCATCTCCTACACCGCGGCCAACACCGCCCCGGCGGACCTGCCGCCGGGCCCGCGCTCCGACTCCGGGGCGCATCTGGCGTTCGCCGCCGGACCGCACGCCTGTCCCGCGAAGCAGCCGGCCGTGCTGATCGCCGGCACCGCGATCGACCGGCTCACGGGCTGGCTGTGCGATGTCGAGATAGCCGTCCCCTACGACCAACTGACCTGGCGCCCCGGGCCCTTCCACCGGTCGCTGACCGCGCTCCCGGCCCGGTTCACCCCGATAGCTCCCGACCAGAAGGGCACCAGCCCGTGGACCGTCAGCCCGCCGTCGCCGGCCCGCGCGCCGGGCCGGCCGGGGACGGCGCCACGCTCCGCGCCGCGGGACGCTCGGCACGACGGCTGACAGGGGCACCCGCCGGCCGTCCCCCGACCCCCGACAGGCGGAGGGGCGAGTTGTCGGAAGGGGACGACTTCGGGCAGGGTGGCCCGATCCGGACCTCCCTCGCCGCGGCCGGCGCCGACCCACCACACCTCGGGCCGGACGTCGACCGGCTCGACACCACCCGGGGCACCCCCGGTCAGCCCGCCTCCGGCCGCCGCCTTCCCCGCGGTCTCGGCGCGCCACCGGCTCGCCCGGCGGTCCGGATGGAACCCCTCGCCGCGCGCGTGCGTCTCCGTGGTTCCCGGCTCACCGTCTGAGACCGGTCGACCGCGGAGCGCGCCGCTCACCCGTTCTGGAGCAGACGTGACCCTCCCCTCCTCCCCGCCAGACCCGTCAGCCCGTCCCCTGCCACCGGGAGGCGAGGGGCCCTCCGTGCTGGGCCGGGTGGCGCTGTGGGGGCCGGAGTTCGCCGCCGATCCGCACGCCGTCTACGCCCGGTTGCGGGACTACGGCGCCTGTGCGCCGGTGGAGCTGGCCCCCGGCGTCAACGCCACCCTGGTGACCAGCTACCGGGCGGCGCTGGACGTGCTGCACGACACCGAGACCTACTCGAAGGACCCGCGGGTCTGGCAGCACACCATCCCGGCGGACAGCCAGATCCTGCCGATGATGATGTGGCGGCCGAACGCGCTGTTCAACGACGACGAGACGCACGCGCGGTACCGCCAGGCGATCAGCGACAGCCTGAGCCTGATCGAGCCGCACGAGCTCCGCGACATCACCCACCGCGCCGCCGACACGCTGATCAGGGATTTCGCCGCCCGCGGCGAGGCCGACCTGATCGGGCAGTACGCGCTGCCGCTGCCGCTGCTGGTCTTCAACGACCTGTTCAGCATGCCCGAGACGCACGGCGAGCAGTTCGTCACCGCCGTGAACCGCATGTTTGACGCCGCGTCACCCGAAGAGGCGGCCCGGGGCAACGAGGAGATCACCCGTTACCTCATCGAACTGGTAACCATGAAAAGGGGGCGTCCGGGACAGGATCTGGCCTCCTGGCTCATCGAGCACCCCACCGCACTCAACGACCAGGAGGTGGTCGACCAACTCGTCACGGCCCTCTCCGCGGGGTACGAACCAGTGACGAACCTCATCGGCAACGCGCTCTCCCGGATGCTCTCCGACCCCCGCTACTACCGCACCGTCTCCAGCGGCGCGCTGACCGCCACGGACGCCATCACCGACGTGCTGTGGAACGACCCGCCGCTGGCCAACTACTCGGTCCACTACCCGCGCCGCGACGTGGACCTGCACGGCACCTGGATTCCCGCGCACACCCCCGTGGTGATCTCCTACGCGGCCGCCAACACCTGTCCCGCCGACCTACCTCCGGGGCCCCGCACCGACTACGGGGCCCATCTGGCCTTCGCGGCCGGGCCACACGCCTGTCCCGCGAAGCAGCCGGCCGTGCTGATCGCCACCACCGCGATCGACCGGCTCACCGGCTGGCTGTGCGACATCCACCTGGCCGTTCCCTACGACCAGGTGGCCTGGCGGCCCGGACCCTTCCACCGGGCCCTGGCGTCGCTGCCCGCCCGCTTCACTCCGATCGCACCCGATCAGAAGGGAACCAGTCCGTGGACAGCATGCCCGTCGTCATCGACCCGTCAGGCCGCGACATCCCAGGGGAGGCCGCTCGCCTCCGCGACGCAGGATCCGCCGTCCGCGTAGTGCTCCCCGGCGGGGTGACGGCCTGGGCCATCACCAGCCACCGCCTGATCAAGGAGCTGCTCACCGACGCCCGGGTCTCCAAGGACGCCCACCAGCACTGGCCGGACTTCTACCAGGGCCGGATCCCGCGGACGTGGCCGCTGTACTCGTGGGTCGCGGTGCGGAACATGCTCACCGCCCACGGCCGGGACCACACCCGGCTGCGGAAGCTCGTCGCGCCGGCCTTCACCGCCCGCCGCACCGCCGCGCTCCAGCCGCGGATCGAGGCGATCACCCGGCAGCTGCTGGACGATCTGGCGGCCACCCCGGCGGGCGAGCCGGTCGACGTGCGCGCACGTTTCACCGAGCCGCTTCCGGTGCGGGTGATATGCGAGCTGTACGGGGTGCCCGAGCATCTCCAGCCGGGGCTGCGCGCGGCGGCGTCGAGCCTGTTCCGCACCTCGGCCGACCCGGAGGAGGTGCTCGCGACCCACCAGGGCATCTACGCGTTACTGGGCGAGCTGGTCGAGATCAAGCGCTCCCGGCCGAGCGACGACCTCACCACGATCCTGACCCAGGCCAGGGACGGCGCGGACCGGCTGGGCGAGCAGGAGCTGCTGGACACGCTGCTGCTGGTGCTCACGGCGGGCCACGAGACCACCGTGCACCTGCTGGGCAACGCGATACACGGCCTGCTCACCCACCCGATCCAGCTGGAGCTGCTGCGGCACGGCGAGGCCACCTGGGAGAGCGTCATCGAGGAGACGCTCCGCTGGGCCCCCTCGGTGGCCGCCCTCCCGCTGCGCTACGCGACCGAGCCGATAGAGCTCGGGGGTGGGGTCACCATAGGCAGGGGTGAGCCGATCCTGGTCGCCTACGCCGCCGCCGGCACCGATCCGGTGCAACACGGCGAACTCGCGGACCGCTTCGACATCACCCGCCCCAACCCCGAGCATCTCGCCTTCGGCCACGGCGTCCACTACTGCATGGGCGCCCCGCTGGCCCGCCTGGAGGCGCGCATCGCCCTCCCGGCCCTCTTCGAACGTTTCCCCGGCCTGCAACTCGCCGACGGGACCGGGCTTCGGCCCATAGAGTCCTTCATCTCCAACGGCTACCGGGACCTCCCGGTGCTCCTCCGCTCCCGCTCCTCGTCCGGCTCGGAGTCGCGCTCCCCGTACCCCACCGTCATCGGCTGATCCGCGCCGCGCGTGCTCCCCTCCGGAGCGCCGGCCGGGCTCGGCGTTCCGGGGTCGGCGACCTCGTGCAGCCCGTAGCGGCGGTGCACCCGGGCCAGCCGGGGTGGCAGCCACCAGATGGCGCGCCCGCCGAGCCGCATCGTGGCCGGCAGCAGCGCGCCGCGGATCAGGGTGGCGTCCATCAGCACCGCCAGCGGCAGTCCGACGCCCATCGCCTTCATGAACGTGATGCCGGACACCAGGAACCCGAGGAACACCACGGAGAGCACGGCCGCCGCGGCCGTGACGATCCGACCGATCCGCTCCAGGCCCACCGCCACCGCGTCGGTCGGCGAACCGGTGCGCTCGTACTCCTCGCGGATCCGGGAGAGCAGGAACACCTGGTAGTCCATGCCGAGCCCGAAGGCGACGGTGAACAGCAGCACCGGCACGGTGCCGACCACGTCGCCGGTGCTGGTGAAGTCCAGCACGCCGGCCAGGTGCCCGTCCTGGAAGCCCCATACCAGCGCCCCGAGGGTGGCGGTGAGGCCGAGCGCGCTGAGCAGCATGGCGAGGAACGGCAGCAGCACGCTGCCGGTGAGCAGGAACAGCAGCACCACCATCGTCACGACCAGGGTGATCGCGGCCGCCGGCAGCCGGTCGCCTATCGCGGCGATGCCGTCCAGGTTGACCGCCGCGCGCCCGCCGACCAGCGCCTCGGTGCCGTCGGGCGTCGGAGCGGCGCGCACCGTGTCCACCAGGTCCTCGACGGCCGGGCCGCCCACCGGGTCCGGCACCACGGAGAGGTAGCCGGCGGCGCCCTCGGCGGCGGTGCCCCCACCGGCCACGCTCCCACTGGCCAGGCTCCCACCCTCTACAAACCGCTCGTGCGCGGCCCCCGGCGGCGCCACCCGGGCCCCGTCGACGTAGGAGCCGGTGGCGGCGTCCACCCGGGCCACGTCGTCGAGCCGGGACAGCCCGGCCGCGTACCCGGACGTCGCGGTCGGGTCGGGCGCGTGCTCGAAGACGACCTGGAGCGCCTGGCTCTCGCCCGAGTCGAAGTGCTCCCGCAGCGTCTCGGCGACCTGCCGTCCGGTGGACGACTCGGGCAGCGCCCGCTCGTCCGCGGTGCCCGTCCGCAGGCCGAGGAACGGCGCGCCGAACAGCAGCAGGACGAGCACGCCGACGGTGGCGACCGGCACCGGGCGGCGCATCACGAACCACGCCAGCCGGTGCCAGAAGCCCTGCGCGACGTCCCGTTCGGCCGCCGCGTCGGCGCTCCCGTCGGCGCTTCCGGCGGTCGCGGCGGCCTTCCTGCGGCGCCCGAGCCGGCCACGCTCCACGCGTGGGCCGAGCACGGCCAGCAGCGCCGGCAGCACCAGCAGCGTGGTCAGCGCGGTGAGCAGCGACACCAGCACCCCGGCGTAGGCGATGGACCGCAGTGCCAGCAGCGGGAACCAGGCCAGGCAGGCCAGCGACACGGCGACCGTCACGGCCGAGAACAGCACCGTGCGCCCGGCGGTCACCAGGGTGGTCCGGATCGCGGTGGCGCCGTCCCGTCCGGCGCGCAGCTCCTCGCGGTACCGGTTGACCATCAGCAGGCTGTAGTCCACGGACAGGCCGAGGCCGAGCAGCGTCACCACGTTGACGGCGAAGACCGACAGGTCGGTGACCCCGCCCAGCGCCCACAGCAGGCCGAGCGAGAGCAGGATGGTGACGGCGCCGACGGTCAGCGGCAGCGCGGCGGCGACCAGGCTGCCGAACACCAGCACCAGGACCACCAGCATGATCGGGAAGGCGATCATCTCGCCGCGCACCGCGTCCTGTTCGCTGAGCTCGCCCAGCTCCTTGGTGACCACGGCGGTGCCGCCGAGCTCAACTCGCAGGCCGGCGTGCTCGCCCTGGTACTCGGGCTCCAGCTCGGCCAGCCGCTTGCCGGCCTCGGTCTCGTCGCCCTGGACCGTGGCCAGCACGAGCGCCAGTTCGCCGTCGGCGCCGCGCAGCTGCGGGGCGCGTCCCGAGTCCCAGTAGGAGGCGACGTCCGCCACCCCGTGCTCGGCGGCCAGCCGGCGGCCGAGGTCGTGTCCGGCGGCGGTGGCGCGTTCGGTGTCCACCCCGCCGGGGGCGTGCACCAGCAGCACCAGGTTGGCCTCCTGATAGCCGAGCTCCTCGGCGAGCACGTCGGCGGCGCGGCCCGACTCCGCCCCCGGATCGTCGAAGCCGCCGGCCTTCATCCGGTCGAAGACGCCGCTGCCGGCGGCGCCTCCGGCGAGTGCGAGCAGCACGGCCAGCAGCAGCACCGCCCTGCGGCGGCCCAGCAGGAACTGCGACAGTTTCGCGAGCATCGATCCATCTCTCCCGGTTGCGGTCGGTGGTCCGTGGGTTCCGTGGTCTCCATGGGTGGTGGGAACCGCAGCGTTGACCGGTGAGGCGGCGCCGGCGTGACACGGTGCCGGGCGGGGGCCGCGAAAACGAGGCGCACGTCACAGTTTCGGCGTCCCCCGCCGGTTGCATCATGAACATGCCACCGGTGGGGCTGCACGCGGTCGGGCGGGACCGGACGCGTGGCCGGCGGAGCTGACGCTCACGCTCATCCGGGAGCATTCATGACGACATCTCGAACCGTGCGAGGCCGCGCCACCGGCGGCCTCCTCCTCACCGCGCTCGCCGCGCTCGCCGTGCTGGTCGCGACGTGTCTGGTGCCGGCCGCCCGGCCGGCGTCCGCGGCGGAACCAGGGCCGGCGGCGGCGCCGACGCGGATCATGCCGCTCGGCGACTCCATCACCGGTTCGCCCGGCTGCTGGCGCGCCCTGCTCTGGCAGGACCTGGTGAACACCGGCTACTCCGACGTCGACTTCGTCGGCACGCTGGCGGGCCAGGGCTGCGGCTTCGCCTACGACGGCGAGAACGAGGGCCACGGCGGCATCCTGGCCACCAACATGGCCGACCAGAACCAGCTGCCGCCCTGGCTGTCCGCCACGAACCCCGACGTGGTGCTGATGCACCTCGGGACCAACGACGTGTGGAGCAACCGCTCGCCCGACACCATCCTCGCCGCCTTCACCAAGCTGGTCGAGCAGATGCGGGCCAACAACCCGCAGATGGAGATCCTGGTCGCGCAGATCATCCCGATGGCGCCGGCCAACTGCGGCGAGTGCGGCCAGCGGGTGGTGAACTTCAACGCCGCGATCCCCGCCTGGGCCGAAGGGCTCAGCACCGAGGCCTCGCCGATCACCGTCGTCGACCAGTTCACCGGCTTCGACACGGCGACCGACACCTACGACGGGGTCCACCCCAACGACGCGGGCAACCGCGTGATGGCCGACCACTGGTACCCGGCGCTCACCGACGCCCTGTCCTGAGCACCGCCGGGCCCTGGGCCCGACCAGCAACCCGCCGCCACCGCCACGGACTCGCCACCACTCGCCACCACTCGCCGTCACCGTGGAGGAGCGGTCGCCGGGGCGCGCGCCGCCCAGCACAGGCCGCGCCCCGGCGTCAACCCCGACGAACGTCCAGGTGGCACCCTGCCGTTCGACCCGGGCGCGCGCCGGCCGTCGTTCCTAGCGTCGGCGGTCATGGAAACGCAGACACACTCCCGACCCGGCCGCCGTCTGGGCCTGGCCGCGGCCCTGCTCGGCGCCGGCGCGGCCGCCGTGCTCTGGCTGGCGCCGGGCGGACTGGGCCAGGACGAGCCGGTGCGGATCACCGACGGCGCCTCGGCGTCCGGCTACCGATCCGTCACCGAACGGCTCGCGGACGCGCCCTCCTGGGTCGGCTCGGCCCTGGAACTCGCCGGCGAGGGCGCCCTGGTGCTCCTCGGCCTGCTGTTGCTCGCCGCCGGCTGGCGCGCCCTGCGGCGGGCGGACGCCCGCGGGGTGGCCGGGGCCGTGCTGACCCTGGCCGGCACCGGTGTCGCGTACGCGCTGAGCGAGGCGCTGAAGCTGGTCGTCGACGAGGAGCGGCCGTGCCGGGCGCTGACCGACGCCGAGCCGATCGCGCACTGCCCGCCGGTGGGCGACTGGTCCTTCCCCAGCAACCACGCCACGCTGGCCGCCGGGCTCGCGGTGGGGCTGGCCCTCGTCCGCCCGCGGCTCGCCGCGGTCGCGCTGCCGCTGGCCGGCGCGGCGGCGCTGCTGCGGGTCGCGGTGGGCGTCCACTATCCGCACGACGTGCTCGCCGGCGCGCTGCTCGGCGGCACCCTGGTCGCGGCGGTGCTGGTGCTCTGCCTGCCGGTTGCGTCTCGGGTTGCGTCTCGGGTTGCGTCCCGGCGGGTACTAGAGCCGCTCGCCCGGCGGCGCGGGGACGATGCCGGCCTCGTGCGCCACGACGGCGGCGGCCGCCCGGTTGTCCACGCCGAGGCGCGCCAGGATCGAGCTGACATGGGCCTTGACCGTGCCCTCCACCACCCCCAGCCGGCGCGCGATCTGCCCGTTGGACAGCCCGCCGCCCAGGCAGGCGAGCACCTCACGCTCCCGGGACGACAGCGCGTCGACCCGCTCCCTGGCCGCCCGCCGACGCCCGGCCGCGACCCCGGCGCCGCCGGCGGCGAGATGCGCCACCACCCGGGCGGCGACCCGCGGTGACAGGTAGGCGGCGCCGTCGGCCACCGCGCGCACGCCGGCGATCAGCTCCTCGGGGTCGCCGGACTTGATGAGGAAGCCGGCGGCGCCGCCGCCCAGCGCCTGGAGGATGTAGTCGTCCTCGCCGAACGTGGTGAGGATGACGACGCCGGTCTCCGGCGCGGTGCGGCGGATCTCGGCCGCCGCACCGATGCCGTCGAGGCCCGGCATGCGGATGTCGAGCACCGCCACCCGGGGGCGGTGCCGGCGCACCAGCTCCACCGCCCGGTGCCCGTCCTCGGCCTCGGCGACGATCTCGATCTCCGGGTCGGTGGCCAGCACGGCCCGGACCCCGGCGCGGATCATCGGCTCGTCGTCGGCGATCAGGATCCGGATCATCGCACCGCGTTCCCGGTGAAGGCGTCGGCCGAGACGAGCGCGCCGTCCCGGAAGCACAGCCGGTAGACGTCGCCGGAGCGGTTGTCGAAGCGGTCGGCCGTCATGTCGTAGTACTCGCAGGCGGTGCCCGGCTGCTCCGGCTCCGCGGCGGCCGGCCGGCGGTGCGACTGCCGGTCCGGCAGGAAGTGGGCTATCTCGGCACGGTCCTGTCCGATCCGCAGGCTCGCGTAGTCGTCAGGGGCCAGCACCGAGCGCCCGACCATCACCGCCTCCCAGGCGATCAGCGCGCCGCCCAGCAGCACCGCGGTGACCAGCGGAACCGTCACGGCGGCCAGCAGCGTGCGGCGCAGGGCCCTGGCCGGGCGGGGAGCGGGGCCCCCGGCCGGGCGGTCCCCGGCCGGCCCGGAGGCCCTTGCCGAGCGATCCCCGGCCGGCACGGTGTGCGGCAGCGTCGCCACGACGGCGAAGCCCGTGCCGGCCGCGCCCAGCCCCGGGACGCCGCGGTCCGCGGGCTGCGGGAGGCGCGTGGCGGTTCCGTGGGAGCGGACGCGCCCGTCGCTTTCGCCGGTGCTGTCTGGTCCCTCCGGGGTGTCGTCGCCTGGGCGGTCACGGTGGGCGGCGTGGTGTCCGGCGTCGGCGGCGGGGCGGTCGGGCCGGGTTTCCCCGGCGATGCCGTGCGCGGTGCCGGGGTGGGGTGGGTCGCCCGGGTCCGTCGGGCCGAACGACAGGGTGCCGCCCGTGAGGCGGACGCGTTCGTCGAGGCCGATCAGCCCGAACCCGCCGGCGGCGGGTTCGGCGGCGGGTTCGGCGACGGGGTCCGGGACGGAGACCGGGGGAGGAGGGCCGTTCGTCACCCGGACCTCGGTCGCGGCGGCCGTGTGGCGCACCCGCACGGCTGCCGTCGCGCCCGGGGCGTGCTTCGCGACGTTCGTCAGCGACTCCTGCACCACCCGGCGCACGGCACGTTCGGTCATGGGGGGCGCCGCCTCCGGATCGCCCGTGACCGACAGCTCGACGGCGAGCCCCGCCGCCCGCACCCGGGCCACCACGTCCGCGACGCCGTGGTCGGGCGGCTCGCCCGCCGCCCCCTCGTGCCGGAGCACGCCGACCACCTCGCCGAGCCGCTCCACGGCGGCCCCCGCCTTCGCGCGGATGTCCTGGGCCGCCGCCCGGTGCGCGTCGGACAGCCCGGGCGCGAGCTTCAGCGCCCCGGCGGACAGCGCTATCAGGCTCAGATCGTGCCCCAGCGCGTCGTGCACGTCCTGCGCTATCCGGGCCCGCTCGCGCAGCCTGGCCTGCTCGGCGACCAGCCGCTGCTCCCGCTCCAGATGGGCGGCCCGCTCCCAGCCGGCCCGCACCAACTCCTGGTACTGGCGCCAGAACCGGCCGGCGAACCAGGGGAGCATGGCGGCGCAGACCAGCACCGCGACGAACCGGCTGCCCAGCACGATCCAGGCGGGCACCAGGGCGATCGCGAGCACGCCGGCCGCCAGCACCGCGAGCAGGGCCAGCGCGGTGTGCCGGGTCCGGCCCGGCCGCCGCCCGGCCAGGAACGCGCAGACCGCGGTCGGCACCGTCCAGCACAGCGCCCACAACGGCCCGGCGACGCTGAGCGCGACGCCGGCCGTGGCCCCGGCGAACAGCAGGCGCCCCGCGGTGATTCCTCGACTGATGGACGAGCTCATGGACGCGACCCTACGGAGCGTGCCGGCGCCTCCGACACTGTCGAAAGTCCCATCCCGGCGCGCCCCGCGCCGGGCGGGCGTCGCGTCACGACGTTCACGGTTTCCTCAAGTCTCACGTCCGTGCGCCGGGTTGGGCACGAAACGCACCGGGGGTGGGAAGAAATTCTCACCGTGATCGAACGCAACGCGACCCCCCGCCGGCATATGCCGTTCACCCCCAGGACCGGCGCGCCTGCTTCGATCGCGATTCGCCGCTCGGCACCACACCACTTCGTCCGTGGAGGGCATCCGTGCAGAACCCCGGTGTGACTCGTCGTCGATTCCTGTCCCTCGCCGGCGTTGGCAGCGCCGCCGTCGTGCTGCCGCTCGCCGTCTCGGCCGCGCCGGCGCGCGCCGAACCCCGCCTCCCCGTCGACCCGTTCAGCCTGGGCGTGGCGTCCGGCGACCCGCTCCCCGACGGCGTCGTGCTGTGGACCAGGCTGGCCCCCGACCCGCTGGCCGAGGACGGCGCCGCCGGGATGGGGAAGTGGGTCATCCCCGTCTCCTGGCAGGTCGCCGAGGACGAGCGCTTCCGCCGGGTGGTGCGCTCCGGCGTGGAGTGGGCCACCGCCGACCTCGCCTACTCGGTGCACGCCGAGGTCGACGGGCTGCGCCCGGGGCGCGACTACTGGTACCGCTTCCGGGTCGGCCCGTGGCTCAGCGAGACGGGCCGCACCCGGACCGCCCCGGCCGCCCACCAGTCGCAGGGCGCGGTCAACTTCGGCTTCGTCAGCTGCAACAACTACTCGGACGGCTTCTTCACGGCCTTCCGCCACCTGGCCGACGAGGACCTCGACCTGGTGGTGCACGTCGGCGACTACATCTACGAGGGCGAGGGCCACGACGACATCGGGCGGGCGCACCTGCCGGCCACCGAGATCTTCTCGCTGACCGACTACCGGATCCGGTACGGCCAGTACAAGAGCGACCCGGACCTGCGGGCGGCGCACGCGCGGTTCCCCTGGGTGGTGGTGCTCGACGACCACGAGGTGGACAACAACTGGGCCGACGACCTGGACGGCGAGGACAGTGGGGGAGAGGCGTTCCTGGCGCGCCGCGCCGCCGCGCTCCAGGCGTACTACGAGAACATGCCGCTGCGCCGGTCCGCACTGCCGTCGGGGCCCGACGCCCAGCTCTACCGGCGGCTGCGGTACGGCCGGCTCGCCGAGTTCAACGTCGTGGACACCCGGCAGTACCGCGACAACCAGGCGTGTGGTGACGGGCGGCAGTTCGACTGCGTCGAGCGGCTGGATCCGAACCGGACGCTGCTCGGCGCCGAACAGGAGAGCTGGCTGGTCGAGGGCCTCGCGGCGTCCGAGGCCACCTGGAACGTGATGGCCAACCAGATATTCATGTTCCAGGGCGACTCCGAGCCGGGTGAGCTCCAGGCGTTCGGCATGGACACCTGGGACGGCTACGCCGCCTCCCGGCAGCGCCTCTTCGACGCCATCCAGGAGCACGACGTCGAGAACTTCGTGGTGATCACCGGCGACGCGCACCGCAGCGTGGCCGCCGACCTCAAGGCGAACTTCGACGACCCCGGATCCGCGACGCTGGGCACCGAGTTCCTCGGCACGTCGATCAGTTCGAGCGGCGACGGATCCGACCAGGACCAGTGGGGTCTGACCTGGCTCGCGGAGAACCCGCACCTGAAGTTCCACAACCGGCAGCGCGGCTACGCCACCTGCCGGCTGACCCCGGAGGAGTGGCGCACCGACTACCGGGTGGTGCCCTACGTGACCCAGCCCGACGCGCCCATCAGCACCCGGGCCAGCGTCTACGTGGCCGCGGGCGAGCCGGGCATCGCGCAGGTGGAGGAGTAGCGAACCGCCCGCGCGCCCCGGCGGCGACGGCGCCGGGGCGCACGGGCGGCGTGGTCGGACCTCCGGCGTGATCTCACGTGCTGTCATCGCGCCATTGCTGTGTGTATGCGCTCAACCACATACTGCTCGTCATGCGTTCGCCCCCACGGACCGGGCACCGGCGGGCGCCGCGCCGCGAGTCGATGATCATCATCGGCGGCGGTCTCGGCGGCCTGTCCACCGGCTGCTACGCGCAGATGAACGGGTACCACAGCCGGATCTTCGAGATGCACGAGAGCCCGGGCGGGTCCTGCACCGCCTGGGACCGCGGCGACTACACCTTCGACTGGTGCGTCAGCTGGCTGCCGGGCAGCGGCCCCGGCACCGAGCTGTACCAGATCTGGCTCGAACTCGGCGCGCTCCAGGGCAAGGAGATGCGCCACTTCGACGTCCTCAACGTGGTCCGCGGGCAGGACGGGCGCACCGTCTACTTCTACTCGGATCCCGACCGGCTGCAGGCCCATCTCACCGAACTGGCGCCCGGTGACGCCCGGCGGATCCGGGCGTTCTGCGACGACCTGCGGGCGTTGCGGAAGCTGCTGTCCCGCTTTCCGGTCCTGAAGCCGGTCGGCGTGCTGGGCCGCCGGGAACGCTGGCGGCGGCTGGCGGCGTTCGCGCCGCGCCTCGCCGTCGTCCGGCGGAGCCTGGGCACCCTGATGACGGACTACGCCGCCCGGTTCGCCGACCCGCTGCTGCGCGAGGCGTTCACCCTCATCCTCTACGAGGAGCAACCGGACTTACCGGTGCTGCCGTTCCAGTTCCGGCTCGCCTCGCACGCCAACCTCGCGGCCGGCGTGCCCGAGGGCGGCTCGCTGGGCCTGGCCCGTTCCGTCGAGCGCCGCTACCTGCGGCTCGGCGGCCTGGTGGCGTACGACGCGCGGGTGGACGAGGTGCTGGTGGACGGCGACCAGGCGGTCGGGGTGCGGCTGAGCGACGGCAGCGAGCACCGCGCCGACATCGTGGTCTCCGCCTGCGACGGCCACACCACGGCGATGCGGCTGCTGCGCGGGCGCTACCTGAACGACTTCTACCGGCGCCTGTACACCGAAACGATCGACGAGCCCGGCGTGGTGTCGCCGGGCTACTTCGGCCTCTTCCTGGGCCTGAACCGGCCGTTCCCTGAGGCGGATCCGTGCACCACCTACCTGCTCCCCGCGGCGGTGGCGGCCCGGCTGACCGGCATCAGGACGCTGAGCCTGCACGTCCAGTTCCGCAGCCGCCACTACCCCGAGCTGTCGCCCGGCGAGACCGACATCGTCTTCGCCAGCTACGTCTCGGACACCGAGCCGTGGCGCGGGCTGAGCGAGGGGCCGGAACGGGTCAGCCGCGGGCGCCGGGGCGCCGAACGGCACACGCTTCCGGTGCGCCGGGGGCGCGACTACCAGTTGGCGAAGCGCCAGGCGCGCGACGCCCTGGTGGACTTCCTCGACGAGCGCTTCCCCGGCCTGCGGGACGCGGTAGTGGTGCGCGACACCAGCACTCCCCTCACCCAACTCCGGTACACCGGCAACTACAACGGCTCGTTCCCCGGCTGGCGGCCGTTCGTGGCCAGCGGCGACGCCGTGGCCCGGGAGATGAGGAAGCGCGGCCCGGTGCTGCCCGGGTTGCGGAACTTCTACCTCTCCGGCGTCTGGGCCACGGTCGGCGGTCTGGGCCGGGCCGCCACCGCGGGCCGGCAGGTGATGCAGTGCGTCTGCCGGGACGACGGGCGGCCGTTCACCGCCAGCGTGGACGACGCCGCGCCGCCGCCGACGCACGTGGTGCTGCCGGTCGGGGCCCGCCCGGCAGCCGTTCCGCCGCCGTTGTTCGAAAGTGCCCCGTGAAGGGTCCGGGGAGGGGAACGCTCGAAAGCCGCATAGGCGGGTTCCGTCACCCGGTGATCAGAAAAGATCACAACGGGGCCAGTAGTGGGCCACATGCCTGGCCTGGGCTTCTCCGGTCGTCGTCCCTGTCACAGTGGTGCACTCCCGCGCACGCGGGGTCCCCCCACCGAGAGGACGAACATGCGGCAGTTCCCGATCGCCGAGCTGGACATCGCACCCGGTCACCTCGTTCAGTGGCGACTGCGATCGACCAGAGCAGGCCACCTCGGGCGCCCACGCAGGTCCGCCTCGTTCAACCAGGACAAGCACTTCTCGGCGGCCCGCCAGGTCCGCAGCGCCCCGGACTCGCTGTCCTCCTGGGTGGCCGCCACGTTCGAGATCCCCGGCCAACTGGACCGTGCCGCCCTGGAGGCCGCGATGCTCGGCCTGGTCGGCCGCCACGAGGTGCTGCGCTGCGAGTTCGAGCAGCTCATGGGCGATCCGGCGGGCGATCTGACCTGCGCCGCGCTGCGCCCCGACGAGGTCGCCCTGGAACCCTTCGAGGTGGGGTACCTGGACTCGGCGGACGAGGTCAGGGCCTATCTCGCCGACCATTTCGAGAAGGAGATCGACACCCTCTCCTGGCCGCTGCTGGTGATGGGCGCGGTGGTCAGGGCCGGCTCCGCGACGGTGTACTTCGCCTTCGACCACCTGGTGTCCGACGGCCTGTCCGTCCCGGTCGTGGTCCGCGACCTGGCCACCGGCTACGAGGCGGCGGTGGCGGGGCGCACGCCGGAGCTCCCGCCGACCGGCAGCTACGTGGCCTTCGGCCACGAACAGCGGCGCCGCTACCTCGCGATGCGGTCGGACGACGAGCGGCTCGGCTACTGGAAGTCGTTCATGGCCTCGGCCGGCGGCTTCTTCCCGCACTTCCCGCTCGACCTCGGCGTCGCGCCCGGCCGGATGTACGGCACGGTCAACGAGGGGCACCGGCTGCTCGACGCCCGGGAGGCGGCGGCGTTCGAGGCCCGCTGCCGGGGCGCCGGGGGCAGCTGCTTCACCGGCACCCTGGCGGCGGTGGGGCGCGCGCTGCGGGACGCCGGCGGCCCGGCCGTCTACCGCGGGCTGCTGCCGGTCAGCGAGCGCGGGCGGGGCGATCTCGAGAACGCCATGGGCTGGTTCGTCAACACCGTGCCGATCGAGTTCCCGGTGCCGGCGGGCCGGCCGTTCGGGGAGCTGCTGGGCGAGGTGCGGACCGCCTTCCGCGAGCTGCTGCGGCACACCGACGTGCCCTTCGTCAGGGCCTGGCAGCTGCTGGCCCCGGAGTACGCGGGGCTGCCGTGCTGGCCCCATCCGGTCAACTTCTTCTCCTACATCGACTCCCGACGGGTGCCGGGGGCCGAGCACCACGACCGGTGGCACCCGACCCAGCACGTGTGGGCGTCCCGCTGCAACGGCATCTCGTTCTGGTTCCACCGGGACGCCGACGGGCTGCACGTCAACTCGATCTACGCGGACACCCCGCGGGCCGCGGCGGCCACGGCGACGTTCTGGCGCGCCCTGACCCGCATCCTCGCCGCGCTGGCCCGCGGCGAGGACTGAACGGGCGGGCGGCAGGCTACCCGTCGACCATCGCGGTGGGCAGCCGGGCGAAGGTGATGTTCTGGTAGTACGGCGGGTCCGGATCCTCCGCCGTGGGGACGCCGTTCTCGTAGAGCACGCCGATCCCCTCGGTGCGGTGGCCGAACCCGTGGCCGCCGTGGTCCGTGTCGCGGATCTCCACCAGATCGGAGTAGCCGGCCGGGCCGTAGTGGATCACCGGCCCGGTCAGCCAGGAGCTGCCCTCGGTGAAGCTCACCGAGAGGGTCAGGTTCTGCCGGACGTCGGCGTCGCCGGGCGCGGAGAAGACCAGCGGCTGGAAGTGTCCCGGCCAGCCGGTCAGCGAGAGCACCGAGCCCTGGACCACCGGGGCCACCAGGTCGGGCACGTCCTCGTAGGGATGGTCGAACGAGGCGCCGCCGTCGCTGCTGGTGGTCGCGGCCCGGGTGCCCGGGCTGCTGCCGTGCTGGTCGCGGGCGTTGAAGTAGACGGTGCCGTCGGCCAGCTCGGCGACCGTGCTCTCGTTCGGGTTCACCACGCCGGTGACCGGGGTGTCCACGCCGCCGAGGTGCCAGGTGGTGCCGCCGTCGTCGCTGTACAGCGAGTGCGCGCCGAACAGCGAGTTGTCCAGGCAGTCGATCCCCGAGCCGTCGGGCGGGGCGATGGAGTGGTTGCCGGGGATCACCAGCCGGCCGGCGTGTTCCCCGTGGGTGAGCTGGATGGCGTGCCCGGGGCCGCCGACGAAGTGCCGCCAGTCGTCGGGACGGACGTCCTGGGTGATCTCCTGTGGTTCCGACCAGGTCGCGCCGTTGTCGTCGCTGTGCAGCACGTAGGCGCGGCGCATCTCCTCGGGCTCCGCCCGGCCGCACCTGATGTCGTCACCGGTCACGCCGCCGCCGGTGTGGGTGGTGTTCAGCACGATCCGGCCGGTGCGCTGGTCGAGCACCGGCACGGGGTTGCCGGCCTTGTTCTCGCCGTCGTCCACCACCACCTGGAGCGGGCCCCAGCTGATGCCGCCGTCCGTCGAGCGCTTCAGCACCAGGTCGATGTCGCCGTTGTCGCTGGACCCGTTGACCCGGCCCTCGGCGAACGCCAGCAGCGTGCCGTCGGCGGCCTGCACCACCGCGGGCACCCGGAAGGTGTGGTAGCCGCTCTCCCCCTGCTCGAAGACGGTCGAGTACCAGACCCCGTGCGCGGCCTCGGCCCGTCCGGCGCTCATCGACGCCATGGACGTGGCCAGTACGAGCCCTGCGGTCGCGAGGCCGGCCATCCGCGACCGCCTTCTCCTGCCTCTGGCTCCGGACATCCCGGACATGAAGACTCCCCTACGGTTCGATGGGTGCGGTCGGCGCCGGGGCTGCCCGGCGGACCTGTGCGTCGAAGTAGGCCCGGTGCTCGGCGCGACGGGCGGGATCGGCGGGCGGCACGTTCGGTGCGTGGACGCGCGGCGCGTCCTCGTCCAGACAGGTCGGCACCGGCGTGTCGAAGAGCGCCCAGCGGGTCAGGGCGGCGCGCAGCTCGCCGAGAACCTCGGCGCTGCCCGGGTCGTCGATGCGGTTGTCCAGCTCCTGCGGGTCGGCGGCCAGGTCGAACAGGGCGTCGCGCGCCCCGTCCCTTCCGCCTTCCTGGTCTCCGTTCAGCAGGAGCTTGTGGGTGCGGGTGCGGGCCATGACCATGGGGCCGAAGGTGCGGTTCTCGGCGAACACGCAGGCCCGGTCCGCGGCGGGGTCCGACAGGTCGAGTCCGGGAGCCGGCGGGGACGTGGTGAGCGGTCCGGCGCCGCACACCGAGACGATGGTCGGGGCGAGGTCGACCAGGGACACCAGGGCCCCGCTGGTCTCGCCCCGCCGCGCCGGCGGCCGCGCTGGTGCGCCTGCGCGCCCCGTCCCCGGTGGGGTGGGGAACTTCACCAGCAGGGGCACCTTGACCAGCGGGTCGTACATGGGGCCATTCTTGAGTAGCAGATGGTGAAAACCCAGGTACTCACCGTGGTCGGCGGTGAAAATGATCAACGTGTCGTCATACAGTCCCTGGTCGTGCAGCCGGTCGAGGAGCCGGCCGACCTGGTGGTCGAGCTGCGTGATGGTGGCGTAGTAGTGGGCCAGCACCCGGCGCAGCACCGGCTCGTCCAGCCCGTCGCCGTAGTCGAAGTAGCCGCTCTCGTGCGGCAGGTCGGCGGCCGGCACCCGTTCGGTCCAGCCGGGCGGCAGGGTCAGCGCGGCCGGGTCGTACAGCTCGTCCCAGGGCGCCGGCGGGTCGAACGGGTGGTGCGGCTTGATGAACGAGACGTGCAGCAGCCGCCCTTCCCCGTCCGCGGCGTCGGACCAGCCGGCGAGCTCGTCCAGCGCGCGCTCCCCGATCCAGGTCGTCGAGTGCCACTCCTCCGGCAGGTCGGAGCGGCCGGTGCCGTAGCTGGCCCAGTACGAGGCGGGCGCCAGCGGGCGCAGGTGCTCCTCCTGGTCGAGCAGGTCCAGCACCGGCGCCAGGCCGGCGGCGCGCAGCTCCCGGTGGTAGTCGTCGTCGTACCTGCCCGGGCCGTGCTGTTCGGCCAGCGTCAGCCGGTCGTAGCCGACGTCCAGGTAGGTCGGGGTGAAGTGCATCTTGCCCACGCCCGCGGTGCGGTAGCCGGCCCGGCGCAGCGCGCGGGGGAACGTGTCGAGCCCCGGCGCCAGGGTGCAGTGGTTGGTCCAGCCGCCGTGCTGGTGCGGGTACAGGCCGCTGAGCAGCGAGTACCGGGAGGGGGTGCAGATCGGCAGCGGGCAGTACGCGTCCGGGTAGCGCACCCCGTCCGCGGCCAGCCGGTCCAGATGCGGGGTGCGGACGTCGGGGTGACCGGCCGAGCCGAGGCAGTCCCAGCGGAACTGGTCGGCCTGGATCAGCAGCACGTTCGGGCGCCCGGGCGCCCCGCTCACCCCGCCACCTCGCCCGCCACCCGCACCGGGCCGGGGGCCGGGCCGGGGGTCGCGCCGGGGGTCGCGCCGAGCAGGCCGAGCCGGGTCAGGTCCGCCCGCAGCCGGTCGCGTTGCCGGTCGTCCAACGAGCCGAGCGGCGGGCGGCAGGGCCCGCAGTCCGGGCCGACCAGCGCGGACGCCGCCTTGAACCCGGCCAGCTCGCCCGCGTGCCCGGACACGGCGTCGATCGCGTCCTGGGCCCGCAGCTGGCACTCCAGCGCGGCCTCCCGCTCGCCGCGCTCGACGTGCTCCAGCATCCGCAGGAAGAGCGGCGCGGCGAAGTTGTACGCGGAGCCGATCGCGGCCCGCGCGCCCAGCCCGACGGCGGCCAGCACCAGCCGGGCGTTGCCGAAGTACAGCTCGTGCTGGTCGCCGGCCAGCCGGAGACATCGCTGGAAGTCCGCGAGGTCGCCGTGCGCGAACTTGATGCCCGCGAAGCTCGGCACCCGGTCCCTGGCCGCCTCCAGCACCGCGCTGGCCGGCACGGTCACCCCCGTGACCGAGGGGATGTGGTAGTAGATGAACGGCAGTTCCGGCGCCGCCTCGGTGATCCTGGCGATGAACTCGGCCACCGCGGTGGCGTCCTGCGGCCGGTGGAAGTACGGCGGCACCGCCGAGATCGCCCTGACCCCGGTCCGCTGCGCGTGCTCCGCCAGCGTCCTGGCCTCGGCCAGGCTGGTGTGGCCGACGTGCGCGATGACGTCCAGCCGGCCGGCGGCCACCTCGCACCACCGCTCCAGCAGCAGCATCCGCTCGGCCGTGCTGAGCGAGGCGCCCTCGCCCGCCGTCCCGCCCACGTAGGCCGCGGGGCAGTTCCAGGCCGCCAGCGCGTCGGCCTGGCGCTCGACCACCTCCAGCGCGAGGCCGCCGTCCGGCTGGAACGGCGTGAACACGGCGGTCAGCAGGGTCATCACCGGCCGCGCGGCGGCATAGTGCAAGGCGTCCATCAGCGGGCCCTTCCTGGTCGATGTGGGTCGCGGCCGGTCGTGGGTCCCGGCCTCGTCATGCGGTCTCGGTGTCGGTCAGCACGACGAAGTCACGCTGGTCCATGGCCAGGCCGGTGATGCCCTGTTCGAGTCCGGAGAGCGAGGGCCGGGTGGCGATGCCCACCGCCCACGCCTCGTCGACCAGCACCTGGTTCAACGCCTGCCACGCCGTCCGCTGCGCCTCGGGGTCGACCGCCGTCCTGGCCTCGTCCACCGCCCGCACGTACGCCTCGGGCACGTTGGCGCCGAGCATCACGTTGTCCTCGCCGGGCAGCATCTGGCGGCCCCTGGCCACGAGGGACGGGCTCTGCAGGTTGTTCGGCTGGGCGGCCACGCAGCATTCCAGGTTGCTGGCGAAGAGCTCCTCCAGGAACGTCGTCTGCTCCATCGGGTCGATGTTCAGCGTGAACCCGATCTCCTCGAAGTCGGCCTGGATGATCTGGAGGATCTCGATCGCGCCCGGCTCGTCGCCGACCCCGGCGCTGGCCTCCCGCGCCCCGCCCGCCCGCCGCAGCAGCGATTCGGCGGCCTCCAGGTCGTAGCCGTTCGAGTCCAGGTATCCGGCGTCGAAGGCCGGCGAACTCGGCATGAAGGCGGTGTAGATGGGCTCGCCGTAGCCGAACCGCACCTGCTGGATGATGCGTTCCCGGTTGATGGCGCGGGCCAGCGCCTGGCGCAGCTCCCGGTTGTCGAACGGCGGCCGGGACGCGTTCATGAAGAACAGGTCCATCCGCCCGCCGCCCTGCACCAGGGTGAAGCGGTCGCGCAGCCGCTCGTCGTGCCGCAGCGACAGGTAGAGCGCGCCCTGGACGTCGCTCGACTCCAGGGCGCTCACCAGCGAGTCCTCGTCCCGGAAGAAGCGGATCTCGACCTCCCGCAGCAGCGGCTTGCCCCGCTCCCAGTAGTCCGGGTTCCGGGAGATGACCAGCCGCTGGTCCCGGTCGAAGCTGTCCATGACGAACGGACCCGAACCGGCCGGCTCGTTCTCCAGCGAGGCGGCGTCGTTCCGCCCGGCCGGCACCAGCGGGAAGGCGAACATCCAGTCCAGCACCAGCTCGTCCGGGGTGGGCGCGACGAAGTCCAGGCGCACGGTGCGCCGGTCCACCTCCGTCGCCGACTCGATGAACGCCGACGGCTCGGCCAGCGTGTAGCCGGCCTCCGGATCCTTGGCCCGCTCCACCCCGGCCACCACGTCGGCGGCGGTCACCGGGTCGCCCGAGTGGAATTTCTGGTCCCGCAGCGTGATGGTCGCCGAGCGGTGGTCGCCGGCGAACTCCCACTCCCGGGCGCCGGCCGGCCGCGTGTCGTAGTCCTCGGTGTAGTCCAGCAGGTAGGTGTAGAAGGTGTGGATGTGCAGGGCCGAGTTGGTCTGGTAGGGGTCGAACTGCATGATCTGCGTCGTCCCCAGCGTCAGCCGCCCGTCCGCGCTGGCCGAACTGCCCGCACCGCAGCCGCTGAGCAGGGGCACGCCGAACAGGGAGCTCATACCGGCCAACCCTCCGGCCCTCAGCAGGGAACGGCGACTGTACCGGCGGGTCCACGGGGCGGCTGGGTGGGCCATGGCAGGCTCCTCACGAGTCTCGGCTGCACGGGCATGTGCCGGGTGCGTCGGGTGTCGGGGTGCGTCGGGGTGTCGGGGTATGCCGGGGCGGTGCCGGGATGCACGGGACACGGAGTAGGGGACACGGGCGCCTCCCGGGCCGCCGGGCCCGGGAGGGTGGTCAGGCGAGGCGGATCCGCGGATCGAGGTACGCGTAGAGCACGTCGACCAGCAGGTTCAACACGAGGAAGGCGGCGACCACGAACAGCACGCCGCCCTGCACGACGGCGTAGTCCCGCTCGCCGATGGAGGTGTAGAGGAGCCGGCCGAGGCCGGGATAGTTGAAGACGGCCTCGATGACGACCGTGCCGCCGAGGAAGCCGCCCAGCTGGATGCCGACGATCGTGACCGTCGGCAGCGAGGCGTTGCGCAGCGCGTGCCGGAGCACCACCCGGCGCTCCGGCACGCCCTTGGCGCGCGCCGTGCGGATGAAGTCACGTCCCATGACTTCCCGCACCGAGGCGGAGAGAAAGCGCGCGACCACGCTGGAGGCGTGCACCGCGATGGCGAGCGCCGGCAGGATGGTGGCGCGCAACGCCTCGCCCGGGCTGCTGAAGAACGGCACGTAGTCGCTGGTCGCCGGCAGCGCGTCCAGCTCCACGGCGAAGGCGATGATGAACAGCAGCCCCAGCCAGAACGCGGGAATGGCCAGGCCGGCCGTGAGGTACGCCTGCAGCAGCCGGCCGGCGAACGACCGCGGCCACAGCGCCACCACCAGGCCGGTCGGGATGGCGATCAGCAGCGTCAGGGTCATGGCGATGGCGGCGAGTTGCGCCGTCGCCGGCACGTGCTCCAGCAGCGTCGACCACACCGACTCCGCGGAGAAGTACGAGGTGCCCAGGTCGCCGGTGACCGCGTTGCCCAGCCAGACCGCGTACTGCTCCAGCACGGAGCGGTCGAGCCCGAGCCGTTCGCGGGTCGCGGCCAGTTCGGCGTCGCTGGCGTCGGGCCCGGTGAGCACGGTGGCCGGATCGCCGGGCAGCGCGAACGCGAACGCCCACACGGCGATCGAGCCGAGGAAGAGCACCACCACGAACTGCAGGAGGCGGCGGACCAGGTAGGCGTACATCTACAGCGTCCCCTCCCGCGCCCCGCTGGACACCGCCGTGCCGACCGCCAGCTGCAGGCCGCGGCCCACCCGGTCGAGACAGAAGACGGTGAACGCCAGGCAGAGTCCAGGAAACACCCCGTACCAGGGGCTCTGGTACAGGTACGAGCGGGCCTCCTGGAGCATCGCGCCCCAGGACGGCGTGGGCGGCGCCGTGCCCAGACCCAGCAGGCTCAGGCCGGCCTCGATCACCACGGCCAGCGAGGCGGTGACGACGAGCTGGACCAGGATCGGGCCGAGCACGTTCGGCAGCACGGTGCGGAACATGGTGTCCGGGGTCGGCGCGCCCATGCCCCGGGAGGCGACCACGAAGTCGTGTTCCCGTATGGCCAGCGTGGCGGCCCGGGTGAGGCGCCCGAACTCGGGCACCGCGCCAATGCCGATGGCCAGCACCAGGTTGAGCCGGCCCGGACCCAGGATGGCGATGATCACCAGGGCCAGCAGGATCCCGGGCACCGCGAGCAGCAGGTCGAGCAGCCGCATCGCCACGGCGTCCACCCAGCGGCCGAGGTAGCCGGCGACCAGGCCCAGCGGCACGCCGACGAGGGCGCCGAGCGCGGCCGCGCCGAAGCCGACGACGAGCGAGGCACGGGCGCCGTAGATCACCCGCGAGGCGATGTCCCGGCCCAACTCGTCGGTGCCCAGCGGATGCGAACCCGACGGGCCCAGCAGGTTGTCCGGGCTCTGCGCGTACGGGTCGTACGGCGCGACCCAGGGCGCCAGCAGCGCCATCAGCACCAGCAGGCCGAGGCCGACGGCCCCCACCACGGCGGCCCGGGACCGCGCGAAACGCCGCACCGCCGCCAGCCGCCGCGCGCGCCGGCCGCTCTCCGCGGCACCGTCCGCGGCATCGTTCCTGACCGCCGGCGGGGTGGCGACCTTGGCGAGCGAGGACCCCGTGCCCCGCCCCGCCTCGGTCGCGCCGCCGTCGCCGGCGACGGCATCGGGCGAGGTGGTGCGCGCACCGCTCTCGGTCTCCCGAGGGCCGGGACCCCGGCCGCCGGCGTCGGCGTGCGGGGAGGCTCGCCGGTCCCGGTCCGGTCCCGTGGCCTCGCCCGATGCCGCCGGCTCGTCGGGGCCCGCGTGGTCGGGCCCTGGGTGGTCGGTCATCAGCTCACCGTCCGTTCCTGCTGGAGGGCTCGGGCGGCCGACAGCGCGTCCGGTGTCACCCGTTCCGCGAAGTGGCAGGCCGTGCGCACGCCGTCGACCAGGCGCGGCTCGGGCTCCTCGGCCGCGCACCGCGCCTCGGCGAGCGGGCAGCGGGTGCGGAAGCGGCAGCCGGACGGCGGGTCCGCCGGGCTCGGCACGTCGCCGCCGAGCGGAGCCCGCTGCCGCGACTCCCGCCCGACCGGATCGGGAATCGGCACGGAGGCCAGCAGCAGCCGGGTGTACGGATGGTGCGACCCGCCGTAGACGCGGTCCACGGGGCCGCTCTCCACGATCTTGCCGAGATACATCACGGCCACCTCGTCGGCCACCTGCCGCACCACGGACAGGTCGTGACTGACGAACAGGTACGCCATCCCCGACTCGGCCTGGAGATCGGCCAGCAGGTTCAGCACCTGCGCCTGCACCGAAACGTCGAGCGCCGACACCGGCTCGTCCAGGATCAGCAGCCGGGGCTGCAGGGCCAGCGCCCGCGCGATGGCCACCCGCTGGCGCTGCCCGCCGGAGAACTCCGCAGGGAAACGGTCCACGTGCTCGGGCAGCAGGCCGACCCGCGCGAACAGGTCGAGCACCCGGGCCCGGCGCTGTGCCCTGGTGTACCCGCCGGCCAGGCGCAGCGGCTCGGCGACGTTGTCGCCGACGCTCAGCCGCGGATTCAGCGAGGCGAACGGGTCCTGGTACACCATCTGCACCCGCCGCCGGATGGCGCGCAGCCCGGAGCGTCCCGCCGTCGCCAGCTCCTCGCCCTCCACCGTGATGGAGCCGCCGCTGGCGTCGATCAGCCGCAGCACCATCCGGGCCAGGGTCGACTTGCCGCAGCCCGACTCGCCGACCAGCCCCAGCGTGCGGCCCGGGGCGATCGCGAACGACACGCCGTCCACCGCCCGCACCCAGCCGCGGGCGCGGGCGAAGACCCCGGTGCGGATCGGGAAGCGCTTGCGCGCTTCCCGGACCTCCAGCACGGGTGCCCTTGCCGGGCCGTCAGGCTCGGACGAACGCTCGGACCCGCCGGGCCGGGTCGTGACCGACCCCGTCGTGACCGGAGCCGCGGCGTGCGGCTCGTCGGTGATCTCCTCCTCGGTGAGCGGCAGCTCCACGGCGGACTCGGCGACGGCCGGCTTCGCCGCCAACGCCTCCACCACCGCCGCCTCCGCCTCGGTCGCGGTGGCCTTCCCGGCCTCGGCGGTGTCGGCTCCGCCGGTCCGACCACCGGCCGCGTTGCCGTTGCCGGCCGCCTCCGCTCTGCCGGCCCGGTCGCCGCCTGTGTCGGCATCGCCGTTGCGCCCGGTGCCCTCGGTGTCGACGCCGGCGTGTACGCCCCCGGCCCGCCCCGACCCGGTGCCCTCGGCGTGGGCCCGTGAGTTGGTGTTCTGCCTGGCCGCGGCGCCGGTGGCCGCGTCGTCGTGGTCGGCGTCGGCCGGTGCCGGGTTGGCCTGTCCGGCCGCGGGACCGGTGGCCCCGTCGTCGGCGTGCGCGGGGTTGGTCGGGCCCAGTCCGGTGCCCGTGCCATCGGCGCGTGCGGCGTCGGCCCGCGCCGCGCCGGACTCTCCGGTCTCGGCGCCGGCGCCGGTGGCCCCGCCTTCGGCGGTGGCCCGTGCGGGTGCGGTGGCTTCCCCTCCGCCGTGCGGGGCGTCGGCGCGCGGCGCGTCGGGCCGCGTGGATCCTGAGCCGGCACCGCCGACCGGCCCCGTGGCCGTACCGGCGGAGCCGTTCGCGGAGCCGTTCGCGGAGCCGTTCGCGTGGAGCAGGGGGGCCGCCTCCGTGGGGAAGTGGCAGGCGCTCGGGCCGCCGGAGCCCGCGGCCGTCAGGGGCGGCCGCTCCGTGGCGCAGAGGTCGCGCGCGTTGCCGACCGGGCAGCGCGGCTGGAACGCGCAGCCGCGCGGCAGCCGGATCGGGTCCGGCGGCTGGCCCGGAATCGGCACCAGCCGCCGCGCCGCGCCGTCCAGCCGCGGCAGCGACGTCAGCAGCGACGCCGTGTACGGGTGCTGGGGCGCGGCGAACACCCCGTGCACCGTGCCGGTCTCCACCACCCGCCCGGCGTACATCACGCACACCCGGTCGGCGACCTCCGCGACCACCCCCAGGTCGTGGGTGATCAGCACCGTGGCCGCGCCGGTCTCCGCCGCCGCGACCCGCAGCACGTCGAGGATCTGGGCCTGCACGCTGACGTCGAGCGCGGTGGTCGGCTCGTCGGCGATCAGCACCCGCGGCTCGTTCGCGATGGCCATCGCGATCACCGCGCGCTGGCACATGCCGCCGGAGAACTGGTGCGGGTACTCGTCGTAGCGACCCGCGGGGTTCGGCACGCCGACCAGGTCGAGCAGCTCCACGACGCGGGCCCGCGCGGCCCGGGCGGAGACCGAACGGTCGTGGACGCGCAGCGTCTCCGCGATCTGGTCGCCGACCCGCTGCACCGGGTTGAGCGCCGACATCGGGTCCTGGAAGATCATCGCCACATCGCGGCCGAGCACTCGGCGCAGCTCGTTCTCCGGGAGTTCCAGCAGGTCGATCCCGTCCAGCAGGGCCTCACCCGAGACCCGGCGGACGTTGCCCGCGGAGAGCAGCCCGAGCGCCGCGAGGACGGTCACGCTCTTGCCCGAGCCGGTCTCGCCGACCACGCCGAGGGTCTCCCCGGCGTCGACGTCGTAGCTCACCCCGTCCGCGGCTCGGACCACGCCGGCCGGCGTGGCGAACTCGACCGTCAGGTCCCTCAGGCTCAGCACCGAAACGCCCTCCGGCATCCTGATGGATATCCTACAGATTTAGCGACCGTAGGATCATGACACAATCACTGTCAAGGGTGTGGAACGCGTTGAGTGACACAGGGCGGAAGAAACCCGTGCAGCGGTCATCCGAGCGGACATATGGGCGGACATTCGATCGAATAGAGCCCGCCGTTCCGCTCCACAAGACGGTGCAGGACGAGATCCGGCACCACATCATCAAGCACGGCCTGCGCCCCGGCGACCCACTGAAGCCGGAGGCCGAACTCGCTCGGCTGTTCGGCGTCAGCCGCAACTCCGTGCGCGAGGCGGTGAAGGCGCTGGAGTCCACCGGGGTGCTGGAGACCCGCCGCGGCAGCGGCGTCTTCGTCAAGGACTTCTCGTTCGCGCCGCTGCTGGACAACCTGCCGTACGGGCTGATGCAGGGCAGCCGGGCGCTCGGCGAGCTGGTGGCGCTCCGCAAGGCGCTGGAGTCGGCCATGATCGGGGACGCGATGCGGGCGCTGACCCCGGAGAGCGCGGCGGCGCTGCGGGAGGCGCTGGCGACCATGCTGGAACGCGCCGAGCGCGGGGAGGACTTCGCGGACCAGGACCGGGAGTTCCACCGGCTGCTCTTCGCCGACCTGGGCAACGAGATGCTGCTCCAGCTCTTCGACCTCTTCTGGCTGGCCTACCACCGGGCGGCGCCCTCCGTGCCGCACCGCGATCCGGTCGAGATCCACGGCAACCACGCGGCGATCCTCGACGCGGTGCTCAGCGGCGACCCGGAACGCGCACGGGAGGCCGTGCGCCAGCACTACGTCGGCCTCGAGAAACGCATCGTCGCCTCCCTCGCGTAGCCCTTACCGGGCGGCCACCCGCGACGGCCCCTGCCCTTGCCCAGCGGGCGGCTGGCGGTCGGCGCGAAGCGCTGCCCACCGCCGTCCGGCGTCCCGTGGGCCCGGGAGGCGCCGCGATCGAGTCGTCAACCGGGACGCGATGGGCCGTCCGAGGCGGCGGGGTGACCCGCCGGCCCCCGCGCGCACGTGCGGCTCAAGCCTCGCCGCGACAAGCATCCGTGCGGGCCACCGAGCCGAGCTCGGTGCCATCGGCCCCGGTGCTGTCGTCGCCGGTTGGCGGCCGGTAGGCGACGGGCCGTCCGAGACGGCGAGGGCGTCCCGCCGGCCCCCGTGCGGCCGAGGCATCCGCACGACCATGACGTACCTGCTTCTCCCCCCGCGTCGCGGGAAGGGCCTTCAGGACTCCCCGGCGGAGCCGGGTTTCGCGCCCCGACGGCGAGCGCCCGCGCCGCCAGCGCCGGACCCGGTGCCGTCTCGCGCCATGGTGGCTCAGGCGGCGGCAAGCGTTCGGGCGCAGCGGAAGCCCGTGTTGCCGCCGGAGCTGTCCGGGGTGTTGCGGCTTCTGGCGGCCACCCGGTAGCGGTTGCAGTAGGACTCGTGGCACATGTACGAGCCGCCCCTGATCACCCGGGCGTCGCCGCTCGGTGGGCCCTTCGGGTCCCGGCGGGAAGCCGTGACGTGCCAGTCCGCGCTGAACCAGTCGGCGCACCACTCCCAGACGTTGCCCGCCACGTTGTACAGGCCGTGTCCGTTGGGCTGGTAGGCGTCGACCGGTGCGGTGCCGAGGTAGCCGTCCTCGCCGGTGTTCTTGAACGGGAAGCTGCCCTGCCAGATGTTGCAGCGGTGCTCGCCGTCGGGCGTCAGCTCGTCGCCCCACGGGTAGCGCGCGCCGGCCAGCCCACCGCGCGCCGCGAACTCCCATTCGGCCTCGGTCGGCAGCCGCAGGCCCGCCCAGTCGCAGAACGCGGCGGCGTCGGCCCACGAGGCGTGCACCACGGGGTGGTCCCCGCGGTCCTCGATCGTCGACCCCGGGCCCTCGGGGCGGCGCCAGTCCGCGCCCGGCACGCCGCACCACCACGGCGTGTCCGGCGGGCGCCTGGCCTGGCGGCGCAGCTCGCCCGGCAGGAAGCCGGCGTAGACGAAGCTCCAGCCAAACCGCTCCGCGTCCGTCACGTGTCCGGTGGCCTCGACGAACGCGGCGAAGCGCCGGTTGGTCACCGCGTACGCGTCGATCTCGAAGGGCGCGACGCGCACCTCGCGGACCGGGCCCTCGCCGTCGTCGGGGAAGCCGGTCGCGTCCTCCGTGCCCATCAGGAACGCGCCGCCCGGCAGCGTGACCATCTCGCCCAGCCCGGCCCGCGACGCCCCGGCGGTCCCGGCGCCCTGGGCGCCCGCCGCGGAGCGGACCCGCGGTGCCGGGACGGGCGCCGGAGCGTCCGGCGCCTGGTCGCGTCCACCCGGCGAGCAGCACGCTCGATGCACCTCAGCCATGGGTCCATCCAATCATCTGTCCTCCCGGGCCCGTTTGCATGGAGCGTTTTACTTCGGGCCCGCACCCGTTGTACCTTCCCCGAATGAGCGACGACGGTACGGCGGTCGGGGCGCGCCGCCCGCGCCCCCGCGGGGGTCTGGCCGACAAGCGGCGGGCGATCCTGGCCGGTGCCCTCACGGTCTTCGCCAGGGACGGCTACACCCGGGCCAGCATCGACGCGATCGCCGCCCAGGCCGGGGTGTCGACCCGCACCATCTACAACCACTTCACCGACAAGGCCGAGCTGTTCGAGGCCGTGATCCAGGCGAGCGCCAGCCGGGTCGCCGACGACCAGATCGCGGTCATCGACCGCCACCTGCGCAAGGTGACGGACCTGGAGGCCGATCTCGTGGAGTTCGGCCTGGCCTGGGTGGAGCCGGTGGCCGCCGCGCACGCCGAGCACTTCTCGTTGACCCGGCAGATCAACGCCGAGGCCGGTCACATCCCGCCGGCCGCGATCGCGGCCTGGCAGGAGACCGGGCCGCTGCGCGTCCGCCGGGAGCTCGCCGACCGGCTCCGGGTGCTGATGGACCGGGGCCTGCTGCGCGCGGGCGATCCGGGCCGGGCCGCGCTGCACCTGATGCTGCTGCTGTCGGTGACCAACCCGTCGTACCCCCAGATCGCGGACCCGGCCGGCGGGGACCTCCCCGAGGCGGTGACCGAGGGGGTCCGCGCCTTCCTGCACGGCTACGCCGGCTGAGCGCCCCGGCACCGATCAGTCCCCGCCCACCAGCCCGTTGGCCCGGGTGACGCCGGCGAACCAGCGGCCGCTGTCCTTGACCAGCCGCCGCTGCGTGTCGAAGTCCACCCGCACCAGCCCGAACCGCTTGGCGTACCCGTGCGCCCACTCGAAGTTGTCGAGCAGCGACCACACGAAGTACCCGCGCAGGTCCACGCCCTCGGACAGCGCCCGGTGGGCCGCCCGGAAGTGCCGTTCCAGGTAGGTGCGCCGGTCCTCGTCACGCACCCGATCCTCGCCGTTCTCCCGGGTCACCTCGTCGGCGAACGCCGCCCCGTTCTCCGTCACGTACAGCGGCAGCGGCCCGTACTCCCGCCAGACCCGGGTCAGCATCTCGTAGAGGCCGTCCGGGTCGATCTCCCAGCCCATCTCGGTCACCGGCACGCCGCGCTTCACGAACTCCACGTCCGCCGAGCCCGGCCAGTGCGAGGGCCGCCCGTCGCCCGCGACCCTGTCCACCGCCTCGCCGGCGCGCACCACGTGGCGCGAGTAGTAGTTGACGCCCAGGAAGTCCAGCGGGGTGCTGATCACCGCCAGGTCGCCGTCCCGCACGTGCGCCGTGTCGGTGACCGGCGCCAGGTCGGTCAGCACGTCGGCCGGGTAGGAGCCGCGCAGCGTCGGGTCGAGGAAGAGCCGGTTCATCAGGCCGTCGATGCGCCGCGCGGCGTCCCGGTCGGCGGGGGCGTCGCTGGCCGCGTCCGTCGGGTAGAGGTTGAACGTGATGCCGAGCCGGCGCGCGCCCTGGTCGCGCAGCGCGTTCACCGCGAGCCCGTGCCCGAGCAGCAGGTGGTGCGCGGCGTGCACCGCCGCCGCGCCGTCCGTGCGGCCCGGCGCGTGGTGCCCGTCGGCGTAGCCGAGGAACGCGGCGCACCACGGCTCGTTGTGCGTCGTCCAGTCCGCCACCCGGTCGCCGAGGTGCCGGTGGATGCCGGCCGCGTACTCGGCGAACCGCTCGGCCGTGTCGCGGACCGGCCAGCCGCCCGCGTCCTCCAGGGCCTGCGGCAGGTCCCAGTGGTAGAGGGTGATCCAGGGCTGGATGTCGTGTTCCAGCAGCCGGTCCACGAGGCGGCTGTAGAAGTCCACGCCGTCCGGGTTGAGCGCGCCGCGGCCGTCCGGCTGGATGCGCGGCCAGGCCAGCGAGAACCGGTAGTGGGTCA
Source organism: Streptomyces sp. B6B3 (assembly GCF_039871525.1). Classification (NCBI taxonomy): domain Bacteria; kingdom Bacillati; phylum Actinomycetota; class Actinomycetes; order Kitasatosporales; family Streptomycetaceae; genus Streptomyces; species Streptomyces sp. B6B3. The sequence goes on along the minus strand of NZ_JBDPLU010000002.1, from coordinate 165,971 downwards.
CGCCCAGCTGGGCCAGCAGGGCGACGTCCTCGGGGTAGCGGTGGTAGTGGTCGCAGGCGACGTCGCCGGTGTCGCCGTCCGCGACCTTCCCCGGGCTGTGCGCGAAGGTGTCCCAGATCGAGGGCAGCCGGCCGTCCTCGCCGACCGCCCCCTCGATCTGGTAGCTGGCGGTGGCCGTGCCCCAGGCGAAGCCGTCCGGGAAGCGCAGGGTCGGTTGGGTGGACATGTCGCTGGTCATCGCAGCCCTTCGCGGTCGTTCGTGCTCTGCGGGGTCGATTGTCCCGTTTCGTTGGGTACGCCGGCGCGCCGGGGGGGTGGGTCGGCCGATCCGCGCCGCCTATCTGGCCGCCACCAGGCGCAGCGGAACCCCGTCCGGATCGGCCAGCCGGCGCGGGTCGCCGCCGAGCGTCCCTCCCAACCTGCCCGGGTCGTCGCGGAGGCCGATGGACCGCAGCCCGAGCCGGTCGTCGGGGTCGGGCGCGGGCGGGGGAGTGGTCGGCGTGGCGAAGGTGAAGACCTCCAGCACCGCCGGGCCCGCCTGGAGGTAGTGGATGACGAAACCGCGCGGGTCCGCGGTGTGGTCGAGACGCCCGATCAGCCGGTAGCCGAGCCGGTCCCGGTAGAACGCCAGGGTGGTGTCGAGGTCGGCGACGGTGACCGCCACGTGGTCGAACACCGGGCCCGCGTCCGGCGGACGGGCCGCGGCGGCCTCGGCCTCCCGCGCGGCGAGCGTCTCGTCGAACACCTCGTGGTAGGTCAGGTGGCCGTCGATGATCTCCAGCAGGGTGCCGTCCGGATCGCGGAAGAACGCGATGGTGACGTCGCCGACCGCCACCAGCGGCCCCAGGGTGAACGTCACGCCGGCGTCCCGCAGCCGCTCCGCCCGGCGGTGCACGTCGCCGACCTTCAGGCCGAAGTGCCGTATCCCGCGCTGCAGGTCGTCGCCGCTCCAGCCGCCGAGGGTGCTGCCCTCCGCCGCCCGCACGAGCTTGACCAGGGCGCCGCCCGCGTCGAGCCAGTGCACGCCGGGCGCGCTGGGGGCACCTCCCAGGCCGCCAAGGCCTGGGGGCGGCTCCGGGGGTTCGTCGGCCGGGCGCAGGCCGAGCGGCCCGCAGTAGAAGTCCAGCGAGCGTTCGAGGTCCGACACGCCGATCTCGACGTAGGACATTCCGTTGCGGGACGACGTGGGCGTCGTGGGGGGCATGGGCACCTTCCGGGTGTCGTACGGGCGGCGGTCTTCCGGGCCTCGGGGGGCCTGGGGGAGGGTTCCCACGCACCGGCCCGGCATTCGCCTCCGGCGGTTAGGGTGGCGATCGCGACAGGGCGGCCCGCCACGGCCACCCCCGGAGCAGGAACGATCCGCACCACCAGAACAGACCGGAGGCTCCATCCATGACCACGGACCGCCGCAGCGCCGCCTGGTTCCAGGCCGAGGGACGCAACGGCTTCATCCACCGCTCCTGGATGCGCAACCAGGGCTTCGGGCCCGAGGTCTTCGACGGCCGGCCGGTCGTCGGCATCGCCAACAGCTGGTCCGAGCTCACCCCCTGCAACGCGCATCTGCGCGAGGTCGCCGAGGCCGTCAAGCGCGGGGTCTGGGAGGCGGGCGGGCTGCCGCTGGAGTTCCCGGTGATGTCGCTGGGCGAGACCCTGATGCGCCCCACCACCATGCTGTTCCGCAACCTGATGGCGATGGAGGCCGAGGAGACCATACGGGCCAACCCGCTCGACGCCGTCGTGCTGCTGTCCGGCTGCGACAAGACCACGCCGGGGCTGCTGATGGCCGCGGCCAGCGTGGACCTGCCGGCGATCATGGTGACCGGCGGCCCGATGCTGAGCGGCAAGTTCCAGGGCCGTGACCTCGGCTCGGGCACCGACGTGTGGCGGCTGAGCGAGGAGGCGCGGGCCGGCCGGATCTCCGCCGCCGACCTGGCCGAGGCCGAGGGCTGCATGTCGCGCAGCCGCGGCCACTGCATGACCATGGGCACCGCCTCCACCATGGCCTGTCTGGCCGAGGCGCTGGGCATGCAGCTCTCCGGCGCCGCCGCCCTGCCCGCCGTGGACGCCCGCCGGTTCGCGCTGGCCCAGGCGTCAGGACGGCGCGCGGTGGAGATGGCCGACGACGGGCCGCGTCCGAGCGCGGTGCTGACCCGCGCCGCGTTCGAGAACGCCATCCGCACTAACGCCGCGCTCGGCGGCTCGACCAACGCCGTGGTGCATCTGCTGGCCCTGGCCGGCCGCGTCGGCGTGCAGCTCGACCTGAACGACTTCGACGCGCTGGCCGCCGAGGTGCCGGTGCTGGTCGACCTGATGCCCTCGGGGCGCTTCCTGATGGAGGACTTCGCCTACGCCGGCGGGCTGCCCGTGGTGCTGCGCCAGCTCGGCGAGGCCGGGCTGCTGCACCGCGACGCGGTGACCGTCAGCGGCCGCACGACGGGTGAGGAGACCGAGGGCGCCCGCTGTTTCAACGACGAGGTGATCCGGCCGTTCGCAGAACCGTTTCGTCCGGCCGGCGAGGGGACCGTGGTGCTGCGCGGCAGCCTCTGCCCCGACGGCGCCGTGCTGAAGGTGTCGGCCGCCTCGCCCGAACTGCTGCGGCACCGCGGCCAGGCGCTGGTCTTCGACCGGATCGAGGACTACGTGGTCGCCGCCGACGATCCGGAGCTCGCCGTGGACGCCTCCACGGTGATCGTGGTGCGGAACGCCGGACCGCGCGGCTACCCGGGCTTCCCCGAGGTGGGCAACCCGCCCGTGCCCAAGGTGCTGCTGGCCGAGGGCGTGACCGACATCGTGCGGATCAGCGACGCCCGGATGAGCGGCACCGGGTACGGCACGTGCGTGTTGCACGTCGCGCCCGAGGCCGCGGTCGGCGGCCCGCTGGCGCTGGTGCGCACCGGCGACTGGATCGAGCTCGACGTGCCCGCGCGGCGGCTGGAGCTGGACGTGCCGGCGGACGAGCTGGCCCGGCGCACCCCGGCGCCGCGACCGGAGGAGGACGAGGCGCCGAAGCGCGGCTGGGCCCGGCTGTACACCGAGCACGTGATGCAGGCCGACCGCGGCGCCGACCTCGACTTCCTCACCGGCGGCAGCGGCGATCCGGTGCCCCGGCACTCCCACTGACCGACGGCGCCGGGTGCCGGCCCGGGTGTCAGGCGCGGGCCAGGACCAGCACCTCCGAGGGCGTGATCGTGCCGTCGGCGCGTTGGCGGAGCACCGTGATGCCCGCCGCCGCCGTCCGGTACAGCTCGGCCAGGCCGCGGTCCCGCTGGTTGTGCTCGGCGACCGCGGCCAGCGTCCGGCAGGCGAGGTCCAGGTAGGCGGCGTCGTCGGCGTCGAGCGCGGTGGGCGCCGGCCCTGCCGTGCCGAGCAGCGCGGCGGTCTCCTGGGCCAGCAGGCCGGCGAGCCGGTGCAGCGCCGGCGAGCCGCCGGTCGGCTCGGCGTGGCCCAACAGCCGGCCGGTGGCGCGTTCGACGATCCGGTCGAGGTCCTCGGGGAACACCACGTAGCCCGTCAGGTCCGCGCACAGCGGGGCGGTGAGCCGGTCGTCGCCGTGCTCCGCCGGGTTCCGTTCCTGGTCCTCCCGCTCCCGCGTGCCCGCGCCGCGCGCCGCGAGCAGCGTGAGGCTGGCCAGGATCAGCGCGGCGATCCGGCTGCGGACGTGCACCAGCCGGCGCTCAGGGGCGAAGTCCACCTCGTGGTCGTGCGCCAGGTTCACCGCGAGCGCGGCGCTCGACTCGCGGTAGAGGTCGTCGTGGAGGTGTGCCCGGGTGAGCCCGCGGAACAGCCGGCGGGCGTGGTCGCCGTCGACGAGGGTGAGCGCCATGTCGTGACCGCGCGAGAGCGCCCGGGTCAGCTCCCTGGCCCGGGACAGCTCCCGGACCAGCTCGCCCGCGCGGCAGACGTTGTCGGGCAGCAGCCGGGGGAGCTGCGGTTCGTGGGTCAGCGCGTGGGCGAGCTCGCTGGCGTGGTCCAGGTGTTCGTCGAGCGCGGCGTCCAGCTTTCCCCAGGCCCCGCGGGCGGCGCCGCGCCAGGCGCCCGGGGCCTGCGCGCCGCCCCCGCCCCAGGCGCCCGGGGCCGGCGCGGCGCCGCCGTCCCTGGCCTCGGCGTCCTGGGCGGCGTCGCCCGGTCCCGACCCTGGCCCGGACTCGTCCGCGTCGAGGAAACGCGCCAGGTCGCGGGCCGGGGTGAGGTCGTGCGTCCGGGAGAGATCGCGGGCCAGCTCGCGGGCGTGCCCGCGGGCGCGGAGGTTGACCCGGGAGAGCTCGCCCGCGTAGTTGATGGGGTGCCGGCTGGCCCTGGCCAGGTGCCGGGTGAGCGTGTGGGCGAGCCGGTCGGCGAGGTTGAGGTTCCGGGTCAGGCGGCGGTCGAGCGCGTCGTAGGCGAGGCTGATCAGGCCCGACTGGCCGACCGTGAGCACCTTCTGGCAGTCCCGGTACAGCCGCTCGTCGAGACCGTCGGGACGCCGCTCGGCGGCGCGCGCGGCGGCGGGCCGGGTCGCCCACGGGTGGGCGGCGCCCTCGGGCACCAGCAGGCCGGGCGCGGAGTCCTCGGCCGGGTCGGCCGGCAGGTGCCACACCGTCTGCCCGGCGGCGCGTTCCACCAGGTCGAAGGCCGAGTCGTGGACGTCGGCCCGGGTGAGCAGCCGCCACGAGGGCCCGTCCGGGCGGAGCTCGTTGAGCCAGTCCACGAAGTCCCGCGCCTCCCGCCAGGACAGGCCCACCACCGGTTCGCGCGTCCTGCCGGACGGCGGGACGGGGACCGGGCCGCCCGGCCGGTCGGCGGCGAAGTGCCGGTAGGTGTCCAGGGAGACGGGTCGGGCGCTGACCAGCGTGTCGTCGCCGAGCCTGACCACGTCCTGGAGCTGGCGGGTGACGGTCACCGCGGTCATCAGCCGGCGCCGCCTCGAGGTGACGTGCTCGGTGAGCGCCTCGCGGCGGAACTCCTCCAGCCGGTGGGCGGCGTCGGGCGCGAACTCGGTGGCCACGTCGGCGCAGTCGAAGGCGAGCGAGAGCGCCGGGCAGGTCTGGGACGCCAGGCAGGCCTCGACGATCGGCGCCGGGTCGGTGCGCGCCGCGTACAGCAGTGTGGTCTCCCGCCACCAGTCGTCGTCGACGGCCTCGACCAGCACGTCCGTCAGCCGGTGGTGCAGGATGTGCGCGGCCGCCAGGTGCTCCTGGAGCGTGAGGTGGGCGAACGCGTAGAGGCCGCGTTCCCGTTCCACCAGGAGCCCGCCGTGGGCGACCTGGCGCAGGAAGTCGGCGACCGGGGTGCGGAGGCCCACCCGGGAGAGCGTCGGCGGCAGCACGTCCTGGGCGGTGGCGACGTCGATGTCGCGCAGCCGGTCGGTCATCATCCGGAAGGCCAGCGCGCGGAGCACGATCTCGTTGCGCGCGCCCACCGCGTCGGTGTCCGTGTCCGCCGGGTTCTTGGCCTGTTCGCGGCGCCAGAGCAGCACCTCGCAGATCTCCCGCAGCAGGTCGGCCCGGCTGCCGGGCAGCGCGCCGCGGTAGCGGTGCACGTTGGCGATCATCGTCAGCAGCAGCGGGTTGGCGGCCAGCTCGTAGAGCGCGGGGCGGTCCCGCAGCCGCTTGAGGAGCCCGGTCGCCTCGTCGGAGGCGCGTTCGGCGACGCCCACGTCGTCGACGCCGCTGTGGATCCGCTCGACGGCCCGACACCAGCCGTGCACGAAGCGGGTGATCTGTCGGCCGGTGAAACGTCTCACCTGGAGCACCTGGGCGCGGTTCAGCGGGGCGCTGAGGTAGCCGTGCGGCCGCGAGGTGAGCACGAAGTCGTTCCCCGGGTACTGCTCGATCTGCTCCTCGACCCAGTACGACACCGCGCGCCGCTGGTCCTCCCTGGCGACCTCGTCGAGTCCGTCGAACAGCACCACGCAGCGTCCGGCGCGGAGTTGTTCGGCGAACCAGCCGGGCGGCTCGTCGTCCCTGAGGCGGCGCAGCGAGGCCCTGACGACGTCGGGGAGGGTGAGGCCGGCGCCGCCCTCGGTGACCGCGGCGGTGATGGCGGCGGCGTGGTCGCGCAGGAACACGAGCACGGGCAGGTCGCGCCGCTGGCCGCCGCGGCGCGCGGCGAGCCGGGAGGCGAGATGCTTGAGCAGGGTGGTCTTGCCGGTGCCGGGGGCGCCGATCACCGCGAGCGCGACGCCGTCGGGGCGGCCGAGGAAGTCGCAGATCAACCGCCGGCGATGGCCCTCGCGGTCGGTGCCGGCAAGCGGCTGGCGCGGGGTCTCGTGCGCCGGGCGGGGGGCGAGGCTCACGTCGACGAAAATGTCGGAGAGTTCCGGGGTAAAGGTGCCCCGGGTTGCGAGGCCCTTGAGATCGACGAACCGGTGTCTGCTGAGCAGCGTCTCGCGGTAGTCGCGTTCGAAACGCGCAGCACGTAGCCGTAACCGGAGGTTGACCGGCCGGACATTGCCGAGAACTCGGCCCGGAAAGCCAAGGGTGAAAAGACCAACGCGTGCCACCATTTCCGAACGGTTGCCTGGCACAGTAGCCCCCTGAATGAACGTGCAAACAGTACCGCTGCCATTCATACCGGCTGGCGGGCGTCGGTGTGCCCCGAATGGCGAAGATGCCGCAAACGCGCCGGACTTGACCTGGTCGGGCAGGTCCCGCGCATATGCGTCGGGCATGCCCGGCCACCCGGTCACATGTTCGCCGAATGAGTGACAGAGGGCCGGAAAGGGGTCAGAGCCAGCCGTTGCGGCGGAATCCCCGGTACATCAGCAGGCAGGAGAGCGCGATGACCACCAGGACCGCCGGGTAGCCGAGGGTCCAGCCGAGCTCCGGCATGTGTTCGAAGTTCATGCCGTAGAGCCCGCAGACCATCGTCGGCACCGCGAGTATGGCGACCCAGGCGCTGATCTTCCGCATGTCCTCGTTCTGCGCCACGGTCACCTGGGCCAGGTTGGCCTGGAGGATCGAGTCGATGAGCGCGTCGTAGTTGCTGATCCGCTCGGCGGCCCGGGCCAGCAGGTCCGCCACGTCCCTGAAGTACGCCTGCACCGCCTCGTCGATCACCGGCAGCCGCTGCTCGGCCAGCCGCCGCATCGGCCCGGCCAGCGGGGTGACCGCCCGCTTCAGCTCCAGCAACTCCCGCTTGAGCTGGTAGATGTGGCCGGAGTCGGCGCCGCGCCGGTGCGGCGCGAAAACCTCCAGCTCGACCTTGTCGATGTCGTCCTGGAAGGCGTCGGTGACCGCCAGGTAGTGGTCCACCACATGGTCGGCGATCGCGTGCAACACCGCGGCGGGACCGCGCCCCAGATGCTCGGGGACCGCCTCCAGCCCCTCCCGGATCGGGCCGAGCGAACCGTGCCCGCCGTGCCGCACGGTGATGACGAAGTCCGAGCCGACGAAGACCATGATCTCGCCGGTCTCCACCACCTCGCTGGTCGCGGTCAACCGGTCGTTCGCGATGTACCGCACGGTCTTGAACACCGCGAACAGCGTGTCGTCGTAGCGCTCCAACTTCGGCCGCTGGTGCGCCTCCACGGCGTCCTCGACGGCCAGCGGGTGCAGGCCGAACGTCTTGGCGACGCCGGCGAACTCCGCCTCCGACGGCTCGTGCAGCCCGATCCACACGAAGGCCCGGCCGGGCGCCCTCCGCACCATGGCGATCGCCTCGTCGGTCGGGCAACTGCCGGACTGCCGGACGCCGTCCAGGTAGACCACGCAGTTGACCACGGCGGAGCCGAGCGGCGAGCGGCCCGGGTGCGTGAGGTCAACCTTCTGCCGCCGGGGCTGCCGATGCGCCCGGCGCACCGCCTGTCGCAACGCGGGAATCACCGACGCGCCCTCCGCCTCCGTACTTTCCGAACCGGCCACCCGGCCCAGTATGCCCCCGCCCGTTCGGCTCCGTCCCACGGCGGGCACCACCCTTGGTCGCACCCCCGCCGACCTTCGGACCCGCGGGCGCCGGCGGGCCGCTACGAAAGACGGGGCGCGCCGCAGTATTTCGCCTGATTTCCCGGAGTTCGCCGACTCGTAGCTTCGATTCCGTCGAAAAGGCCGCAGCGCGGCCCGGAACGGACGGAGAAATGCGTCAATGGCTCGGCGGACTTCGGGACGAATGATAAGGCGCGCGATCGCGCGCGCCGCTGTCCGGAACTCGGAAGGGAACTCCGAACGGCATTGCGTGGGTGGCGGCCTCCCGCCGTCTCCGGTGCCCGGGAGACGGCGGGGCACCCGCCCGGGCGTCGGCGTTCTCGCCGCGCTCGTCGCCGCGACCTCCCTCGCCCTGGGCGGTTGTGCGGCCGACCGCGTCGCGCCCGAGACGGTCAGGAACGAGGCGGCCGAGGACGCCGGCGGCGCCTTCGGATCCGTCGACTGCCGGGCGGCGAAATGCATCGCGCTCACCTTCGACGCCGGTCCCGGCCCTTATACCGCGGAACTGCTCGACGTTCTCGCCGAACGGGACGTGCCGGCGACGTTCTTCCTCCTCGGCAAGCGGCATATCGACACCTATCCCGAACTCGTCAGGCGCATCGCCGAGGAGGGCCACGAACTCGCTAACCACACCTGGTCGCATCCCCGGCTCACCGAACTCGACCGGTCCGAAATACGCGAGGAACTCACCCGCACCCAACGCGCGATAGCGGAGCTGACCGGCGTCACGCCCACCCTCATGCGGCCGCCCCAGGGCCGCACCGACGACACGGTCGGCGAGGTCTGCCGGGACCTCGGCCTGTCCCAGGTGCTGTGGAGCGTCACGGCCAAGGACTACGACACCAACGACTCCGCCCTCATCACCCGCCGCGTGCTGGACCAGGCGGACCGGGACGGCATCATCCTGCTGCACGACATCTACCGGGGCACCGTCCCCGCCGTGCCCGGCATCATCGAGGCGTTGCGGGACCAGGGGTACACCTTCGTCACCGTCCCCCAGCTGATGGCCCCGGGGGTGCCCGAGCCCGGCGTGGTCTACCGCTGAACGGCGCGGGCCGGTGCGGATGCGGCGGGGCTCAACGTGGCCTCGCGGAGCGGGGTCGCCTCAGCCCTCGCCCGCCTGGTGGACGGTCAGCGCGATCTGCACCCGGTTGGTCATGTCCAGCTTGGTGAGGATGTGCGAGACGTGCGCCTTCACCGTCGGCACGCTCATGTGCAGCAGCGCCGCGATCTCCGCGTTGGTCAGGCCCTCCCCGACGGCGACCGCGACCTCGCGCTCGCGGTCGCCCAGCAGCGCGAGCCGTTCCCGCGCCGCCGCGGCCCGGCCCGCCGTGTCGGACTCCGCCGTCACCTGGGCCGTCACCTGGGCGATGAGCTGCCGCGTCACCTCGGGCGACAGCACCGGCTCGCCGGCCGCCGCCCGGCGCACCGCCTCGACGATGCCGCGCGGCGGCGTGTCCTTGAGCAGGAAGCCCGCCGCGCCCGCCCGCAGCGCGCGGAGCACGTAGGCGTCCGCCCGGAACGTGGTCAGCACCACGATGTGCGGCCGGTGCGGATGATGGCGCAGCGCCTCGGTCGCCGCCAGCCCGTCGAGGACCGGCATCCGGATGTCCATCAGCACCACGTCGGGCCGGTGCGCGTCGACCAGCAGCGGCACCTCCCCGCCGTCGTCCGCCTCCGCGACCACCTCGATGTCCTCGGCCCCCGCGAACATCAGCCCCAGTCCGGCGCGCACCAGAGGGTCGTCGTCGACGAGCAGCACGCGGATCATGCGGGCCAGGGTAGCCAGGCCCGCACCACGAACTCCCCGCCGGTGCCCTCGTACGTCAGCCGACCGCCGGCGAGCGCCGCGCGCTCGACCAGCCCGATCAGCCCCTGGCCGGTGCCCGGACGCTCGCCCGCCGGATTCGACGCGGCGTCGGGCAGCGGGTTGCGTATCTCCACGGTCAGGCCCTCCTCCGGCGCGCCCTCCAACTCGACCCGCACCGGCTCGCCCGGGGCGTGCTTGCGCGCGTTGGTCAGCGCCTCCTGGACGACGCGGTAGGCCGCCAGACCGCTGGCTCTGGGCACGCCGACGAGCTCGGTCGGCCGCCGGCTGACCTCCACCTCCATGCCGGCCGCGCGGCACTCCGCGACCAGCGTCCGCAGGTCGCGCAGGGTCGGCAACGGCCGGGCCGCGTCCGACTCCGCGGTCGCGGGGTCGCGCAGCACGTCGAGCACCGTGCGGAGGTCCTGCAACGCCTGGTGCGCGCTCTCCCGGATCACCCCGGCCGCCCGCTCGATCTGCTCGGGCGAGGCCCGGGGGAAGTACTCCAGCGCCCCCGCGTGCACGCTGAGCAGCGACAGCCGGTGCCCGAGCACGTCGTGCATCTCCCTGGCCACCTGCTCCCTGGCCCGCCGCTGCGCGCGCTCGGCGCGCAGCGCCGCCTCCGCCTCGGCCCGGCTGGCGCGCTCCCTGAGGGAGTCCACCAGCAGGCGCTTCGAACGGAGGTAGAGCCCCCAGCCGACCGTCCCGCTGATCAGCAGGCAGCCGACGATCGGCATGACCATCAGCGGGAGCGGGCGCACCGAGAGCCACAGGCTGCCCCAGCCCGACATCCAGGTGACGAAGACCACCGAGGGAAGCACGGCCAGGCCGGCGACCCAGGCGGTGGTCCGGGGCGCGCACCGGACGGCCACCGTGTACAGCGCCACCATCGTGGGGACGGCTGCGGTCGCGAACAGGCTGAGCGCCAGCAGGCCGACGGCGACCGGGACCGGCCGGCGTCGCCGCCACCAGAGCACCCCGCAGGCCAACAGCCCGAGGAACTGGTCCGCCGGAGGCAGACCCGAAGGCCACGGCGACAGCTCGCTGGCCCGCAGGGGCGTGACGCCGGTGATGAAGTACGCGAGGAACAGGTCGTCGCTCGACGCCCTGGCCAGGACGAAGGTCACGCCGGCCGCGCCCAGCACGACGCCCGCGTCACCGAGCCGTTCGCGGGTACGGGTGCGCATGGTGCCCCCGATGCTACGGCCGCCGCGTCCGCCGTCCGCCCTGGCCCGGCCCGTCACGGCCGCCGCCCTCGCCCGCTCCTTGACCCTTGCCGGCCGACGCCCGGCAGGGTGTCCCGGCTCGCCGCGCGAGGCCGTTGTCCCTCGCCCTCGTGCGTTACGCCTGGCCGGTCTCCGCCCGCAGCGCGTCCCGGACGCCGTGGCGCGTCAGCGCCGTGAGGTCCGCGGTCAGCGCCGCCCGGAGCTCGGCGGACTCGGCCGCGTCCGGCCAGTCCCGTCCGAACACGCCGTCCAGCCGGAGCAGCGCGTCCACCACCGCGCCCGGCGCGCCGGCGGCGGCCCGCACCTCGCCCAGCGCGTCCGCCCGCGGGTCGTCCAGCGGCAACGGCGCGCCCGTGTCGTCGCGCTCCGCGGCGACGTACCGCATCCATCCGGCCAGCGCCAGCACCAGCCAGCGCGGCCGCCGGCCGGCCGCGAGCTGCTCGCGCAGCGGCGCCACCAGCCGGGCCGGCAGCTTCGCCGTGCCGTCGGTCGCGACCTGCCGGGTGGTGTGCCGCAGCGCCGGGTTGGCCAGCCGGCGCAGCACCCGCGTGCGGTAGTCGGCCGGGTCGAGCCCCGGCCCTGGCCGCAGCGTGGGGAGCATGTCCTCGGCGGTGAGCCGTTCCACGAACGCCCGCAGTTCGGGCAGCGCCAGGGCCGCGTCGATGGTGTCCGCGCCGGCCAGCCCGCCCAGGTAGGCGAGGGCGGAGTGGGTGGCGTTGAGCAGCCGCAGCTTCGCGGTCTCGTGCGGGGTCACGTCCGCCACCAGATCGGCGCCCGCCGCCTCCCAGGCCGGGCGCCCGGCCGGGAAGTGGTCCTCGATCACCCACCGGCCGAACGGCTCGGCGACGACCGCGCCCTCGTCCCGCACGCCGAGCAGCGCCGCGACCCGGTCGCGGTCGGCCGGCCGGGTCGCGGGCACGATCCGGTCGACCATCGTCGAGGGGAACGCGACCCGCTCCGCGACCCACGCGCGCAGCTCCGCGTCGCCGGACCCGTCGCAGGACGCCTCGACGAGGCGGCGCACCACCGCGCCGTTGCCCGGCAGGTTGTCGCAGCTCAGCACGGCCAGCGGGCCGCCGCCGCGGGCGCGGCGCAGCCGCAGCCCGGCCACCAGGCGGTCGATCGCGGTCGGCGGCTCCCGGGAGCCACCCACCCGGTAGCCCTTCTCGGTCACCGTCAGGGTCAGCACCCGCACCTCGGGATCCGCGATCCGCGCCGCCGCGGCGGCCTCGTCGTCCGGCGCGCACAGCAGCTCCACGAGGCTGCCCACCACCCGCGCCGACTCCGCCTCGCCCGCCCCGCCCACCGTCAGCGCCGTGTACAGCCCGTCCTGCGGGGCGAGCCGCGCCACGACGTCCCGGCCGCGCTGGGTGATACCGCAGACGCCCCAGCCCGGATCGCCGGCGGCGGCCATCGCGTCCTCGGTGTAGACGGCCTGGTGCGCCCGGTGGAACGCGCCGGGGCCCAGGTGCACGATGCCGACGCGGCGTTCGTCCAGCGGCACCCGGGGGCGCGCGACCTCGGCGGGCAGCCGGCCCAGGGCGGCACGCGTCAGCCGCTCAGTAGCGGACGTGCTTGCCGCCATCCACGATCACCACCTCGCCCGTCACCATGTCCATCGCCAGCAGCCCGAGCACCGCCTGGGCCACGTGTTCGGGCCCGGCCGTGGCGCGCAGGGGGACGATCTCCCGCTCCTCCCGGGCCCGGGCCGCGAAGCCCTGTTCGCCGTGCAGCCCGGTCTGCCAGCGGGTGGCGACCGTGCCGGGGGCGACCGCGTTCACCCGGACCTCGGGGGCGAGCGCGCTGGCGAGGTTCCTGGTGAGCTGGAGCAGCGCCGCCTTGCTGACACCGTAGGCGATGGAGGAGCCGCCGGCGCGATAGCCGGAGACGGAGGCGACGTTGATGATGGCGCCGCGCGCCGCGCGCAGGTCGGGCGCGAGGGCGCGGGCGCAGCGGAACGCGCCGACCACGTTGACGTCGAGCAGCTCCTGCCAGACGTCGTCGGTCAGCCCTTCCAGGTCGTGGTCGGGGACGGCCCGGGTGGTGCCCGCGTTGTTGACCAGGATGTCCACCCGGCCGAACCGGGCTCGGGTCGCCGCGGCCAGCTCCCGCACCGCCTCGTCGTCGCCGACGTCCGCCGGCCGGGCCAGTGCGGGCACGCCCAGCGCCTCCGCCTCCGCGACCACCGTGGCGGCGTCCTCCGCCGACCTGGCGTAGCCGACCACGACGCCCGCCGCCCCGGCGCGGGCCAGCGCCAGCGCGGTGGCCCGGCCGATCCCGGTGCCGCCGCCGGTGACGACGGCGACCCGTCCGTTGAGCCTCATCGCGCCCTCACCTGCCGCCGATCGCGGGCAGTTCCGCGTCGGCCATGTCGACGCCGCGGGTCTCCCGCGAGTACAGGAAGGCCACCAGCGACACCGCGGCGGTCAGCGCCAGGTACAGCGCGATCAGCCACGGCGAGCCGTCGCCGACGTCGAGCAGCCAGGTCGCGATGAACGGGGAGAACCCGCCGATCGCCGCGCCCGTCTCCCGGGAGGCGGCGAACCCGGTGTAGCGGACCCGGGCGCCGAACAGCTCGGCGTAGAACGCGGGCTGCACCGCGATCATGGGCGCGAGGCCGAGCCCGGTCATGACGATCAGCGCGACCCAGATCAGCACCGGCACGCCGGTGTCCATCAGCAGGAACAGCGGATAGGCGAACAGCCCGGTGAAGACGACGCTGAAGAGGTTCAACGGGCGCCGCCCCACCCGGTCGGACAGCGCGCCGTAGACCGGCTGCAGCGCGATGACGACGAGCCCGAAGCCGATCACCCCCGTCAGCGCGACCCATTTCTCCAGGTCCAGCTCGTCCGTCACGTACGACACCGAGAACGTCGCGCAGATGTAGACGAGCGACGTGTCGCAGACGTGCGCGCCGATCCCGACGAGGAAGTTCCGCGGATAGCGGGTCAGCGTCTCCCTGGCCGGCACCCTCACCACCTTCTCCTGGCGGCGCATCCGCTCGAACACCGGCGACTCCGCGACCCGCAGCCGCACGTACAGGGACACCGCGATCAGCACGAAGCTGAACAGGAACGGGATGCGCCAGCCCCACGTCTCCATCTGCCGGTCCGGCAACAGCTCCACGAACAGGAACGCGACCGTGCCCAGCACCAGCCCGATCTGCACGCCCATCTGGGCGAAGGAGGCGTAGTAGCCGCGCCGTTCGCGCGGCGCGTGCTCGGACAGCAGCGTCGAGGCGCCGCCGAACTCCGCGCCCGCGCCCAGGCCCTGACAGATCCGCATCAGCACCAGCAACGCCGGCGCCGCGATGCCGATCGAGTCGTAGGTGGGCAGCAGCCCGATGATGCCGGTGGACAGCCCCATGATCAGCGTCGTCATCACCAGGGTGACGCGCCGGCCGAGCCGGTCGCCGATGGAGCCGAAGAGGAAGCCGCCGAGCGGCCGGAAGAGGAAGCCGACGCCGAACGTCGCGAAGCCGATCAACGCGCCGGTCGTGGCGTCGTCCTGGACGAAGAAGTGGTCGTTGAAGACCAGGGCGACCGCGGTGCCGTAGATGAAGTAGTCGTACCACTCCAGGGCGGTGCCGACGATCGACGCCGAGATCACGCGCCGCAGTTCGCCGTCGGGCGCCGTCGCCTCGGCCGTCCCGGCCGGTCGGGAAGTGGTGGTCGGTGTCGTCGGGTCCTCGGCCATCGCTGCCTCCTTGGGGACGTCAGGGGCCGTTCTGCTCCGGGTGCTCGTTCTCTTCCGGCTCTTCCGGCTCTTCCGGCTCTTCCTGCTTCTCCGGCTTGTCCGGGTGCTCGGACTGCTCGACGAGCTCGGTCAGCTCGCCCCACGTGGGGAGCGGAAGGGGAATGCCGTGGGCGAGGCGGTGGGCACGGGTGCGTGCCTCGGGTTCGCCGGGCACCAGGACCTCGTGGTGGCCCTCGGCGAGCGGCGTGCGCGCCAACTCGGCGCAGAAGCTCTCGGTCTGGTCGCGGAACTCGGCCAGCGGCACGAACGCGTCGATCCGCACGCCGATCAGCACGGTGCCGAACCCACCCTCGTAGCCGGGCAGGCTGGAGATCCCGGTGTGGCTCAGCAGGCCGCCGGTGATCTCGATGACGACGCTGAGCGCGTAGCCCTTGTGGCCGCCGAACGGCAGCAGCGCGCCGCCGGCGTAGAAGTCGGCGGGGCGGGTGGAGGGCGCGCCGGCGGAGTCCAGCAGCAGGCCGGGGGCGACGGAACGGCCGTTGGTCCTGGCGACGTTCAGCTTGCCCTCGGCCACGGCGGCGGTGGCCCAGTCCATCACCACCGGCGGCCGGCCCTCGGCGCGGGGCAGCGCCCAGGACATCGGGTTGGTGCCGAGCCGGCGCTCCCGGCCGCCGTGGGGCGCCACGGTGGGGTCGGCGTTGGACAGCGCGACCGCGACCAGGCCGCGGTCGGCCAGGTCGGCGGTGTACTCGCCGAGCCGGCCGACGTGGTTGCAGTCCCGGACGCTGACCACGCCGACGGCGAACTCCCCGCACAGCGCGGCGACCTCCTCCGCGGCGCGGCGGGCGGCGAGCTGCCCGAAGGCGCGCTGGCCGTCGACGACGGCGGTGGCGCCGGTGCGCGAGCGCACCTCGCCGGTGCGGGTCGGATCCACGACGCCGTCCCGCACCCAGGTCAGGTAGCCGGGCAGCCGGCGCACGCCGTGCGAACCGTGGCCTGCGAGGTCCGCCTCGACCAGCGAACGGGCCACGCGCCGCGCCGCGTCGGGACCGGCGCCGGCCGCCGCGAGCAGCGTCGCGCCGAGCTCCGTCAACTCGTCGGCGCCGACGAGCCGCTCCTCGGCGCTCGCCGCGCCGGCCCTGCTGGCCTTGCCGGCTTCGTCCGCCGGTTCGGTGCTGCCTGTGCTGTGTGCCGCGGCCTCCGTCACGTCTGCCTCGCTCACTCGCGCGCTCGATATTCCGTGGGGTGGAACACCATTCCGACTTCGGTCTGCGTGATGCTGCCACGCGATCGCTCCGCTGTGAACCCCGTCACACGAGATCCCGCGAATCGCGGCGCTCGTGCCCTTCCCCGGCGGGACCGGGGTCCCGTGGCGATACATCGGAACGTGGCTATACGGTGTATCGGCATGAGACACCGTATAGCCGTGGTGGGCGGCGGCCCCGCCGGCCTCACCTTCGCCCGCGTCCTGCACCGCCACGACCACCCCGTCACCGTCCTCGAACGCGATCCCGCCCCCGACGCCCGCCCCCCGGGCGGCACGCTGGACCTGCACGAGAAGCTGGGCCAGCTCGCGCTGGAGAAGGCGGGGCTGCTGGCGGAGTTCCAGGCGCTGTCCCGTCCCGAGGGGCAGGCCATGCGCATCCTCGACCCGGACGGGACCGTGCTCCGCGACTGGCGACCCCGTCCCGATGACCTGGCCAATCCCGAGATCGACCGCGGGCACCTCCGTGACCTGCTGCTCGGCCCCCTCGACGTGCTGTGGGGGCGGGGCGTGACGGAGGTGGTACCGGGGACCCGGGACGGCGCGCTGGTCCGTTTCGCGGACGGGCGCCAGGAGACGTTCGACCTCGTGGTCGGCGCGGACGGCGCCTGGTCCCGGGTCCGCCCCGCGGTCTCGTCCGCGACGCCGCACTACACCGGCGTCACCCTGGTCGAGACCTCCCTGGACGACGTCGACGCCCGCCACCCCGACCTCGCCCGGCTGATCGGCGACGGTTCCCTGGCCGTGTACGGCGTGAACCGCGCCCTCGTCGCCCAGCGCAACAGCGGCGGCCACGTCAAGGTGTACGCCCAGTTCCGCGCGCCGCTGGACCGGCACCCGCACCCGGACCCGGCCGACGTCGAGGCCGTGCGGTCAGGCCTGCTGGGCCTCTTCGACGGCTGGGCCGCTCCCGTCCTCGACCTCCTCCGGCACGGCACCGCGTTCGCCCACCGCCCCCTCCACGTCCTGCCCGTGTCCCACTCCTGGGCCCACGTTCCCGGGGTGACGCTCCTGGGTGACGCCGCCCACCTGATGCCCCCGTTGGGGGCGGGCGCGAACCTCGCGATGCTGGAGGGCGCCGAACTCGCCGAGTCCGTCGCCGCCGCCTCCGGCCCCGGCGATCTGGACGAGGCCGTCCGGGCCTTCGAGGAACGGATGTGGGCGCGCGCCGGCAGGTGGGCGGAGATCACGACGGCCGGTCTGGAACGCCTCGTGAGCCCGGACCCCGCCGAGGCCATCGCCCTCTTCGACGAGGTCCAGCCGTCCTGAGGCCGTCAGCTGGCCCGTTGGGTCAGGTCGCTGTGCTGGAGCGGGGCGCCGAGGGACAGGGAGACCCGTCGGGCCGTGTCCGCGACCGCCCGGCCGCAGCCGGGCATCGCGGCGACGTCCGCGGGATGGTTGAGCGCCGCCGCGCTGATCCCTCCGATCACCTGCCCGGTGTGGTCGAAGACCGGCGCGCCGACCGCGACGACGCTCTCCTCGTTCTCCTCGTTGTCCTCCGCGAACCCGCGCCGCCGGATCGCGGCCAGCTCGGCGAGCAGCGTCCGCGGCTCCGTGTGCGTGTGCCCGGTGCGCGGCGGCATGCCCGCGCGGCCGAGCAGCGCCCGGACCGCCTCGTCCGGCAGGCACGCGAGCATCGACTTGCCCACCGAGGTGGAGTGCAGCGCCAGCGTCATGCCGACCCGCGAGGCGAGGTGGTACGGCCGGTCGCCCTCCACCTTCGCCGCGTAGACCGCCGCGTCGCCCGCCAGCAGCGCGAAGTGCACCGTCCACTTCGTCTCCCGCTGCAGCTCGTCGAGCGCGGGGCGTACGTGGTTCGGCAGGTCGATGGCGGGCTGGTGGCGGCCGACGAGGGTCAGGATGCGCGGCCCACCCACGTAGCTGCCGTGCTCGACCTGGCGGGCGAAGCCGCGTTGGACCAGCGTCTGCAGGATCCGGTGCACGGTGGGCTTCGGCAGCCGCGTCGCCTCCGCCAGCCCGGCGATGCTGCGGTGCTCGGCCAGCGCCTCAAGAACGTCGAGCGTCTTGTCCGCGGCGGTACGCCGGGCTTCGCCGGTCATGCCGGTCAGTCTACGTCGGCCCTCCGTTCCGCCACGCGCCCGTCGCGCAACACCAGATGGGAGCCGGTGAAACGGGACCGCATGCGCCGGTCGTGCGTGACGACCACCAGCGCGCCGGCGTACCCCACCAGCGCCTCCTCCAGCTCCTCGACGAGGGCGGGGGAGAGGTGGTTGGTCGGCTCGTCGAGCAGCAGCAGGTCCACCGGCTCGCTCACCAGCCGGGCCAGCTCGATCCGGCGGCGCTGCCCGTACGACAGCTCGCCCACCCGCAGCCGCAGGTCGGACGGGCTGAACAGGCCCAGGGACAGCAGCCGCGCGGCGTGCTCGTCCCGGTCACCGACCCGGCCCCGCGCGAACGCCTGGACGACGGTCAGCCGCGGCGGCCACGGCGTCTCCTCCTGCCGCAGATGCCCGACCCGCCCGCGCACCCGCACCGCGCCGGCGTCGGGCGCCAACTCCCCGGCCAGCACCCGCATCAGCGTGCTCTTGCCCGCGCCGTTCGGCCCGGTGACCAGCAGCCGTTCCCCCGGCACGAGGCGCAGCGACTCCACCGACAGCCGCTCCCCGACGCGCACGTCGCGCAGCTCGGCGAGGACCTCGCCGGCCGAGGGTTCCGTGGCGTCGTCCACAGGGCTCGCCGCACCGGCCGCCCGGCCCACCGGCCGCGGCTCGCCGGCCGGCGCCTCGACGCTCCTCGCCTCCGGAGCCTCGGCGGCCTCCGCCTCCGACTCCGCCCGTACGTCCGGCTCGGCGTCCGGTTTCGCCTCCGGCTCGGCCGTGGTGATCCGGGCGGTGAAGGTGAGTGGCTCGGGGGGCGGGGCCACCGGATCCTCCGTCAGCCGCGCGATGCGCTCCTTCGCGTTGCGGATCCGCACCATCGCGCCGTGCCCGCGCCCCCGGGCGCGAAACCCGCCGTGCCCGAAGGCCGCCATCGGCAGCTTGCGCGGGATGCCGTCCAGCCGGGCCGCGTTCGCGTCGACCAGCCGCCGGTTCCGCTCCACCTCCTCGCGCCACGCCTCGTACTCCCGCAGCCGCCGCCGGCGTTCGGCCGCCTTCGCGACGAGATAGCCCTCGTAGCCGTCCCCGTACCGCGCCACCCGGCCGTGGCCGACCTCCAGCACGGTGGTGGTGAGCCGGTCCAGGAACACCCGGTCGTGGGTGACCGCCACCACGGTGCCGCGGTGGCCGCGCAGGTACTCCTCCAACCACTCCAGGGCCTGGTCGTCCAGGTCGTTCGTCGGCTCGTCGAGCAGCAGCAGTTCGGGACGCGCCGCCAGCGTGGCGGCCAACGCCAGCCGCGACCGTTCGCCGCCGGACAGCGTGCCCAGGCGCCGGTCCCGGTCCAGCCGCGGCAGGCCGAGACCGTGCAGCGCGATGTCCACGCGCGCGTCCGCCTCGTACCCGCCGCGTGCCTCGTACCGCTCCAGCACCCCGGCGTACGCCCGCAGCGCGCGGTCGAGCTCCGGGCCCGGAGCCTCCGCCGCCATCCGCGCCTCGACGTGGCGCAGCTCCGCCTCCAGCTCGCGCAGGTCCGCCAGCGCCAGGTCCACGGCGTCCGCGACGCCGGCCTCGGGCGGCAGCGCCAGCGTCTGCGGCAGGTACCCGACGCCGCCGGGCGCGGACACGACCAGCTCGCCGTTGTCCGCGGGCTCCCGGCCGGCCATGATCCGTAGCAGCGTCGACTTCCCGGAGCCGTTGTCGCCGATGACCCCGACCTTCTCGCCCGGTTTGACGGTCAACGAGACCCGGTCGAGCACGACGTGCTCGTCAAAGCGCTTGGTGATGTCGTGTAGGGCCAATTGTGAGGTGTGCATGAGGGTGCCCCCTGTTCCCGGCCAGGCCGATCGAGACGGATCGATGCCGCCCGCGCGCCGGACCGGCGCGACGAGCCCCTACGGGGACGACCACGGAGCAACGCTCCACGCGGCCACCCACCACCCGGCCCTCACAGAGTTCCCATGCCCGGCATCGTACGGACCCCCACCGCCCCGCGGCAATCGCTTACCGAGGAACCGGCCGGCCGCGACCGCCGCGGCGCCCTCGCCACCCGGGGCCACCGCGCCCCGGGCCGCCGCCACCCGGGA
This sequence comes from Streptomyces sp. B6B3, assembly GCF_039871525.1. Lineage (NCBI taxonomy): Bacteria > Bacillati > Actinomycetota > Actinomycetes > Kitasatosporales > Streptomycetaceae > Streptomyces > Streptomyces sp. B6B3. Next base: position 145,933 of record NZ_JBDPLU010000002.1, on the reverse strand, counting down.
GCCGCGACGCGGTCAGCCGCCGGCCAGCTCGCCGAGCATCGCGGCCCTGCGTTCGTCGGAGGTGAACGCCGCCCGGATCGCGTTCCGGGTGAAGCCCGCGAGCTGCTCGACGCTCATGCCGAGTCCGGCCGCCACGGCGTACTCCTGCTCGATCGTCGTGCTGAGCTGGACGGGATTGTCCGTGGCCAGGGTGACCGCGACGCCCGCCTCGACCAGGCGCGGCAGCGGATGCTCCTCGATCTCCGGCAGGACGCCGAAATAGGTGTTGCACGTCAACGCGCATTCCAGCGTCACGCCCCTGTCAACCAGCAGGTGCAGCAACTCCGGGTCCGCCGCGGCATGTATGCCGTGCCCGATCCTGGTCAGACCCGGCATTCGCGCGGCGGCGGCGATATTGGCCGTCGACACCTCGCCCGCATGCGCCGTTATCCCCAGACCGGCTTCGGCGAATCGCTCCGCCAGCCGGTACATGGGGGTCCAGTCCGCCTCGGTGTCGTACGGCGCGTAGAGGAAGTCGATCCCCGCCAGCCCTTCGCCGGCCGCGCGGACGCAGCCGTCGGCGAACGCGTCCGTGCGTTCGGGATCCCGCCCCGCGTGGACGACGATCGCCAGCGCCTCGGCGCGCAGGCGCGGATAGTCGGCACGCACCTGCTGCTCGGCCCGCCGAAACATCGACATGAAGCCGTCGCGGGTGACGACCTCGCCACCACAGCGAATCTCGACGTACCACGCGCCGGCGGCAGCGTGGTCGCGCATCAGCGCCGCGAACCGCGCGACGAACAGATCGTCGTCATCGTCGTGTTCGAGCGGAACCGGCTGCACCGACCCGATCCGCTGCAGGCGCTCCTTGCCGGGCGGAAGCTCGGCCGCCAGCCGCCGACGCCAGGCCGACCAGTCGTAGGGCTCCCGGCCCTCGCGTTCGGCCAGGACCAGATCCAGATAACGAGTCGCTTCCTGATGGACGTGCAGATCGGCCTTCGGCAGATTGGCAAGGGAACTCGATATCTTCACCGCCCTACTCTAGGGGCTGGTGGATGCCCGATCAAGCGAACAGTGTCGCTGATTCGGGGGCCTGCCTGCGGTGGTCCCTGCGTGCCCGCAGATAGGAAATCCCGATACTGATGCGGGCGCGGGTGGTGCCGAACAGCCGGCTCCTGACATGTCGTCCCAGTAGCCGAAGTGCATATGGCTGCCGTACGATTCGGCCAGAATACCGGTGAGTGCGTCAAAGAACTTGTCGTCCGACTCTTCCATGCGCTCGCGACTCTGGGGCATCCGGCTCTCCTTCAAAGAAGAAACGGCAGCGAGGCGCGTCTTCGGCTCCCTCTTCCGGCGAAATCGGTGAACCCATTCGGCGGTGCCGCCCAAGGGCGGGGACATCTGCGGGGACTGGCGTCGTTCGTTCGTGCCATCAGCGCCGCCACCGGTACCCTCACCTAAGATATTCGCTCGAATATCACAGGTGACACATGGAAGTGGAGTCACGCGGTTCACCTGCGCACCTGGGCGCACGACGGGTGCACAACCCAGGTGCGCTGTCGCGACGGGACCGCTCCATCGAGAGGTTTGGCCACCATCGCGACCCGGACAGCAGGATCATGAACGGCGCAGCTCCACGGACGGTCCCAACACCGCGGCGTCCCGGTAGTCCGCGGGGGACACCCCGTACGCGGAGCGGAAGACGCGGCTGAAGACCGCCGCGTGGCTGAAGCCCCACCGGGTGGCGATCCTGTGCACGGGCGTCGCCCGGAGCAACGGGTCGGCCAGGTCCCGGCGCGCATGTTCCAGGCGCTGACGGCGGATCCACGCGGCGGCCGTGACGCCGCCGCCGTAGTCACGGAACAGCTGGTGCAGGTGGCTCACCGATATGTGGTGCGCCGCCGCGGCGGTGCGCGGAGTCAGCTCTGGATCGTGCAGGTGCAGCCCCATGAAGCCCTGGACGCGCAGGAGTAGACTCCGGTGGTGGGACGCGTGGACCAGCGTCGCGTCGTCGTCGAGCAGGTGGGCGATCGCCGCCTGCACCAGTTCGAGCAGCGCCGCACCGAGCCGTGGCCCGTCGGCGGGCCGGTACCCGCCCGTGCCCGCCGCCATCTCGTCGGCCAGCCGCTCAACGAAACCGGAGAGCAGCGCGCCGACCCCCTCCTCGCCCGGCAGTTGCTGCCCCAGCACCCGGTCCGTCCAGCCCTCGGGTAACGCGAGCCGCCGCTTGGGCACGACGACCGCGGCGACCCGGACCGGACCCCCCTCCGCGGGCGCTCCGAACGCGAAGCTCTCCAGCCTGGTCTGGTCGTGGATCCCCAGATCGCCCTGCCCGACGGTGCTCTGCCGCCCGTTCCACCTCGTGTGCATCGACCCGCGCGTCGGCAGCACGAACTGGTACGTCCCCCGGGGGGTCTCCAGCCCCTGGGTGCACAGCTCGCGCTGGTTCGTGAGCTGAATCGCCGCCACCTGGACCGGCCCCAGCGAGACCACCCGATGCTCGGACGCGGGAGCGCCGCGCCCCTCTCCCGGGCCGACGTCCCGGCGTCCACCGACCTCGACCGACCTTCCCATCCCCGAAACCCCCCTCATCCCGTCCCCACCCCGATCAACGGCCCGTGGGGCCCCGCCATTCCCGTCCATCAACGGAACATCAAGTACCCGCGACCGATGGTCAATGCCCCAAACTCGCGGGTCGCGCAGGCTGGAGAAACGCGCGAGCCACGCGCGGCGCAAGGAACACGAGGAGGCGCAAATGCGGTCACGCACCCGACGTATGGTCCTGGCGGTCCCCGTCCTCACCGTCGCCCTGCTCTCCGCAGCGGCAACCCCGGCGCTCGCGGACAACCACGTCGACGACGCCACCGACCGCCACACGGCCACGGTGACCCCGGACGACAACTGGCCGAAGGACGTGTGGCCCAAGGTCCCCTGACCTCCGGAGGACCGCGCCCCACGCCGACGCTCGGCGTCACGGGCGTGGTGCGCCTGCCCGGGGCCGGCTGCGGAGGGGATAGCCGGCCCCGGGTGGGGGTGGTTGAGCGGAAGTCAGCTCAGCCGGTTCGGACGGGAAGTGAGCACCACCGACTGTCTGATGGAACCCGGGCGCGCCCGCCCGCGTTCTCGGGGAGTGACGCACGCGGCGTGCCTCGTCGCCACCGGAGCCGGAACGGCGGCCCTGCTCCTGGCCGACCGTCTCCCGCTGTGGATGGGGCAGGAGCCTGCCGTCCATGGGCGTTGACCTGATGCGGGAGGACGATCCCGGAGCGCAGGCCGTCCGGCGGGCGGAGGACCCACCCGCCCCGGTGGACCTGGAGACGGGCATCGCGCGGATCCGCCGTACCTACCGGTGCGGACGCGCCGCTGCCGAAGGAGTGATGGTGTGAACGGGCTCCTCTCCCTTCTGGTCCTCACCGGAAGCCTGCTCGCCGTCATGGGCGTTCTCACGTGGCTCGCGTCCCGCATCCGGCGCCGCGGGATGGCCAGGGACGCGTTCCAGGTCATCACGGGGGCCCACGACACGATGTACCGGCCGACAGCCGAGGAATCCCACTACGAGGTCCAGGCCCAGGCCGAACGCAAGACCCCGCTCTCCTCCTCGGACACCCCCTGGCGCCCGTCCGGCGCAAGAGGCCCCCGTACGCCTCGGGACTCCACCCGTTCTCCCCGACGCCCCTCGTGGCGGGCCCTCCGCCGCCGCGGCCGCTGAGACCCGGCTCAACACCGAAACACCGTGCGCGGCACGTCCCGGAAACCGGGACACCCGGCGCACGATCTCCCGGGCGTCCCGGCCGCTCACGCATCCGTCGGTCGCTTGATCTCGTACCGCGTGTGCTGCCCGAGGACTACGGGTTCCCGTCCGTGCCGCAGGAGCGCGAGGCGGGCGGCGCGGCCAGGGACCCAACGCAGGTCCACCACCTGGAAGAACAGCCCGTCCACGGCGAGGAGATCGCCGATGCGGATGCTCTGCGCGCCGACCTCCATGAGCTGGTGCCTCCTGCCGCCCCCGGTATCGTCCCGCGCACCGGCGAGCGAGGCTTGGGGCACGCGCCAGAGGTCCGTCACGGTACGCGTGAACGAGTGGTGTCCCGCTTCGTCCTGCCCCTGCCGCCGGGCGTGGTCGGCCGCCCATCGCTGAGGGCGGTCCGGGGTCTCCGACGGGGGAGAGGCGTGCTGGCAGGTCATGCACTCGAAGACGTAGGCCTGGCGGGCACCGTGTTCGCGGGCGAGGTCAGGCATCCGTCCGGGTCACCCCCGTTCGTAAGCCGCCGGCGAGCACCGGCCGCACGCTGAATTCGTAGACGGTGTCGTGGGTCGAGTCGGCGTAGCTGATCACCAGGCCGCGCAGCAGCAGCCGCAGGTACATGGACCAGGTCGGCTGGTGGTTCAGCCACTCGTGCACCGACGTCGTGAAGCCCGGGGCGTCGTCCGCCTGATGATTCGCGATCTCGCAGGCCCGGCCTCGCAGCCACCGCAGGGCGAGCCGGGGGTCCGCGTCGAAGCCGTCGCCGAGGTGGAACAGGGTCCCGTCTCCCGGCACGTACGCCACGGCCTCGACGCGGTACCCGACCGCGGGGCTCACCGCGCGTCCTCCGGCGCCGGCCCGCAGCTGAACCAGATTTTCTTCCCGGTCGGCACGACCCACCACCCCATCCGGCCCTCGACCATGTGGTGCAGCAGCCACAGCCCGCGTCCGTCGATGTCCGAGGGATCGGGACAGAGGATGCGCGGCAGCCGGTGCGAGTGGTCCTCGACGGTGACCACGACGGCTGTCCCGACGCGGCGGAGCGTCAGCGCGCAGCGCGGATCCCCGGCGTGCGCCAGCACGTTGCTGAGCAGTTCGGTGACGCCGAGCAGCACCGCCTCCTCCGCCCCGCGCGCCGCCTCCCACTCCGCGACCACGCCCCCCACCCGCCGCCGCCACCCCGGCACCTCCGCCGCACGCAACGTCACTTCCCACCGACGCGAGTTGAGCTCTTCCCGAACCGCGATTGCCATCTCACGTACCTCCGAGGCCCCGACGAGACGCTGGCCGTGTTCGGCTGACGGACGACGACATGCCGTCAGTCAGCGAACACGCAGCGTCAATGAATGATGGAGGGCACCGGAGAAGGAAGTCAAGTCTGTGAATGGCAATGTGCCATTCGATGCGCCGAGCATGTGTACTACGCTGCGAGCGTGAGGCTGTCGGCTGGCTGTTGGCTACGGTTGAGAGCCGGCCGCGCGGACATCAGGGAGACGTGTCGATGGCCATCGTCGCCAGCGGGAGTCCGCTGACCGCCCGGAGGAAGCTGGGCGGTGAGCTCCGCCGGCTGCGCGATCGTGCCGGCCTGACGGCGGAGGAGGTAGGCGCCGAGCTCGGCTGCCACAACTCGAAGATCACCAGGGTGGAGACCGCCAAGCGGGCGTGCACGAAGCGCGACTTCGAGGCCCTGATGAACCTCTACGAGGTCCCCGACGACAAGCGGGCCGAGCTCGCCCAGCTGATGATCCGAGGCAGACAGCGCGTCCCACCGTGGTGGGACGCGTACGCGGACGTGATCTCCGCCAACTACGCCGAGTTCCTGGCCTACGAGGCCGAGGCGGTCCGCTGCTACGAGTACCAGCCGCTGCTGATCCCCGCTCAACTACAGACGGAGGACTACGCCCGCGCCGTGACGGCGGTGAGTTTCCTGGCACTCGGTCCCGACCAGGTCGAGGGTCTCGTCGAGGTGCGTATGCGCCGCCAGCAGAGGCTGCACGAGGAAGCGCCACTCGCGCTGGAAGCCGTGGTCACCGAGGCGGCGCTCAGGCTGCTCGTCGGCGGGTCCGAGACCATGCGTGCACAACTCCGCCACCTCCGACAGGTCTCGGCCCTGTCGCACGTGTCGATCCGAGTCATTCCCTTTGACGCCGGGGAGAAGGCCGCCTGTACAGGCGCCTTCACGCTCCTCGGCACGGGGCAGGATGCCGACGCCGACGCGGCGTTCACGGAGGCTGCGGACAACACGGCGAACTTCCGTGATGATCCGCTCACGTTGAGACGACTCAATCGACTGTTCCAGAGCTTGGCTCAGGCTGCTCTTCCCACGCAAGATAGCCTCGAACTGGTGGAGCAGATCGAGGAAGCGACCAGGTGATGGACGGAACGCGCAAAGCGGGGATAGCCGACCTGAGGGGTGCCACGTGGCGCACGAGCAGCTACACGGCCGGTAACGGCAACTGCGTTGAGGTTGCCACGCTCTCTGACCGAGCGGGTGTGGCGATCCGTGACTCGAAGGATCGACGCGCGAGGGACGCTCGGGCTTCACGAGAAGCCTGGGAGGCGTTCATGACCGCACTCGCGAGTGACTCTCTGTGATCGAAGCTAGTCGATGAAAGTCCGTGCAAGATGCACAGCTGAGAGTCCCTGACATAGCATCTGGACCGCGAGATGGAACGGTCTGCCCGCCAGATGACTGGCGGGCAGAGGTAGATGCAGGAGAGTTAGGCCATCTGGGCCGAGTGCTGCGTTTTCCCGGATTGGTCATTGAGGTAGATGCAGTCGGCCTGGATCACGTACTGCGCAGAACGCGCTGTCGAATGCTCCACTGACTGACCCAACTCAAGCCGCGGAGTTGGGCTAGTGAACGACGGAATGCTCGGTGCCAACGAGTAGCCTGCATAGACCAGGGCCGGGACGGCAATGGCTCCGGCTAGCATTCGGAGTGCGGTGCTCACTGTGTAGATGGGGACTTTCTAACGATTTGGACGGAAGGATGCTCAAAGAGAGCCGATGGTGGCCTGTTTGAACAGGTCCATTCTACGTCCTAGATCGTCTTCCTCGCAAATTCGTACCCAGGGTACCCGTTAGGCAGTGCGTGGCGAGAGCTTTGTCCACAATATCTGCCGGAAATCACCCCGTCGCCCCTTCTTGTCGTTGGCGCATAAGTTTGGTAAGGATTTGCTTCGCCTCTGAGATGGCACTCGGGGACTTCGTTTGTTCGGCAACTTGGAGTGCATGCTGGGCATGTGCTATCGCTACTTCTTTCCGTTGATAGTATTGATCAAGAAGTGCCATGTTCAGCAGGATCTGCACCTTCTCGGCTCCGGCTCTGATCTCCTCTGCTATATCCAGCGCTCTGCGGTGATGGGCCGCAGATTCAGCAAAGTGTCCCATCATTCGGAAAGTTATGCCGATCCCGTCCAAAGAGAGCATCTCCCGGCGTCTCTCGCCGATGCTGCGGAAGGCGGAAAGGGCTTGCCGATATAAGTCCAGTGAGCCGTCTAGTTGACCGGTGAGCTGGTGAACTTTGGCGCGGTTCATCTGAATCGTTGCTCGTTCTGCGGCGTGTCCATATTTTCGCGCGAGATTCCAAGCCCGATCATATGATGCACGGGCTCGCTCTGTTGAACCGGTGACGCGATGCAGATCTCCGATGTTGTTCAGAACTGCTGCCTGCACATGTTCGTCTCCGCACGATCGGAACTTGGAAAGCGCATACTGAAAAGACGTCAGCGCTGAATCATGCTCTCCTAGGCGGAGTAAAGTTATGCCCATATTATTGTAGGCGCGAGCTTGTTGGCGCTGATCTGTCATGCTCAGCCTCAGCTCCAAAGCGGAGCGTTGCAGAGAAAGTGACTTATGAAAGTCGCCAAGATAGCCGTAAGGTACGGCCAGTTGGTGAAGCGCCTCTGCTCTTCCTTCGTGGTCGCCTGCAGCACTTGCCATTTCAAGCGCTCTGTCTGCCGCCGACATCGCCTGGGAGTAACGGTCCGCGTGTGCGTGGGTGAGGCTTAGGTCTATCAGCGCGCGCACCTCGGCGCGCTCGTCGCCCACGGAACGCCAGTGAGAAACGGATCGCTGGTGCAGCCTGTCGGCTACTGCACCATGACGCTCCTCGTCTAGGAGTCCTCCTAAGGCGTTGGCGAACAGGGCGGCACGGGAGGGAGGGCCAGCAACCCATGCCTGTTCTGCGACGGCGATCAGATTCATTCGCTCAGAAACGAGCCACTGATGGGCATCTGCGCGATCGTCCCAGCCCAACGGTGTGTTCGTCGCGTAGTCGGCCGGGGTCTCGATGCGTGCGCGGTGTGGGTAGGTGATGCGATCTGCGACGTCAGCGGCGATGAGATAAAAGTCAAGAAGGCGATCGACGGCCTCCTTGCGCTCCTCATCGGTCTCCTCGGCAACCGCGAGGTTGGTTGCGAATTCACGCAACAGATCGTGAAGCCGATACCGATGTGGAGCAGGCTCCTGGATGATATGGAAGTTGAGGAGATCCTCTAGTATGTGTTCCGTCGTGTGGAGATCAAGCCCTGCGAGACAGGATGCCGCATGAGGGCTGATATCGTTTGTGCTGTGCAGCCCTAGACGGCGGAAGACCATCTGCTGCTCACTGCTGAGCCACTGATAAGAGAAATTGAAGCTTTGTGCAATTGCCCCTGTGCTGTCATCTATCTCTCTGAGGCGCTTATCTGAATTCACCACCCGTTGGGCGATCTCGGTTATGCTCCAAGTGGGATGGGAGTTCAGGCGGCTGGCTGTGATCTCAATGGCTAATGGGAGGTATGCGCAGAGCCTGGCAATCTCAGCGACCGCTGTGTTCGCTGATGCCCGTGCGTCTCCAATCCTCTCCTGGAACAGGGAGATCGCGTCTTCTTCCGACAGTACGTCGAGGTGGACATGCTGATGTCCATGAAGCTTTGTGAGCCGGCGACGGCTTGTCGTGATAACCAGGCACTCGGGGTTCCCAGGTAACAGTGGGAGTACTTGATCTGTGTTCGCCGCATCGTCTAACAGGATAAGCATGCGACGATTGGCGAGAAGGGAACGCCACAGTGTGACGGCCGCATCCAGATCCTGAGGCATCCTTTCTGCCGGAACACCCAAAGCTCGTAGCAACCGGTCCAGCGCCTCCGCTGGTGTGAGCGGAGCATGGTCTCCAGCGTGTGCCCCGAGCGGGATGTAGAGTTGGCCGTCTGGAAATAGCGGTGCGAGCTCATGTGCTGCATGTATCGCCAGTGCGGACTTGCCGATACCTGGCATTCCTGCGATCAATTCGAGAGAGGCCACTTTCCCTGTCTCGCGCGATCGCATCGCGGCCTGATAGATTCTCTCCATCTCGACTGCTCGTCCTACGAACGGAACCCGATGAGGGAGATTGTTGGGCGGAGAGTCGGAAGAGAGATGGATGGAGTCTCGGGGAACGGGATTGGGGATCAACGCTCTAAAATCACTATTTCGGAGAATTCCTAGTTGGACATCACGGAGACGGCCTCCGGGTTCGGAGGCGAGTTCCACGCTGAGGCGACGCCGGACGGTCTGGTAAACATCCAGAGCCTGTGCCGTGCGACCTCGTCCGTACAAGGCGAGCATCAAGTGCTCGGCGAGTGCCTCGTCGGTCGGGTGTTGTGCTGCCAGAGGAGAGAGACAGCCGATCGCTTCGGCGAAGCGGGTGCGGCGCAGGGCGATGCCAGCGCGGATCAGAGCGACATCGAGATGCGTGTGCGAGAGGGCTACGCGTGTCTGCTCCCCCCACAGGCCGGGGAGGCCGGCCAAGGGCTCGCCGCGCCATAGTGGCTCGGCCTCACCGACCAAGCGCAGGGCCTGCTCGTCATCGCCGGAGTCGGCGAGCGATCGTGCCTGTGCGGCAAGTGTCGCGTAACGACGGGCGTCGATCGATTGCGCGTCCGCTTCGAGCCAGTAGGTGCCCGAACCGCCCTCGATGGTGGGGCTGCCCGCGCCTCCCACCTCGCGGAGCTTCCGCCTCAGTCGTGAGACGTATGGCTGGAGCCGCTTCCCTGCGTCTGTGCCTGACGTGTCACCGTCCCACATCCGTTCGACGAGTGTGTCCGCCGGGATCTGGCGGCCCACGTCGTAGGCCAGGCAGGCAAGGAGGTGCCGTTCCTTGAGTGAACCCAGAGCGTGAGACTGACCGTTCGCCCACAGGTCGACCGTGCCGAGTATGCGGAGTTCCACCCCCAGCGCCCCTCCTCGCCGGTATCGGACTCTCCATCAGATGTCGGTCCCTTTCGAGGATGACACCCGACACAGCCCGCGACTAGTCATCGGCGCGAGCACCGGGGGCGCACCGTTGTTGGGCCGTGCGCCCCCCGTGGAGCGTCCTGTCTCGACATGGTGCTGTGACGTGATGCGGCATCCGGGGCATCCATGCCCAGAGGGGCATTCTTTCTACGCTTTCGAGCGATCGTGCGGTTGCACGTGCGCTGACCGAGGGCAACTTCCTGAGTGGGGGGAGTGATGCCGGTGCGAGAGCTAGGGGAGAGGCTCGCGTACGTCGTCGGCGGCGGGCGGGGGTCAGGCGCGTGGACGGCGTTGTCCGCGCTCGTGTTGTCCATCGTTGCCACGGATTCTGCCGTGGCCGAGGCATGGCAACGGGTCGAGAGGGGCGGCGCTGCGATGGAGGACGTTCAGGAACTGGCACGTTCGCTCACGCGGAGGGCAGCGGAGGACCCCGTCTTCGGCAGGGAGCTGCGCCGGTTGGTGATGGGGGAAGAGGGGCAGCACACGAATCTGATCGGGGAATCCGCCCAGGTGCTGGGGCCCAGCGTGCAGGCGCGGGACATCGCGGGCGGCGTGCACTTTCACCAGGCGCCGACCAGCCCGCCGCCCCCGAGCCGGCCAGTGCCCCGGCAACTGCTGCCGGTTCCGGCCACGTTCACCGGGCGGCAGGAGGATCTGCGGGCCCTCGACGCGTTGCGGGATGCGCGGGACACCGGCGTTCCCCAGATCATCGTGGTCTCCGGGCCGGGTGGGGTCGGGAAGACGACGCTGACCTCGCGTTACTTACGTGACAGGCAGGCCGATTTCCCCGATGGCCAGCTCTACGCTGACCTGCGCGGCTTCGCCCCCAGCGAGTCGCCGAGCGCCGGGGAGGTGCTCGGGCACCTGCTCCGCTCGCTCGGGGAGCAGGAGATCCCCGCCACGCTTCCCGAGCAGACCGCGCTGTGGCGGTCCACCACCGCAGGCCTGCGGTTCGCGCTGATGCTGGACAACGCGTCGACCGCCGCCCACGTGCGGACCCTGCTGCCGAGCGCGCCCGACGCACTGGTCGTGGTCACCAGCCGGCACCGGCTCTCCGGCCTGGTCACCGACGGCGCCGTGTTCCACCAACTCGGCCTGCTCGACGACGGCACGGCCATGGAACTGCTCGCGCGCAGCGTGGGCCGCCAGCGCGTGGACCGCGACCGGTCGGCGGCCCTGGAGATCGTCACGCTGTGCGCCTTCCTGCCGCTGGCGGTCTGCCTGGCCGCCGCGCGCCTCGCCTCCCGACCCGAACAACCCATCGCGGCCCTCGCGGCCGCCCTCACCCGGGGCACGGGACCGATCGGCGCACTACGCGCGGAGGGGACACCAACGGTGCAGACGGTTCTGGACGAGTCCTACGGGGCGCTGACCCCGGAGCAGGCGCGGACCTATCGGCGACTGGGGCTGCTGCCGGTCCCGGACTTCGACGTGGACCTGGCAGCCGCGGCCTGCGACCTGGAGGAGGCGGACGCGGAGCGACTACTGGAGGCGCTGGCCGAGGCGAACCTGTTGGAGGAGACGCCCGGGGAGCGGTACCGCTTCCACGACCTGGTCCGGGCACATGCCGCACAGCGCGGAGCGCGGGACGATACGGAGGCGACCCGACACGCAACGGCGCGCCGCCTGGTGGACTGGTGCCTGGCCAGGGCGAGTGCGGCGGACAGGCTGTTGGCACCCGCCCACCGCAGTCTGCCGATCGACCTTGAGTTTCCGCCCGCCGCGCCAGTGCCGTTCACGGACGAACGAGGTGCGCTGGCCTGGTCCCGCACGCACCACGAGACGCTGATGTCCGTGCTGCGCGCCGCCGCCGAGGCTGGCTGGCCGGCCGCGGTCTGGCAGTTGACCGACGCGATGTGGCCGGCTTTCGCGCGGCTGCGCGGCTACGAATCCTGGATCGAGGCCCACCGCCTCGGTCTCGCCGCCGCGCGCGGGGCGGGCGAGCGTGGCGCGGAGATGCGGATGCTCACCTCGGGCGCCAAGGGGCTGGTGAGGGCGGGCCAGCACGAGGAGGCGCGGGAGTGGTACGAGCGCGCGCTGGTGCTCGCCCGTGAGGCCGACGATCCACGGGACGAGGCCCAGGCGCTCAGCGGCCTGGGCACCTGTAGCCGGGCCGTGGGGCGGCTGGCGGCGGCGGAGGAGTACTACCGGAGGGCGCTGGCGTTGCGCGAGGCGGTGGGTGACCGACGTCAGGTGGCGCTCTCCCGCCTCCGCCTGGGCGAGATGGCCTTCGAACAGGAGCGCCACGGGGAGGCGGTGGAACACCTCTCGCTGGCCCGGGCGGGACTGGTCGCCGTACAGGACGCCTACGACGCGGCCCGCGCGCGTGCGTTGCTCGGCTTCGCCCTGGCCAACAGCGGCAGGCGGGCTGACGGGATCGGCGAGTTGCGGGCGAGCCTCGCCGAGTTCGACGACACCGGCTCCGGGTTCTGGCGCGGCAGGGCGCTGGAGATGCTGGGCCAACTCGCCGCGGCCGAGGACCAGACGAGGGCGCGGGAGCACTACGGGGAGGCGTTGGCGCGTTTCGCGGGCAGCCCGGTGGACGCCGAGCGTGTGGAACGGCGCCTGCGGGAGCTGGGTCCCGCAGGCGCCTGAGCCCTGTCCGCGAGCGTCACTCCGCCAGCGCGTCGGCCAGCGGCAGCAGGCGTAGCGCCAGGGGCCCGCGGGCCGTCCGTTCGACCAGCACCAGGCGGGCCGCGGCCCGGCCGGGCCGCGGCCTCCAGCTTCGGCCCACCACGAGTTGTCCGTGCAGGAACGACGCCAGGCTGGCACGTTCCCGCGCGGTCATGCGGCGCTGGGTCCGGGTGTCCGGAACCGCCGCCATCCGGGCGCCGTCCCGGGCCCCGACGACGCAGCCACCCGGGCTCGCCGGGACCAGGGCGACGAGGCACCCCGGGAACCGGTGAAGCAGCCGGTCCACGGCCGCGGCCGCCGGCGCGATCGCCCGCTCCGGCGCCCGGAGGCAGAGCACGTCGGCCCGTTCGGCGCAGCCCGAGGACCGGCCGGATCCGTCGATCTCCACCCGGAGGTGGACGTCGAGCGCGGCCGGCTCCCGTCGCGTCGGCCGCCACAGCGCTACGCGGGCGCACGCCGACCTGTCACGTGTCACGGTCATGCCGCGCCCTCCCTCGTGTCGCGCGTCCAGGCGTCCAGGGACGCGGGGAGCGGAGCGGGCTCCGTGACCGGTCGGTAGGCGGGTTCCCCGATGCCGAGCTGCCGGTAGATGAGCCGGCGCATGCGCTCGTTGAACCGGCCGGGCTCGGAGGTGATCCGCGCGGCGACCGCCGCGTGCTCGGGCCGCCGGTAGACCTCGGCCGCGTAGCGCAGTTGCTCGTCCAGCGGAGTCGTCGGCACCAGCGCCGGCGCGATGCCCGCCAACGCGGCGGCCGGCGAGGCGACGTGCACGTCGGCGTGCGGGTACGCGGCCAGCAGGACCGGCGCCGACGTCACCGTCGCGTACGCGGTGACCGAGCCGTGGTCGCCGATCACGAAGTCGGCGGCGGCCAGCGGCGCCCGCCAGTCCTGGTCCGGCGGCATCACCGCGATGCCCCGCCTGCGGTACTCGGCCAGCCAGGCGTCGATCTGCCACCAGCCGTGCCCGGCCGAGATGTTGGGGTGGGTCGTCACGATCGTCCGGAACCGGTCCGCGGGAAGCTCGCCGAGCAGCCTCGGCAACAGCGTGTCCAGACGGCCGAACGTGCCGGTCTGACCCCAGGTGCACGTCGTCAGCACCAGCTTCTGTTCCGGCCGGAGACCGAGCGCCGCCCGGTACTTCTCGCGCAGGCGCAGGCTTTCCGCCAGCCGGTCGTGGGCCGGATCGCCGATGACCCGGGCGACCTCCAGCGCCTCCGGGCAGCCGCGCGCGAGCGTCGCCAGCTCGTCCCGGTGGGCCAGTCCCAGGACCGCCGGAACGACCCGCCCGTCCCGCACGAGGTTGTCCCGGCTCAGCCTTCCCGGCAGTCGTTCGCGCTGCGCCGGACCGCCGGGCCGGACGCGGCGCAGCTTGTTGGTGCCCGCGCCGTGCGACAGCAGGATCAGCGGGGCACGTATCTGGTCGATGCCCTCGTGGCCGGCGGCCAGGGCCAGGTCGAACTCGGTGCGTACGGCGTCGTCCCAGGGCAGCAACGGGCAGCCCATTCCTTCCAGGAAGCGGACGACCCCCTCGCCGAACGGGTGCGGGGCGACGGTGAACGACACCTCGATCCGCAGGTCGGACGCGAGTAACGGGAACACGTCGAGCAGCCGCTGCACGTACGTCAGCGTCGACACGACGGCGAGAACCTTCTTACAGCCGCGAACGGTGAGCCACTGCTCGCGCTCCAGATGGGTCGGCCCGGACAGGCCGACGACAGCAGACATGATTGATCTCCCACACGCTTTCCCCGAACCCCCCTGATCCGGGACGCGGCCGTGCGTCCGCCGGTGGCGGGCGCGCTGACCGGCCGCAAGAAGGGCATGCCCGGGGCGCCGGACAGAAGCCTTGCAAGAAACTTGCAGTCCTGGTCACACGGCGCGGGTGTGGCTGTCTCGATCGGATCTCAGTCGAGCGATCGTGATCGGATGTTGTCGACGGCAGTCGTGTCGGGGCGCGGTCGACCCGACGCCGTCACGGCGTCGACCAGGACCTCGGACAAGGCCGTACGGCGGGGACGAAATGCCCCGGCGGAGCGACATGCCGCGAACGCGTCGGCACAGCACTGAGGCCAGGTAATCTGTCGTCCCATGACCTGGAACACCATGAAACTCCCTGTCTCCGTGAAAGGAATCGTCTTCGAGGAGGGGGAGGTCTGGCTGCGGAGGAACGAGCGCCAGGAGTGGGAACTTCCGGGGGGAAAGCTGGATCCGGGTGAGCAGCCGGTGGAGACCGTCGAACGAGAACTGAAGGAAGAAATGGGCATGGTCGTCCGGCCGATCGCACCCGTACATGCGTATCGGCATACGATTCCCGGATCGGCCGACGAGGAGAACGGCGTGCTTGTCATCTCTTATCTGTGCGAGATGCTGGACAGCACGGGGGATTTCGAGACCGAGGGAGAGTCGGGCGCGGCCAGCTTCCGGAGATTCGCACTCGACGCGTTGGACGACGGCGTAAGCATGCCACGCTTCTACGTCGAAGCCATCAGGCTGGCGGAATCCGCCGCCCGCTGACTGCGCCGCACCGGCCTCCTGGGCCGGCGACCCACTCGGATCGGGGTCAGCGCGACAGGTGCCTCTTCCATCGGGCGATGGTGTCCTTGTAGTGGCTGGGCATCTTGAGCGTGTTGATCTCCTGGTATTCGAAGACGCCGAGCTTCTTGTGCTCATGAGACAGCCGTGGATCCCTGAGGCCGCGATACTCCGAGCCGTAGCTCACCACGAAGACGTGTCGCTGGGGAAAGATCTCATAAACCCAACTGTCGATGATGGTGGGTTCGTCCAGCCGTTCCGGCTCGAGGTCCAGCTCCTCCTGGGCCTCACGCACGGCCGTGGACTCGGGCGTCTCGCCGACCTCCAGCTTGCCTCCTGGGAGTTCCCACTCGTCTCGCTCGTTCATCAGGAGCGGGATCCTGCCCGCCAGATCGATCACCAGTTTGACGGAAACGGGAAGCTGGTACTCGAAGTATCCGGGGCTTCTTTCCACCAGGTACGGACGCTGTTCGGGGTTCATGGCCGGCTCCGGTTGTGGGTCACGTCTCGATCAGTAGGGCCGTGGCGTCATCGGATCGCTTGAAGTGTTTCGACACGCCGGTAACGTCGGAAGCGCTCCCCTCGTGTTGGCGCAGTGACTCGACGACCGAAGGAAGTCCCCGGCGCAGTGAATCGCGTTTCAGATCACTCCAGCCAGCGTAGAGGCCATAGTCGACGACGGCGCGCGCAAATCCGTCGGTACAGAGAAGAAAATGTCTCTCCTCACGCGTGCTGCCCTTGGCGGACTGGATGACGAGGCGCGCGTCCGGATGCCCGGAGAACACCGACTCGCCCAGGCGTCCCTCAATGTACTGTTGTCTACGCTCGATGATCCCGCGACGGTTCTCCCGACGGTCGGGGCCGCCGTCTCTCCCCTCTCTGACAGCCTGTTCCTCGCGGCGTCCGAAGAAGTCGGTCGACAGTTCCACGGTTCGTGAGCCGAAGGCGAGACACGTGGGATCTCCGATGCGGGCCAACTCCCAACGGTCGTCCCCCAGGAGCAGCAGGCCGACCGAACAGGTCGGATGGATTCTTCCTTCCGGGAATCCGAGAGCCACGATGTCGTCTCTCGTGCGTTCCCACAGGAGGCGCAGAATGCCCTCGACGTCTTCCTTGCCCGTGTGGGAGCCCAGTTCCGTGAGGCGCTCGCCGAGCCTGTCCACCAGCCACTGCACGTCCGAGGCGGCCGGCAGCCGGACGTCCTTCTCCAGGTCTGTTGCCCCGTCGATCACCCATGCCAGCCGGCCCGCGTAGCCGAGCCGATCCTCGTTGAGCCGCTGCCCACCCGGTGATGTCACCTGGCCGATGACCCTCATCAGGGGCGCACCAGCCAGGTCGGAGCGAGGAGACCGATGGACAGAAGCAGGAGTCCAACGCCTGTCGCCAGGAGCGCGCGGCGCCAGTCCCGGCCTCCCATGATCGTGGAGAAGGCTCCGAAGACTATGATCAGCGTGCCCGCCATCGCGCAGATGAGACGCACCCCGGTGGCGCCGGTTGCCTGGCTCGCGATGTTCGCGGTGCTGGCCACGAAGGCGACGACGCCTGCCAGGAGCCCCAGCAGTTCCAGTTGCTGTGTGCGAAACTCGCGCATCTCCCTGCGGAAGTCGTCGCGGGACTTCAACCAGTCCGCCCGCTGCGCGTAGACGTCGATCTTCACCCTCGTGGTCTGGTACTGGGAGATGCGTCGCAGATAGTCCTGTCCGCCCCTCCTTTCGAGTTCGATCGCCCGACGTACCAGGCTGCGAGCCGTGGTGAAATCGCCTCGCAGACACAAGAGACGAGCCTTGGTCTCGAAGTAGTGGGCGACGCGTCCATGAGCGAGGGTGATGGCCCGGTCCACGAGGGACTCGCCCTCGTCCAGGTAGCCGGGGAGTGGCGGGCCCTCACGTCTCTCCAGGTACTCCGCGATGAACTCGGCGAGTTGGTGCTGCACGCCCGGAACATCGGTGAGCAGCCGCGCGGCCTCGCGGGTGTGATCAATCGCCTGAAGCAGGCTGGCAAGCTCGCCCTCCAGCCGCAGCACGACAGCGCGAAAGGTATGGAAGTACGGCTCACCGCCGAACTCCCGCTCGTGCTGGCGAAGAAACTGTCCGTACTCCGTCAGCCGTTCCTCTCTGCGCAGCCGCAGCAGCACCGCGTACAGGGCTGCGAATCGCACGGACGCGGGCTTCGAGGTGTCCTCGCATATCAGTCGAAAGGTCGCTTCCGGGTCCGTGGTGCGTTCGATCACCCTGCGGATGTCCTCCAGAAAGGAAGAGACCGAGGTGGGAGGTAGGGCGGCCAGAGCGCTTTCGACTTCTTCTCGGCTCGAGTAGGGAGGCGGCACGCTCATGAGTCGTCTCCTGGGCGGCTTTCGTCGCGGAGCCGGAAACCCCTGTTCAGCCAGGAACGTGGTGCCTGGGGAGCCAGGAATGCGAGGAGGCGCACACCTTGGCGATTTCCGGAGTAGGCTGACCGTCCGTGCAGGACACGGTGGTTGTGCAGAAGATACCCCTCACCTCGGCGCAGGGGGATCCGGTGCGGCGCGTTGATGGCTCGGACCAGTTCCGACAGAAGAGTCCGGCCGGCGGGCGAGAGAGGCCTGGGAGAGCCGACGCGATCGTTCCGAAACCGGTTGATGCACAGACCTTCGGCCACTGAGACCAGCGGCTGTCTTCCGACTCCCGAACGATCTCTGAGCCACAGTTGCGTCTGCAGCTCCGCCAGCATCTCGTCGCTGTAGTCACGGTAGACGGGTGCGCTGTCCACGAGCAGGGCGTCACCGCCCGTCCGGGAGTCACTCTCCAGGAGGAAGCAGAGAAACGCCGGAGGATGGCTGAGGAAGCTCCGGTCGGTGTGTGGTTCGAGCGCCGATGAGGTGAAACCCCTCAAGGCCGGGTCCTGAATGGCATGATCTCGGGTGCGGATGACGGTCCAGCCGTCAGGTCCAGCATGAGGGTGGCGAAAGCTGCTGAAAAGATGACCAAGCTCCCGAACGAAATCAGCCGGACCTGTCTCCGACAGAAGAATGACGCCATCCGCGTCGAGCCTGGACACGACCTCGCTCTTTCCTAACGGCGTTCCCTGTAAATCGGTGATCTCCATCTGCGGCGGCCCTTCGGACATCGGCGACGATGCTGATGATTTCGTGGTCTGATCATCAGCGCGCGCGATCAACGTCGGATCCTGCGGTAGTTCGGCGTGGGTGGGTGTGGACACCTCATCCGCCCCATGAAGGAACTCGCTTGCCACGCGTACTCCCCGTCCACACGCGGTGTTCGTTCGCTGACGATCACGCTAGCGCATTCCGGTGCCCACTGGCACGGCTGGTCACCGGTACGGTCCGAAAAGGCGACGAGGTCGACATGTCGTCGCTGTGTGGCCTGCCGCCAAGGTATTCACGGCTCACGATCCCGCACGGCACCGCGCGGCCGGCCACGTCCCGGAGCATGTTTTCTCCATTCGCTCTCAGGGATCGTGAGGGGGAAAGCGACACCTTCCGCGGAACGGGATCGTGCGCGGCGCGTCCCGGTTTCCGGGACGCGCCGCGCACGATGTCCCGGGCGGGTCGCCGCCCGGGGGTGTCGTGGAGGCGTCGGGTCAGCCGACGGAGAGGCCGTAGGCGGAGAGGATCTCGGGGAGGGGTTGGAAGAAGCTGGTGCCGCCGGAGGAGCAGTTGCCGCTGCCGCCCGAGAGGATGCCGTAGCCGGTGTTGCCGGCGAAGAGCAGGCCGCCGCTGTCGCCGGGCTCGGTGCAGATGTTGGTCTGGATCAGGCCGTAGACGATGGCGCCGCCGCCGTAGTTGACGGTGGCGTTCAGGCCGGTCACGGTGCCGCCGTGGCAGCCGGAGGTGGAGCCGGAGAACATCACCGACTGGCCCACCGTGGGCGTGCCGATGCTGGTGATGGGAATGCTCTGGCCCCCGCATTTCACCGAACCCGGATGCGGGATGGCGGAGTTGGTGTAACGAATGATGCCGTAGTCGTTGTTCGGGAAGCTGCTGCCCGCCGTCGTGCCGAACGCCGTGGTGCCCGAGGAGTTGGTGTACCACGTGGTGCCGACCTGGGCGCAGTGGCCCGCGGTGACGAGGTAGTAGGCGGAGCCGGAGCGCGCGTTGAGTCCCGCCGAGCAGCGGGAGCCGGAGGCGTAGATCGCCTCGCCGGCCTGGAGCAGCGGCCGCAGCGTGCCGGTCGTGCGTTCGACGGCGAGCGCGTCGGAGAGGGCGCCCGCGTGCCGCTCGATCCGGGCGAGTTCGCGGTCGGAGACGGTGTCGTCGGCCCAGACGCGGAGGGCGCCGGTCTCGTGGTCCACCGCCCATGCGGTGCCGGGGACGTCGGCGTCGAGCACCGCGTCGGCGGCGTCGGCGAGTTGGGCCGCGCTGAAGGTCCGCGCCGGTTGGTCGTCGGCGGCGGCTCCCGCGGGCAGCGCCAGGGCGATCGCGACGGCGAGCAGGGACGCGATCGCGCCCCCGGCGCGGGCCCAGCGGGACCCGGGTCTGATGCGGTGGGGACGTTGGCTGGTCACGGTTCCTCCCGATGGGGTCGGGCCAACGGACGCTGGCCGACAGGCAGATGACACGCGCGCATGACACGCGTAGCGCGCGTGTGGAGAGGCATTCCCACAACCAGGGGATAGTCATGCGCCTGACAATTCTGACGACAGCGCGGTGGGGGCTCCCCACCCCCCCCCCCCCCCCGGGGCGGGGGATCAGGCTGCCGTGGTGAGTTGGGCGCGGCCGAAGAGCAGCGCGAAGCCCTCGGGGAGGGCGTCGACGAGCCGGGTGACCAGGTCGTCCGGCGCGGACGTGGCCAGCACGGTCAGCACCGAGCCGACGTCCCACCGGGCGGTGGCCGCGGTGGCGCCCTCGGTGCGTGCCGCCACGTCGGCCACGAACTCGGCCGCGGTCGCCGGGCGCGTCGCCGCCGGCCGAGTCGCCGGCCGCTCGCTCAGCAGCGGGCCGGCCTCGGTCGGCAGCGCGGTCGCCAGCCGGCGGCGCTCCGGCTCGGCCAACTGGCCGCCCACTGCGGCCAGCACCGCGCGGGTCACCCGCTCGGCCTCGTCCCGCGTGTCGTACATCCCTGACTGCCGTACCTGGTCGATGAAGTCGCTCCAGCGCATGGAACGCGTTCATCTCCTCTCTCTGGGTTCCTGGTGCTCGATGACCGGCCGCGCTGCCGGACAGGGCCTGGCCCCACGAGACCCCGGCCGGCCCGGCCGGGGTCTCGTGGGGCGTGTCGGAGGGCGGTCAGCGGGTCAGCTGCTTTGCGGACCGCCCACCGGTGATCTGGATCTTGCGCGACTTGGCCTGCTCGGCCACGGGGATGCGGAGGGTCAGCACCCCAGCGTCGTACGAGGCGTCGATGCGCTCGGTGTCCAGTGTCTCACCCAGGAAGAGCTGACGGCTGAAACGGCCGGTCGGGCGCTCGGCGACGATGCTCTGGGCGCCCTCGGGGGCGGGCCAGGCGCGCTCGGCCTTCACCGTCAGCACGTTCCGCTCGACGTCGAGGTCGATGGTCTCCGGATCGATACCGGGGAGGTCGAAGTGGACGACGACGTCCCCCTCCACCCGGTACGCGTCCATCGGCATTCCGACGGGGCGGGTCGCGGTGCCGAAGAGCTGCTCGGCGACTCGGTCGAGCTCCCGGAACGGATCGGTGCGCATGAGCATCACGGTCATCTCCTTCCACTGACTGGCGGCGATGCTCGCTGACTGTCTCTTATATACATCAGGGACAGGAAAGTTGACAAGTCGAGACTCAAGGTGGGGAGCGTCGCAGGTCGGAGGGGGTGCAGGGGAGGGGGTGAGGGGTGGCCGTCGGCGTGTTGGCGGGCGCCCGGCGGCGCTCCGCGCCGTGGTCGCTGACCAGTGCTGACGGCGGCGTGTGCGGGGCCCAAGGGTGCTGGGCGGCGAGCGCTGTGCCGCCCGGAGGGCGCATGGAGAGGGATCGAGGAACCGGCGGGAAGGGGAAGGGAAGGGAGAGCGCTCTCTCGACGGGCCCTCGATCAGACATCCGTCCGGATGGGTCTGTGCCGCTACGAGGCGAGACGGCCCCGCGCCGGACCGCCCGCGCCGGACCGCCCGCGCCGGCCGCGGGGTTTCATCGCGCGGCCGCGCCGGGTTGCCAGGGCCGCCGGCCCGCGCCGGCCGCAGGCCACCGCGCCCGCTGTGGGCCCAGCGGGCCCCCGCCCGCGGGCGACCGGGGCAGGCGTGGCGGCGGGTCACCCCGAGCCGGTGAGGCGGGTCCTGGTGCGGGCCGGGGCCGTGGGGGGCAGCGTGGCGAGGATGTCGGCGAGGGTGACTCCGGCGAGGCTGCGGCGCCACGCCTCGTGTGCGTCGGCCATCTTCTCGGCGAGCACGCAGGTCCGCCGGCAGTCCTCGGGGGGCAGCGCGCCGCGGCCCTGCTGCCGGATCTCGCGGCACTCGTACGGGGAGGACTCGCCGTCCACGGCCTCCACGATCCGCAGCAGGGTGATCCCGGCGGCCGGTTCGGCGAGTCGGAAGCCGCCGCGCGGGCCCGTGTTCGCGGTCAGCACGCCCGCCTTGACCAGCAGCTTCAGCTGCTTGACGAGGTACGCCGCCGGCAGGTCGTAGTACTGCGCGAGCTGCGTCGCCGACGCGCTGGCACCCGGTTCCAGCTGCGCCAGCGTCGTGGCGCAGTGCAGGACCCATTCGGTGCTCACAGGCAGCTTCACGATCCCGAGTCTATCGAAGATATTGTGGAGTCATTTAGTCCATGATAAGTTCCCGTCGGGTACCAGGAGGATGGAGAGCAACATGCGGATCGCGGTCGCCGGCGCCACCGGGAACATCGGGTCCCTCACCGTCGCCGCCCTGGAGCGGGACGGGCACGACGTGACGCGGATCAGCCGCTCCCTCGGCGTCGACCTGACCAGCGGGGAGGGGCTCGACGAGGCGCTGGTCGGTGTGGCTGCGGTCGTCGACGTCACCAACGGTCCGGCGACCGGCCGGAAGGAGACGGTGGCGTACTTCGGCGCCACCACCCGGCGGCTGCTCGCCGCCGAGGAGCGGGCCGGGGTCCGGCACCACGTGCTGCTGTCGATCGTCGGGCTCGACCGGGTGGAGGGCAACGCGCACTACGCCGGCAAGCGGGAGCAGGAGCGCCTGGTGGCCGCCGGGCCCGTGCCCTGGACGATCGTGCCGGCCACCCAGTTCCACGACTTCGCCGAGATGGTCGCGGGCTGGGCGGAGCGGGACGGGGCCGCCACGATCGCGCCGCTGCTGGTGCAGCCGATCGCGCCCGCGGACGTGGCCGAGGTGCTCGCCGAGGTGGTGGTCGGCGAGCCGCGCGGACGGTACGTCGACGTGGCGGGTCCGGATCCGCAGGACCTGGTGGACATGGCCCGGCGCACCCATCAGGCGCGCGGCCGGACGGTGCGGCTGGTGCCGACGTGGTCGACGCTCCTCGGCCCGGAGATGGCCGGCGACGTGCTGCTGCCGGGCGAGGGCGCGCGGATCGCGCCCACCTCGTTCGACGCGTGGCTCGCCCAGCAGCGGTAGCGAGCGCTGGTCCACCGGCCCGGGAGCACACGGCCCTTCCGCACCGCGGAAGGGCCGTGGCCGTCCCGGGAGTTCCGGCACGGTTCCGGACCACCGGGTCCCTTGACACCCCGCACCCCCGGCAAGAGACTCGGCGCGACGGCTGAGAGAGCGCTCTCTCAGCCCGGTCCCGCCGACCCGGACGTACGTGGAGCCGCGCCGCACCCGCCCGTTCCGGTCGTGCCCGCGCCTCCCCGCGGCACGCGTCAGGACCGCCCGCGTTCCCGCCGTCACACCCCCCACACAGGACAGGAGATGCCCATGACTCCCGCCCCGGGCCCCGAGGAACCCGCCACGCACCGCCTTCGTTCACCGTCCCTGCGCCGCCGTTCGCTGCTGGTCGCCGGCGCCGCCGCCACCGTTCCGGTCACCGCGGCGACCGCGGCGCGCGCGTACGAGACCCTGGGCTCCGACGGCGCGGCCGCGGCGCCCGCCGCCGCGGCCCCGGCCGACCCGATGAACCCGGACTTCGGCCCCAACGTCCTCGTCTACGCCCCCTCGACGCCGTCCTCGGAGATCCAGAGCCGGCTGGACGCCATCTCCAACGAGATGCACACGAACCAGTTCGGCACCGAGCGGTACGCGATCCTGCTCAAACCGGGCAGCTACGACCTGGACATCAACCTGCGCTTCTACACGCAGGTGGCCGGGCTCGGCCTGTCGCCCGACGACGTCAACGTCAACGGCCACGCGCGGGTCGAGGCGGACTGGCTGCAGCAGGGCGACGATCCGAACAACCTCGGCAACGCCACCCAGAACTTCTGGCGCGGCGTCGAGAACTTCCACGTCACCGTGCCCGCCGGCGAGATCGAGCGCTGGGCCGTCTCGCAGGCCGCGCCGTACCGCCGGATGCACCTGTCCGGCATCGGCGTGCAGCTGTGGAACGGCTACGACGGCTGGGCCAGCGGCGGCCTGATGGCCGACGTGAAGGTCGACGAGTTCGTCGAGTCCGGCTCGCAGCAGCAGTGGCTGACCCGCAACAGCGAGCTGGGCAACTGGAGCGGCTCGGTGTGGAACATGGTGTTCGTCGGCACGGCGGGCGCGCCGCCGCAGAGCTTCCCGAACCCGTCCCACACGGTCGTCGGCAGCACGCCGGTGGTGCGCGAGAAGCCGTTCCTGTACGTCGACGGCTCCGGCGCGTACAGCGTCTTCGTGCCGGCGCTGCGGCAGAACTCGACCGGCACCAGCTGGGCCGGCGGCAACGCGCCGGGCACGTCGATCTCGCTGAGCGAGTTCACCATCGTCCAGCCCGGCACCTCCGTGGCGACCATCAACCAGGCGCTCGCCGACGGCTTGCACCTGATCTTCACGCCCGGCGTGCACCACCTGGACGGCGCGATCGAGGTCACCAACCCCGACACCGTGCTGCTTGGCCTCGGCCTGGCGACCCTGGTGCCGGACACCGGACAGCCGGCGATCACCGTCGCCGACGTGGACGGGGTGAAGCTGGCCGGCCTGCTCGTCGACGCCGGCGAGCAGAACTCGCCGACCCTGGTCGAGCTCGGCCCCGAGGGCTCCTCGGCCGGCCACGCCGACAACCCGACCTCGCTGCACGACGTGTTCTTCCGGGTCGGCGGCTCCCACCTCGGCCGCGCCGACGTCAGCCTGACCATCAACAGCAACCACGTCATCTGCGACCACCTGTGGGTCTGGCGCGCCGACCACGGCAACGCCGGCACCGTCGGCTGGTCGGTCAACACCGGCGCCAACGGCGTGATCGTCAGCGGCGACGACGTCACCATCTACGGCCTGATGGTCGAGCACTACCAGGAGCACAACGTCATCTGGAACGGCGAACGCGGCCGGGTCTACTTCTTCCAGAACGAGATCCCCTACGACCCGCCGACCCAGGAGGCGTGGGGCTCCAGCGGCGGCGGCGCGCTGGGTTGGGCGCCGTACAAGGTGGCCGACAACGTGACGGACCACCAGGCGTGGGGCGTCGGCGCCTACTGCTTCTTCAACGTCAACCCGTCCGTCACCGCCAGCCGCGGCTTCGAGGTGCCGAACGCGCCGGGCGTCCGGTTCAGCGGCATCGTGACCGTCTCGCTCGGCGGCGTCGGCACCATCAACACCGTCATCAACAACACGGGCGGCACCGCCAACACGGCGACCCAGGTGCAGTACGTGGCCAACTACCCCTAGGGGCCGGGGGTAGAGGGCAACCGGCACCCGGGGAGCGGCGCGGCTCGCCCCCCGGGTGCCGGCGCGTGTCCGGACGCGTGTCCGGGCGGGCGCCCGGGAGAAGCCGGTTCCGGAACTCGGCGCCGGCCTTGACGCCTCACCGAGGCGTTCGACCAGCTGACGGCCTCGGACTACGCCTCGCCCTCGCGCGCCCCGAGCCCGCGCGAGGTCGTCGAGTGCGGCTCCTACTCCAACCCCCAACCACGGCCGCACCGACGAGCGCGAGGACGCCATCGCGGCCTACACCAACGCGCTGGCCTGGTACATCACCGAGGACGACCGGTACGCCCGCAAGGCCATCGAGCTCATGGACGCCTGGTCCGCGGTGATCAGGGACCACACCAACAGCAACGCCCCACTGCAGACCGGCTGGGCCGGCTCGGTCTGGCCCCGCGCCGCCGAGATCATCCGCTACGAGTACGGCGACTGGCCGAACGCCGGCCGGTTCGGCACGATGCTGCGCGACGTCTACCTCCCCGAGGTCATCGGCGGCTCGCACAGCAACGGCAACTGGGAGCTGACCATGATGGAGGCGGCCCTGGGCATCGCCGCCTTCCTGGAGGACCGCGCCGCCTACGACACGGCCGTCGACCGCTTCCTGGACCGGGTGCCGGCGTTCCTCTACGTCACCTCGGACGGCGCGCTGCCCCGCACGGTGCCCGGCAGCGGCCTGGACAGCGCGTCCGAGATCATCGGCTACTGGCACGGCCAGACCACGTTCGTGAACGGCCTCGCCCAGGAGACCTGCCGCGACTTCACGCACACCGGCTACGGCATCTCGGCCATCCCGCACTTCGCCGAGACCACCCGCATCCAGGGCGACGACCTCTATCCGCAGATCGCCGACCGGCTGCGCCACGCGCTGGGCTTCCACTCCGGCTACCAGCGGGGCAACGCGGTGCCCTCCTGGCTGTGCGGCGGCTCCGTGGAGCTCGGCCTCGGCCCGATCACCGAGGTCGGGTTCAACGCGCTGAACAGCCGCATGGGCTACGCGATGACCAACACCCAGGCGCTCACCGAACAGCAGCGCCCGGCCGGCACGAACAACCTCTTCGTGGCCTGGGAGACGCTCACCCACGCGGAGAACCCGTACTGACCCGCCGATCCACCGATCCGCCGACCCACCACCGGACCCGAACGGGCCGTCCGCCCCGCGCGGACCGGCCCGTTCCGCGTGTCAGGAGCAGATCTTCCGTCCTCAAGCTGCTCAGTCTGACTAATTAGATGGCGCGAGATGATTGATTCACGCAAATAGCCGGGTGCATGATGACGCGCATGTCTCCGTAGACCCAGGAGGATCAGCGTGGATCTTCAGCTACTCGCGGCACTCGTGCTCGGCATCGCCGCGATCGTCGTCATCGTGCTGCGCACCAGGCTCGACGCGTTCGTGGCCCTGCTCGTCGCCTCCCTCGTGACCGGCTTCGTCGCCGGGGCGTCCGCCACCGACGTGCTGGACTGGATCACGGCCGGCTTCGGCTCGACCCTGCAGTCCATCGGCATCGTCATCGGCCTGGGGGTGGGCATCGGCAAGATACTGGAGGTCTCCGGCGCCGCCGACGCGCTGGCCAGGAGCTTCGTCCGGGCCTTCGGGAAGGGCCGCGAGGAGTGGGCCATGGCCGGCTCCGGCGCGGCGGTCTCGGTGCCGGTTTTCTGCGACTCCGGTTACGTGATCATGAACCCGCTGGCCCGGTCGATCGCCCGCCGCAGGCGCGGCGGATACGTGGCGCTCGCCCTGGCGCTGGGCTGCGGCATGACGCTGACCCACCACCTGGTGCCGCCGACGCCAGGACCGCTGGGGGTGGCCGGCATCCTCGGCGCCGACCTCGGCGCGCTGGTGTTGGCGGGCATGGTCTTCTCCCTGATCCTCCTGCCCCTCGTGGTGATCTACGCACGCTGGATGGGCCCGCGGCTGGAGGCCGACATGCTGCCCGAGGTGCGGGAGGCGGTCTACGGCACCGCGCCGGCCGGGGCCGCGGCCCGGACCCCCGGCACCGGGACGGCCACCAAGGTGGCGACCGGCGGGGACGGTGCGACCGGCGCCGACGGGCCGGACGCCGAGTCGGCCGACCCGCACCCCGCGCTGGGCCCGGCGCCCGACGGGGCGCCGCCGCACCGGGTCTCCGCGCCGCTCGCGTTCCTGCCCCTGGTCGTGCCGCTGCTGCTCATCGTCGCCAACACCGTGACCACAGCGATCGACCAGGACCGGAAGGGCGCGATCGGCAGCGAGGACTACGAACCGTCCCGGTTCGCCGAGGTGCTGGCCTTCGTCGGCGACCCGGTGATCGCGTTGATCATCGGCATGGTCCTCGCCGTCTACGTGCTGCTGCCCCGCTGGACCCCGCGCGAACGCGTCACCGGCTGGCTCGCGGAGGCCGCCGCCTCGGCCGGGCTGGTCATCCTCATCACCGGCGCCGGCGGCGCCTTCGGTTCCGTTCTTCGCGAGACCGGGGTCGGCGACGAGCTGGCCGAGGCCATATCGTCCTGGAACATGCCCGCCGTACTCGTGCCGTTCCTCGTCGCCAGCCTGGTCCGGATAGCCCAGGGATCCGGCACCGTCGCGATGATCACCGCGGCGTCCGTGACCGCCCCCCTCCTCGACGGGCTGGGCATCTCGGCCCTGCTCGCGGCCCTGGCGTGCTGCGCCGGGTCCATGGTGCTGAGCTACTTCAACGACTCGTACTTCTGGGTCGTCACCCGCTTCACCGGGCTCGACGGGATGGCCGCGATACGTGGCTGGTCGGGCATCACCACCACCGTGTGGCTGGGTTCGCTGCCGCTGCTGCTCGTGGCGAGCGTGATCCTGTGAGATCCGCGACCCAGGTGCTGGTCGTGGCCGACGACCTCACCGGAGCCAACGCCACCGCCGCCGGCTTCGCGAGAGCCGGCCTGCGGGCGGTCACGGCCGGCGCCCCGCCTCCCCCAGGCCCTGGAGGCCTGGGCGGTGCCCGCATCCCGAGCACCGGCCCGGACGCCGCCGTGCTGGCGGACTTCGTGGCCCGGTTCGACGCCGTCGTGGTCAACACGGACGCCCGGCACCTGCCGCCCGACGCGGCCGGCGAACGGGTGACCGCGGCCATCCGCGCCGCCTGGCCGGTGGCGCTGGTCTGCAACCGCGTCGACTCCACGTTGCGCGGCAACGTGGGGGCCACCACCGCCGCCGCGCTGCGCGCCGTGCGGGGACTGCACGAGGCGTCGGGTCAGGACGGGCGCCGGGCGGTGGTGCTCTGCTCGCCGGCCCATCCCGCGGCCGGCCGGCACACCGTGCAGGGCCGGCAACTGCTGAACGGCGTCCGCCTGGAGGACACCGAACTGGCCCACGACCCGAGGTCGCCGGTGCCCACCTCCGACATCGCCCGGCTGCTCGCGGCCCAGGCGCCGGGACTGCGCACCGCGCCGGTGCCGCTGTCCGCGGTCACCGGCGATCCCGGCGCGCTCCGCGCCCTGCTGGGGCGGCTGCTGGAGCGCGGCGTCGACGTGATCGTCGCCGACGCCCTGACCGCCGACCACCTCGACCGCACCGCCGCCGCGGCCGTCGCCGCCGGCGGCGACCGCGTCGACTGGCTCGCCGTCGACCCGGGGCCCGGATCCGTCGCCCTGGCCCGGGCGCTCGGCCTGATCGAACACGCCGAGACCGGCCCGGTCCTCGCCGTCTCGGGCTCCACCACCCGACTCACCCGGCTGCAACTCGCCCGGCTCCGCGCCGAGCACCAGGTGCGCGTGGTACGCCCGAAGGTGTCGGGTCTCCGCGACGCCGTGCCCGACGTGGAGGCGACGGCGGCGGCGCTGGAGGGCGCGCTGGCCGCGGCGACACCCGGCGGTGGCACGGTGCTGGTGGCCACCGTCCTGGAGGAGATCGACGTCGTCGACGGCGGCCCCGAACACGCCGACCGGCTGCCCGTCGCGCTGGCCCAGGCCGTCCGCCGGGCGCTGGAACGGCACGCGGTGAGCGGCCTGTTCGCCACGGGCGGCGACGTGGCCACCGCGCTGCTCGCCGAGTTGGGCGCGCACGGCCTGGACATCGAGGGGGAGGTCGCCCCGCTCGCCGTCGCCGGCACGCTGGTCGGCGGCGCGTGGTCCGGGCTGCCCGTCGTCACCAAGGGCGGCCTCGTCGGCGACGCGGACACGACGGCCGACTGCGTGGCCCGGCTCCGCCGGATGGCCGCCGCACGCCGCCGCCGAGTCCGGACGGCCCTGCAGGATGAGCCCGCGGCGGTCCCGCAGGATGGATCCGCGGCGGTCCCGCAGGATGGACCCGTTGCGGACTCGCAGGGTGGGCCCGCGACGGTTCCGGGGGCGGCGCGGCCGGCCGGGTCCTCGGGGGCACCGGCGGGTGGTCCCCCGGGGCCGCCGGAGGCAACTCAGCGCCATCCGAACACCGACCCGCAGACCCCGAGGAGCACCCCATGAACGACCCCGTCCTGGCCCTCACCCTCGGCGACCCCGTCGGCATCGGCCCGGAGATCACCGCCCGCACCCTCGCCGAGGTCGCCGGCGAGGACGGCCACCACGGGGTGGCCGTCGGCGACGCCGAGGCGCTGCGCCGCGGCGCCCGGGCCGCCGGTCTCGACGTGACGGTGCGGGAGGTCTCCGACTTCGCCACCCCGCCCGCCGGGCCCGGCGTCATCGACGTGCTGGACACCGGCGTGCTCGGCGCGGACGTCCCCGCCTGGGGCACCGTGGACGCCCGCGCCGGGCGGGCCGCGGTGGCCGCCATCGAGACGGCGACCCGGGCGGCGCTGGACGGCGCGGTGGCCGGCGTGGTCACCGGGCCGATCAACAAGGAGGCGATCTGGCAGGCGGGTTCGAAGCACCTCGGGCACACCGAGATGCTCGGCGAGCTGACCGGCGTGACCCGCCAGGACACCATGTTCGTCGTGCGCAACACCGAGGTGCCCGGCCACCACCTGCGGATCTTCTTCACCACCCGGCACGTGTCGCTGCGGGTCGCGCTGGACCAGATCACCCGGGAGCGCGTCGGCCGGTCGATCCGCGAGGCGGCCACCGCGTTGCGGATCTTCGGGACCCCGGAGCCCCGGCTGGCGGTCGCCGCGCTCAACCCGCACGGCGGCGAGAACGGCGCGTTCGGCGACGAGGAGATCGAGCACATCGGCCCGGCCTGCGACGACGCGCGCGCCGAGGGTCTCGACGTGTCGGGTCCGGTGCCCGCCGACTCGGTGTTCCACCAGGGCCTCACCGGCCGCTTCGACGGGGTGCTGTCGCACTTCCACGACCAGGGTCACATCCCGGCCAAGACCTACGACTTCAACGGCACCATCTCCGTCACCGTCGGCCTGCCGATCCTGCGCACCTCCGTCGACCACGGCACCGCGTTCGACATCGCGGGCAGTGGGAAGGCCGATCACGGCACAATGCTCTCGGCGTACCGGGCGGCGGTGGAGTACAGCCCCTCGGTGCCGACGATCCGCACGACGTACGGCGGGAACGCCTGAGGACCTGAGGGGAGGGGTTCGGTGGATCCGGTGGCACGTCCCGCGGTGCGGCGCGGCACCCGCGCCCGGCACGAGGCGCTGCTGAAGTTGCTGCGCGGCGGCACCACCCGCGTCGAGGAACTCGCCGACGCGCTGGGCGTCTCGCCGTCCACGGTCCGCCGCGACCTCGGCCGGCTGACCCGGGACCGCAAGGTCGCCAGGACCTACGGCGGCGCGCTGGTGCCCGAGGCGTTCCACGAACGACCGGTGTCCGAGAGCGCGCTGCTGCGGCGCCAGGCCAAGGCGGAGATCGCGGCGACCGCCCGGTCGTTGGTGCCGCGGACCGGCGCCGTGTTCGTGGACGCCGGCTCCACGTGCACCGCCCTGGCCCGGCATCTGGCCGCCACCGGCGCGGCCGGTGCGGCGGCGGGCGAGGCGTCGGGCGGCGCCCCGCGCGGCGGTCTGGTGGTCACCCGCGGTCTGGAGACGGCCAGCGCCCTGACCGGCGCCCCCGGCTACGACGTGCTGCTGCTCGGCGGGCGGATCCTGCCGCTGAGCCACGGGCTGATCGGCCCGTTGACCGATCTGGCCCTGGAACGGCTGTCCTTCGAGGTGGCGTTCCTGGGCGCGGACGCCGTGGATCCGGAGCGCGGCGTCGGCGAGCCGACGCTGGAGGAGACCGCGGTCAAGGAGCGGGTCGCCGCCCGCTCCCGCCGCGTCGTGGTCCTGGCCGACGCCACCAAGCTGCGGATCCACGACGCCCCGGCGTGGACCCGGCTGCCGCCGGGCTGGACCCTGGTCACCGACGCCGACGCGCCCGCCGACCTGGAGTCCCGCTGCGCGCTCGCCGGGGTGACCCCGCTGCGCGCCCCCCGGCTACCCGAACCGCGCCAGCGCGCCTAGCGGTCAGTGGTTGTCCTGGGGCGGCGGCCGGCGCCGCCCCAGGACAACCTGGCGATCACCGGCCGGACTGCAACGCGCCCCAGGTCAGCGGGCCGACGATGCCGTCCGCGTCGAGGCTTCTGGAGCCCTGGTAGTCGATCACGGCCTGCTCGGTCTCCGGTCCGAACTGGCCGTCGATGCCCACCGTCCGGCCCAGGGCGGCGGTCAGCGCCCGCTGGAGCCTGGTCACCGCCTCGCCGGTGGAGCCGTTCTGCAACTGCGGGGTGGAGCCGAGGGACAGCAACGCCGTCCAGGTGCCGGCGTCGAGGTCGCCGGTCACCGTGAGGCCGCGGTCCCCCTGGAACGCCTCGACCGCCGCCACCGTGCCCGCGTCGTACTCGCCGGTGGGCGTGCCCTCGCCGGGGTCGAAGCCGGCGGCCAGCAGCTGGCACTGCGCCGCCGAGACCTCCGCGCCGCCGTCGCCCGAGACCAGGTCGGGGTAGGCGGTGAAGTTGGTGTTCACCCCGGCGCAGCTGGGCGCGGGCACGGTGCCCTCGCCGACGTCCAGGTAGTCGCGGTCGATGTTGATCGAGACCCCTCCGTAGGTCTCGGTCACCTCGCCGACGTACTGGTGGATGCGCTGGTGGTCGGCCCAGTACTCGTTCGGCGCGTACTGGCCGGAGTCGGTGTCGGCCCGGCCGTTCCACCAGGCGAAGAAGAGGTGGTCGACCCGGGTGTAGGAGGTGTCGTTGTACGCGGCGGCGACGTCGGCCACGCCGGAGGCGCCGCTGGAGTACATGCCGGAGAGGTAGCCGGCCGCGTGCAGGCCCTCGGTCCAGCCGGAGAGGTAGTTGAGGACACCGGTGGTGCAGCTGCCGCCGCGCGAGTACGCCTCGATGTCGCTGTAGACCGCGCTGCCGGCCGGGATGCCGAGGGACTGCGCCGCCGACACGGCGCCGGCCGCGGCGTCGACGCCCTGCTGGTGCGCGGTCGCCGGGTCGGTGGAGATCCGCTGCGAGTAGTTGGAGCAGGGCGCCTGCCGGCCCACGTCGATCGGGAACAGGTGCCAGCCCTTGCTGGTCTGGGACTCCACCCAGCTCGCGGTGAGGTTGCCCTGCGAGCAGCCGCGCTGGGCGCCGCTGATGTAGACGCCGATGGCCTGGTAGGGCGAGTTGGCGAGCCAGGCGTCCATGGAGCCCTGCGAGGGCGCGGTGCACGCGTCGAAGCCCAGGCCCAGGTAGTCGCCGGGCTGCGGCCCGGCGAGCAGCGGCTCCGGCTGTTCCGCCGGCGCCTCGGGCAGCGCCGCCGGCTCCGCCGCGTCGGTCACCCGGGCGGAGCCGAGCACCTCCCGCACGGTGGCCTCCTGGGCCGGTCCGTGCGCGGCGGTGACGAGCACCCCGGCCTCCTCGACGGCGAGTTCGATGGCTCCGTCGTGGGACTCGGCGTCGGCCAGCGAGGTCGCGGTCCGCTCGGAGACCCGGTCCGCCGCCACCTCCTCCAGCGGCTCGATCAGCACCGCGGCGGTGCGGCCCACCACGTTGGCCGGGCAGTCCTGCTGCGCGGCCGGCTCGCCGAGGTAGACGGTGGGCCGGTCGAAGCGCACGCAGGCGGTCGGGTCCTCGGCGAGGTCCACCACCCGCCAGTCGTCGGGCACCTCGACCTGGTAGCCCTGGTAGCTGACGGTGCGGGTGCCGTCGGACTCGGCTCCCGAGGCCGCCGGCTGCCCGGCCACCAGCGTGGTCGCGCCCAGTCCGGCCAGCGCCGCGAGCAGCAGCGGCCATCTCCGTCCGGCGCGGGTGGAGCGCGATATGAGGTGGGGCATGTGGTCCTCCAGATGAGTGGGGGGAGAACTACGCTGGCGGAAAATATTGTCATGCTCACCACCTCTGGTGGAAGAAGTCGCCAAGAGTGAACGCCGGTTGGGCGACGGGGGCGTGAAACGGAGAGGTGGCGGGTCGTCAGCGGACCGTCAGGACCCGGGGACTTCAGGGCCTGGGGGAGGCCGTCACCAGCCGGGCGCAGCGCCGGCAGGCGCGGGCCGAGGTCGCCACCGCCCCGTGCGAGGCCGCGGCGAGGGCGCCGGCCGCGGCGAGCAGCGGCCAGTTGGTGGCCAGGAGCGCGGCGATGACGAGGGCGAGCGTGGCGAGCGCCATGGCGGCGCCGGCGGTGGTGCCGGCCCAGGCGACCACGAGGGGCAGCCTGCGCGGCGTGGGCAGCCACCGGGCGAGGGTGCCCGTGGCGACCGGGGTCGCGGCGGCGAGCAGTGCGGCGACGATCGCGACGCCGGCCAGCGACACGGCGAGGAACTGGGCGGTCCGCGGCAGCGGTCCGGCCTCCTGGTGCCCGGAGATCCCGGTCAGGTACCAGCACGCGATCAGGAACGGGGCGGTGAGGGCGGCGACCCGGCCCGTGTGCCGGGCCTGCGCGATGGTCAGCTCCCGTTGGCAGCTCGGCACCAGCTCGTCGGGGGTCCCGAACTCGCGCACCGCCCGTTCGGCGGCGCGGCGCTCCGGCAGCCCGTCGTCGGCGTGCGCCGCCACCGTGTCCGCGAGGCCGTCGCGGATCTCCTCGATCATCCGGGCCTTGGCCCGGGCCGGGCCGAGCAGCGCGGCGCTCAGCGTCGCGACGTACTCCTCGACGGGGTCGCTGACGGGGTTGTTCACGGGGTCGTCCACGGGATCCTCGACGGCGTTCATGTCGTCAGCCCGGGCGGGGTGCCGGGGTCCAGGACCGAGCCGATCGCCGAGGTGAACTCCCGCCACGCCGTCCGCTCGCCGGCCAGGGCCTGCCGTCCCGCGTCGGTCAGCGCGTAGCACCGCCGCCGGCGCTCGCCGGTGGACTGCCAACTGCTGCTCAGCAGCCCGAGCCGCTCCAGCCGGTTCAGGGCCGGGTAGATGGTGCCGGTGCGCAGTTCGAGCGCGCCGCCGCTGCGCTTCTGGACCGCGGCGATGATCGCGTAGCCGTGCAGCGGGCCCGGCTCCAGCACGGCCAGCAGCAGCCCGTCCAGATGCCCGCGCACCGCGTCCGCCTTCATGGGTAGGCAGCCTACACACAAGCGGTAGGCCGTGTATATATTGGCAGCCAACATATGACCCCAGGGGAGGCCCCGAAGGTGACGAAGCTGATGCTGTCCATACACGTGCTCGCGGCGATCGTGGCCGTCGGGTCGATCACCGTGGCGGCCTCGATGTTCCCGCGCTACGCGCTGCTCGCCGCCGGGCCGGAGGATCCGGACGGGCGGGCCGCCGGGATCGCCGGCCTGCTGCACCGGGTCTGTCGCGGCTACGCCGTCGCCGGCCTCGCCGTGCCGGTCTTCGGCCTGGCCACCGGCGCCCTGCTCGGCGTCCTCACCGACGCCTGGCTGATCGTCTCCCTCGTGCTGACCTTCGTCGCCGCGGCCCTCCTGGTCCTGGTCGTGCTGCCCGGACAGGAACGGCTGCTGGCGGTCGCCGAGACCGACGCGGAGGGCGCGGCGGCCGAGCCGCGCCCGCTGGCCTCCCGACTCGCCATGTTCACCGGCGTGTTCAACCTGCTCTGGGCGATCGTCGTCGTCCTGATGATCGTCCGCCCCGGCTCCACCACGGGAGCGTGACCGTGGTGCGCGCCCTGAGGCTCGCCGCCGTCGTGGAGGCCGGTTCGCTCGTCGTCCTGCTGGCCAACCTGGCCACCGTCCACGTGCCGGCGGTCGCGAGCCTCGTCGGCCCGGTGCACGGCATGGCCTATCTCGTCGCCATCGCGACCGCCCCACCGGGCGCCCGCTGGCGCGCCGTCATCCCCGGCATCGGCGGCCTCCTTGCGGCCCGCCGGGCCGGGGCGCGGGTAAGTGCCGTGTGAGGAGCGACGCTCGGCCGGGGAGCGGGGTCGGCGCGTAGAACTGGAGCGCGTTCTGGCACGTTACGAAAGGTCCTCTGAATGTCTCCCTCCCGTCGCTCCCTGCTCGGTCTCCTCTCGGCAACCCCCCTGGCCGCCGGAGGAGTTCTCGCCGCCGCCGACGCGGCGTCGGCCGGCCCTGACGGCTCGGGGCAGGTGCCGCGCGGACTGCGGCCCGGTGGTGAACTCGACCGGCTCATCGCCGAGATGGCGGACGCCGGCATGTTCTCGGGCAGCGTGCTGCTGACCCACCGGGGCCGCACCGTGCTGGCCCGCTCGCACGGCATGGCCGACCGGGACGCGTCGATACCCAACGGCGCGGACACCATCTTCCTCCTGGGGTCGGTGACGAAGCTGTTCACCGCCGTCGCCATCGCGCAGCTCGCCCAGCGCGGCGCGGTGAGCTACGGCGCCACGATCGGCACCTACCTCGACGGCTTCCCGCCCGAGATCGCCGACACCGTCACCGTGCACCACCTCCTCACGCACACCTCGGGAATGGGCGACGCCCTCCGGGACCGCTCCTACTGGGAGGCGGCGCGTGAGTGGCGGAGCGAACAGGAGGTCATGGACGGCACCATGCGGTTCGTCCGGGCGGCCGGCCTGGAGTACGCGCCGGGGGCCGGCCAGTTCTACAGCAACTCCGGCTACGTGACCCTCGGGGCGATCGTGGCCGCCGCGTCGGGCGGGGAGACCTACTACGAGTACGTGCGGCGGCACGTCTTCGAGGCCGCCGGCATGACCGTCGCGGACTTCTACACCACGCCGGAGTGGCGGGACGACCGGCGGATCGCCCGCCCCTACGCCGCGCAGGAGTCCGGGGAACGCGTCGAGGCGATGGACGGGCACGGCTTCGTCGGCACCCCGGCGGGCGGCTCCTTCGCCAACTGCCGGGACCTGGAGAGCTTCGCCCGCGCCCTGCGGGGCGGCGACCTGCTCGACCCCGCGCACACCGAACTGGTCCTCGGGCCGAAGGTCCCGGAGGCGCCCCGCCCCGCACCGTCGGCGGCGTCGTCGGCGGACGACGCCCCGCGGTACTTCACCTACGGGGCGTCGGCCATCCTCGCGGGCGGCTCCTGGGCGGTGGAACGGGGCGGGGACGCGCCGGGGGTCTCCGTCGGGCTCACCGTGTTCCGGCCGGACAACGACTGGGTGCTCGTGGCCCTCGGCAACTTCGACTCCCCGCTCGACGTCAGCCCGCGGACGTCACCCTCGCGGGAGATCACCGACGAGGCGACCAGGATCATCACCGACGGGCGGTGACCCCGGCGCCTGCCGACGGGCCGACACCGACCCGTCCGCCCGGGGCTAGCCGAGGCGGCGGGCCAGGGTGAGGGTGCGGTGGGCGCCGGCCACCACGGCGGGGTCGACGAAGCGGCCGTCGGGCAGCGCCAGCGCGCCGGTTTCGGTGGCCGCGGCGGTCAGCACCTCCTCGGCCGCGTCGATCTCCTGCCGGGTGGGCAGGAAGGCCCGCTCGATGACCCTGAGTTGGCGGGGATGGATCGCCGCCCGCCCGAGGAAGCCGAGGGCCCGGCCGGTCGTGCAGGACCGGGCGAGGCCCTCGGCGTCCCGGACGTCGGGGTACACCGACTGGGCCGGGGCCGGCAGCCCCGCCGCCCGGGCGGCGAGCACCAGCCGGCCCCGCGGCCAGGCGAGGCCCGCCTCGTCGGTGACGCCGAGGTCGGCCCGCAGGTCGGCCTCGCCGAGCGCGAGCCCGGCCACGGCCGGGTGCGCGGTGGCGACGGCGTACGCGTGCTCGACGCCGAGCGCGTCCTCCAACAGCGGGTACAGCGCCGGGACCCGGACGCCGTGCCCCAGCGCGCCGGTCACCCGGACCAGGTCCGCGGCCCGGGAGACCTTCGGCAGCCGCAGGCCGCCCAGGCCCGGCAGCGAGGCCAGCCGCCGCGCCTCGCCGGCGGCCAACGGCCCGCTCAGCGCGTTGATCCGGACGTGCACCGGCACCTCGTGCCGGTCGGCGAGCAGCTCGGCGGTCGCGTCCAGGGCGTAGCGCTTGCGGTCGGCGGCGACCGCGTCCTCCAGGTCGACGATCACCACGTCGGCCCCGGAACGCAGCGCCTTGGCCACCACCTCGGGCCGGTCTCCCGGGGCGTACAGCCAGGTCAGCACCGGGTCGGTGGCGGCTCGGCGGACGGCCGTGGCGTTCACAGGGCGCCCTCCTCGCGCAGCGCGGCGATCTCGCCGGCGGACAGGCCAAGATCCGCGAGCACGGCATCGGTGTCGGCGCCGTGCGGGCGGCCCGCCCAGCGGATCGAGCCCGGCGTCTCGGAGAGCCGGAACAGCACGTTCTGCATCCGCAGGGTGCCCAGCTCCTCGTCCTCGACCTCGGTGATCGAGTCCAGGGCCCGGTACTGCTCGTTGGCCATCACGTCGCGGATGTCGAAGACGGGCGCGATCGCCGCCTCGGCCTTCTCGAAGGCGGTGACCACCTCGTCCCTGTCGTGCCGGGCGATCCAGGCCCCGACCGCCGCGTCCAGTTCGTCGGCGTGCGCGGCGCGGCCCGCGCCGGTGCGGAACCACTCCTCGTCGATCACCTCGGGCCGCCCGACCAGCCGCATCACCCGCTCGGCGATGGACTGGGCCGACGTGGAGACGGCGACCCACCGGCCGTCGGCGGTGCGGTAGGTGTTGCGCGGCGCGTTGTTGGTGGAGCGGTTCCCGGTGCGCGGCTGGACGTAGCCGAGCTGGTCGTACCAGAGCGGCTGCGGGCCCAGCACGGTGAGCATCGGCTCGATGATCGCCATGTCGATCACCTGACCCCGTCCGGTGCGGTCCCGGCCGGCGAGCGCCGCCATCACGGCGTAGGCCGTGGACAGCGCGGCGATCGAGTCGGCCAGGCCGAACGGCGGCAGCGTCGGCGGTCCGTCCGGCTCGCCGGTGACCGCGGCGAAGCCGCTCATCGCCTCGGC
Organism: Streptomyces sp. B6B3; assembly: GCF_039871525.1. Taxonomy (NCBI): domain Bacteria; kingdom Bacillati; phylum Actinomycetota; class Actinomycetes; order Kitasatosporales; family Streptomycetaceae; genus Streptomyces; species Streptomyces sp. B6B3. Next base: position 107,956 of record NZ_JBDPLU010000002.1, on the reverse strand, counting down.
GAGCGTGCCGAACCCGGGCCGCCTGGCGTATGGGCCGAACTGGCCGAAGCCGGTGACCCGGGCCAGCACCAGCCGCGGGTTCTCGGCGGCGAGTTGCTCCCAGCCGAGGCCCCACCGCTCCAGCGTGCCGGGCCGGAAGTTCTCGACGACGACGTCGGACTCGGCGGCCAGCCGGAGCAGCACGTCGCGCCCGGCGTCGGTGGACAGGTCGAGGGTGATGGCCTTCTTGTTGCGGCCGAGCAGCTTCCACCACAGGCCGACGCCGTCCTTGCTGGGCCCGTGCCCGCGCGACGGGTCGGGCCGGCGCGGGTGCTCGACCTTGATGACCTCGGCGCCGAAGTCGCCGAGCAGGGTGGCCGCCAGCGGTCCGGCGAAGAGGGTGGCCAGGTCGAGGACGCGCAGCCCGGCCAGCGGCGGCCCGGCCGGCGCCGCGCCGGCCGGGCCGGTGGAGCCGGCAGGGAGTGGGGTGGCCGCCGCCGGTGGTTCGGTGCGGGCCGTTCGGCCGGCCTGGTCCGCGTGGCGCGGCCTGCCGGCACGAGCGCTCTGTCCCGCCCGCCCGGTCGGCACGGTGGTGGCCTCCCCAACGGCCGGTTCGGCCGGCTCAGCCGGCAGGTCGCGGGTGGGGTCGGTCATCGGACCGCCTCCTCGGGGCGTGCGTGCAGGGCGTCGATCTCGGCGCGGTGGGGCATGGAGGACGAGGCGCCGGGACGTTGTACGGCCAGCGCGGCGGCCGCCGCGGCCCAGGCCATCGCCTCGGGCATCGGGCGGCCCTCGCCGTGCGCGACGGCGAGCGCGCCGACGAACGTGTCGCCGGCGGCGGTGGCGTCCACGGCGGCGACCGGCACCGCCGGCACCCCCACGATCTCCACGTGGCCCGCGGCGTCGCGGGCGGCGTGGCGGCTGCCCGCCTCGCCGAGCGTCACGACCACCTCGGGCACCAGGTCGAGCAGCGCCAGCGCGGCGGCGTCGAGGTCGTGCTCGCCGGTGAGGGCGGCGGCCTCGTGCTCGTTCGGCACCAGCAGGTCCACCAGCTCCAGCAGTTCGGCGGGCAGCGGCGTGGCCGGCACCGGGGCGGGGGTCAGCACGGTGCGCACGCCGTGCGCCCGGGCGGCCCGGGCGGCGGCGAGCACGCCCGACAGGGGCAGTTCGAGCTGCAGCAGCAGGGTGCCGGCGGCGGCGATGCGCGCCTCGTCGCCGGGGGCGAGGCCGGTGACCGTGCCGTTGGCGCCGGGCACGACGACGATCGAGTTGTCGCCGCCGTCCTCGACGACGATGTGCGCGGTGCCGCTGGGGCCCGGCATGGTGCGCAGCCCGGCCGTGTCCACGCCGGACTCGGCGAGCGCGGCGCGCAGCCGGGCGCCGAAGTCGTCCTCGCCCACGGCGCCGACCATCGCGACCTCGCCGCCCGCCCGGGCGGCGGCGATCGCCTGGTTGGTGCCCTTGCCGCCGGGCACGGTGCGGAACTCGTGCCCGGACACGGTCTCGCCCAGGCGCGGCGCGGTCCGCACGTAGGCGACCAGGTCCATGTTGGTCGAGCCGAAGACCGCGACGGTCGGCGCCCGGCCGGTGCGGTGGGTCATGCGGAAGCCTCCAGGGTGAGGGTCGCGAGTGCGTCGAAGCCGATGCCGTCGAGGCCGGCGACGGTGGTCGCGAGCCGGTTCTTCAGGGGCGCGGTCCAGTGGGCGGGTATCGCCTCGGCGGAGCCGGCCAGCAGACCGGCCACGGACCCGGCGGTCGCCCCGTTCGAGTCGGTGTCCCAACCTCCCGACACCACACGGCAGATGGACGCCGAGAAGTCGCCGTCGGCATGGGTCAGCGCGGCGGCCAGCAGCGCGGCGTTCGGCAGCACGTGCACCCAGTGGTGGTCCGGGCCGTACCGGGCGTGCAGCCGGTCCACGACGGCGTCGAACGCCTCCGGGGCGCGGTCGGCGCCGGCCGCCTCCGCGATGCCGAACCGCACCGCCTCGGCGAGCCGGGACCGCGGCGGCACCACGGCGAGCCCGGCGCGCAGGCAGCCGTGCACGTCCGTGCCGCCGCCGGCCGCGGCGGCCACCACGGCGGCGGCGAACATCGCCCCGTAGACGCCGTTCGCGGTGTGGCTCAGCACGGCGTCCCGGTGGGCGAGTTCGGCGGCGGTCCCGGGGTCGCCCGGGTTGGTCCAGCCGAACACGTCGGCCCGGATCTGCGCGCCGATCCACTCCCGGAACGGGTTGTGGTGGGTGGCGGTGTCCGGCGGCTCGATGCCGGCCAGCAGGTTGCGGTACGCCACCCGCTCGGCGGTGAACGTGCGGCCGGCTGGCAGCTCGTCGAGCCAGAGCTGGGCGACGTCCGCGGTGCCGAACGCGCGGCCGTGCCGGCGCAGCAGCAGCAGGTTGAGCAACGGGTAGTTGAGGTCGTCGTCCTCGGGCGCGCCGTCGATGGTCTCGGCCAGCGAGGTGGTCCGGGAGCGGCGGTTCCACGGGTGCGCGGCGGCGATGTCGGCGGGCAGCCCGACCTCCGTGAACCAGGTGCGCAGCGGCCAGTTGCCGGTGGCCCGGGCGATGGCCCGGATCCCGTCGAGCGTCAGCTTCTCCACCGGCTTCCCGAGCACGCAGCCCGCCGCCCGCCCCAACCACCCGGCGTGCAGCACGCTGCGCTGAGCTTCGGGAGATCGGGGCGCCGGGGCCGCGGGCCCCGGACCCCGGCCGCCCCGCGCAACCAGGCGGGCTTCGCCCGCACCCGCCGCACCCGCCGGGCCGGCCCCGTCGGCCGAGCCCGCATGGCCGGGCGATCCGTGCCGAACGGCGTCCGGGCGCGCGGCACCGTCCGTCGGCCGGTGGCCGTCGTACTCCGCGGCCGGACCGTTCTGGCTGGCCGCTCCACCGGCTGTTCCGCCGTCAGCGGCGTCGGCCGGCGGGACGGTGCTGCGCCGGCGGGGCCCCGCCGGCGTGGTGCGCGTGGGCCAGTCGGGGCAGGTGGCGCGGATGGCGCGGAGGTCGGTGGGCTCGTCGGCGGCCAGGGCGGAGGGGAGGGCGGCGAGTTCGTCGAGCAGGTCGCGGGCCAGGGCGCGCAGCGCCGGGTCGGGGGCGGCGGGGGAGGCCCCGGCCCGTGCCGGGGCCGGCCGGCCGCCGACCGCCGACCAGCGGCGTTCGACGGCGGCCAGCGCCGCGGGTTCGCGCCCGTCCTGCGCGGCCTGGCGGAGCTCGTGGCCGACCAGGTCCTCGGGCTGCACCCAGGTGAGCCTCAGCATCACGCCTCCGAGTTCCGTGCGATCCGCTGGAAGAGCGCCTCGTGCGCCCGGCGGCGCTCCAGGTCGCGGGCGAACACCTCGCGGGTGACCAGCGCCAGCGCCGCCGCCGGGGCGTGCAGGTCGAGACGGCTGGCCCGGGCGATCTCGCCGCTCCACTCCTCCGGCACCGCGGCGGCGCCGGCCAGCGCGCCCGCGATGGCGCCGCTCATGGTGGCGATCGAATCGCAGTCCCGGCCGTAGTTGACCGAGCCGAGCACGGTGTGCCGGAACTCGCCGCCGCCGACCAGCAGCATGCCCAGCGCGACCGGCAGCTCCTCGATGGCGTGCAGCCGGGACGGGCGGCGGGCGCCCAGCGAGGGTTCGCGGTACTCGGGTCCCACCGTGTCGAACGGCGCGACCGCCTCGCGCAGCGGGCCCAGCGCCGCCTCGTAGTCGTCGAACCGGGTCGCCGCCTCGCACACCGCCTCGACGGCCGCCCTGGTGCCGTCCTTGGCGAGCGCCAGCACGTCCTCCACCACCGAGGCGGGCGTCGCGTCCGGTTTGAACGCCGCGGCCACGGCCGCCGCGAAGACGCCGGCCGCCTCCCGGCCGTAGGACGACTGGTGCGCGCCCGCCACGTCCAGCGCCTCCGCGTACGCCCCGGCGGGGTTGCCCGCGTTGACCACGCCGACGGGCGCCATGTACATCGCGGCACCGCAGTTGACGATGTTGCCGACGCCGGCCTCCCGCGGGTCCACGTGGCCGTAGTGCAGCCGGGCGACGATCCACTTCTCGGCGAGGAACACCCGCTGCAGCGGCAGCGCCTCCGCGCCGAGCTCCGGGATCCAGCGCGGCTCGCCGATCAGCTCGGGCACCAGATGGTCGGCCACCGAGTACGCGTCGAGGTGGTCGCGCACCTTCTCGTAGACCCGGACCAGGGCGTGCGTCATCAGGGTGTCGTCGGTGACGTGCCCGTCGCCCTTGTGATATGGCGCGATCGGGCGGGCGGTGCGCCACTCGTCCCGGTGGAAGGGACCGACGATGCCCGTCACCCGGCCGCCGTGCCGTTCGACGATGGCCTCGGGCGACCAGCCCTCGACCGCGCCGCCCAGCGCGTCGCCAACGGCGGCGCCGACGAGCGCGCCGGTGGCGCGGTCCTCCAGGGACGGCCGCGCGCCTCCTGCGGCGGTGGGGGACGCGGCGGGGGTGCTCGGCGCGGTCATACGAGTGGTCCTTCCGGGGTGGAGGCGAGGGATGTCCGGGAGAGCTGCTCGGCGATCTCGACAAGGTCCGTGCCGGCCAGCCGCGGCAGCGCGCAGCCGGCCAGGACGCGGCAGGCGTCGCGCCAGGTGGCGGGCAGCGCCTCGGCGCCGCCGACCACGCCGGTCAGCGCGCCGGCCAGGGCCGGCGCCGAGTCGGCCACCCGGGACAGGCAGGCCGCGCTGGGCACCGCCTCGGTGACGTCGCCGGCCGCCGCCGTGGCGACCGCCAGCGCGACGGGCACGGTCTCGGCGGCCGCGATGCCGTAGCTGTAGACGTGGTCGACGATCTCGTGTTCCAGGACCGGGACCAGCGCGAAGGCGTTGCCCGGCAGGCCGGGGCGGGACGCGGCGGCGGAGCGGCCGAGCTCCACGGCGTTCAACGCGTTGCGCCGGATCTCGGTGTGCTCGGGGAGCTGCTGCAGCGCCTCGTCGACGCAGGCGTCCATGGACGCGCCGTCGAGCCCGGCGGCGATGGCCGCGGCCACCGCCCGGGCGCCGTGCACGCCGTCCCCGTCCTGGGTGTAGCGGGCGTCGAACTCGGCGAGGTCGGCCGCCGACTTCGGGTCGCCCGGGTGCACCACGGCGAGCACGGCCGCCCGCACGCAGGCCGCGTCGTCGAAGTAGTGCGGGTTGTCGTGCCCGGTGGCCGGCGGGCGCAGCCCGGTGGCCAGGTTGCCGAGCCCGGCCCGCACCGAGATGCGGGCGCGCAGCGGGATCTCCGCCGACTCGATCTCGTCCGCGCGTTCCGCCGCGGCGGCCACCTCGTCGGCGAGCGCGTTCCAGGCCAGCGCCAGCGCGGAGCGCACCCGCTGGTCGGCGGACAGGTCGCTGCCGCCGTAGGCCGTGGCGGACAGCACGGACAGCGCCGTGAACGCGGCCCATTCGGCGTCGTCCGACGGGCCGAGGCGGAGCGGTTCGGGCGGCTGGTTGAGCGCTATCGGGACGGGCAGGGTGGTCGTCGCGTTCTGCTCGGCGAACGTGTCCAGCTCGCGGGTCAGACGCCGGGTCCAGTCCGGCATCCGGGCGGCGCGGTGCCGCCCGGACGGCCAGCCGGCGGCGTCGCCGGCGGCGAGGCCGAGGAGCAGGCCCTCGACGCGGCTCGGGCTCTCGCCCGACGCGGCGGGTTGGCCCAGGGCCGCCTCGGTCACGGTGCGGGGTGTCATGGCGCATTCCTTCGAGGTGCGGGGGTCGCTGCGCTGGCCCGCACGGTGCCCGGGCTGGCGGCCGGCTCGTGGGTCGACGGGCCGGGGTTGTCGGGTACGGAGGGCAGCGGATCCGGCGTCATGCGACGGCCCTGCCGGCCGTTTCCGGTCGGGCGGCGGGTCGGGCCGCGGGTCCGGTCGCGCCCGCACCCACGTTCGGGGCCGGCCCGTCGGACCCCGCGTCGTCGCGAGGGGCGTCGTCGGGGTGGTCGGCTCGGCCCTTCCGGTCGGCGTCCCGCGCGGCGTGCGGGGGCCGTTCCGCTCGGCCTGGTGGGGCCGCCGCGGTGGCGTGGGGGGTGCCGTCGGGGTGGTCGGTGTCGTCGGCTTCCGTCGGTGTCTCTCGGTCGTCGCGGTCGTCGCTGGTGCTCCGGTTTCTTCCGTTGCCCCCGCCCCGTCGTGCCTCGTCGTGGTCGTCGGGGGGTGGGGTGAGGCGGTCGGCGACGTCCAGGATGTGGCGTCCGGCCATCGAGGGCAGGCACTTGCCACGCACCGGGCCGATCGCGTTCGCCCAGTCGGCGGGGATGGCGGCCTCGCCGCGCAGCGCCCCGGCGAGCGCCCCGGCCACCGCCGCCGTGGTGTCCGCGTCGCGACCCATGTTCACCGCCATCGGCACCGCGCCGGTGAACTCGCCGCGCGCCGCCGCGAACGCGCCGAACGCCAGCCCCACCGCCTCGGGCGCCAGGTCGGTCCACGGGTAGCCGCCGACCACCGTGGCCGAACGCACCGCCCGCTCGATCGACAGCGGCGTCGCCCGCGGATCGCGGCGCGCCCGGCGGGCGGCCGACACGGCCCGGTGCAGGGTGCGCGAGGTCCAGGAGTCCTCGGGGACTACGGACAGCGCGGCCTGCACGACGGTGTCCGGGTCGTGGCTGACCATGGCCGCGGCCACGCCCGCGGCCACCGCCTGCCCGCCGTAGATCCCCTCGCCGTCGTGCGAGACCGTGCCGTCGATGGCCACCAGCCGGGCCGCCTCCACCGGCCGCCCCGCCGCGAAAACGCCGAACGGCGCCGCCCGCATGGCCAGGCCGTCGCTCCAGGCGTGCCGGTGCTGCGCCGAGATCGGCGCGGCCAGCCCGCGCCGCAGGTTCTCCAACGTGCCGCGCTCGCTGAACCCGGCCCCGCGGAACGGTCCCTCGTCCCGGTCGGCGATCCACTCGTGCCACGCCGACTCGACGTGGGCGACGGTCAGCGCGGAGCCGTGCCGGGCCAGCAGCAGCCCGGAGAAGATGGCGTACTCGGTGTCGTCCGTGCCTGCCGGCTCGTCCGTGACGAAGCCCTCGATCCGGCCCCACCGCTCGCGGATCTGCGAGGGTTTCAGGTTCTCCGCCGGCGCGCCGATCGCGTCGCCGACGGCGAGGCCGAGCATCGCGCCGCGGGCGCGGTCCCGTGGCACGATCGGGGCGGGCGACTGCCGCCGCGGCACCGTCCGGAGCCGGCGGGGGCGGTCCGCGTCGCGGGGGTCCGGGTTCAGGTCGGTATCGACACTGACGCTCATAATGCGTTCGAGCTCATTTCTCGCGAGTGCTGCGGGTTTCGCTGGGTTCTCTGGGGTCGCTGGGTTCGCTGGGTTCGCTGGGTTCGCTGGGTTGACTGGGGCGTGTGGGGTCTCTGGGGACCCTGGTGTCGCTCGGTTCTCGGGCCGTGCCCGGTGCGGTTCATGTCAGCGCTGGTAGCGGTCGAGGATCCGGTTGCCGTCGTCGGTGAGCTCCTCCCGTAGTTCCGCCAGGTCGTAGGCGCCGCTGTAGAAGTTCTGGAACGCGGGGGTGGCGATCTTGTCCCGCCACTCCCAGTAGCCGCGCACCCCGAGCACCGGGGACGGCTCCAGTTCGGCGGCCACCTCGGCGCCGGTGCGCCAGCCCTGCTCCTCGGTGTTCAGCGCCGGATCGGCCAGCGCGGTCTCGCTGGTGGGCAGCATCCAGTCGCCGAGCGCCAGCTCGACGACGTGGTCGGCGCTGGTCAGATAGGCGACGAAGTCCGCGGCGGCCTGCTGGTGGTCGCTGTCCTCGGACACCGACAGGGTCTGCGGGGCGACGCCCTGCGCCAGCCCGTGCTCCGCCCCGCCGGTGGGCATCGGCAGCACGGTCCACTCGAAGTCGTCCGGCGCCTGCTGCACCACCTGCTGGCGGTAGGAGAAGTTCAGCGGGAGCATCGCGTACCGGTCGGCGAAGAAGCCGGGCAGCGTGTCCGAGCCGGTCATGCCGAGGCTGCTGTCCGGCGCGGTGTGGTCGTCGTTGACCTGCCGGTTGATCAGCTCGGCGACGGCGGACTCGGCGGCGTCGAAGCGGATCGCGTTGTCCCCCGCGTCGTCCTGGTAGAACATCTCGCCGCCGGTGGTCAGCGTCAGGTTCACCGACTGGCTGACCGGTTCGCTCATCGACCAGGCCACGCCGTAGGTGTCGGTCTCGCCGTCGCCGTCGGTGTCCCCGGTCAGCGTCCGGCAGGCCTCCTCGAACTCCGCCCACGTCCACGGGTCCTCGGTGGTGGGCATCCGGACCCCGGACCGCTCCAGCAGCTGGCTGTTGGCGATCAGCACCCGCGGCTCCTGGAGGAACGGCACCCCGTAGACGCCGCCGTCGTAGGTGGTGGTCTGCCAGGACTGCTCGGGGATGTCGGAGCGCAGCGAGTCGGGCAGCAGCGGCGCCAGGTCGGCGAGGTACCCGCCGTTGGCGAAGTCCACCAGGTCGGAGGCGTCGTTGTGGAAGATGTCCGGCGCCTCGCCGCCCATGAACGAGGTCAGCAACTGGTCGTGGACGTTGGCCCAGTCGCCCTGGACGTACTCGACCTGGACCTTCGGATGTTCGGCGTTCCACTGGTCGACGAGCGCCTGGGTCGCCTCGATGGACTCCTCCTGCCAGGCCAGGCTGAGGAACTCCAGGGTCACGGTGCCGTCGTCCGCGCCGTCGCCGGAACCGCAGCCGGCCACCAGGGCCAGCGTGAGGCCGACGGCCGCGGAGACTCTCAGGTGCGTGCGCATCAGCCCTTCACCGCCCCGGCGAGCATGCCGCTGACCAGCCGCCGCTGCAGCAGCGCGAAGAACAGCAGGCTGGGCAGGGTGGCGAGGAACGAGGCGGCGGCCAGCGGCCCCAGGTCGGCGGCGCCCTCGGCCCCGATGAAGTGGTTGAGGATGACGGACATCGTCTGGTTCTCCGGGGTCTTGAGCAGGACCAGGGCGAAGAAGAACTCGTTCCAGGCGAGGACGAAGGAGAACATCAGGGTGGCCACCAGGCCGGGCGTCAGCAGCGGCAGCACGACGTTGGTCAGGATGCGCAGCCGGGACGCGCCGTCCACGGCCGCCGCCTCCTCCAGGCTGATCGGCACCGCCCTGACGTAGCCCTGGAGCATCCACAGGCAGAACGGCAGGCTCCACACGACGTAGACCAGGGTCAGGCCCGGCAGCGAGTCGATGAGCCGGAGGTTCCGCAGCACCAGGAACAGCGGGATGATCAGCAGCACCAGCGGAAACATCTGGCTGACCAGGACCCAGGCGTTGCCGGCGCGGGAGAGCCGCGAGCGGTACCGCGCCATGACGTACGCGGCGGGCACCGCGATGGCCACGGCGATCAGCGCGGAGCTGCCCGCCACCAGCAGGCTGTTGAGCGCGGAGCGGAGCAGCGGCTGGGTGTCGAAGGCGGTGCGGTAGTTCTCCAGGGTGGGGTCGGTCGGGAACCAGGTGGGATCGATGGACCCGAGCTCCTGCGGCGACTTGAACGAGGTGGACACCAGCCACAGCAGCGGGAACCCGAGGAACACGAGATAGCCGAGGAGCGCCAGGTACTGGCCGGTGCGGCCGGCGGCGCGCAGCGTCCGGGTGCGTGCCGGCACGGCCGGGGGCGGGGTGGTCTTCGCGACGCTCATGACTCGACGTCCTCCCTCAGCCGGTTGCGGAGGAACAGCGCGAGCAGCACCGCGACGACCGCGACCATCACCAGGCCCATCGCCGCCGCGTAGCCGAACTGTCCGTAGCGGAACGCCTCCTCGTAGGCGAAGAGCATCGGCAGCCGGGTCTTGCCGCCGGGGCCGCCCTGGGTCAGCACGTAGACCAGGGCGAAGGAGTTGAAGTTCCAGATGAAGTTGAGCGCGGTGATGGCGAGCACCACCGGCTTGATCGCGGGCCAGGTGACCGTCGTGAACCGACGCCACAGACCCGCGCCGTCTATGTGCGCCGCCTCGCGCAGCTCGTGCGGCACGTTCTGCAGGCCGGCCAGCAGCACGACGGTGGTCTGCGGCATGCCGGCCCAGACGCCGACCGCGATGACGGCGGGAAGGGCCAGCGACAGGTCGGTGAGCCAGTCCACGTTGTCGTCGAGCAGGTGCAGGTCGGTGAGCGTCTTGTTGAGGATGCCCGCGTCCTGGTGGTAGACGAGCCGCCACATGATGCCGACCACGACCTCGGGCATCGCCCACGGCACCAGCGCCAGCGTGCGGGCCAGCCAGCGGAAGCGCAGGTTCTGGTTGAGCAGCAGCGCGAGGCCGAGGGCCAGCAGGAACTGCAGCGTGGTCACGCAGAACGCCCAGACCAGGCCGATGCGGAAGGAGTCCCAGAACAGGTCGTCGTGGCGCAGGTCGGTGAAGTTGACGACGCCGACGAACTGGGTGGGTTCGGTGCGGCCCGACTGGGAGTCGGTGAAGGCCAGGGACGCGCCGTAGAGCAGCGGCCCGACGCTGAGCACCAGGATGGGGATGAGCGCGGGCAGCAGCAGGAACCAGGCGCCCCGGTCGAGCCCGAGCGCCTCCCTGCGTTTCTGTGGGGATCTGGGGGGCGGCGTGCCGCGCGGGCCCGGGACGGCTCTGTCCCGGGATTTGGTCAGACTCATGCGAACCTCGTCTCGGGGGGGCGGGGTGGGGTGGTCGCCGGCGCGGTGGAGGCACGCACGACGAGCCGGGGTGGAGCGGTGGTGGTACGGGCCGTTCCCACGGGGGGTTGGGGGCGGCCGGGGCGCGGCCGTGGACGCCGGCCGGCGTCCACGGGACTGGCAGTGGGGACGTCGGGACGGCGCGACGGGCCGGACCCCGCCGCACCGGAACGGTCGCCTCCGGCGGGGCCAACACCGTCGCGCCCCCCGCCGTCCTGGCGACCGGGGCTTCCACCGGGAGCACCGCCGGGGTCAGTGTCGGGGTCGGGATCAGCGTCGCGTTCGGCGTCGGTGACACGGTCGGTGACGTCGTCGCCGGGACGGTGGCCGGCGCTGTCGTGTGCCCCGTCGTCGGGGCCGGGGTCGTCACCGCGGAGGTGGTCGGTGGCGCGGCCTCCGGCACGGCCACGGCCGGCGCTGCCGCTGCCGCCACGGCCGCCGTTACTACTGCGGACGTTGCCAGCGTCGTCGACGTCGTCGGCGCCCGCGTCGGCGGCCTCCAGGCGGTCGAGGAGCATCTCGGCGGCAAGCCGTCCGCGTTCCGAGGAGCCGAGATCGACGCTGGTCAGCGGGGGCCAGCCGGCCTGGGCGAGGGCGCTGTCGTCCATGCCCGCGACGGCGACGTCCTGGGGGATCCGGAGCCCGGCCGCGAGCAGCGCGTGCGCCGCGCCCAGCGCGAGTTGGTCGTTGGCGCAGAAGACGGCGTCGAACGGGGCCGCCGTCTCGAGCAGCCGGCGGGCGGCCGCCGTGCCCGGGCCGATGCCGAACTCGGTGTGCACCACGAGCCGCTCGTCATAGCTGAGCCCGCAACCGGTCAGCGCGAGGCGGTACCCCCGCTCGCGGTTGTGTCCCGGCACGGTGTCGGGCGGGCCGTTGATCAGCGCGATCCGCCGCCGGCCGCCGGCGAAGAGGTGGCGCACCGCCATCGCCGCGCCGGCGATCGAGTCGGCCCGCACGCTGTCCACCGGCACGCCGGCCGGCAGCGAGCCGATCACCACGACCGGACCTGCGGCGTTGGTCAGCGCCTCGATATGCGCCTCGGTGATGCGGATCGGGCAGATGATGAGCCCGTCGCTGGTGCGGTCGCCGAGGCTGCGCAGCACGGCGAGTTCGTCCTCGGCCACCGCGTCCGTGGAGTGCAGCAGCAGCCGGTACCCGGCGGCCTTGGTGACGGCCTGGATGGCGCGGACCATGGCGACGTAGACCGGGTTGCCGATGTCCGGCATGGCGAAGGTGAGCTGCCGGGTCCGCCCGCCCTTGAGCGAGCGGGCCACGGCGTTGGGCACGTACCCGAGCTCGTCGGCGGCCCGGCGCACCCGCGCCACGGTGTCGGGCCGGGCGGGCTGCCCGTTCAACACCCGGGAGACGGAGGCGATCGAGACACCGGCGCGCGCCGCTATCGACACGATCGTCGGCTGCCCGCCGTTCGACGTCCTCATGGCCCCTTGTGATCCGGTTCGTCCGGGTGCTGTAAACGTTTCCCGCTGCTGTAATCGTTTACAGATGGTGCGACCGGACGTCCCGTCCCGTCAAGGGGTGGTGAGCGGGCAATCCTGCCCGGCCCCGTCAGGCGAGCAGGCCCTGGATGCGGAACTGCATCGAGTGGTACGTCCAGGAGTTCGGCACCTGGTCGTCCGGGTTCTCCCACTGGCTGACGACGATGTGCAGGTCGCTGAGCGTGGAACCCGGAACGGTGTAGCCGCCGTACACCTGTGCGACGCGGCCGGCGGCCGGGTCGTTCTCCGGCCAACTGACGCCCTGGATCAGGGTGTGCCCTGGCCCGGGATCGCCGTCCGGCACGTCGAGGACGTGCGCGACGATCCGCCCGCCGCCCAGGTCGAGCCCGGTGAAGAGCCACTTCCCGTCGATCGGCCGCAGGCACAGCTCGCGGTACCTGCCGGTCAGGACGAACGCGGCCACGTCGCCCCAGACGCCCCAGCCGTTGGGGGTCCACGGCTCGTAGGCCGTCGGGTTGGTGATCTGATCCTCGCGCACCCGGTGCATGATGATCGACTCGCTGCCGTCGAACTTCGTCGACCAGCAGTACACGTAGCCGTTGTCGCCCTGACCCCACGTCACCATCTGGAAGTGCGGGCTCAGCCCCGGGTCGCCGGGTTTGCCCCAACGGCAGCCGGTGTGCTGCCAGCTGGCGCCCGAGTCGGTGGACTGCCAGATCTCCGTCCACACCACGGTGGGGTACGGCTTCTGGACGGCCACGTGCAGGTACATGGTGTCGCCGATGGTGATCACGTCGCCCGGCAGGACCGTGTCGAACTCCGGGTTGCCGTGCTCGTACGCCCACAACTGCTGCGCGCGGGCACCGCCGACGGCCCCCGACCACTCGATGCCGGCGGCGAGGTCGGTGGTCTCCGAGTACAGCGCGACGGGGGCCCGCCAGTCGATGCCGAACGGAACGTCCTCCCAGGTGTCGCCGAAGACGAACAGCAGTCGCCCGTCCGGCGTGCGCGCCGGCACGCCCAGGTCGGTGGCCGCCATGCCGTACGCGTCGGTGATCCCGGGCCCCGTCAGGTTCTTCACGTGGCTGACGGTCGCCGCGTTGGTCTGCTGCCCGGCCTGCCCGGCCTGCCCGGCCGCGTCGTTCCCCGAACCGGCCGCCGCCCGCGTGGCGGCGACCCCGCCCAGCAGCGCGGCCCCGCCGGCCACGGACCCCGCGGCGGCCTTCAGGAACCTCGCCCGGCTCAGCGGGCGGCGATGCCCGGCCCGCGCCCCCGCGTTCCCCGCCGCACGCTCTTCTCGATGCTCCATGGGTTGCTCCCCGTTCGCTGAGACGAAACGAGGGGGCCACGCTGCCAACCGGCCGCCACACCGTCAATGCCCGTGGCCGCGTGCCCGCGACGGCGTCACGCAAACGCCACGCATGTGTCAGCCCCGTGCTGCCAGACTTCCGGTATCCGGGCCCTGACCTGGCGCCCAGCCCGCACGTCGCCGCGCACACCGCAGAACCGGAAGGAGCCCAACCACCGTGCAGCACCACCCTCCCCGCCGGCAGGCCGGCACTCCGCCCGGCACTCCGCCGCGAACGCGCCGTGGGCCGCGGTGGGCTGGCGGCTCCTGATCGTCGGCTGCGCGTTCACCGGACTCAACGCGGCGATCGGCCAGGCCGAGACCGGCTGGGCCCGGTCCTGCTCAGTCCGTGTCCTTCCTGAAGAGCTCCGACATCGTGGTTCCCGCGGCGTGGCCCAGTGGTTCCGGCGGATCGGCCGTCAGGAGGCCAATCTGCGTGGCGAGTTCCCGTGCGTGCACGTCGACGGCCGCCTCCGTCAACGAGGCCAGCGCGTCCAGCGCGTCCCGAGCGCGGGCCCGGGCGACGACGGCGCAGCCGGCCGCGATGAGGGCGGACGGCCACCACCACAGGGCGAGCACCGCGTAGAGGACGGCCCAGGCCGCCAGGCGCGCCGCCACGGAGAAGGACTCCCGGGCCGACTGGATCTGCCGCTGCCCGGGTTCGGCCAGCACCAGCCACAGGCGGGGCCACACGGCGGCGAGGTCGATGCCGTAGGCGTCGTGGACGCGTTCGGCGGCGCTCTCCATGCGGTCCCCGTACCAGGTGGGGCGTACCGGCCGCCGCAGCGCGATCCGGTCCCGGGCCGCGGTGCGGGCGACGACCTCGGCCCAGGCGTCCGCCGGGATCACCAGGTCGTCGCCGCTCTCGTCGGGCCGCGCCGCCGCCTCGCTGCGGGCCCTGGCCGCCTCGCGGGCCGCCGCCTGTCGTTCCCACCGGCGTCGGCGGCGTTTCACGAGCGCCCGCGACACCGGGTCGCGCGCCGTGCGCAACCAGAACCGCTCGATCGCCCCGCCCAGGAACTGCCCCGCCAGGGAGGCGGCGCACGCCAGCAGCAGGACGGCGGCCACCAGCAGGACCACGGTGCCCGGCTGGTCGGCCGCCGGCCGCTCGGCGAACTCGTCGAGCTCGGCGCCGAGCCGCTCCGCGTCGTACCAGTGCGCGTGGCCCAGCGCGGCTCCGGCGACCGTGACGCCGAGGAAGAGGGCGCCCGGCAGCACGAGCAGGCTGAGCCAGCGCTCGACGAGCCTGCTGGCGAGGGTGCCGAGCAGCGGGTGCACGGTCAGGTCCCCGGGCGCAGGCGCACCTTGCGCATCCGGTCCCCGCTGACGGCGCAGGGCGGCGCGGGCAGCAGATCGCGGGCGCGTTCCACCCGGCTGCAGCGCACCGCCGCCGGGCATACCGCGACCCTGAGCTGCGGGCCGATCCCCGGTGCCTGCCCGGAGGCGACCCCGCGGGAACGGCCCAGCAGGCCGCGCGCCTCGCCGGCCCTGCGCAGCGCGTCGTCCACCGCCCGGAAGGCGGCCCGCAGTTCCTCGGCGCCGACCCGCGACGCCACCAGGGACCTCGCGTGGGTCGCGGCGTCCGACACCTCGGGCAGTCTCCGCAGCTCCCGCTCGTCGGCCAGCAGAGCGCACAACGCCGCCGTGTGGTCGGCGACTTGACGGTCCTCGGACTGCGCGGTCATCTCCCCAGTGTGCCGCAGCGGGCGCACACTGGGTGGGACAACGGCGTCGTCGACGGGGGTGCGGCAGCAAGTGACGGACGAACGCGACCGGGCGCTGGCGGCCGTGCGGGAACGCCTCGCCGAGGCCCAGGAGTCCGAGGACCCCTGGCCGCTCTTCGGCGCCGAGGCCGACGCCGAGGTACGGGCCCTGCTGGTCGCCTGCGATCCGACCCGCGACCTGGAGGCGCGGTGGGCCGCCGGGTGGCTGTTCTTCGGCCGAGCCGCCGCCCTCCCGGCCGGGCGTGGCGGCGAACCGGGTGCGGCGGCCGGCACGTTGCTCTTCCCGGTGTGGGCCGCCGACCCGTCAGCCGTACCCGAACCGCTGGCCAGGTGGTTCGCCGCCACGCCCCGGGAGGCGTGGCCCGATCCCACGAAGGCCGACGGGCCGGCCGAATGGGCGGCGTCGTCCGTCGCGTGCGTGATCGCGGCCGAGGGCCGGCAACACATCCCGCCCCGGGGCGCCTCGGCGGCCATCCTCCGACTGCACGCCCTGGCCGCCGAGTTCGCCGCGTCGGGGCTCGGCTTCGAGGCGCTGCTGCACAGCGCGGTCGGCGGCGGCATCCTCGCCCATCTCGGCACACCGGACCGCGATCTCGCCTATCCGATCCGGGTGTTGGAGTACGCGCTGGACGCCGTCGACCGGTACCGGGGTGTGCCGGGCACCCCCGCCCCGGGCGACGCGCCGTTACCGGACGACGAGGCGACCCGGGAGGTCGCCGTCCGGCTGACCCGCGAGACGCTGGGCGGCGCCCCGGACGACTCCGGCGACCGGCTGGAGGCGGTGAGCGCCCTCGCCTTCCAACTGCACGACCGTTATCTCGTGGAGCGGCGTCCCGAGGACCTGGCCGAGGGCATCCGCGTCGGCCGCGAGCTGCTCGGCCTCCTGCCGGCGGGCCACCCCGTGCTCGAACGGGCGCGGCGCGCGGTCGGTTTCCTGCTGGTGGCGCGGCTCGAGGAGGAGGCCGGCGCGCCGGCCGCGTACGACGAGGCTGTGGGACTTCTCCGGCGGGCGCTGCCGGGCGCCCCGAACGGTCCGAGCGATCGGGCGATGGCGAGGTGGCAGCTCGCCACCGCACTGCTGCTGCGGTACTCGCGCACGGCGCGGCGGCAGGACCTGGACGAGGCCGTGGGCCTGCTCGGCGAGGCGCTCGCGGGGCCGTGGACCGAGACCGGGCCGCGCGTCGAGGTGCTCGTCACGCTCGGCAACGCGCTGCGTCTCCGCTTCCAGGCGACCGGGGACCCGGCGGAGCTCAACGCGGCGATCGGGCACCTGACCGAGGTGCTCGGCGCCGCCGGCGAGGTCACGCCGGGCACCGTCCAGCGGCTGCACGTGCCGGCGATGGCGCTGTACAACCGGTACGGGGTCACCGGCGACGCGGCGGACCTGGACCGGGCGCTGTCCCTCCTGCGCCGGGCCGCGGCCCTGCTGCCGGCCGGCCATCCGACGCGGCCCAGCGTCCTGAACCACCTCGGCCTCGCGCTGATCGACAGCCATCACCGCACCGGCGACGCCGGGGAACTGGCTGAGGCGGTGGCCGCGTTGCGCGAGTCGGTGAACGCCACCCAGGAGACCCATCCCCAGCTGGTGCCCCGCCTGACGAACCTCAGCAACGCCCTCGTCGCGCGCTACCGCGCGACCGGGGACAGCGCGGACCTCGACGAACTGCTGCGCTGCCGACGCAGGGCCGCGGCACTTCCCACGCTGGGCGGGAGGGACCGCACGGCGACCATGTCCGCCACCGGGCTGGGCCTGGTGCTCAACGCGGAACGCGGCCCCGCCGGCACCATCCCGGACGAGGCGATCGAACTGCTCAGGGAGGCGGTCCGACTCACCCCGCCCGACGACGCGAAGCTGCCGGACCGCAGGCTCAACCTCGCCATCGCCCTGAACGCGCGGCAGGGGGCCGCGTTCGACAGCGCGGAACTGCGGGAGGCCCGTGCCCAGGTGGACGCGGCGCTCGCGGCCCTGCCGGACGACAGCCCGCGGTTCCCCGGCGCCCTGGTCGTGGCCGCCGGCATCCGGCTCTCGTCGCTGACCGCCCGGTGGTCGCGCCGCACCCAGGACGAGGCGATCGCGCTGCTGCGGCGCGCGGTGGCGGCCACGCCCCCGGGCCACGTCCTACGCGCCAACCGGCTGACGATCCTGGCCGACGTCGTGCGCCTCCGGCACGGCGGCCGCCTGCGCGGCCCGGGCGGCCGGGACCGGAGGGCGGGCCTGGCGGAGGCGGCCGGACTCTACCGGGAGGCGGCGCTGGAGGAGGGGTGCGCGCCCTCCGAGCGGCTCCCCGCCGCCCGGCGGTGGGGCGAGACCTGGGCGGAGCTGGGAGCGTGGGACCGGGCGCTGGAGGGCTTCTCCTTCGCCGTGGACCTGCTGCCGCGGGTCGCCCCGCGCGAGTTGGTCGGCGACGACCAGGAGTTGCTGTTGGGAGACGCGGCCGGCCTCGGCCCCGCCGCGGCGGCCTGCGCCGTGCGCCGCGGACGCCCGGGGCTGGCGGTGCGCCTGCTCGAACAGGCCAGGGGAGTGCTGCTGTCCCACGCCTTCGACGCCGACAGCGACCTCACCCGGCTCAGGGTCGTGGCGCCCGATCTCGCGCACCGCTTCGAATCGCTGCGGGACGCGCTGGACGCGGCGCGGCACGGCCCCGGGTTCCTGGAGGAGGGCGAGGCGGTGGGAGCGGCGGGAGGCGGGCGTCCCGCGTCCGCCGACCCGCGTCACCAACTCGCCGCCGAGTGGCGGGCGCTGGTCGACACCATCCGCGCCCGGCATCCGGATCTGGGGATGTTCCGGCCGGTCGGGGAATGGGACGAGAGCGAGCTGCGGGCGACGTCGGCCGAGGGGCCCGTCGTGCTGGTCAACGTGTCGCCGTTCGGCAGCGACGCGTTGGTCGTCACCTCGCACGCCGTCGAGGCGGTGCCGCTCCCGGAGCTGGATCCGTCGACGGTGGCGCGGCACGGCGCGTCGTTCCAGGACGCGCTGGGCCGGCTCGACGACCCGGGCACCGGCCGCGCGGAATCGCTGCGCGCCCAGCAGGAGGTGCGGGACACGCTGGACTGGCTGTGGCGGCGGATCGTCGGGCCGGTCCTCGACCATCTGGACCTGCCCGCCTCGGCGTTGCGGGGCCCGTGGCCCCGGCTGTGGTGGTCGCCCACCGGCACGCTCGGCACCCTCCCGCTGCACGCCGCGGGGCCGGCGGACGGCTCGCCCGGCGCCCTGGACCGCGTGGTGTCCTCGTACACGCCGACGCTGCGGGCCCTGCGCCACGCCAGGGAGCGCGCGGCGCCCCCGCCGGCCGGCACCGGGCGCCTCCTCGTCGTCGCCGTCGTCGACACCGAGGGACTGCCGCCGCTGCCCGCCGCACGCGACGAGGCCGAGCAGTTGGGGAGGCTGCTGCCCGCCAGCACCGTCCTGGTGGACGGCGCGGCCACGCGGGCGGCGGTCGTGTCCGCGCTACCAGGGCACGCCTACGCCCACTTCGCCTGTCACGCCCTGGGCGATCTCGAACGCCCGTCCGGCAACCGGCTGGTCCTGCACGACCACGGCGAACGCCCGTTGACGGTGCGCGATCTCGCCCGGCTGCGGCTGCCCGGCGTGCGGCTCGCCTATCTCTCCGCGTGCGACACCCTGCGCACCACCCCGGAACTCGCCGACGAGGCCGTGCACCTGGTCAGCGCGTTCCAGATGGCGGGGTTCCCGCACGTGGTCGGCTCGCTCTGGCACGTCGACGACGCCATCGGCGCCCGGGTCGCCCAGCAGGTGTACGCGACGCTCCGCGCGGGCGCGGGCGGGACCGGCGGCCTCGACGTCTCGGGCACCGCGTCGGCCCTGCACGCGGCGGTGCGGGCCCTGCGCGCCGACTACCCGCTGACCCCGAGCCTGTGGGCCTGCCAGGTGCACCTGGGCCCGTAGGCCCTCAGTCCCTGCCGGCGGGCTCCGTGGCCAGCAGCGGTCCGAGCGGGCCGAGGTCGAGGTTGAGGTCCTCGGGGGTGAGGTCGTGGCGCCGGCACAGCTCGTCCATCCGCTCGCTGAGCAGCATCAAGGTCAGGCCGACGCGCTCCTCCTGGTCCTCCGTGAGGTCGCCCTGGTCGGCGCGGCGCAGCGCCTGCCGTTCCATGAGCTGGCGCAGCAACTCGACGACGGTGAGCACGAGCCGCATCAGGTCGCGTTCGACGGTGTCGCGGTCGAACTCGAGTCGGGCGTCGCTCATGGCACGTCTCCCGCGGTGACGGAGGTGATCAGCGCGTTGAGGTCGATCCGGACCAGGTCGACGTCGGCGATCCGCAGCGTGAGATGCCCGGAGAGCACGACGCCGCCGGCGAGCAGCCGGTCGAGCAGGTCCACCAGCGCGATGCGCCTCTCCGGCGTCGCGGACGCGGCGGCGCTCCGCGCGGGCACGGGGAACGGCTCGGTCATCGCGCCTCCTCGCCGGCCCGCGCGTCTCCGGCGGAGACGCGGCCGTCCGCCCGGGCCGCGTCGTCGGCACGTGTGCCTCCGGCGGTGACGCGGGCGTCCGTCCGGGACCGGGCGTCGGTGCCGTGCTCGGCTCGGCCGGCCGCTGCCGCGGGGTCGCGTACGCCGGTGTTCTCCCTCGCACCGGAGGAGTCGGCTGACGAGCCGGGAGTCCGTGGGAGGTGGGCGGTGACGCGAGCGCCGGTCCGGGAGCCGTCCGCGGCGCACGCCTCCGCCCGGGGCCGGGGCCTGGCCGGTGTGCCCGGCCGGCTACCGGTCCTGTCGTCCTGGTCCTTCGCCACCCTGACGTCCGCCTCCGCCACCCGGGAGGGGCCGCCGGAAGCGTGGTCGCCGGAGGCGTCCGCGGCGGCGTGGTCCGGGGCGTGGGTGGTGTCGTCCTCCGGCGCCGTTTCGGGGGCCTCGGCGGAGACCTCCGCCGCGTCCGTGGTGAAGGAGTAGGGGGCCCAGGGGCCGGAGAGGGTGATGCGCAGTCCCGTCACCTCGCCCGCCAGTTGGCCGGCGAGTTCGGCGAACTCCGACTCGCGGTGCCGGGGCACCAGGTACGCGGCGTTCAGCAGGTTGCGTCCCGGTTCGCCGGACAGCCTGGCGTCCTGCGGGGGATGCAGCCGGGTGCGTTCGGCCGTGGCGGCGAGCGCCTCGTGCACCTCGCGCGCCGCCGCCTCGGCCAGCCGCCAGGCGTCCTCGGCGCGTTGTCGCTGTTCCCGGCGCCGCCGCAGGTAGTCGCGGCCCGACGCCGGGCGGCCGGCGTCGCCGTTCGCCGGTTCGGCGGCCATGGGGGCGTCGTGGCTGGACGGGGGGTCGACGTTGATCTTCAGGCCCCATTCGGCGCGGCCGTCCAGCCGGGTCACCGCAGTCGCGAAGAGCTCGCGGTGCTCCGCGACCAGCCGCCGCACCCCGGCCGTGCCGCGGCAGACGGTCGCCAGCCGCAGCGGCACCACGCAGCCGGCCGACAGCAGGGCGTCCACCACGTGCTGGTGGTCCCTGGCGGTGCGCTCCAGCCACCGCAGGTCCTCCAGATGCGCGCGCAGCGGCCCCTCGGCGAAGTCCTCCGCGGCCACCGGGCTGACCACGGCGGCCAGTTCGCCCTCCGGCACCGCCCTGACCTGGCCGCCGGCCACCCCGGTCAACAGTTCCGCCGGGTGGGGGTACCTCCCGGGCCCGCCAGGGCCTGGGGGAGGGTCGGCGCCGCCGGCCGGGGTGACGGCGTAGACGTACCACAGGCTCTCGCTCACCGCTCCTCCTCCGACTCCTCCGACGACGGCTCGGCGCGCCGCTCCGTACGGTCCTCGGCCCGCCGCTCCAGGGCGGCGAGCCGGTCGCGCAGGCGCTCGTTCTCCGCCGCGAGTTCCGCCGCGTCGCGTCCCCCGTCGCGGCGCTCCGCCGCGTCGAGTTCCGCCCGGCGGGCGCCGGAGGACAGCGCCGGATCGTGTTCCCACCAGTCGATGCCCATCTCCCGCGCCTTGTCGACGGAGGCGACGAGCAGCCGGATCTTGATGGTGAGCAGCTCGATGTCGAGCAGGTTGATGCGGATGTCCCCGGCGATCACCACGCCCTTGTCGAGCACCCGTTCCAGGATGTCGGCGAGGTTCGCCCCGCCGCCGGGACCGCCCAACGAGCCGGCGCCGGCCACCCCGTAGGGGCCCGGACCGCCGCTCGGCCGCGGCATCGTCGTGGTCATGGCGTCTCCCCTGAGCCCGGGCCCGCGCCCGGCGCGTGGCCGAGGCGGTCGAGCAACTCGTCCTCCCGGCGGTCGAACTCGGCCTCGTCGATCAGGCCGTCGTTCAGCTGCTGCTCCAGGTCGACCAGCTCGCGCTGCACGGCCACGGGGTCGTAGTACCGCCGCTCCGCCTCGTCGACCACCTGGGACAGCACCCACCCGGCGCCCCTGGCGGGCGCGAGCGGCAGCAGCAGCAACTCCCTGAGCAGACCCATCAGGGCCGCTCGCCCTGCGGTGTCAGCTGGGTGCGTGGCGTGCCCGCGGCGTCCACGGTCTCGGACGTCCGCACGAAGCTGTACGGGGGCAGCGCCCCGCTGGTGTGGATCTCCAGATGTGGGCTGGCGTGCTTCACGCGCTCCAGGGCGGCCAGGAAGCGGTCGACGTCGTCGCGCGGGACCAGGAACGACAGGTTCACCAGCCGGCCGGCGCCGACCGGGCCCCAGCAGTGGCGCTCGGCGAACGGGGCCAGCGCCTCCTCCATGGCGTGCGCGTCGCGGATCTCGTGGTCGCGCACCGCCTCGGCGATCAGCTGGCCGAGCTGCACCCGGTCCTGGTAGGTGGCCTCGCCGCCCCGCTGGCGGATGGCCTCGCTCAGCGCCTGGATCTCCGGGTTCTCGGCGAGGATCCGGCGCAGCACGGCCTCCTCCCGGTGCCCGGCCTTGACGTTGTACTCGTCGCGGTCGGCGAGGGCGGCCAACTGCTCCCGATAGAGCTCGGCGTGCTCGGCGAGGGTGGCGCGGATCCGCGAGTCGTCGGCGGACACGCTGCCGAACCGCAGTGGCAGCACCGGCGTGGTCCTCGCGACGGCGGCCAACACCCGCTGGTGGGCGAGCAGATCGCGGCGCTTCGGCCGCAGCCCGGCCGGGCAGTCGCTGACCACCGCGGCCAGGTCTCCCTCGCGCAGCACCCGCACCCGGTGCGGTGGGTCGCCGACGCCGTCCACGGTGCCGGCGCCGCCGTCGCGGTCGGCGCCGGCCACCGGGTCGGGCACCGTGGATCGGGTGATGCCGTAGACGTAGGTGGTCATTCCTCGGGCTCCTTCTCCCGGCGCGACGCGCTGGTGCGGCGGCTGGTCCTGCGGGGCTCCTTCTCCTTCTCGTCCTCGGAGCCGCGACCCGACCGGAACGCCTCGGCCACCGACTCGGCGGCGCCGGACAGCGCCCCCTTGGTCCTGCTGCGCGCGCCGGACTCGTTGGCCTGGCCGAACAGCTCGGGGACACCGGGGTCCTTGTTGGGCCCCGCCTCCAGGTCGAGCCGGTTGCACGCCTCGGCGAACCGCAGGTACGTGTCCACGCTGGCGACGACGACCCGGACGTCGATCTTCAGGATCTCGATGCCGACCAGCGAGACCCGGACGAAGGCGTCGATGACCAGTCCGCGGTCCAGGATCAGCTCCAGGACGTCGTACAGACTGCTGCTGCCGCCGCCTCGGGTCGAAGCGGCCGGGGGATGGGCTTGGGCGACTGCTGTGGTCATGTTGGTGCCTCCTGACACTTCCGTGCGCGTCGGCTATCCGTGGTCGGCCCGGCCACGCTCGTAACGCCGCAGGCGTCGGTAGCCGGTGACCCGTCCGTCGGAGTCGGTCGTGATCTCGTAGCTGGCCATCAGGCTCATCGTGTCCGGGACCCGGGCGAGTTCGGTGACCTCGATCTCGAGTGCCCAGCCGGAGCCGTCGCCCTCCAGGCGGGTCACCGCCTCGGCGCGGAGCCCGGTCAGCTCCGCGAACTCCGCACGAGCCGCGCGCAGCACGTCCACCGCGGGACGGGCTCCGTTCGCCCGGTCCTCGTCGGTCTCTCTTCTTCTCGCAGATGATTTCTCGACCATGAGGCGGGACGTGTTCCTTGTCCGAGGCAGGCGAAACCTCGCCGGTCCACATCGCCGGATCGCCGGCGCGGCGGCCCGTTCGGGGGGCCGGCTCGGTCACAAACGTTTTCCTTCTTTGGACCGCGGTGGTTCGCAAACGCCCGGATCTGGTTAGCCTCTCCGGTCGGGGCCATCTCCCAGGTCCCCAGGGCCTGGGGGCGGTCGGGGCAGCCGGGACACACGAGTGGTGGTCGCATGACGGACGGCGGAGCGGCGGCAGGCTACGAGCACGCGCCGGATCCGGAGCGGGTCGACGTCGAACAGGGCTTCGAACAGGTGTACCGGCAGCACGCGTTAGCGGTGGCGCGCAGCGCCCGCCAGTGGAGCCGGGACGCGCACACCGCCGAGGACCTCGCCGGGGAGGCGTTCGAGCACACCCTGCGGGCGATGCGCGCGGGTGGCGGCCCGCAGACCTCCACGCGCGCGTACCTGCTGACGGTGGTGCGCCGTCTCGGTCACCGGTGGAACGCGCTGGCCGGCCGGGAGCGGCTCTTCGCCGACCTCACGACCGTCGGCTACGGCGAGCCGGGCGTGACGGGCCTTCCGCCGGCCGCTTCTCCGGAGGAGGTGGCCCTGCACCGGGCGGACCAACTCCTGGTCGCCGAGGCGTTCCTCACCCTGCCGGAGCGCTGGCAGCGGGTGCTGTGGCACACCGTGGTGCTGGGCGAGCCGATCGTGCGGGTCGCCCCGCTGCTCGGCCTCACGCCGAACGCCACCGCCGTGCTGGCGCACCGGGCGCGGGAGGGCCTGCGGCGCGCCTATCTGCGGGCGCATGTGCGTCACGCGCCGGGCGGACGGGAGGAGTGCCGGCGCTACGCGGGCCAGCTCGCCGCCTTCACCCGCGCCGCGCGCGGGGACTACCGGACGCTGCGCCGGCACCTGAGGGGGTGTGCGCGCTGCCGGGAGATTCGCCGCGACCTCGCCGACGTGAACGCGAAGCTGCGCGCGGTGGTGCCAGCCGCCCTCGTCGGCTGGTTCGCGGTGGCCCGGCTGACGGGCGTCGGCCAGGCCGGCGCCGAGGCGTCGGCACCCGTGGCGGTGGGGGCCACGGCCGGCGGGATCGGCGTCGGGCTGCTGCCGAAGGTCGCGGTGCTCACCGCCTCCTGCGCGCTGGCGACCGGGCTGACGAACGGGCCGGTGGCGGCGCCGGAGGCGGGACGTCCGGCGCCGCCGAGTTCCACGGTCGAGGACCGCCCGTCGCCGGCTCCCACCAGCCCGGTCCGGGGCAACCCGTCGGACGGCGCGGACGACGGCGGCGCCGGGAACGCGAAGGACGACTCCGACACCCGACCGGGGAGCGGCGGCGCCACCCCCGAACCGTCCCTTCCCGCCGGGGCGTCGCAGGCCCCGGCCGCCGGCGACCACGCGAACGAGCCGCCCGGTCAGGGGAGGCACGAGGGCGAGACGCCGGAGGAGACCCTCGCGGCCGAGGAGACCGTCGCGGCGGAGGAGACCAACGCCGCCGAGGAGAGCGAGAGCGGCGGCGAGAACGGCAGCAACGGCACCGGGGAGGAGAACGGCAACAACGGCACCGGTGGGGAGAACGGCAACAACGGCACGGGCGGCGAGAACGGGAACAACGGCACCGGTGGGGAGAACGGGAACAACGGCACCGGTGGGGAGAACGGCGACGACGGCACCGGCGACGGTGGCGCGGACGACGGCGCATGACACCCAACGCGCGCCGCGCCGCGCAACCTCACCCCAACCCGGGCGGCAGCACCACCTCCGCCGCCTCCCGGTCGGGACGCAGCCCGCGCCACACCGGATGCCGCAGCCGCCCCTCCCGGGTCCAGGTGCGGTGCGCGACCTCCACGACCAGCCGCGGCTCGACCCACCGCGCGCGCCTGGCCTGCGGCGCCGGCACCGGGTTGGCGAACGGGCTCGCCGGCCTGGCCACCTCGGTCAGCCGCCGCAGCAGATCCGCGAGCACCGGTCGGCTGAAGCCCGAGCCGACGTGGCCGATGTAGCGCAGCTGGCCGCGCCCGTCGTGCGCGCCGAGCAGCAGCGAGCCGATGCCGGCGGAGCGGTGGCCATGGCCCGGCTGCCAGCCGCCGACCACGGCCTCCCGGGTGGTGAAGAGCGCCCGCTTGATCCACAGCCGGGTGCGGCGGCCCGGCCGGTAGGGCGAGTCGAGCCGCTTGGCGATCAGCCCTTCGAGGCCGTGCTCTTTGACCACCGAGAGCAGGTCCCGGGGATCGGCGTCCGCGCGGGTGTAGTGCGGCGGGACGGACAGCCCGCCCTCCGGGTCACGGGCCGCCAGGTCGGCCAGCAGTTCGCGGCGCCGCAGGTACGGCTCGTCGAGGAGCCGGCGGTCGTCGAGCAGCAGCAGGTCGAAGGCCAGGTAGCTGACCGGGAAGCGCTCCAGCAGGGTGGGCGTGGGCCGGCGCTGGTGACGGCGCTGGAGCAGGCCGAAGTCCGGGCGGCCCGCCGCGTCGAGCACCACGAGCTCGCCGTCCAGCACCGCGGCCCGGCCGGCCAGTGCGGGCCCCGGCGGGCGAACCAGTTCGGGGTAGGTCTCGGTGAGGTCGTGGCCGCTGCGGCTGCTCAGCCGCACCTCGCCGTCGGCGCCGACCCGCAGGCAGCAGCGGTAGCCGTCCCATTTGTACTCGTACGCCCAGCCCTCGTCGCGGGGCAGTTCGCCGTCGGTCGCCAGTATCGGCGGTACCGGTTCGGGGACGCCGGTCGGCGTGCGCGCCATGTCCTCCTGGCCTCCGTCTCCCGCTCGGCGGTGGGAGACAGTAGACGCGCCGGGGGGCGCGGGACGGACGACGACGGCGCCCGTCCCGCCCAGACCGACCGGGATGGACTAGACCCCGTCATTCCACCCGCAGCGTGACGGGGATGTTGCCGCGGGTGGCGCGGGAGTACGGGCAGGTCTGATGCGCCTGCTCGACCAGCCCGCGGCCCGCGTCGCCCTGCAACGCCTCAGGGAGCTCGACCCGGAGCGTCACGGCGAGCCCGAAGCCCTCGTCGTCCCTGCCGAGCGAGACCTCGGCGGTGACCGCTATGTCCCTGACGTCGGCGCCGGCGCGCTTGCCCGCCGCGGCGAGGGCGCTGGCGAAACAGGCCGCGTAGCCGGCCGCGAAGAGCTGCTCGGGGTTGGTGCCCTCGCCGCTGCCGCCGAGGGACGCGGGCTTGGCCAACCGGAGGTCGAGATACCCGTCCGAGCTGACGGCCCGTCCCTCCCGGTCGGTGGCGGTGGCGGCGGCGGTGTACAGGGCCTCCATGGCGGCTACCTTCCCTCAGTCGTACGTCCCAGCGGATAGCTGGACGATCGGATGGTAACTCTCTTCACTCTTCCAGGCGTATACCTCCCCCTTCAGGATTGGCCGCGAGAAACGCAACACATTTCTATTTCAGGAGTTTCCCAGCATGAAGGAAAGGAGCTCCCCGATGGCAGGTCTCCCGCCCTTCGTGCTTGAGCCCTTCAACGACAGATGCCGCGTCACCTGCGAGGAGAGGGAGCATGTGGTGGTCGGCGTCAGTCCCGGAAACAGCTATTTCCGGGCGGAACTGTTCGCCAGTCTTCTCGGATGGTTGTGTGAGGAATTCCGCCAGGTCGACGTCGTCGTTCCGGACTCCGCCCTGCGGTACACCTATCTCGCCCTGGGCTATTCCGAGCGGCGCGCGGCGAAGAAGGTGCACACGGAGGTCAGCGTGCTGCGCAACCGAGTGGAACGCGGCTGGAGCGCCGGCGGCGGGCGCCGGCCACGGGACGGCGTGTATCTCATGTCCGACCTGGTCGGCCGGGACAGCTACCAGTCCCTGCTGGCCCGGGCCGAGGAGGCGATGGACGGGGACCCGACGCTGCGGCTCACCGGGCTGCGGATGACCCGCGTCGTGCTGCTCTCCCGGGGCCAGGGCGCGGAGCCGACGTCGGGGCAGTTGGAGCAGGGCCTGCGCTATCTCGTGGCCGAGCTGCCGTTCTTCCTCTCCTCGGCCGACATCTTCGGCGTCCCGTCGTCCGTCTGCGTCTACCACCAGGAGGTGCCGCTGGCCGACGTCATCTTCGCCGGCGGCTCGCCGCTGTGTCCCTCGGCGCAGCAGGCGTACGCGGTCGTCCGCGCCGTCGACGCCCCGGGGCGCCGTCCGGAACGGGTCACGGCGTGAGCCGGCGGGAGATCGACGCCGCCGGGCTCCGCGACCCGCACCTGGTGCGCGCCTACACGACGTGCGACACGTTCCTGCGCCGGCACGACTCGGCGTCCCATCCCGTCGCCCGGGTGCTGCTGCCACCGGGCCGCCGCCCGTACTGGGACGCCATCCTCGCCTTCGCCACGCACGTGGGCGACCTGATCGGCGACCCGGACCGCAGCACCGCGGAGCGGCTCACCCGCTACGAGACCTTCGAGCGGGAGTTCCTGCTGCTGCTGGACGGTGAGGACCTTCCGCCCGCCCGCCGACCGGGAGGCGTCGCCACCGGGCGCCCGCCGCCGCCCTTCCTTGGACGTCAACTTGCTTACGCCTTCGAACACTTCGTGCGGACGTGGAACATTCCCCCCGTCTCCGTGCGGCGTTACCTGACCACCGTCCGCAACGATCTGCACGTCACCGAGTACCCGCGCTACGCCGACCTCGCCGGATACGTGGAGGGGGTCTGTGGCCAGGGCACCCGCTGGGGCAACGCGCTCCTCGAACCGTGGCACGAACAGGCGGACCACCACGCGCTGTCCGCCAGCTTCGGGCTGCAGCTCACGGACTACCTGTGGGACCTGCGCGAGGACCTGGCCGACGGCCGCCTCTACCTCCCGCTGGAGGAGCTGCGGTCGTTCGGCCTCAGCCGCACGGACGTGGAACGGGCCGCCCGGGACCGGCGGATGACGCCGGGGCTGCGCGAGCTGGTGGAGTTCCAGACCCGACGCGCCCGGGGGTACATCGCCGACGCGGCCGACTGGTGGCGCCTGGTGCACCCCTCCTGCCGTGAGCTGCCGCGTCAGTACGTCCGGCTCGGCCGGATCGCCCTGGAGCGGATCGAGCGCTCGGGACACGACGTCTTCCTCCCGGTGCGTCGCACCCGGTTCGCCGGGGCCGCCGCCTCCTGCGCCGGATTCGCCGCCGGGTACCTCAGGTCCACGACGCGGCGGCTGGCGGCGCGGTCACCGGTGGCGCGCGTCTACCGAGCGAGATCGGCTCGGCGGTAGCCGTGCGTCGCACGTCGCCGCACCGGGCCGAACGTGAGAACGGGTCGTCGGTTCGTCAACTCCCTTCCACAAATGCCACTTTGCTCGTGCGGATGGGCGATGAGACGGTGAGCGGACTCGGCTCGCCGTTCAATGTCCGGACGTCCAGACTCGTCGGAGAGGGGCGCGACGCGCGGCGGCCACGCGCGTGGATAGGCTCCTGGCATGGACGTGCTCAGTGACGTGCTCGCGGTGATGCGCGCGGGGCGGCCCCTGGCGAGGCGGGCCGGCTGTCAGGCGCCGTGGGGCATGCGCTTCGCGGCGGGCGACGCCGCCACCTGCCACGTCGTGTTGCAGGGCGCCTGCTGGCTGATCCCGCCGCACGGCACCCCGTTGGCGCTCGGCGTCGGCGACGTGGTGCTGATACCGCGCGGCGACGCCCACGCCCTTACCGACCGCCCCGGCGGTTCGCCGGCGCGTCACGTACCCGAACAGGACCAGGACGCGCCGCTCGGCGAGCTGCGGATACCCGGACCCGGCGCCACCACCATTCTGCTGTGCGCCTCCTACCGCTTCGACCACGCCCGCCCGCACCCGCTGCTGCACGATCTGCCCGAGCTGATCCACCTGCCCGACCGGGTCGGCCAACACCCCTCGCTGCGCGCCGCCGTGGAGCTCCTGGGCAGCGAGCTGCGGCAACCCAGGGCGGGTACCGAGGCGGTGCTGCCGGCCCTGGTCGACCTGCTGCTGCTCTACGTGCTCCGCGCCTGGCTGGACGAGCAGTCGAGCCGGCCCGCGCCCGGCTGGGCCGCCGCACTGCACGACCCGGCCCTCATCACGGCGCTCCGGCATATCCACCGACGCCCCGAACATCCGTGGACCGTCGTGGAGCTGGCGACCCAGGCCGGCCTGTCCCGGGCGTCCTTCGCCAAGCGCTTCACGACCGTGGTCGGCCAGCCGCCGCTGACCTACCTCACCTGGTGGCGGATGACGACCGCCGCCGGGCTGTTGCGCGGCTCCGACGCCTCGCTGCGCTCCGTCGCCGAACGCTGCGGCTACGGCTCGGAGTACGCCTTCGCGAAGGCGTTCAAGCGGGAGTACGGCACGGCGCCGGGACAGTACCGGCGGCAGGAACGCGCCGGCGGCACGCGCCGCTGAACCGGCCATGGGCACCGGGAAGTCACCGCACCGGCCCGAGGGTTTCACCGTTCCGTTCCCGGCTACTCGTGGCGCATGGAAGTTGTCAGCCTGGTCCTTTCGGTCATCGCCCTGTTCCTGGTCGGCGCCGTCGGCTACCTGATCTGGCGTCAGCAGCTCAGCGCCCGTGGCACGGGGCCCACGGAGAAGCACCCGCACGACGAGGAGAAGCCGCATCTCTCGTGCGAGTTCGAGAAGAGCGACGAGGCGCACCGCCTCACCCTGCGGCTGGAGTCGGCGCGTCCGCTGACCGCCTGCCAGGTCCGGGTCCTCGACGGCCCCGTGACCTTCACGGACGGCCAGGACGGCGTCACCTCCGCCGACCTCACCCGCGCCGACTACGGCGCCATCGAGCCGGGACCGCCCGCGACGCGCCGGGTGCGCATCAGCGACGCGGTCACCGGCAACGGACACCCGCACGCGCCGCACGAGCACGACGCCGGGCACGGCAACGGGCACGCCGCCGACAACGGGCACGCGCGGATCATGCTCGACTGCACCTCGGGATCCGAGTCCTGGACCGCCGTGCACACCGTGGCGCTGCCTCCCGGGCGGTCCCGCATCCGCTTCATCTGACCGCAGGATCGCAGCGTCCCCGATCTCACCGGCGGCCGATCCGGGGGACGTGCGACCCGCGGCGCACCCGGCTCTCCCCGGACCGGGTGCGCCGTCGGCATCCCGGACCTAGGATGTCCCACGTCCCGCGCACGACGTGCTCATCACGGGGGTGGCGAATGCGACCGCTGAACGCGGCGAACCTCAGGGGCGTCTGGTCCACGGTGCTGCTGCCCGTCGAGCCCGACGAGAGCATCGACTTCGGGCGGCTGGAGGGGGCCCTCGACGCCGTGCTCGGCGCGGGCGTGCACGGCGTCTACACCAACGGCACGGCCGGCGAGTTCCACACCCTCTCCGAACCCGAGTACGACCGGCTGCACGAGCTGGTGGCCGCGCGGTGCGCGGCGGCCGGGGTTCCGTACCAACTCGGCGCCAGCCACCCCAGCGGCCAGCTCAGCCTCGACCGGATCCGCCGCGCCGCCGCGCTGCGGCCCGGCGCGATCCAGGTGGTGCTGCCGGACTGGCTGCCGCTGCACCCGGTCGAGGTGCTGGCCGCGGTGTCCCGGATGGCCGAGGTCGCCGACGGCGTCCCGCTGGTGCTGTACAACCCGCCGCACGCCAAGACCCGTCCCGACGCGGAGCTTCTGGCCCGCCTCTCGGACGAGGTGCCCGCGCTCGTCGGCCTCAAGCTGCCCGACGTGACCGTGGCCAAGGCGCTCACCGAGCGGCTCGCCGTCTTCGTGCCGGGCCACACGCTGGCCACCGCGCACGGCCAGGGCGCGGCCGGGTCCTACTCCAACGTCGCCTGCGTGAGCCCGGCCGGCGCCGTCCGTTGGTACGAGCAGACGCTCGCCGACCCGGCCGCGGCCCGGGAGGTCGAGGCCCGGATCCAGCGCTTCCTGGCCCGGCACGTCGCGCCGCTCGCCGGCGACGGCTACGCCGATCCGGCGCTGGACAAGACGCTGTGCGCGATCGGCGGTTGGGCGCCCGTCGGCACCCGGGTCCGCTGGCCGCACCGTACCGTGCCCGAGGAGTCGGTCCCCGCGCTGCGCGCGGCGGCCGAGCGGGAGATTCCCGAGTTGCTCGTCAGCCCGCTCGGCGACGCAACCTGACTCCTGTGTACTGTCGTCCTGTCCTATGGCGCCGGGGCGAGGCCGACGCGGGGAATATCGGGAGGATGTCGTGGCTGTATCGCTGACCAAGGGCGGAAACGTCTCGCTGACCAAGGAGGCACCAGGCCTGACCGCCGTCACGGTGGGTCTCGGCTGGGACATCCGGTCCACCACCGGCACGGACTTCGACCTGGACGCGAGTGCCATCGCGGTGAACACCGCCGGCCGCGTCTACTCGCCCGGCCACTTCGTCTTCTTCAACAACAAGCAGACGCCGGACAACACGATCGTGCACACCGGCGACAACCGCACCGGTGAGGGCGTCGGCGACGACGAGCAGATCAACGTGAACCTGGCGGGCCTGCCGGCCGACATCGACAAGATCGTCTTCCCGGTCTCCATCTACGAGGCCGAGACCCGCCGGCAGAACTTCGGCCAGGTCCGCAACGCCTACATCCGCATCCTCAACCAGAGCGGCGGCGGCGAGATCGCGCGCTACGACCTGAGCGAGGACGCCGCCACCGAGACCGCGATGGTCTTCGGCGAGCTGTACCGCAACGGCGCCGAGTGGAAGTTCCGCGCCGTGGGCCAGGGCTACGCCTCGGGCCTCGCCGGCATCGCGGCCGACTTCGGCGTCACCGGCTGACCCCGGCTCGGCCCTCGCGGCCGAGCCCACCATCCACGCGGCGACCGTCGCGCCCCGCCCCGGCAGCATGCCGGCGGCCGGGCACCGGCGGTCGCCGTCTGGCGTTTCCGGGGGCGCGCGGGCGTCGTTCGGGCCCGCCCGGATGGCCGCGTGCCGCCGCCGGTGGCGCCATCCGGAGCCACCAGTGCCCAGAATGGCGCCACTCTGGCGCCCGATGGCTCACATCTGGTGCGGCGCGGGTCCCTGACGGACGCGTGGCACGTCGTGGCCCGGTGTCGGACTGGCCCCTCGCCGGGCCCGGCGGCCCATGTCCCGGCGCCGCGTCGCGCCATTCCGGCGCCCGGTGGCGCGCCTTGGCGTCAGGTGGATGCCGCGATGGGGTTGCCATGGCGCCATAGTGGTGCCACTATGGCGCCATGGATCTCACGCCGTACGTCGACAACCTCCGGCACGCGCTCGCGGTCGCCGCCGAGGCCAGCGGCGAGGACGCCCGCGTCCTCGCCGAGCGGCTCACCGGGCCGCTGGACTCCGCGGCCCGGCTCGCGCTGCTCAACGTGCTCTCCGACGCCATGGGGGAGGTCACCCGCGAGCTCGCGCCGGGTTCGGTCGACGTGCGGCTGCGCGGGCTCGACCCCGACTTCGTGGTGACGCCCCCGCCGAGCGGCGAGCCGGGCCGGGCCGACGAGGGGCCGGTCGGGCCGTTCCCTCCATCGCCGCCCGGCCCGCCCGCTCCGCCCGCGCCGCCGGGCCCGCCGGCCGTGCCCGACCTGGACGACGGCGGCACCTCCCGGATCAACCTCCGCCTGCCCGCGCAGCTGAAGCTCCGGGCCGAGGAGGCCGCGGCTCGGGACGGCCTCTCGCTCAACGCCTGGCTGGTGCGCGCCGTCGCGGCCGCCGTGGATCCGGGCGGCGCCGCGGGCCGTCAGGACTGGGACCCCGAGGCCCGGCAGCGCGGCCGCCGGAGCGGCCGGCAGAGCTTCACCGGCTGGGTTCGCTAGGTCCTCTGTCCGGACCCGCGCGCGGCGCCTCGCGCACACCCTCACCACGCCCCACACCACACCCTGCGCCACACGGCGCATCACACGTCCCACCAGCGGGGACGCCCACAAGACCCACGACGACGGGACAGCCATGCCTACGTTCGACACCCCCGAGCCCATCACCGTCACCTTCCACGTCGAGGTCGGGGCCGTGCATCTCGCGGCCGAGGACCGGCGCGACACGGTCGTCGAGGTGCGGCCGCACTCCGACGCCGACGCGACCGACGCGAAGGCCGCCGAGCAGACCCGCGTCACCTACGCCGACGGGGAGCTGCAGATCAGGAGCGGCCGGGGCCGTCCCATCTTCGGCCGGCCCGGCGCCGTCGCCGTGCGGATCACCCTGCCGGAGGGCTCGCAGGTGCACGGCACCACCTCGCTGGTCGACGTGAGCGCCCAGGGCCGGCTGGGGGAGTGCCGGCTGAAGACGGCGGTCGGCCATATCCGGCTCGACGAGGCGGGACCGGTCAGGCTCACCACCCAGCACGGCAACATCGGCGTGGCCCGGGTGACGGGCGACGCGGAGATCGGCAGCGGGATCGGCGAGGTGCGCGTCGGGACGCTGGCCGGCGCCGGAGAGATCAAGAGCACCCAGGGCGACGTGCGCGTGGCGGAGGCCGTTGGCGCGCTCCGCCTGAAGGTCGCCAACGGGAACATCCGGATCGGCCGGGCCCTCGCCGGCGTCGCCGCCACCTCAGCCCGCGGTAACGCGCGGGTGGACCAGGCGGTCCGCGGCGCCGTCGAGCTGGAGACCCGGTCGGGCGACCTGGAGGTGGGCATCCCCGAGGGCACCGCCGCCTGGCTCGACATCGACTCCCGCCTCGGCAACGTGCGGACCACGCTCGACGCGGCCGAGGGCCCGGGCGACGAGGCGGCGACCGTCGAGGTCCGGGCCCGCACCGGCATCGGCGACATCCTGGTCCGCCGCCCGACCGGCGCCTGACCCCCCACCGGACATCCGTCCGCCATCCGCCACCGCGAACCACCCAGAAGGGACAGGGCATGACGGCCCGCACACCACCGGCCGCCCCGCCGCAGGCGATCACCGCGCTCGGGCTGCGCAAGTCGTACGGCGACAAGCGCGTGCTCGACGGCGTCGACCTGCGGATCCCGCGCGGCACGATCTTCGCGCTGCTCGGGCCCAACGGGGCCGGCAAGACGACCACCGTCCAGATACTCTCCACGCTGATCTCCGCCGACGCTGGCCACGCGCAGGTCGCGGGGCACAGGCTCGACGAGGATCCGGACGCGGTCCGTGCCGCGATCGGCGTCACCGGCCAGTTCTCCGCCCTGGACAACCTGTTGACCGGCGAGGAGAACCTGCTGCTGATGGCGGATCTGCACCATCTCGACCGCGCCGAGGGCCGGCGCCGTACCGCGGGACTGCTGCGCCGGTTCGAGCTGACGGACGCCGCCGGCG
This sequence comes from Streptomyces sp. B6B3, assembly GCF_039871525.1. NCBI lineage: Bacteria > Bacillati > Actinomycetota > Actinomycetes > Kitasatosporales > Streptomycetaceae > Streptomyces > Streptomyces sp. B6B3. Next base: position 73,764 of record NZ_JBDPLU010000002.1, on the reverse strand, counting down.
TCACCGCCGCCACCTACTCCGGCGGTATGCGCCGCCGCCTCGACCTGGCCATGACGCTGGTCGGCGAGCCGAGCGTGATCTTCCTCGACGAGCCGACGACCGGCCTCGACCCGCGCAGCCGCCGCACCATGTGGCAGATCATCAGGGAGCTGGTCGCCGACGGCGTCACCGTCTTCCTGACCACGCAGTACCTGGACGAGGCCGACGAACTCGCGGATCGCGTCGCGGTGCTCGACGACGGCCGGATCATCGCCGAGGGCACCCCCGAGGAGCTCAAGCGGCGGATCCCCGGCGGGCATATCCAGCTGCGGTTCGGCGACCCGGACCGGCTCGCCGCGGCGGCGGCGCTGTTCGCCCTGCCGGCGTCGCGGGACGAGGCGTTGAGCCTGCGGATCCCCAGCGACGGCGGCATCCCCGCGCTCCGGACGCTGCTCGACCGGCTCGACGACGCCGGCATCGAGGCCGAGGAGCTGACGGTGCACACCCCCGACCTGGACGACGTCTTCCTCACCCTCACCGGCTCCGACAGCGCCACCGACAGCGCCACCGACAGCGCCACCGACAGCGCCACCGACGGTGCCTCCGACAGTGCCACCGACCACGCGAAGGACTCCGCGCGATGAGCACCACCTCGTACGCCATGCGCGACGCGATGACCATGCTGCGGCGCAACCTCAAGCACGCCAGGCGCTACCCGGAGCTGACCGTCTCGGTCGTCGCCATGCCGATCCTGATCCTGCTGATGTTCGTCTACGTCTTCGGCGGCGCGCTCGGCGAGGGCATCGCCGTGGCGGGCGCCCCGGGACTGGCCGACGGCGACGACTACATCGACTACATCGCCCCCGGCATCATCCTGATGGCCGCCACGTCCGGGGCGATCATCACCGCCGTCTCGGTGTGCACCGACATGACCGAGGGCATCATCAACCGCTTCCGCACCATGGCGATCTCCCGCACCTCCGTGCTCACCGGACACGTGGTGGGCAGCATGATCCAGACCATGGCGAGCCTCGTCCTGGTGGTGGCGGTGGCGCTGCTGGCCGGGTTCCGACCCAACGCGACGCCCCTCGAATGGCTCGCCGCGATCGGCATCCTGGTGCTGCTCACCTACGCGCTGACCTGGCTCTCGGCGGCGATGGGCCTGACCGCCAAGACCGTGGAGACGGCCAGCAACCTGCCCATGCCGCTGCAGTTCCTGCCGCTGCTCGGCAGCAGCGTCGTCACGCCGGAGTCGATGCCGACGGGCGTGCGCCTCTTCGCCGAGTACCAGCCCTTCACGCCCGTCAACGAGACGCTCCGCGGGCTGCTGATGGGGACCGAGATCGGCCTCAGCTGGCTGGTGGCCCTGGGCTGGGGGGTGGGCCTCGGTATCGCCGGCTACCTGTGGGCGCGGGCGGTGTTCCGCCGCGAGGTGACGCGCTGAGCCCGACCGGCCGGCCGGGCGCGCGCCCGGCCGGTCACTCCGCGAGCCGGTGCACCACCACGACGCCCCCGTGCGCGGGCTGGTCCAGGCGCTGGTCGTCGGTCCGCACGTACTCGTCGACGAGCGCGAGCAGCCGGCGGTCCAGCTCGGCCGCGTCCTCGGGGGAGAGGTGCAGCGCGAACCTGACGAACGTGCCGACCGACTCCGGGCCCGCCGCGTGCAGTTCCTCCCGCAGCGCGTCGAGCGGCGCGTCGATCGACGCGAACCCGTCCGCCTCGGGCTCCGCGCTGGCGGCGGCTCCGCCCGGGCCCACCCCCGGACCGCCGGGTCCGGGCGGCAGATCGTCCAGCCACCAGGTGCGGGGCCGGGCCCGGTAGGGCTTCTCCAGCGCGCCGCTCTCCCCGGCCCGCACCGGCGCCTGCTCCAGCAGACCCGCCTCGGTCAGCTGGCGGACGTGGTAGAGCACGGTGCCGGGATCACGGCCGAGCCGGTCGGCCAACTGCTTGTTGGTCAGCTCCCGCTGCCAGCACAGCCGCAGGATGCGCAGCCGCAGCGGATGCCCCAGCGCCTTCGCCTCGCGGGCCGTGGCCCGTCGTCGTCGCGGCGTCGTCGCCGCGCCCTGGTCGTCCATGGAACCAGGCTAGCCGGCCGATGGATCCGTACCCACCGATGGAGTTTTCCCCATCGATGTGCCATTCTCCATGGATGGCGAGCGCGGAGCGCGGGCTGGGTCCCGCCTACTGGTGGGTGTGGACCGCCTCCGCCCTGTCCAACCTGGCGGACGGCGTGTTCAAGGTCGCGGTGCCGCTGCTGGCCGTCGGCCTCACCCGGTCCCCGACGCTGATCGCCGGCCTGACGTTCGCCTTCACGCTGCCCTGGTTGCTCTGCGCGCTGCCCGCAGGCGCGCTCGCCGACCGCCTGGACCGGCGCCGGCTGATGGTCGGCGCCAACGCCGTCCGCGCCGCCCTGCTCGCCACGCTCGTGGCCCTGGTCTCCCTGGACGCGGACTCGATCGCCGCGCTGTACGCGGTCGCGCTCTGCGCCGGCACGGCGGAGACGGTCCACGACACCGCGGCCCAGTCGCTGGTGCCCCGGTTGGTGCCGCGGGACCGGCTGCCGCGGGCCAACGGCCGGCTGTTCGCCGCCGAACTGACCGCCAACGAGTTCGTGGGTCCGCCGCTGGCCGGGCTGCTGGTGGTGGCGGGCGCGGCGGTGGCCCTGGGCACGCCGGCCGCGCTCTGGGCCCTCACGCTGCCGGCCCTGCTCCTGATGCGCCCCCCGCGGCGGGCCGATCGCTCCCCGGAGCCGGACGAGACCCGGCCGGGGACGCTGCGCGCCGACATCCTGGAGGGACTGCGCTTCCTGTGGGGCCACCGGTTGCTGCGCACCTTCGCCGGCATGGTCGGGGTGTTCAACTTCGCCAGCAGCGGCACGCAGGCCGTGCTGGTGCTGTACGCGGTCGGGCCGGCGTCGCCGATGGGCCTGAGCGCCGAGTCCTACGGCTGGTTGCTCAGCACCGTCGCCGCCGGCAGCCTGCTCGGCTCGTTCCTCGCGGAACCGGCGGAGCGACTGCTCGGCCGGACCCGCGCGCTGGTCGTCTCGCTGGCCGCCGCCGCGCCGCTCGTCGGCCTGCCGGCCGCGACGGCCGACCCGTTCCTGGTCGGCGCGGGCTTCCTGGTCGGCGGCGCCGGGCTGGTCGTGGCGAACGTGCTGATGGTGTCGCTGCGCCAGCGGGCCACGCCCGACCGGCTGCTCGGCCGCGTCAACAGCGGATACCGGCTGGTCGCCTGGGGCGCCAAGCCGCTCGGCGCGCTGGCCGGCGGCGTGCTGGCCCAGCTGCTCGGGCTGCGCGCCGTCTTCCTGGTGATGGGCCTGTTGGCGCTCGCCGTCCTCGCCGGCCTGATCCGGGTCACCGACGACGCCCTGGCCGCCGCGGAACGCTCCGCCGACCGGGCCTGACGGCACCGGGCCCGCCGCCGGGCGGGTGACGTGCGGACGCCGTTCGGGTGGGTCTCGACGCCGCCACGGCGCGTCGGCTCCGCCGCCGACCCATACCCACAACATCAGGTTGTCCTCTCGTATGTCTGTGGGGTCGCGGCATGGGACACGTCCGATGTTGAGGAAGGTCTCGCCCGAGGCCAGGGAGCCCGCGCGCGATCCGGCGGCACCGCGGTCCCGGAACACGCAGGACCACGGGTTCCGGCCGGACATCGAGGGCCTGCGCGCCGTCGCGGTGCTGCTCGTGGTGCTCTGCCACGCCGGGGTCGGCCGGTTCGCCGGCGGCTACGTCGGCGTGGACGTCTTCTTCGTCATATCGGGCTTCCTGATCACCTCGCTGCTGGTCCGTGAACTGGCCGCGACCGGCTCGCTCTCGATCCCGCGGTTCTACGCCCGCCGGGCGCTGCGGCTGCTGCCGCTGTCCACCCTGGTCGCCGTCGTCACGCTGGCCGGCGCCTGGCTGTACCTGTCGAAGGTGCGCTTCACCGAGTACGCCTCCGACGCGCTGAGCAGCGTGCTGTACCTCGTGAACGTCCGGCTGGCGAGCACCGGCACGGACTACCTGGCCGAGGGCGCCCCGCCGTCCCCGTACCGCCACTACTGGTCGCTGGCCGTGGAGGAGCAGTTCTACCTGCTGTGGCCGCTGCTCCTGCTGCTCAGCTGGCGGCTGGTCCGGCGGTGCGGGCGGCTCCCGGGCCTCAGGGCCCGCGGGACCGGTGGGCTGCTCGCGGTGCCGCTGGCCGCGCTGTGCCTGGTCTCGCTGTGGCTGAGCGTCACCGTGACGCCGGAGTCCGCGCCGTGGGCGTACTTCGGCGCCCACACCCGATTCTGGGAGTTGGGCGCCGGCGCCCTGCTCGCGCTGCTGGCCGACCGGCTGCGCCGGCTGCCGGCGCCGGTCGCGGCGGCGCTGAGCTGGATCGGCCTGGCCGCCATCGCGCTGGCCGCGGTGCGCTTCGACGAGCGCACCCCCTTCCCCGGACACCACGCCCTGCTGCCGGTGCTCGGCGCCGTCCTCGTGGTGGCCGGCGGCTGCCGGCGCACGTCACTGGGCGCGGGACTGCTGCTCGGCCGGTGGCCGATGGTCCGGATCGGGGCGCTGTCCTACGGCTGGTACCTCTGGCACTGGCCGCTGCTGCTGGTCGGGCCCGCGGCGCTCGGCCGGACCGGGTCGGTCCGGCTGTCCCTGCTGCTCTGCGCCGTCGCGCTGGCCCTGGCCTGGGTGACGTTCCACCTGGTGGAGAACCCGGTGCGGTTCCATCCCCGGCTCCGGCAACGGCCCCGCCGCTCGCTGACGGTGGGCCTCGGCCTGTCGGCCGGCGCCGCCGCGCTCACCCTGGTCGCGGCGGCCTTCCCGCCGCCCATCGCCGCCGCCGGGAAGGTCCCGGCGTTGCGGGGCGCCCTGACCAGCGCCGCGGACCCGCGGGCCGCGCTCGCCGACCTGCTGGAGACGGCGGACGACCAGCTGCCGGGCAACCTCGACCCGTCGCTGCAGGAGATCAAGGCGGGACGCTCCCAGGTCTACGACGATGGCTGCCACGTCAGCTACCGCGGCACCCGCTCCCCGTCCTGCGCCTACGGCGACCCCGCCGCGGACCGGACCGTGGTGCTCCTCGGCGACTCGCACGCGGCCCAGTGGTTCCCGGCGCTGGAGCGGCTCGCCGAGGAGAACGGCTGGCGGCTGTACTCGCTGACCAAGGCGGCCTGCAAGATAGCCGACCTGACCACCGTCAAGCTCGGCCGGGCCTACGCCTCCTGCGACGCCTGGCGGGAGGACGCGCTCGACCGGATCGAGACGCTGAGTCCTGAGCTGGTGCTCGCCTCGGCCTCCGACGCCGGCCGGGCGCTGCGGCCGGCCGACGACCCGGACCGGCAGTGGGCCGACGGCTACGCCGAGACCTTCCGCCGGCTCGCCGCGACCGGGGCCGACGTCGCCTACCTCCTCGACACGCCGTGGCCGAAGTCCGACGCGGTGGAATGCGCCGCCGCCCACCCGTTGGCGCTCGACCGTTGCGCGCACGGGCTGCCCGAGGCGTTCCGGGATCCGGACCGCAGGGCGGCGATCGCCGACGCGGGCCGCGCGTCCGGCATCCTGCTGGTCGATCCCGCCCCCTGGCTGTGCGTCGAGGCGGGACGTTGTCCGCTGGTGGCCGGCAACACCTTCGTGTACCGGGATGCCAACCACATCAGCGAGGCGTACGCCGAGGCCCTCGCCCCGGTGCTGGGCGCGCAACTCGCCGAGCTCCTCGGCCCCGGGTGGGCGCCGGGGACCGGGCTGCCGGTGGCCGAGTCCTCGTAGCCGGACTGCCGGTGCGCCCGGTGGGGTGGTCGGGGGCCACCGGGCGCGGGTGGGGCGTGGCCTACAGGCCGTCGGCGACCATGGCCTCGACGATCTCGACGTGCCGGTCGGCGTTGGTCTGGCTGAACTCGTTCTCGTAGTTGAGCCCGTAGGGCCAGAAGTGGCCGCCGCCGCAGGAGATGCTCGCGCCGGAGCCGTCGTACTGCCGGACGAGCGTCGTGGCCTGGGCGCCGCGCCAGGTGCCGCCGCTGGACAACGAGCCCCAGCTGCCGCTGGTGCCGACGCCGATGGTGTGGGCGATCTCGTGCAGGGCGGTCCGCTCGGTCATGTAGGCGCGGTTCCCGAAGCGGATGGTGCCGTTGATGTTGCCGTCAGCGGTGGGGACGCCCGGTTCGTAGTGGACGGTGATGGACTTGCCCAGGTCGCTGAGGTTGTTGTAGCGGGCCACCGCCGCGTTCATGGCGGAGGTGATGAGGTCGTACGCCGCCAGCTGGTCCTGGGTGGGGTTCTGGGCCCTGACCAGGGTCCAGCTGATGCTGGCGACCGCCGTCCGGTCCGGTGCGGCGGCCGGGGCCGCGGCGGCGGTGGGCGTGGCGTGGGCCACGCCGGGGACGGCCAGCACGCCGGCGGCCAGCACGGCCACGGCCAGCCGCCTTCGGCGGGAAGGAAGCATGTCGGATCCTCCTGGGGTGTGGGGATGCACGTCCGTCGAGATGGCACGTCCATGACATCTCGACGGATGTTCGACTCTGTGCGAACACCACCAGAGCCCACCCCCGTCCGTCTGTCAACCAGGCGTGCAGCAGGGCCACTTGGCGGGACCGCGCCCCGGCTCGGATGCCACGGAACCGCACATCCGCCGGCCCGCCGGGGATTGTCAGTGGAGCCCGCCATGCTGGTGTCCAAGATCGAGGAGATGCCCGGCGGGTGCGACCGCCGGGGTGTGGGCGTGGGCAGGAGGCCGATGGTGGCGAGCGGGGAGTGGGGCGCGGCGGAGGCCGCGTGGGCGGAGCGCAGCGCGGTGCGGGTGGTGCCGCCGGTCCGGCCGCGGAAGCTGGCGAAGGTGCCCTTCGTGGAGCTCGCGGACGGCCGGTTGCGGGGCGTCGTGTCGAGCGGTTCCGACATCGCCCGGGTGTACGTGTCGTCGATCGCGGCGCGCACCCACGACTTCAGCTGCGGCACGAACAACAATCGGCCCTGCGGCGGGCTGTCCGCGACGCCGTGCAAGCACCTGCGGGCGCTGGTCGACGAGGCGGTGCTGCAGTACGGCAGGGACCGGGTCGCCCGGTACCTGCACGTGACGGCCGGCGAGGACGAGGACCTGGTGCGCGCGCTGCGGGGCTCCCGGGTGTCGGCACCGGCGGCCGTCGTGTTCAGCCGGTTCCTGCGCCATCTGGCGTACCTGGAGCTGCCGGACACCGGCGCGCCGGTCCCCGAGCTGCAGTGGTTCCCGGCGACGGGGGCGGTCAGCTGATGCTCGGCATCCAGCTCGCGGAGCTGCTCGACGCGGAGCCGCCCGGGGTCGACGAGGCGCTCGGCCTGGTCGCCGGCCTCGACGACGCGCTGGGGCACGGCCTCGGCCGGCTCGGGCCGGAGTCCGCCGCGGCGTTGGCCGACCTGGCGGGCGCGGTCGCCACCGCCCCGCTCGGTCCCGCGGCGGCCGAGGCGGCGGAGAAGATCGCCGCCGGATCGCCGACCGAGGAGCATCTGGCGGCCCTGGCGGGCGCCCGCACCGCCCTGCTCGGAGCCGTGCACGACGCGCTGCTCGGCACGCTGGACGCGGCGCTCGGCCGCGACCGCGAGCCGTGGCGGCAGCCGCCGTCCGAGTCGGTCCGGCGCTCCGGCGGGCCGCTCGCCGGCAGCCGGTCGTGGCTCGGCGAGTTGGCCATCGGCGGCTGGCGGGGCGTCGGCCACGACCTGGTCGCCGCCGCCGACCCGACCATCGAGGCGCTGCTGGCCGAGCCCGACCGGCGCCGGCTCGCGGTGCTGCTCGACGGGCTCGCGGGAGAGCTCCGCGCCTGCGCCCCGGTCGGCGCCATGGACCGGCTGCCCGGCCGGCGTTGGGCCGACCTGTGGTCCCGGGCGCTGCTGCTCTCCCAGGACGGCGCGGCTCCGGACGGCTCGGTGGGGGGCGAGCCGGCGGACCCGGTGTCGGGCCGGCTGCTGCCGCTCGGCGTGGACGTGCACGAGCACGGCACGGCCGTGCAGGCCCAGCTGCACGCGGTGCTGGAGCCGGCCGGTGGCGCGCCCGCGCGGCTGGTCCGCGCGAGCGTGGGCGCGGCCAAGGTGGACACCATCGTCGGGCCCGCGGTCTGGCGGCTGCTGCACCGGCACCCCGCGCTGCTGGCCGCGCTGGCCGAGCACCGCGCCCTGGACATCGCCGACATGCCGCTGCTGGCCGGCGGCGACCTGGTGTGGCGGGACGACCTGGCGACCGCGGGGGAGCCCGCCGACGCCTTCGCCACCGCCCGGGTCGCGCTCGCCGGCGCCGTCGCCGGTCCGGTGCCGCCGCTGGACCGACACCCGGTGCGCATCGCGGAGCCGGTGTTCGTCGAGGGATACGAGACGGACGGCGCGTCGCTGCTGCTGGACGGCCGGTCCCTCGCGTTCGACCTGGACCGGCTGCCGGCCTGCGGGCCGCTGACGCCGCAGCTGGTGGCCGCCTCCACGGCCTGCGTCGGGCTGCTCCGCTGGGACGCCGGCCGCTGGGCGCTGCAACCCCTGGCGGTCCAGGCGACGGTGAAGCGCCGGCAGGTGGCGGCGCACGGCGGGGACTGGGCGCTGGGCGTCACGGATCCGAAGATCGCGAAGGCGGAGGCCAGGGCCGGCGACGCGGTCGCGGTACTCCGCGAACGAGCGGGACGGCTGCTGCGGAAATGACCCACACCAGGACGAACGCAGCGAGTGCCGCCCCGATCGGCGGCCCGGCGCACGCCCCGACCGACGGCCCCAACGGTGGCCCGGCGCACGCCCCGACCGAGAGTCCGGCGAACACCGCGACCGATGCCACGAGCGGCGTTCCGACGAACACCCCAAGTGGCATCCCGGCGCGGGCCCCGGCGGACGCCCCGATCGGTGGCCCGGCGCGTGGCCCGGAGGCAGGCGCCCAGAAGGACACTCCGACCGGCGCCCCGACCGACGCCCTGGCCGGCGACCCGGCACAGGACCGGTCCGCCGCGAACCGGCGGCAGGTGCTCTACTGGCGGCTGCTGGCCCGCCTGTTCGACCCCGAGGAGCAGCCGGCCCTGGAGGCCGGCAGCGTGGCCGTCGTCGAGGACCTCGGCCTGCCTCCGGCGCTGCTCGACCCGGCGGTGTCGGTGGACACCCTGGTGCAGCGCTTCCCCGACCTCGCCGACGAGTTCCGCGGCCTGATGACCCCCGGCGGCGGCAACGGCGGCGGCCGGGAGCCCGCCGGGGACCGTCCCGGCGACGCCGGGCCCGCGCCCGGCGCGGAACCGGAGGCGGAAGCCGCCCCGGTTCCCCGGGCCGCCTCGGAGCCCGCCGCGGGTCCGTCCACCCCGGAGGGGCCAGCGGACCCGGAGCGACAGGTGCGGCGGGCGGCCCTGGCGTCCAAGCTGCTGCTCAACGTGTTCGCGACCGGCGGCGGCGACGTCACCGCCACCCGGCTGTCCGACTGGCAGCGGGACGCGGACTGGTGCCGGCAGGCGTTCGGCGAGGGGGGCGCGGGGCAGCTGGCGGGGACGCTGTCCGAGCTGGAGAGCGACCTCGTCTCCCGGATGCGGCTGCGCGAGGTCCTCGCCGACCCGGCGCTGGCCACCCAGCTGACGCCGAGCATGTCCCTCATCGAGCAGTTGCTGCGGGACAAGGCCAACCTCTCGGGCGTGGCGCTCGCCAACGCGAAGGCGCTGATCCGCCGCTTCGTCGACCAGGTCGCCGAGGTGCTGCGCACCCAGGTGCGGCAGACCAGCGCGGGCACCCTCGACCGGTCGGTGCCGCCCAAGCGCGTGTTCCGCAACCTCGACCTCGACCGCACCATCTGGAAGAACCTCACCAACTGGAGCCCGGAGGACCAGCGGCTCTACGTGGACCAGCTGTACTACCGGCACACCGCTAAGCGGACCACGCCCGCCCGGATGATCGTGGTCGTCGACCAGTCGGGCTCGATGGTCGACTCCATGGTGAACTGCACCATCCTGGCGTCGATCTTCGCCGGGCTGCCCCGGGTGGACGTCCACCTGGTCGCGTACGACACCCGCGCGCTCGACCTCACCCCCTGGGTGCACGACCCGTTCGAGGTGCTGCTGCGCACCAGGCTCGGCGGCGGCACCGACGGGACCGCCGCCATGGCCCTGGCCCGGCCGAAGATCTCCGACCCGCGCAACACCGTGCTGGTGTGGATTTCCGACTTCTACGACAACCGGGCCCTGATGACCGACTTCGAGGCCGTGCACCGCTCCGGGGTGAAGCTCATCCCGGTCGGCTCGGTGAACAGCTCGGGGCGCGCCAGCGTCGACGGCTGGTACCGCCAGCGGCTCAAGGATCTCGGCACGCCCGTGATCTCCGGACACATCCGCAAGCTCGTGTTCGAGCTGAAGAACTTCCTCGCCTAGGAGACCGACGAATGACCGACAGCATGCTGCGCGCCCCCGCCGAGGTGAAGTACGCCGAGGAGCTGGACTGGCTGGAGTCCGTGGACGACGGGCCGAAGCCCTTCTCCTGGCGGCTCAGTCCCCGGATGGTGCGGCTGTTCATCCTGGGCTCCGAGCGCGCCGACGGGCTGGACCGGGAGATCCCGCAGAAGTGGTTCGGCGACCGCAGCTTCGTGGAGCGCGCCATCGTGACGCTCGCCTCGGACCGCGGCCTGCTGCTGATCGGCGACCCGGGCACCGGCAAGAGCTGGCTCGCCGAGCTGCTCTCGGCCGCCATCAGCCGGAACTCGACGCTGGTGGTGCAGGGCACGGCCGGCACCACGGAGGACCACATCAAGTACTCGTGGAACGTCTCCATGGTGATCGCCAAGGGACAGTCCCGTGAGTCGATGATCCCGTCGCCGATCATGACGGCCATGGAGCGCGGCGTCATCGGCCGCTTCGAGGAGCTGACCAGGTCGACCAGCGACGTGCAGGACGCGCTGATCTCCATACTCTCCGAGAAGTACGTGTCGATCCCGGAGCTCGACGAGGACAACACGGTGTTCGCCAGGCCGGGGTTCTCGATCATCGCCACGGCCAACAGCCGGGACCGCGGCGTCAACGACCTGTCCTCCGCGCTGAAGCGGCGCTTCAACTTCGTCCGCATCCCCGTGGTGACCAACAGGCGCAGCGAGGCCGAGATCGTCAGGTTCCGCACCGCCGAGCTGATGCGCCGGCACCGGATCGAGGTCGAGGTGCCGCCCACGCTGCTCGACATCCTGCTCCAGAGCTTCGCCGACCTGCGGGCCGCGGCGGCCTCCGCGACCAGCGACGACGAGAAGTTGGAGTCGGCGCTGTCCACCGCGGAGCAGATCGGCGTGCTGGAGGACGCCATCCTGCACAGCCAGTTCTTCGGGGACCGGGCGCTCGGGGCGCGGACGCTCGCCGGCTCGCTGGTGGGTTCGCTGGCCCGGCGCAGCCCTGAGGACCTCGCCATCCTGAACAAGTTCTGGCACGGCGTGGTCGAACCGCGGGGCAGGAAGGACGCGGACGGGCCCTGGCAGGACTTCCTGGAGGGCGGACGCGAGGCGATCGAGACCCTGTCATGACCCGGACCCGGACAGACACCCAGCGCCACTCCGCCCGACCACCGGGCGAGGGCGGCCCGTTCGGCGCGCTCCGGGAGCAGCTGCGGGCCGCGGCAGACGCCTTCGCGGGGGATCCGGGGGCGGTGCCGGGCATCCTCGCCGGCATGGTCGACGACGTCGACCGCGCGCTCGGCGAGGAGCTGGAGATCATGCCGGTGTGTCACCATTCGCCGGCCTCGGCCCTGGCGATGGCCCGCCGGCTCCGCGAGAAGCGCCCCCAGGTCGTCTACCTGGAGCTGTGCGAGGATCTGCGCCCGCTCCTCGACGAGCTGCGCAACTGCCGCCTGCCCGTGGCGTTGCAGGCGTTCGCGACCGAGCTCGACGGCTTTCCCACCGCCTGGTCGCCGCTGAGCGTGGTGGCGCCCGTCACCGAGGCGTCCGCCGAGTACCAGGCCGTCGCCTACGCCCTGGACACGCCGGGCGTGGAGCTGGTGCTGGTGGACCGCTCCGCCGACCACGTCTTCCAGTGGCAGCCGCGGGATCCCGAGCCGCCGGCCGAGCCCGCGGCGCCCGCCGCCGAGGAGGCCGCCGCGCCGCCCGACGAGGCGGCGCTGCACGGCGACGCCGTCGGCGTCGAGATCGGCGACCTGCGGCCGCGCTTCGCCGAGTTGGAGCAGCACCTGCTGCACCACGGCAGGGTCAGGCACTGGTCCGAATGGTGGGACCAGTACGTCGAACGGCCGCTGGCCGGCGCCGACCACGACACCTACCGGCAGGTCCTGGTGATGATCGGCAGCCTCTTCCGGCGGCTGCGGCCCGACGGCGACGCGCGCGACGCGAGGGACGAGGACCGCGAGCGGTACATGTGGACCCGGATGCGCGAGCACCTGGCCGCCTCGGGCGCCGACCCGGCGCGCTGCGTGTACGTCTGCGGCGCGTACCACGCGGCCAGCCGCGTCCCGGAGTTCGGCCTCGCCGGCACGGGCGCGGATGCGGGCGCGGACGCGGGGGAGGAGTCGGGTGCGGAGCCGTTCCGGATCAGCCCGCGCACCGGCACCGACTGGCGGTACGGGCTCATCCCGTCCAGCCACTCCGCCATCGAGGCGCAGTTCGGGCTCGCCCCCGGATCCGTGTCGATCGCCGCCGCCACCTGGGCCAAGTCGCTGAAGCGGCACCGCGTCCAGCCGTTCCGGTTCGGGAGCGCCCGGCGGGGCGGCGCGGGTCGGGCCGCCGCGAACGTCGCCGCGGCCGGCGAGGCCGTCACCGACCGGCTGTCCGGGTTCCTGGCGAGCGCGCCCGAGCCGGGCGGGCTCGACGAGTCCGAGCTGCGCGCCTGGTGCGTCGACATCGTGCGGCTGGCCCGCCGCAACGGGTACCTGGCCAGCACCGCCGACGCCATCGCGGTGTTCGAGACCTCGGTGCTGCTCGCCGGCATGCGCGGCCGCGCGCGCCCCACCCCGTACGACTTCGAGGACGCCGCGGTCACCTGCATCGAGAAGGACACCGTGCCGGGCCGCCGCGACGTGCGGCGGCTCTGCGAGATCCTGCTCGGCGGCGACCGGGTCGGCACCGTCGGCTACGACTCGCTGCCGCCGCTGGCCCGCGACGTGCTGGACCGGCTCGCGCCGCTCGGGCTCAACCTCACCGCCCGCACCAACCAGCGGGCGCTGCTCGACCTGGAGGCCGACCCCGGACTGCGGCCGTGCTCCGACCTGCTGTGGATCCTGCGCCGCCTGCTGGGTGACGTGGCCCGCCCCATCATGGGCACCCGGCGGCTCGGCGAGCGGTCCATCCAGGAGAGCTGGGACCTGGCGCTCGGCCGCAACCAGCGGGCCCTCGTCGAGCTCGGCTACGAGGGCGTCACCATCGAGCAGGTGCTGGAACAGCGGCTGCGGCGCGACGCGTGGGCTCCCAGGGCCACGGCGGCGGGCGCGCTGGAGGCCGTCGAACAGGCCGTCGTCTACCTGGGCGGCGGCCGGCTCGCCGACGATCTCGGCGCGCGAGCCGTGGAGTTGCTCGCCGCCGAGCGCACCGTGGACGACGCGCCCCGGGTGCTGCGCCAGACCCGCCGGCTGCTGGCCCACTACCGCGCCACCGAGGCGGGGCCGCCGCCGTGGTGCGAGCGGTTCGTCACCGCCGGGTACGCCCACTACTGCACGCTGCTGCCCACCGCCTGCGCCGCCGAGGAGGACGGCGTCCGCCAGGTGGCCGCGATGCTCGGCTTCCTCTTCGGCATGGAGAGCTTCGCGCTCTCCCTCGGCTGCGACCGCGTCCAGCTCGAGCTCGCGGTGCGCCAGTCCCACCCCGAGGCGCCGGACAAGACGGCGCTGCTGTGGGCCGCCAGGCGACGGCTCGGCCTGCTCACGCCGGACGAGCTGCGCGGGCGCTGCGACGAACTGCTCGACAACCCGCTGGTGATACCGGCGTTCCCGCGCTATCTGACCGGCTTCCTGCACGCCCTGGAGCCGGTGCCGTCGCTGGCGCCCTTCGTCGTCGAGCTGATGTCCAAGGCGTTCGCCCGGCTGCCCGACGCTGTGCTGCTGCCCTGGCTGCCGGGCCTGATCGGCACGCTGCGCGCCGAGGCCCGGGACCTCGTTCCGGTGCTGGTGCGGGAGGCGGGCCGGACCTTCCCCGGCGCCCTGCCCGCCCTCGACGCCTGGCTGCCGCCCTGGTCGGCGGCGCCCGCGGAGCCGGCCGGTGGTCCGGCGCGCGGTCCGGCGGTCGGCGCCGCCCGGTCACCCGCGGCGGACCTGCTGGCCGGCCATCCGGCGGCGTGCGACGCCGTGGCCGCGCTGCTCGGCCACGACGCCCCCTGGCGGACACCCGCCCCCACCCCCGCCGCGCCGCACGCGGAGACGACCACGCTGCTGACCCGCCACCCCGACACCGCGACCGCCGTCGCCCACCTCCTGGCCCCGGCCGGGGCCGGCTAGCCGCGCCGGGCGCCGGGATCAGGGGGTCGAAGGGGGGGCACGGGGGCGCCGGCCGCGCCTCAGGGGTTGGCGTCCCTGATGGCGCGCAGCACGGCGTTGGCCAGGGCGGCCCGCAGCGTGGGGAGGAAGTCGCCCGCCTCCGTGGCGGTCAACCAGGGGTCCATGGTGCACGAGATCAGGTGGGTGATCGGGTCCGCCGCCGGGGCGCCGGCCACCCCGAGCCGGTCCATCAGCCGGCCCACGTAGGCCCGCCCGTACAGCCGCGGGTCGAGCCGGGAGCCGCTGAGGATCAGCTCGGGCCGCTCCTCGGGCGCCGGCATGCCCTCGGCGGCGGCCAGCTCTTCGGGGACCATCAGCCGCTCGGCGAGCAGCTGGTTGATCCGGTTCGCCGTGGCCAGGTTCGGGTTCGGCTTCCCGGTCGCCTCATCCCTGGCGTTGAACGCGTAGGCGACGATCGTCTGGTCGGAGCCCAGCTGGGCGAGCAGCCGCATCGCCTCCTCGTCGCCCATGATCTCCTCGTTGGTCCGGGGCACGATGAGTTCCCGCACCCGCACCAACTCGTCGTGCAGCGCCGCCGCGTCGCCCGGATGACGGCGCTCCGCGGGCAGCCGCTGGAACGGCACGACGAGCAGCCCGGGATGGTCGAGGCCCAGCGTCACCACGGCCGCGTACAGCCGCTTGCTGTTGAACAGCGTCTGCCCGAGCAGCCTGCCGTAGCCCCGCTCGTCGGTGGTGATCAGCCGGTGACTCAGGTACACGCCGGCCGCCGCGGCCCCCGGCTTGGAGCCCTCGACGCCGAACAGCCCGACGCCCGTGGTCCCCGCCCCCTGGTCGAGGTAGGGCGCGGAGAACGCCACCAGGTTCCGCTGCGTTCCGTCGCGATAGCACAGCGCGCCCGCCGGATACGGCGCGAACCCGGCCTTGTGCGGGTCGATGGTGATCGAGTCGGCCTGGCCCAGCCGGTCGTACTGCCGGTTCACGTGGTCGCTCATCAGCAGGTCGGGCGTGTACCCCGAACGGTGCCCGTCGGGGTGCGGCGTCCGCCGGCGCCGGATCGCGGCGAAGTACCCGCCCCACGCGGCGTCCGCGTGCACCGGGAAGGAGACGTTCCGCTCGTGGAACTCCTCCCGCACGTCCAGCATCCCGTCCAGCGGGTCCACGGCGCTCTGCTCGGTGCTGCCCAACACCGCGACGGCGCAGACCACCGGACGCCTGTCGCGCACGCAGCCCGCCAACTCCATCCGCAGGCTGCCCAGGTCGGCCCGCGCGTCCAGGTCCACGGCGACCGGGATCAACCCGCCCTGGCCGAGGCCGAGCACGGCCGCGGCCTTCGGCCAGGAGTAGTGCATCGTCGCCGTCACCAGCACCGCCGGATCCCCCACGTCGTCGCCCAGCAGGCGCCGCCGGAAGGCGTCGAGGCCCAGGTACTGCACGGTGTAGGCGTTGATCAGCGCCAGGTCCTCGCGGGCCACGCCGAGCGCGGTCATCCGGGCCGGGAGCGCCAGCACCTCGCCGACCGGCAGGTTGACGCCCTGCCAGGCGTCCAGGTCGAGCAGCGGCAGCTCGTCGCGGCCGTTGGCCAGCCGCACGGTGAGCCCGCGCGCGGCGCCCAGCGCGTGCGGATGGCGCCGGATCGCCTCGGCCACGGCGAGCGGGTAGTACGTCAGGTTGCGCGCCGACCAGAGTGCCTCCAGGTTGGCGACGGTGCCGTCGCACGTGACGTGTCCCCACGGCTCCGGCGCGCCGGGCGCGGCGTACCCCAGCAGGCGGCAGAGGTCGCGGCCGACCTCCTCCTCCAGCCGGGTGGTCACCGGGGAGCCCTCCAGGGCGACGTTGTTGGGGTTGTACAGCATGGCCGCGAAGTAGCCGGCCAGCGCGGGCAGCGTGACGTCCCAGTTCATGTGGGCCTGGTACCGGTAGCTGAAGAACGGCACCGAGCCGCGCAGCCGGTCCAGCAGCCGGCGGTACTCCCGCTCCATGGTGGCCACGCTCCGCCGGTACGCCGCCGAGTCCTTGACGTCACGGGTGACGTACACCGGGTCGCCCGGGTAGAACTGCCGGCGGTCCTCGCAGTGCGACGCGATCGCCATGTCGATCAGCGAGGTGAGCACCTCCTGGTTCTCGGCCAGCGGCCCGAGGAACCAGGCGGCGAGCGAGTCGCTGCCGGGCGCGCGGGTGAGGTCGAGCTCGGCGGCGAGTGCGGACGCGGCGGTCAGGCGCTCGCGTGGGGTGTCCCGGATGGTCACGACGGCTCTTTCGATCGGGCGGCCCGCGACGGACGCCCGCCGCGAGGGGTGCCCCGCACTGTTTCCCGCCCCGGACCGCGCGCACCGCGCCCGTGCGGGTGAAATCGACGGGCGAACCTTGACGCCGGCCGGGCTCGGGGCCCATGAGCCGCTGCGGCGAGCAGCCCGTCGCTCCGGTTCGCCACGCCCGACCGACGGAGACGCGACGGCGCGTCAGGCGGTGACCACGACCCCCCTGTGGTTGGCCCACGCCTCGGCCGCCTCCGCCATCGCCCTGAGCCAGGACTCCTCGGGTCGCCGTGTGGCGGCCGTCCAGTACATGCGTGTGGTGGCAGCCGCGAAGGCGTCGATGGCATGCGGATCGGCCTCGGTCCACGCCTCACAGCGAGCCGCCCACGACTCGGCAGCCTCGGGAGTATGGCCGGACGAGACGAGCTGCACGACGAGAACCGCTGGATCGATGAAAGCCGCCCCTCGTGAAGGGCCAGCCCAGTCCACCACCCAGGCCCCCTGCTCCGCGATGATGAAGTTGTCCGGGTTGATATCCACGTGAAGCAGTGCGTCACCCCGGAACAGCTCGGCTTCCGCCTCGTCGCCCACGAAGCGATCCCATCGCCTCTCATGCCACCGGTGGGCGACCTCGGGAAGGCCAAGCGCCCCGATGCGGTTCATGAGACCGACCACAACGGGTAGGTCAGCGGAATCTACGCCGAAATCAGCTCGCCGGCCGTCCACGGCCTCGAACCCCAGAACGATCCATTCGTCGTTCTCGGCCTGCCACAGCACCGGCGGCGAGATCGGCTGGACGAACGGGTTGATGGCCAGCTCGCAGCGAATGGAGACGCGACGCATTCCCTCGTTCCGAACAGCTTTGACGAAGAAGGTGCCGTTCTCACATCTGAGCACCGCGACCAGATCCGCGCTGAAGCCGCGTGGTGGTCGGACGTCTGCCACGTGTCCCGTGTATGGATGCATCAGCGCCTGGAGTTCAGGCGTGGGGAACTGCATGCTCATCTCCTCGGGTCACACCCACTCAACGGCCCGGGGCCGCAGTAGTTGTCGGGCTCACACGGCTTCGCGGAGGAATCGTGTCGGGCTGACAGTCATGGTCGTCGGAGCCACCACCGCCGTGAGCGCTGCGGACCAGTAAGAGTCAGTTGGCGAGGATCGAGTCCGGCGAGCAGATGGCGCCTCCGGGCCTCTCCGAGCACTTCGACCGTGTGTTCGGCAGGAGCGGCTGGCGTCCAGCAACCCGCCTCATGTGTGGGCGATTCTGGACGAGGGCGTTCTACGCCGCGAGATCGGTGGGTCGCAGGTCATGTATAACCAGTTGGCCAAGCTGCTCCCGCTGGTGGACACTCCAACCAGCAAGGTCCAGGTGTTGCCGTACAACCATGGCGCCCATCCGTTCCTCGGTGGTTCGATGACGTTGCTCAAGCTCTCCGGTGGCAGGGAAGTCGCCTACGAGGAGGGCATCGACGTGGGACGGCTCTACGAGGATTCGGGCCAGGTTGAGCGGCGCAAGCGTGTCTACGATGAGCTACGGGCGCACGCCCTCTCACCCAGGGAGTCGGCGGCCCTGATCCGTAAGTTGATGGAGGAGTACAAGTCGTCATGCGAGCCTCACGACCAGACCTGAGTGCTGTGGCGTGGCGCAGGTCGAGCTACTCGAACACCAGCGGGGGTAACTGCCTTGAGGTCGCTGACGGCTTCCCCGGCGCTGTTCCCGTCCGGGACAGCAAGAACCCCGGCCCGGCCCTGGTTGTGTCCGCTGATGCCTGGGCGGCGTTCGTGGCGGAGATCAGGCGCTGAGGCGAGGCCGGCCCGGGTGACGTACGGCCGGGTCCCCGGGGTAGAACTGCCGGCGGTCCTCGCAGCGTGACGCGATCGCCATGTCGATCAGCGAGGCGAGCGCCTCATGGTTTTCGGCCAGCGGCCCGAGGAGCCAGGCGGCGAGCGAGTCGCTGCCCGGCGCCGCCCGGAGGGCCCGGGAGCGCCGCCGCCGCTCCCGACCAGGGACGCCGCCGGGCCGCGAACGCCGGGCGCGACGCGAGGGGTTGACGGGGCGGGGCGGCTGGCATACGTTCCGCGCAGATCAGTATTCCGAACCATGTTCGTCATGTCGAACATGAGAGCCGCCCCCCACCGGACCACCGTTCCGAGACGCCGCCTCCGGCGGCGGCCTCGCGTCGGCTGATCCCGCCGCCGGAGCCGACCGGCGGCCGTGTCCTCGCGGTCCCCAGGGGTCGGACGACTCGCGGGACGTTGATCCTCGTGTCCCGTTCGCGCGATCGGGGCGCGATCACTGCTCGCCGCCGCCGGCCGCCGTGCCGGCAAACTTGGGAGCGCTCCCAAAACGGGCGCTCCCGCTCGCCGAATGAAACGTTTTTGTTCGAACGAGTTCGTTGAGGGAGCCGCCATGACCCGGCCGAGCACGACGCACCCGCGCGCGAAGGCGCGCAGACGCAGACACGTTGGTCTGCTCCTCGCCCTGATCGCCCTCGTCCTCTCCGGAGGCACCGTCGCGGCGCCGCATCCCGCCGCGGCGGCCCCGGCGATCGACCCGAACGCCAACTACGCGCTGGTCAACCGGCACAGCGGGATGGCGCTCGACCTGTACAACTTCGCCACCAACGACGGCGCCGACATCGTGCAGTGGACCCGCAACGACGGGGCCTGGCAGCAGTGGCGGTTCGTCGACGTCGGCGGCGGCTACTACGAGATCAGGTCCGTGCACAGCGGCAAGGTCCTCGACGTGCAGGACGCCTCGACCGCGGACGGGGCCGGGGTCGTGCAGTGGACCGACCTGAACCGGGCCAGCCAGCAGTGGCGGTTCGTCGACTCGGGCGACGACTACGTGCGGCTGATCAACCGCAACAGCGGCAAGGCGCTCGACGTCCTGGACTTCTCGACCGCCAACGGCGGCCAGATCATCCAGTGGCCCGACCTGAACGGCCCCAACCAGCAGTGGGAGCTGGTCAAGGTCGGCGCCTCCTCCGGCACGTTCACCAACCCGATCAAGAACAACGGTCCCGACCCCTGGCTGCAGTACCACGACGGGTACTACTACCTGGCCACCACGACGTGGAACTCCACGATCACCATGCGCCGTTCGCAGACCCTCGCCGGCCTGCGGAACGCCCAGGACCAGACGATCTTCAACCTGTCCGGCATGCCCAACGGCTGCTGCAACATGTGGGCCCCCGAGTTCCACCTGCTCGACGGCCCCAACGGCCCCCGCTGGTACCTCTACTACGTCGCCGGGCAGAACGTCTCGGACTACAACCCCACGCAGCGGCTGCACGTGCTGGAGAGCGAAGGCACCAACCCCATGGGCCCGTACCACTTCAAGGCGGACCTGAACGCGAACGCCTGGGAGCTGGACGCGAGCATCCTGGAGGTGGGCGGCCGGCTCTACCTGCTGGGCAGCGGCATCGACGGCACCCAGAGCCTGACCATCACGCCGCTGAGCAACCCGTGGACCACCAGCGGTTCGCGGCGCACCATCAGCTCCCCGACGTACTCCTGGGAGACGCAGTCGGGTTCCGTCAACGAGGGCGCCGAGGCGCTCTACCACGACGGCGAGGTGATGATCGTCTACTCGGCCAGCGCCTGCTGGGGCCCCGACTACAAGCTGGGCCTGCTCACCCTCACCGGTAACGACCCGCTCAGCCGCTCCAGCTGGACCAAGCATCCGAACCCGGTCTTCCAGCGCAACGACGCGGCCGGCGTGTACGCCCCGGGCCACAACGGGTTCTTCACCTCGCCCGACGGCACCGAGGACTGGATCGTCTACCACGCCAACAGCTCGGCCAGCGGCGGCTGTGACATGAACCGGTCGACCCGCGCCCAGCAGTTCACGTGGAACGCCGACGGCACGCCGAACTTCGGCACCCCGGTGCCCAACGGCGTCGCCCTGACGTCGCCGTCCGGCGAGTAGCCGCAGCCGCTCACCAGAACCACACGTACCCCCAAGGAGACCGCACCATGTCCGAGACCCCCGAGTCCCGCCCGACGCCCGGCGCGTCGTCGCCGTCCCGGCGCCGGCTGCTGAGCGCCGCCCTGGCGACCGGCGCCCTGACCACGACGTCCGTCATCGGCGCGAACGGCCTCGCCCGGGCCGCCGCCGCGGGCCCCCGGCCGCTGGCCTACCCGTTCCCCGGCGCCGTGACCGGAGACGTCACCGTCCACGACCCGAGCTTCGTCAAGCGGTCCGACGGCACGTACCTCGTCGCCCACACCGGTGACAACGTCGCCCTGAAGACGTCGTCGGACCGCACGGCGTTCCGCAACGCCGGCTCGCTCTTCCCCAACGGCGCTTCCTGGACGAGCAGTTACACGGGCGGTTCGCGCAACCTCTGGGCGCCGCACCTCTCGTACCACAACGGCCAGTACTACTGCTACTACTCGGCCTCGACGTTCGGCTCGAACCGGTCGGCCATCTTCCTGGCGACCAGCTCCAGCGGGTCCTCCGGCTCCTGGGCCAACCAGGGCCTGGTGATCGAGAGTTCCTCGTCGAACGACTACAACTGCATCGACCCGCACCTCGCCGTGGACCAGAGCGGCGCCTGGTGGCTGGCGTTCGGCTCGTTCTGGTCGGGCATCAAGATGATCTCCATCAACCCGTCCACCGGGAAGCGCTCCGGCAGCTCGCTGTACTCCATCGCCGGGCGCGGCGGCGGCGCCATCGAGGCCCCGACCATCTTCCGACACGGCAGCTACTACTACCTGTTCGTCTCGTTCGACCTGTGCTGCCGCGGCGCCGACAGCACCTACCGGGTGATGGTCGGCCGCTCCAGCAACATCACCGGACCCTACGTCGACCGCAACGGCACGGCGATGACGTCGGGCGGCGGCACCGAGATCCTGGCCGGGCACGACAACATCCACGGCCCGGGACACCAGGACGTCTTCGCGGACAGCGACTACGACATCCTCACGTACCACTACTACAACGACAACGGCACGGCGCTGCTCGGCATCAACTGGATGAGCTGGGACTCCTCCGGCTGGCCCTACGTCCACTGATCCTGGATCCCGCGCGGTCCGTCCCGCGCGGCCCGTGACGGTGCCGGTGGTCCCACGGCGGGGCCACCGGCACCTCGCGTTCGGCCCCGGTCAACGCGCGTCGAGCAGCGGCGTTCGCGGCGACCGAAAGCGGAAGCCCGAATTCCCGCCGCCTTTTCCGCGCCCCGGAAAGCGCCCGTCGGGAAGCCCTCACGAAGATCAACTGAGCAGTTGGACGCGCCCGATGCTCGATAGACTTCCTTCGTGATCTTCGGCCCTCGGGGTCCGAAGAGTGGGCGGGACGGGAGGGGCGTGTATGGGGAAGCGCGCGATTGCCGATATCTGGCCGTTGACGGCCGTACAAGAGGGCATGATCTTCCATGCGGAATACGATCCGCAGGCGACGGACGTCTATCGCGGCCAATCGATACTGGAGTTCGAAGGGCCGCTCGACCTGGGTCTGTTACGGGCCGCCTTCGAGCGGCTCACGGCCCGGCACGCCGCGCTCAGGGCCGCGTTCCGCAAGGTCGACACGGGCGAGACCGTGCAGGTCATCCTGCGCGAGGTGCGGCTTCCCTGGACCGATCTCGACCTCCGCGGCGCGCCTCCTGCGGCGGTGGAAGAAGCGATGGAACGGGAATGGCTCCACCGCTTCGACCTGGCGCGGCCACCCCTTTTACGAGTGACCGCGATCCGGCTCGGCGAACAGCGTTACCGGATGGTTCTCACCCATCACCATATTCTCTGTGACGGCTGGTCCCTCCACATTCTCGTCGACGAGCTGATCGCCCTCTACGAACGCGACTGCGACGACTCCGCACTTCCCCCGATCGCCCCGTTCCCCGAATATCTCGACTGGTTGGCACGGCAGGACAGGGATGCCACGATAGCGGCCTGGCGCCCGGTCCTTTCCGGCGTGGAACCGACCCTCGCCGCGCCCGCCAAGGGCACCACCGCGCCCGCCGACCCGGCCCACTGCCCGGTTCCCCTCACCCCGCATCTGGCCGAGGCGTTCCGAGCGCAGGCGCGCCGGCTCGGCGTGACCATGAGCACCCTGGTGCGCGCCGCCTGGGGGATACTCCTCGGCCGGCTGCACGGCCGCGACGACGTGGTGTTCGGCGCGACGACCTCCGGCCGCCCGCCGGACGTCCCCGGCGTCGACCACATCGTCGGCATGTTCCTCAACACCCTGCCGGTGCGGGTGCGCTGGCGCGAGCGGGAATCGCTCGCGGACCTCCTCCGCCGCCTGCTCGACGAGCACACCGGGCTGCTGCCGCACGAGCATCTGAGCCTCTCCGACGTGCACCAGATCACCGGCACCCGGGAGCTCTTCGACACGCTGACCGTCTTCCAGAACCTCCCGACCGACGTCCAGGGCCCCGGCCCCGGCATGGTCAGGACCCTCCGCGGCGGCCTCCGCCTCGTCGAGGCCTCGGGACGCAACGCCGCCCACTACCCCCTCCTGCTGACCGCGACGGCCGAACGCCTCCGGCTCACCTACCGGCCCGACCTGTTCGAGCACCACCAGGTCGAGACGCTGGCCGCCCGCCTGGTCCGGGTGCTGGAGCAGGTCACCGGCGACCCCGCCGCGCCCGTCGCGGAGATCGACGTGCTGCTGCCCGGCGAACGGGACCGGCTCACCGCCGGCGCCAACCTGGGGCTCCCGGCCCCGGCCGCCGGGGACACGCTGCTCGACGCCTTCGACCGGGTCGTCGCCCGCCGCCCCCGGCACGTGGCCGTCGCCGCCGGCGCCACCCGCCTCAGCTACGCCGAACTGGACGGCCGGGCCAACGCGTTCGCCCGATACCTCGCCTCCCGCGGCGTGACGCCGGGCGACCGGGTCGCGGT
Source organism: Streptomyces sp. B6B3 (assembly GCF_039871525.1). Taxonomy (NCBI): domain Bacteria; kingdom Bacillati; phylum Actinomycetota; class Actinomycetes; order Kitasatosporales; family Streptomycetaceae; genus Streptomyces; species Streptomyces sp. B6B3. The sequence continues at coordinate 50,333 of NZ_JBDPLU010000002.1, read as the reverse complement.
GCTGCTGCCCCGCTCGGCGGACCTGCTGGTGGTCCTGCTCGGCGTCGCCAAGGCGGGCGCCGCGTTCGTGCCCGTCGACCCCGACGACCCGGCCGAGCGCACCGAAACCCTGCTGGCCGACGCCGCCCCCGCCCTGGTGGTGACCGAGTCCGACCTGCGCCACGCCGCCGCCCCCGCCGTCGCCCCCGCCGTCGACTCGGCCCCGCCGGTCCGCGTCACCGCCGACTCCGCCTGCTACCTGATGTACACCTCGGGATCGACGGGCGCGCCCAAGGGCGTCACGACGACCCACGGCGCCGTCGCGGCCCTCGCCGCCGACCCCTGCTGGGGCGCCGACTTCCCCACCGGCCGGACGCTGTTCCACGCGCCCGCCACCTTCGACGCCGCCACGTTGGAGATCTGGGTGCCGCTGCTCAACGGCGGCACCGTCGTCGTGGCCCCGGCGGGCGTCGTCGAGTACCAGGAGCTGGCCGAGCTCGTGGCGGACCTCGACCTCACCGCCGTGCATCTGACGGCTGGCGTGTTCCGGGCGCTGGCCCAGGCGAGCCCGGAGTGCTTCGCCGGCCTCCGGCACGTGCTCACCGGCGGCGACGTGGTGCCCGCCGAGGCCGTCGCCCAGGTGGCCGGCGCCTGCCCCGAGGTGGAGATCCGCCACCTGTACGGCCCGACCGAGACGACGATGTGCGTCACCGTGCACACCCTCGCGCCCGGCGGCGACCGCCGTCCGGACACCCTGCCGCTCGGCGGCCCCCGCGCCGGGGTCGGCCTCTACGTGCTGGACGGGCTGCTCCGGCCCGTTCCGGCGAACGTCCCCGGAGAGCTCTACGTCGCCGGCGACGGTCTCGCGTGGGGCTACCACGGCCGGTCCGGACTGACCGCGGAGCGCTTCGTCGCCTGCCCCTTCGGCGCCCCGGCCGGGGGAAGGATGTACCGCACCGGCGACCGGGTCCGCTGGAACGACCGGGGCGAGCTGGAGTTCCTCGGCCGCGTCGACGACCAGGTCAAGATCCGCGGCTACCGCGTGGAGCCGGACGAGGTCGCCGCCGTGCTGGGCCGCTGCCCGGAGGTGGCGCAGGCGGCGGTGCTGGTCCGCGAGGGCCGCGACGGGACCCGCCGGCTGGTCGCCCACGTGGTCCCCGAGCGCCCGGGGACCCGGGTCGAGGACGCCGCGCGGCGGTTCGCGATCGAGCGGCTCCCCGCGTACCTGGTGCCCTCCGCGATCGTCGTGGTCGAACGCCTGCCGCTGACGCCGAACGGCAAGGTGGACCGGGCCGCGCTCGCCGCCCTCACCCCGAGCCCCGACCCCGACGCCTCCCCCGTCACCGCTCGCGGCGCCGAACCGGCCACGGCCGGAGGCCGGCCCACGCCCCGCACCCTCACCCCGCGCCAGGAGATCCTCTGCTCGCTCTTCGCCCAGGTGCTGAACGCCCCCGGGTTCGGCGTCGAGGACGACTTCTTCGACCAGGGCGGAGACTCCCTCTCCGCCACCCGGCTGTCCAGTCGGATCCGGACGACGCTCCGGGTCGAGGTCTCCAACCGGATGCTCTTCGAGGCGCCCTCGCCCGCCCAACTGGACCGGCGGCTCGACGGACTGGACGCCGCCCGGCCCGCCCTGCTCCCGGCCGAACGGCCCGCCCGGCTGCCGATGTCGGCCGGGCAGCGGCGCACCTGGTTCCTGCACCGCCTCGCCGGCCCCGACGAGACCAACCACATCCTGCTCTGCCTGCGGCTGAGCGGCCCTCTGGACTCCCCGGCGCTCGTCGCGGCGTGGGGCGACGTCGTCGGGCGGCACGAGATCCTGCGCACCGTCTACGGCGAGGCGGACGGCGTCCCGTACCAGCGCGTCCTGACGGACCTGGACGCCGGGGCCCACGTCACCACGGCCGAGACCGACGAGGCCGCGCTGGCCGAGACGTTGGCCGCCGAGGCCGACCACGGCATCGACCTGGCGTCCGAACTGCCCTGGCGCGCCAGCCTCCACGCCACCGGGCCGGACGAACACGTGCTGCTGCTGGTGCTGCACCACATCGCCGCCGACGGCTGGTCCCTGGGCGTCCTCACCCGCGACCTCACCACCGCCTACGCCGCCAGGACCGCCGGGCGCGCCCCGGACTGGCGGCCACTGCCCGTCCAGTACGCCGACTTCACCCTCTGGCAGCGGGAGCTGCTGCGGCACGAGGACGAACCCGAGAGCCTCTTCGGCCGCCAACTCGCCTACTGGACCACGGCCCTCGCCGACCTGCCCGGCGAACTGCGCCTGCCCACCGACCGGCCACGCCCGACCGCCGCCAGCCACCGCGGCGCCACCCTCTCCACCATCACCTCGCCCACCACCCACGCGCGGCTGCACCAGGTCGCCCGGGAATGCGACGCCACCATGGCGATGGTGACCCAGGCGGCGCTCACCGTGCTGCTGTCGCGGCTCGGCGCGGGGGAGGACATCCCGGTGGGGTCGCCGATCGCCGGCCGGACGGACGAGGCCCTGGACGACCAGATCGGCTACTTCCTCAACACCCTGGTCCTGCGCACCGATCTCGGCGGCGACCCCACCTTCGCGGAGATCGTCACCCGCACCCGGGAGACGGACCTGGCCGCGTACGCCCACCAGGACCTGCCGTTCGACCGCCTGGTGGAGGTGCTGGGGCCCGATCGCTCGCTGTCCCGCACCCCGCTGTTCCAGGTCACCTTCACCTTCCAGAACACGCCGGAGTCGCGGTTCGCCTTCCCCGGCGTCGAGGTCCGGCCCGTGCCACTCCGGACCTCGACCTCGCCCTTCGACCTGTCGCTCCTGGCCCGCGAACGCACCGAACCCTCCGGCGCGCCGGCCGGCCTCTCCTGCAACCTCGAGTACGCCACCGACCTGTTCGACGCCGACACCGCCCAGGCCCTGCTGGACCGCCTGGTGCGGGTGCTGGAGCAGGTCGCGGCGGATCCCGGCGTCCGGCTGGGCGACATCGACGTGCTGCTGGAGGGCGAACGCCACCGGGTCGTGGCGGAGTGGAACGCCACGGAGCGGGCGCTGCCGTCCGCCACCTGGCCGGAGCTGTTCCGGGAGCGCGCCGAACGGTCGCCCGACGCGCTCGCCGTGCGGTGCGGTGCCGAGTTGCTGTCCTACGCCGAGCTGGACGAGCGGGTGAACCGGCTGGCCCGGCATCTCGCCGGGCTCGGGGTGGGTGCGGAGTCGCGGGTGGGTCTGTTGCTGCCGCGGGGCGTGGACGTCGTCGTGGCGATGCTGGCGGTGTGGCGGGCCGGCGGCGCGTTCGTGCCGCTGGACCCCGACTACCCGACCGACCGGCTGGCCTTCATGGTCGCCGACAGCGGAGCCACGGTGGTGCTGGGCACCGCCGAGACACTGACGCGCATCCCGGCGGACGCCGCCCGGCGCGTGACGCTGGCGGAGGCCGAGCGCCTGGCCGCCGCCGAGTCGCTCACCCCGTCGCAAGCGGCCCTCGACCCCGCGCGGTTGGCGTATGTCATCTACACCTCGGGTTCGTCGGGGCGGCCGAAGGGTGTGGCGGTCTCGCATCGGGGTCTGGTGAATCTGGCGGAGTCGCTGCGGCCGGTGTTGGGCGTGGATGTGGGTGTGACGGCGTTGCAGTTCGCGTCGTTCAGCTTCGACGCGTCGATCCTCGACGTCGCCACCACCCTCGCGGCCGGCGGCACCCTCGCCATAGCCACCGCGGAGGAGCGGTCGGAACCCGAGGCCTTGGCGGCGATGATCCGCGAGGCCGGCGTCACCGTGGCCAGCGTCGTGCCGTCGCTGCTGGGCGCGTTGGATCCGGAGTCGGTGCCGGGGATCACCAACTGGGTACTGGGCGCGGAGAGTTTGACGTCGGAGCTGGCGTCTCGCTGGACCCCGCAGTCCCAAGTCTGGAACACCTACGGGCCGACCGAGGCCACCGTCATCACCACCGTCACTCGTGAGCCGGTCCGTTCGGGTGAGCGGGCGCCCGCGATCGGTGGTCCGATCGGCAACACTCAGGTCTACGTGCTGGACGGGTTCCTGCGTCCGGTGCCTCCGGGGGTGACGGGTGAGGTCTACATCGCCGGGCCCGGGCTCGCGCGTGGCTACGTCGGACAGCCGGGCCTGACGGCCGAGCGGTTCGTCGCCAACCCCTTCGCCAGCGCGGAGCGTATGTACCGCTCAGGCGACCTCGCCCACTGGGACCGGGCCGGCCAACTGCACTTCGACGGCCGGGCCGACGCGCAGGTCAAGCTGCGTGGCTTCCGGATCGAGTTGGGCGAGGTCGAGGCGGTGCTGGCCGCGCACGAGGCGGTTCGCGAGTCCGTGGTCGTCGCCCGCGAGGAACGCCTGGTGGCCTATCTGGTGCCGGCGGACGAGGAGTTTGACGCCGAGGGCGTGCGCCGGTTCGCCGCCACCCGCCTCCCGGAACACATGCTGCCGGCGGCGTTGGTGTCGCTGGACGCGATGCCGCTGACCCCGAACGGCAAGGTCGACCGCAGGGCCCTGCCCGCCCCCGACCTCGCCGCGCAGCCCAGCCGCGAACCGCGTACGGCGGCCGAGGCGGCGCTCTGCGGGCTGTTCGCCGAGGTGCTGAACCTTGGGGGCACCTCCCAGGCCGGCAAGGCCTGGGGGAGGGTGGGCGCCGAGGACGGGTTCTTCGAGTTGGGTGGCGACTCGATCATGTCGATGCAGCTGGCCTCCCGGGCCCGCCGCGCCGGTCTGGTCATCAGCCCGCGCCAGATCTTCGAGCACCGCACTCCCGCCGCCCTCGCCCGCGTGGCCGGCGCCACCGACGACACCGACCCCGTCCGGGGCGAGCCGGGTGTGGGCGAGGTTCCGCTGACGCCGGTGATGCACGAGATCCTGGAACGGGTCGGCGCCGACAACGTCGGCAGGGTCGTCCAGTCCACCCTGGTGGCCGCGCCCGCGGGCCTGGATCTGGGCGTGCTGATCCGTGCGGTGCGGGCCGTGGTCGATCACCACGACGTGCTCCGCGCCCGTCTCGTCACCGACGCCGATCGGCCCGTGCTCGTCGTCGGCGAGCCCGGCACGGTCGACGCCGCCGACCTCGTGACCCGTTGCGACGCCACCGGTCTGTCCCCCGACGACCTGCGCCGGGTGACGGGCGACGTCGCGCGGGAGGCCGTGGCGCGGCTGGAACCGCGGGCCGGGGTCATGCTTCAGGCCGTCTGGCTCGACCACGGGGCCGGCCGGGCGGGGCAGCTGTTGCTGGTCGCCAACCACCTGGTGATCGACACCGTCTCCTGGCAGGCCCTGCTGCCCGACCTGGCCGCCGCCTACGCCGCCGCCGACGACGGGCGGGAGATCGCCCTCGACCCCGTTCCCACGTCGTTCCGGCACTGGGCCCGTGAGCTGGCCGCCCAGGCCGACAGCCCGGAACGGCTGGCCGAAGTGCCGGCCTGGGTGGCGGCGTTGGCGGGGACCGGCCCGCTGCTGACCGGGGAGCCGGTGGATCAGACCGGCGACGAGGGTGCCCGGGTGCGGCACGCGTCGGTGACCGTTCCGGCCGAGGTGACGGCGGCGCTGCTGACGGGCGTGCCGACCGCGTTCCATGCCGGCGTCGACGACGTGCTGCTGACCGGCCTGGCCGGCGCGCTCGGCGGCTGGGGCGGGCGCACCGCGGCGGGCGGGGTCCTGGTGGACCTGGAGGGCCACGGTCGGGAGCCGCTGGGCCACGCGAACGACCTGTCTCGCACGGTGGGTTGGTTCACCAGCGTGCGTCCCGTGCGGCTCGACGCGACCTCGGTCGACCTCGCCGAGGCACGCGCGGGCGGTCCGGCCGCCGGTCGGGCACTCAAGCTGGTCAAGGAACAGCTGCGAGCCGTCTCCGGTGACGGCCTGGGGTACGGCGTCCTGCGGTACCTCAACGCCGCGACCGGCCCGATCCTGGCCGCGCTGCCCGCCGCGCGGATCGGGTTCAACTACCTCGGCCGGATGCCCGCTCCGGGCCCGGCCGGCGTGCCGACCCCCCGGGCCTGGGAGCCCGTCGGCGGTCTGGGACCCGATGGCGGGGCGGGGACCGAACTCCCCGCCCCGCACCCGCTGGAGATCACGGGCGTCGTCCACGACCAGCCCACCGGACCCGAGTTGGTGCTGAGCGTCGAGTGGCCCGAGGGCCTGCTCGGCGAGGCCGCCGTTCGGGAACTCCTGGACGGCTGGGCGGCGATGCTGGCCGGGCTGGTCGCCCATGCCGCGTCCCCGGGGGCCGGCGGGCACACGCCCTCCGACTTCCCGCTGGTCGCCCTCGACCAGGGGCAGGTCGAGGAGCTGGAGGAGTCCGTTCCGGAGTTGGAGGAGGTGCTGCCGGTCTCGCCGCTGCAGGAGGGCATGGTCTTCCACGCGGTGTTCGACGAGGAGGGCACGGACGTCTACGTCGAGCAGCTGCTGCTGGCCGTGGACGGGCCGTTGGACCCCGGCCGGCTGCGGGCGTCCTGGCAGACGGTGCTGGACCGACACGCCAGCCTGCGGGCCGGCTTCCGGCAACTTGACGGCATCGACCGGCCGCTCCAGGTCATCCCGCGCCGGGTGGGCCTGCCGTGGCGGGAGGCGGACCTGTCCGGGCTGGACGAGGCGGCCGCGGCGGCGGAGGCCGATCGGGTCGGCGTCGAGGAACGCGGTCGGCGCATGGACGTGGCCGATCCGCCGCTGCTGCGGGTGCTGCTGGTCAGGCTCGGCGAGGAGCGACACCAGTTGGTGGTGACGCTGCACCATCTGCTGCTGGACGGCTGGTCGTTGCCGCTGCTGATGCGGGAGCTGTTCGCCTGCTACGAGGCGGGCGGCAGTGCCGACGGCCTGCCGGCCGTGGTGCACCACCGGGCGTACCTGGCCTGGCTGGCCCGCCAGGACGCCGACGCCGCCCGGCGCGCCTGGCGGGAGGCGTTGCGCGGGACGGACGAACCGACGCTGGTCGCCCCGCCGGGGACGACGACCGAGCCGGCGCTCGGCACCTCCGTGACGGGCGAGGCGGGCGAGGAACTGGCGGACGCGATCCGGGCGCTGGCCCGGCGCTCCGACGTGACGGTCAACACCGTTCTGCAGGCCGCCTGGGCGGTCGTGGTCGGTCAGCTGACCGGGCGTCGCGACGTGGTGTTCGGCGCGACCGTTTCGGGCCGCCCGGCCGACCTGCCGGGCGCGGAGGACATGCTGGGCCTGTTCCTCAACACCGTGCCCGCCCGGGTCGAGTTCGACCCCGCCCAGTCCGTCCTGCGGACGCTGGCGCGACTCCAGGAGCGGCAGGCCGCGTTGCTGGACCACCAGTACCTGGGCCTGTCGGAGATCCAGCGGCTGGCCGGCCCCGGCGCCGGCTTCGACACGATGGTCGCGTTCGAGAACTTCCCCGCCGTCCCGAGGCGGCCGGCCTCCTCCTCCGGGCCGAGGTTCACCCCGACGGGCATTCGGGAGTCGACGAACTTCGCGCTCGCACTGGGTGTGAACCCGGCGGGCGAGCTGCCCTTCCGCCTGGACTACCGGCCGGACCTGTTCGACGCGGACACCGCGCGACTCCTGATCCGGCGGCTGGTGCGGGTGCTGACCCAGCTGACGGCCGATCCCGGGGGCCGGATCGGCGGGATCGACGCGTTGGACGAGGCCGAGCGCGCGCGGGTGGTGGTGGAGTGGAACGACACCGCGCGGCCGGTCGTCGGCGGCACGCTGCCGGAGGCGATCGCAGCCCGGGCCCGGCGGTCGCCGGAGGCGCCCGCGGTGCGCTCGGGCTCGGCCGCGCTGTCCTACGCCGAGCTGGACGAGCGGGCGGCCCGGTTGGCGCGGCAGCTGGCCGGGGTTGGGGTCGGTGCGGAGTCGCGGGTGGGTCTGTTGCTGCCGCGCGGTGTGGACGTGGTGGTGGCGATGCTGGCGGTGTGGCGGGCCGGCGGGGCGTTCGTGCCGCTGGATCCGGACCATCCGGCCGACCGCCTGGCATACGTGGTGCGCGACAGCGGTGCCTCCGTCGTGCTCGCGGTGTCCGAGACCCTGCACCGGGTGCCAGCGGACGCGGCGCGCGTGGTGGCGCTGGACGACGCCGAGGTGCTGGCCGCGCTTGCCGCCCGGTTCGAGGCGGCGCCGGAGCAGCGGTCCACGGACCTCTCCCCATCCCAACTGGCGTATGTCATCTACACCTCGGGTTCGTCGGGGCGGCCGAAGGGTGTGGCGGTCTCGCATCGGGGTCTGGTGAATCTGGCGGAGTCGCTGCGGCCGGTGTTGGGCGTGGATGTGGGTGTGACGGCGTTGCAGTTCGCGTCGTTCAGCTTCGACGCGTCGGTGCTGGACGTTGCGACGACGCTGGCGGCCGGTGGCACTCTCGCCATAGCCACCGCGGAGGAGCGGTCGGAGCCCGAGGCGTTGGCGGCGATGATCCGCGAGGCCGGGGTGTCGGTGGCCAGTGTCGTGCCGTCGCTGTTGCGGGTGTTGGAGCCGGAGTCGGTGCAGGGCGTCTCGAACTGGGTGCTGGGCGCGGAGCGTTTGACGGCGGAGCTGGCGTCCCGGTGGGCGGGACGGGTGAGGGTGTGGAACACCTACGGGCCGACCGAGGCCACGGTCATCACCACCGCCACTCGTGGGCCGGTCCGCCCGGGGGAGCGGGCGCCCGCGATCGGTGGTCCGATCGGCAACACGCGGGTGTTCGTGCTGGACGGTTTCCTGCGTCCGGTGCCTTCGGGGGTGACGGGTGAGGTCTACATCGCCGGTCCTGGGCTGGCGCGTGGCTACGTCGGTCAACCGGGCCTGACGGCCGAGCGGTTCGTGGCGTGTCCGTTCGCCGCCGCGGAGCGGATGTACCGCTCCGGCGACCTCGCCCACTGGGACGACGTCGGCGAGTTGCACTTCGACGGCCGGGCCGACGACCAGGTCAAGGTCCGTGGCTTCCGAGTCGAACCCGGTGAGGTCGAGGCGGTGCTGGCCGCGCACGAGGCGGTTCGCGAGGCCGTGGTCGTCGCCCGCGAGGAACGCCTGGTCGCCTATCTGGTGCCGGAAACGGACGGGCAGCTCGACGTCGACGCACTGAGGGCGCGGGCGGCGCGGTCGCTGCCCGAGTACATGGTGCCGGCGGCGTTCGTGCCGCTGCAGGCGATGCCGCTGACGGTCAACGGCAAGGTCGACCGCAAGGCCCTGCCGGCCCCGGACCGCGCCGGCCAGGTCACCGGCCGCGAGCCGCGCACCGAGGCCGAGGCGACCCTGTGCACCCTCTTCGCCGAGGTGCTGGGCCTTGGGGGCACCTCCCAGGCCGGCAGGGCCTGGGGGAGGGTGGGCGCCGAGGACGGGTTCTTCGAGTTGGGTGGCGACTCGATCATGTCGATGCAGCTGGCCTCCCGGGCCCGCCGCGCCGGCCTGGTCATCAGCCCGAAGCAGGTCTTCGAGCTGCGCACGCCGGCCGCCCTGGCGGGCGTCGCCGGGTCCTCGGCCCGGGATGCGGTGCGGGGCGAGCCGGGTGTGGGCGAGGTTCCGCTGACGCCGGTGATGCACGAGATCCTCGACCAGGTCGGAGCGGACCGGGTCGGCAGGGTCGTCCAGTCCACCGTCGTCGGCACCCCGGCCGATCTGGATCTGGGCGTGCTGATCCGCGCGGTGCGAGCCGTGGTCGATCACCACGACGTGCTCCGCGCCCGTCTCGTCACCGACGCCGATGAGCCCGTGCTCGTCGTCGACGAGCCCGGCACGGTCGACGCCGCCCGCCTGGTCAGTCGCGTCGAGACCGGAACGACGGACGCGCGGCAGCGGATCGACGAGGAGGCCCGCCACGCGGTGGGGCGGCTCGACCCGCGGTCCGGGGTGATGCTGCAGGCCGTCTGGTTCGACCACGGACCCGATCGGTCCGGACGGCTGCTGCTGGTCGCCAACCACCTGGTCGTCGACACCGTCTCCTGGCAGGCCCTGCTGCCCGACCTGGCCGCCGCCTACGCGGACTTGGCCGCCGGACGGGACGCGACGCTCGACCCCGTACCCACGTCGTTCCGGCACTGGGCCCGTGAGCTGGCCGCCCAGGCCGACAGCCCGGAACGGCTGGCCGAACTGCCCGCCTGGACCGGGATGCTGGAGGGCACGGGCACCGACCCGCTGCTGACCGCCGAGCCCGTCGACCCGACCAGGGACCTCGGCGACACCCTGCGGCACGTGTCGGTGACCGTGCCCACGGAGACCGCGGCCGCGTTGCTGACCGACGTCCCGACCGCGTTCCACGCCGGGATCGACGACGTGCTGCTGACCGGCCTGGCCGCGGCCGTCGCCGGCTGGACGAGTCAGGACACCTCGGGCGGCTTCCTGGTGGACGTCGAGGGCCACGGCCGCGAGCCGTTGAGCCCGGACGAGGACCTGACCCGGACGGTCGGCTGGTTCACCAGCCTTCACCCGGTCCGCCTCGGCGGCGGAACCATCGACCCCGCCGAGGTGCGGGCCGGTGGATCCGCCGCGGGCCGGGCGCTCAAGCGGGTCAAGGAGCAGCTCAGGGCGGTGCCCGGCGACGGTTTGGGCTACGGGGTCCTGCGCCGCCTCAATCCGGGTACCGCGTTGGCGCTGGCCGCGCTGCCCGCCGCCCAGATCGGGTTCAACTACCTCGGCCGGATGCCGGCCGTGGACGCGGCCCAGACGCCGGAACCGTGGGCGCCCACGGGAGGCCCGGGACCCGACGGCGGGGCACGCGGCGAACTCCCGGTCGCCCACGCCCTGGAGATCATGGGCATGGTCCGCGACCTGCCCACAGGGCCGGAGCTCACGCTGAGCATCGCCTGGCCGGAACGCCTGCTCGACCAGGTCGCGGTCCAGGAACTCCTGGACGCGTGGGCGGCGATGCTCGCCGGCCTCGTCGCCCACACGGGCGAGCCCGGCGCCGGCGGACACACCCCCTCCGACTTCTCCCTGGTGGCGCTCACCCCGGGCCAGGTCGAGGAGCTGGAGGAGTCCGTTCCAGCACTGGAGGAGGTGTTGCCGGTCTCGCCGCTGCAGGAGGGCATGGTCTTCCACGCGGTGTTCGACGAGCAGGCCACCGACGTCTACGTCGAACAGCTGGTCCTGGCCCTGGACGGGGCGCTCGACGCGACGACCCTGCGGGCGTCCTGGCAGGCGGTGCTGGACCGGCACGCCAGCCTGCGGGCCGGCTTCCGGCAACTCGACGGCATCGACCGGCCGCTCCAGTTCATCGCCCGGGACGTCACCCTGCCCTGGCGGGAGGCGGACCTCTCCGGGCTGGACGAGGACGCCGCCAGGGTGGAGGCCGAGCGGCTGAGCGTCCAGGAGCGGGAGCGGCGCATGGACGTGGCGGACCCGCCGCTGCTGCGGGTGCTGCTGGTCAGGTTCGACGCGGACCGCCACCACATGGTGGTGACGCTGCACCATCTGCTGCTGGACGGCTGGTCGTTGCCGCTGCTGATGCGCGAACTCCAGGCGTGCTACGAGTCCGGCGGGACCGCCCACGGCCTCCCCGCGGCCACCCACCACCGCGAGTACCTCGCCTGGCTGGCCCGCCAGGACCGGAGCGCGGCGGAGGGAGCCTGGCGGGAGGCGCTGATCGGTGTCGAGGAGCCGACGCTCGTCGCGCCCCGAGCCGCCAGGAACGCGTCGGTGCTGGCCGAGACCATCCCCGGCGAGGGCGGGGCGGAACTCGCCGACGCGCTGCGGGCGCTCGCGCGGGCGCACGACGTGACGGTCAACACCTTCGTCCAGGCGGCCTGGGCCGTCGTGATCGGCCAGCTCACCGGCCGGCGGGACGTGGTTTTCGGCGCCACCGTCTCCGGCCGGCCCGCCGACCTGCCGGGCGCGGAGGAGATGCTGGGCCTGTTCCTCAACACCGTCCCGGTGCGCGTCACCCTCGACCCGGCGGTCAGCATCGCGCGGAACCTGTCGCGGCTGCAGGAGCGACAGACGGCGTTGCTCGACCACCAGCATCTCGGCCTGCCGGAGATCCAGCGACTCGCGGGCGCCGGCGCGACGTTCGACACCCTGGTGGCGTTCGAGAACTTCCCGACCGGTCCGGAGCAACGCCCCGAGGGCTCCGGTGTTCGGTTCACCCCGATGGGCATTCGGGAGTCGACGAACTTCGCCCTGGCGCTGGGCGTGGACCCGCGAGGCGACCTTCGGTTCCGCCTGGACTACCGGCCCGACCTGTTCGACGCGGCCACCGCCCGGCTCGTGTCGCGACGGTTCGTGCGCGTTCTGGAGCAGCTGACGGCCGATCTCCAGGCGGGGTTCGGCGACATCGACGTGCTGGACGACGTCGAGCGCGCGCGGGTGGTCATGGAGTGGAACGACACCGCGCGGCCGGTCTCCGGCGACACGCTGCCGGAGGTCATCCACGCCCAGACCAGCCGGACGCCCGACGCGGTCGCCGTGCGGTGCGGTGCCGAGTTGCTGTCCTACGCCGAGCTGGACGAGCGGGTGAGCCGGCTGGCCCGGCATCTCGCCGGGCTCGGGGTGGGTGCGGAGTCGCGGGTGGGTCTGTTGCTGCCGCGGGGCGTGGACGTGGTGGTGGCGATGCTGGCGGTGTGGCGGGCCGGCGGGGCGTTCGTGCCGCTGGACCCGGACCACCCGGCCGACCGGCTGGCGTACGTCGTTCGGGACAGCGAGGCGACCGTCGTGGTCGCGGTGTCCGAGACCCTCGCCCGGGTGCCGGCGGGCGTCGCGCGTCGGGTCGTCCTGGACGACCCGGGGACGCGGACCGCGCTCGCGGCCCACCCCGGCGACGCCCTCGACGCGACGCCGGATCCGCGCCGACTCGCCTACGTGATCTACACGTCTGGTTCGTCGGGGCGGCCGAAGGGTGTGGCGGTCTCGCATCGGGGTCTGGTGAATCTGGCGGAGTCGCTGGCGCCGGTGTTGGGCGTGGATGTGGGTGTGACGGCGTTGCAGTTCGCGTCGTTCTCCTTCGACGCGTCGGTGCTGGACGTTGCGACGACGCTGGCGGCCGGTGGCACTCTCGCCATAGCCACCGCGGAGGAGCGGTCGGAGCCCGAGGCGTTGGCGGCGATGATCCGCGAGGCCGGGGTGTCGGTGGCCAGTGTCGTGCCGTCGCTGTTGCGGGTGTTGGAGCCGGAGTCGGTGCAGGGCGTCTCGAACTGGGTGCTGGGCGCGGAGCGTTTGACGGCCGATCTCGCGTCCCGGTGGGCGGGACGGGCGAGGGTGTGGAACACCTACGGGCCGACCGAGGCCACCGTCATCACGACGGCGACCCGCGAGCCCATCCGTACGGAAGAGCAGGCGCCCGCGATCGGTGGTCCGATCGGCAACACCCAGGTCTACGTGCTGGACGGTTTCCTGCGTCCGGTGCCTTCGGGGGTGACGGGTGAGGTCTACATCGCCGGTCCTGGCCTGGCGCGTGGCTACGTCGGTCAACCGGGCCTGACGGCCGAGCGGTTCGTGGCCTGTCCGTTCGCCGTGGGGGAGCGTATGTATCGCTCCGGGGACCTTGCCCACTGGGACCGGGCCGGCCAACTGCACTTCGACGGCCGGGCCGACGCGCAGGTCAAGCTGCGTGGCTTCCGGATCGAGTTGGGCGAGGTCGAGGCGGTGCTGGCCGCGCACGAGGCGGTTCGCGAGGCCGTGGTCGTCGCCCGCGAGGAACGCCTGGTGGCCTATCTGGTGCCGGCGGACGAGGAGTTTGACGCCGAGGGCGTGCGCCGGTTCGCCGCCACCCGCCTCCCGGAACACATGCTGCCGGCGGCGTTGGTGTCGCTGGACGCGATGCCGCTGACCCCGAACGGCAAGGTCGACCGCAGGGCCCTGCCCGCCCCCGACCTCGCCGCGCAGCCCAGCCGCGAACCGCGTACGGCGGCCGAGGCGGCGCTCTGCGGGCTGTTCGCCGAGGTGCTGAACCTTGGGGGCACCTCCCAGGCCGGCAAGGCCTGGGGGAGGGTGGGCGCCGAGGACGGGTTCTTCGAGTTGGGTGGCGACTCGATCATGTCGATGCAGCTGGCCTCCCGGGCCCGCCGCGCCGGTCTGGTCATCAGCCCGCGCCAGATCTTCGAGCACCGCACTCCCGCCGCCCTCGCCCGCGTGGCCGGCGCCACCGACGACACCGACCCCGCCCAGGGCGAGCCGGGTGTGGGCGAGGTTCCGCTGACGCCGGTGATGCACGAGATCCTCGACCAGGTCGGAGCGGACCGGGTCGGCAGGGTCGTCCAGTCCACCGTCGTCAGCACCCCGGCCGGCCTGGATCCGGGCGTGCTGATCCGCGCGGTGCGGGCCGTCATCGATCACCACGACGTGCTCCGCGCCCGCCTCGTCACCGACGCCGATCGGCCCGTGCTCGTCGTCGACGAGCACGGCACGGTCGACGCCGCCGACCTCGTCACCCGTTGCGACGCCACCGGTCTGTCCCCCGACGACCTGCGCCGGGCCATGGACCGGGCCGCCCGCCACGCGGTGGGGCGGCTCGACCCGCGGTCCGGGGTGATGCTGCAGGCCGTCTGGTTCGACCACGGCGCTGACCGGTCCGGACGGCTGCTGCTGGTCGCCAACCACCTGGTCGTCGACACCGTCTCCTGGCAGGCCCTGCTGCCCGACCTGGCCGCCGCCTACGCGGACTTGGCCGCCGGACGGGACGCGACGCTCGACCCCGTACCCACGTCGTTCCGGCACTGGGCCCGTGAGCTGGCCGCCCAGGCCGACAGCCCGGAACGGCTGGCCGAACTGCCCGCCTGGACCGGGATGCTGGAGGGCACGGGCACCGACCCGTTGCTGACCGCCGAGCCCGTCGACCCGACCAGGGACCTGGGCGCCACCGTGCGGCACGCGTCCGTCACCGTCCCGGCCGACGTGACCGCCGCCCTGCTGACCGCGGTGCCGGCCGCGTTCCACGCCGGCGTCGACGACGTGCTGCTGACCGGCCTCGCCGTCGCCGTCAGCGAATGGAGCGACGAGGACGCCGCCGGCGGTTTCCTGGTCGACGTCGAGGGCCACGGCCGCGAGCCGTTGAGCCCGGACGAGGACCTGACCCGGACGGTCGGCTGGTTCACCAGCCTCCACCCGGTCCGCCTCGTCGCCGGCGACCTCGACCCGGCCGAGGTGCGGATCGGCGGCTCCGCGGCCGGCCGGGCGCTCAAACGGGTCAAGGAACAGCTCAGGGCGGTGCCCGGCGACGGCCTCGGCTACGGCGTCCTGCGGCACCTCAACCCCGAGTCCGGCCCGGTCCTCGCGGCCCTGCCCGCCGCCCAGATCGGGTTCAACCACCTCGGCCGCACGCCGGCCGGCGACCCGAACCGGACGGCCGAGGCGTGGGCGCCCGCCGGCGGCCCGGGACCCGACGGCGGCGCACGGGCCGAACTCCCGGTCGCCCACGCCCTGGAGACCATGGGCATGGTCCGCGACCTGCCCACAGGGCCGGAGCTCACGCTGAGCATCGCCTGGCCGGAACGCCTGCTCGACCAGGTCGACGTCGAGGAACTCCTGGACGCGTGGGCGGCGATGCTCGCCGGCCTCGTCGCGCACGCGGGCGAGCCCGGCGCCGGCGGACACACCCCCTCCGACTTCCCGCTCGTCCCGTCCCTCACCCAGGAGCACCTGGACGCCGTGGCGTCGGACCTTCCGGCGCTGGAGGAGGTGCTGCCGGTCTCGCCGCTGCAGGAGGGCATGCTCTTCCACGCCCTCTTCGACGAGGAGGGCACCGACGTCTACGTCGAGCAGCTGGTCCTGGCCGTGGACGGGCCGTTGGACCCCGGCCGGCTGCGGGCGGCCTGGCAGGCGGTGCTGGACCGGCACGCCAGCCTGCGGGCCGGCTTCCGGCAACTCGACGGCGCCGAGCGGCCCGTCCAGCTGGTCGCCGCGAACGTGGCCCTGCCCTGGCGGGAGGCGGACCTCTCCGGGCTGGACGAGCCGGCCGCGCTGGCCGAGGCCGAGCGCCTCGGCGTCGAGGACCGGGCCCGGCGCTTCGACCTGGGCGCGCCTCCGCTGCTGCGGGTGCTGCTGCTGAAACTGGCCGACGACCGGCACCAACTGGCCGTCACCCTGCACCACATCCTGCTCGACGGCTGGTCGCTGCCGCTGCTGATGCGGGACCTGCAGGCGTGTTACGACGCCGGCGGCACCGCCCACGGCCTGCCGGCCCTCACCCACCACCGCCAGTACCTGGCCTGGCTCGCTCGGCAGGACCAGGGCGCGGGGAAGCGGGCCTGGCGGGAGGCGCTGGCCGACGTCGACGGGCCCACGCTGGTCGCGTCGCGGGCCGACAGGAACGTGTCGGTGCTGGCCGAGACCATCCCCGGCGAGGGCGGCGCGGAACTCGCCGAGGCCCTGCGGGCGCTCGCCCGGGCGCACGACGTGACCGTCAACACCGTGGTCCAGGCGGCGTGGGCGCTGGTGATCGGCCAGCTCACCGGCCGGCGGGACGTGGTGTTCGGCGCCAGCGTCGCCGGACGGCCGGCGGAGCTGCCGGGCGTGGAGGAGATGCTGGGGCTGTTCCTCAACACCGTTCCGGTGCGCGTCGCGCTCGATCCGGCGCGGACCGTCGCACGAACGCTGACCCGGCTCCAGGCCGAGCAGACGGAGCTGCTGGACCACCAGCACGTCGGCCTGGCGGACATCCAGCGGCTGGCCGGCGCGGGCGCCACGTTCGACACCCTGGTGGCGTTCGAGAACTTCCCCGCCGTTCCCGGCCGACCCGCGACCGCGGGCCCGCGGATCACCCCGGTGGGCATCCGGGAGTCGACCAACTACGCGCTCGCGCTGGGCGTGGACCCGCGAGGCGACCTTCGGTTCCGGCTGGACTACCGGCCCGACCTGTTCGACGCGGCCACCGCCCGGCTGGTCTCCGAGCGGCTGGTCGGGGTCCTGGCGCAGCTGGCGGCGGATCCGCGGGCCCGACTGGCGGACCTCGACGTCGCCCTGCCGGGGGAACGCCGCCGGGTCGTGCGGGAGTGGAACGACACCGAGCGGCCGGTCAGCGCCGGCACCCTGCCCGAGGCCATCCACGCCCAGACCAGCCGGACGCCCGACGCCCCCGCGCTGCGGTGCGGCGCCGAACTGCTGACCTACGCCGAACTGGACGCGCGCGCCAACCGGCTGGCCCGGCACCTCGCCGGGCTCGGGGTCGGTCCTGAGTCCCGGGTGGGCCTGCTGCTGCCGCGCGGCGTGGACATGGTCACCGCGATGCTCGCCGTGTGGCGGGCCGGCGGCGCGTTCGTGCCGCTGGACGCCGACCACCCCGCCGACCGCCTGGCCCACGTGATCGGCGACAGCGCCCCCGCCGTGCTGCTGGCCACGGCGGAGACCGCCGAACGCGCCCCGGACACCGGCGTTCGGGTGGTGGCCCTGGACGACGCCGACACCCTGGCCGCCCTCGCCGCCGAGCCCGCCGCGCCCCCGCACGTGACCACGAACCCGGAGCTGCTGGCCTACGTCATCTACACCTCGGGATCGACCGGCCGCCCCAAGGGCGTCGCCGTCTCGCACCGGGGCCTGGTGAACCTGGCCGAGGCGATGCGCCCGGTGCTGGGCGTGGCCGAGGGCGTGACGGCGCTGCAGTTCACCTCGTTCTCCTTCGACGCCTCGATCCTCGACGTCGCCACCACCCTCGCGGCCGGCGGCACCCTCGCCGTCGCCACCGCCGAGGAACGGACCGAGCCGCGGGCGCTCGCGGCGCTGGTCCGCGAGGCCGGCGTGACCGTGGCCAGCGTCGTGCCGTCGCTGCTGGGCGCGTTGGAGCCGGAGTCGGTCCCCGGGATCACCAACTGGGTGCTGGGCGCGGAGCGTCTGACGGCCGACCTCGCGTCCCGCTGGGCGGGACAGGCGAGGGTGTGGAACACCTACGGGCCGACCGAGGCCACCGTCATCACCACCGCCACACCGAACGCCCTGGACGCCGGCATCGCGCCGCAGGACCCGGCCCCGGCGATCGGCGGCCCGATCGCCAACACGCGGGTGTTCGTGCTGGACGGCTTCCTGCGCCCGGTGCCCCCGGGAGTGACGGGCGAGATCTACCTCGCCGGTCCTGGCCTGGCCCGCGGCTACGTCGGACAGCCGGGAGCGACCGCCGAACGCTTCGTCGCCAACCCGTACGCGGAGCAGCCCGGCGACGGGGGCGCCTCCCAGGCCTCCCAGGCCTCCAAGGTCTGGGGGAGGATGTACCGCACCGGGGACCTCGCCCACTGGGATCAGGTCGGTCAACTCCACTTCGACGGCCGGGCCGACGCGCAGGTCAAGGTGCGCGGCTTCCGCATCGAGTTGGGCGAGATCGAGGCCGTGCTCGCCGCGCACGGCTCCGTGCGCCAAACCGTCGTCGTCGCCCGCGGCGACGCCTCCGGCGCCGGAGGCGGCCTCGTCGCCTACGTCGTGCCGGCGGCCGTCCTCGACGCCACCGACGACACGGATCTCTCCCGGCTGCGCGCGTTCGCGGCCACCCGGTTGCCCGAGTACATGGTGCCCGCCGCGTTCGTGTCGCTGGACGCGATGCCGCTGACCCCGAACGGCAAGGTGGACCGGGCGGCCCTGCCCGCCCCGGACCGCGCGGGACGGGCCACCAGCCGGGAACCGCGCACCGCCACCGAGGCGGCGCTGTGCGCGCTGTTCGGGGACGTGCTGGGCCTGGAGCAGGTCGGGGCGGAGGACGGCTTCTTCGAGCTCGGCGGGGACTCCCTGTCGGCGATGCGGCTGATCGCCCGGATCCGCGCGGCGCTGGACGCCGACGTGAGCATCCGCGAGCTGTTCGCCGAGCCGACACCGGCGCGGCTGGCCCGGCGGATCGAGGGCGTGGAGAGCGGGCAGCGGGTGCCGTTGCGGCCGTGGGCGCGGCCGAAGCGGGTGCCGTTGTCGTTCGCCCAGCAGCGGATGTGGTTCCTCAACCAGCTGAACGAGAACCGCCCCGACGAGGCCGCGGGGGACGCCGGGCGGGAGGCCGCGCCCGGGGCCGCGGCGGCGTACAACCTGCCGTTGCCGATGCGCGTGTCGGGCCCGTTGGACGTGGCGGCGCTGCGGAGGGCGCTCGGGGATGTGGCCGACCGACACGAGAGCCTCCGCACCGTGTATCCCGCCGTGGAGGGCACGCCGTACCAGCGGATCCTGGAGGGCGACGACGCCCGCCCGCGGCTGGCGGTGGTGGACGTGGCCGACGAGGAGGAGATGCTCCGGCTCCTGTCCGTGCTCGGCGACCTCGAGTTCGACCTGCGCGAGGACCTGCCTTGGCGCGTCTGGCTGCTGCGCCGGTCGCCGTCCGAGGCCGCGCTGCTGATGGTGCTCCATCACATCGCCTCGGACGGGCTGTCGATGGGTGTGCTGACGCGGGACCTGACGACGGCGTACACCGCCCGGCTCGGGGGCGAGGCGCCCGCCTGGGCCCCGCTCGGCGTGCAGTACGCGGACTACGCGCTGTGGCAGCGGGCGGTGCTGGGCGAGTTGGCCGCGCCGGAGAGCGTCGCCAGCGGGCAGGTGGCGTACTGGAAGGAGGCCCTGGCCGGCCTCGATCCCGAGACCCCGCTGCCGCTGGACCGGCCGCGCCCGGCGGTGCCGTCGTTCCGCAGCGCGAGCGTGCCGGCGTCGGTGGCCCCCCGGACGCACGCGCGGCTGCTGGAGGTCGCCGGCGAGCGCCAGGCGACGCTCTTCATGCTGGTGCACGCCGCGTTGGCGGTGACGCTGGCCCGGACGGGCTCGGGACGGGACATCCCGATCGGGACCGCCATCGCCGGCCGGGGGGACGAGCAGCTCGAGGAGTTGGTCGGGATCTTCGCCAACACCCTGGTGCTGCGGGTCGACCTGAGCGGCGACCCCACCTTCGAGGAGCTGCTGGCCCGGGTGCGGGAGACCGACCTGGCGGCGTATGCGCACCAGGACGTGCCGTTCGAGTGGCTGGTGGAGGAGCTCAACCCCGACCGCTCGCTGTCCCGCAACCCGCTGTTCCAGGTGATGCTGGCGGTGCAGAGCATGCCCGACGCCCGGTGGGAGCTGCCCGGTCTCCAGGTGACGGCGGTCAGGTCGCAGGCGCCGCCGCCCGCACGTTTCGACCTGTCGGTCGCGCTCGCCGAACGGCACGACCCGGACGGCACCCCGGCGGGCCTGGGCGGCGGCATCGTCTACGCGGCCGACGTCTTCGACGAGGCCACCGTCCGGGGCCTGGCGGACCGGATGATGCGAATCCTGGAGCAGGTCGCGGAGAACCCGGCGATCCGGCTGAGCGAGATCGACGTGCTGCTGGAGGGGGAGCGGCACCGGCTCGTGGCGGAGTGGAACGCCACGGCGTCGCCGGTGCCGTCGGGCACCTGGCTGGACGCGTTCCGCGGCCGGGTCGAGGCGTCGCCGGACGCGGTGGCGGTGCGCTGCGGGTCCGAGGCGCTGTCCTACGGGGAGCTGGCCGGGCGGGCGGACCGGCTGGCGCGCTACCTGACCGGCGTGGGGGTGGGGCCCGAGTCCCGGGTGGGGCTGTGCCTGCCGCGCGGGGTGGACGC
Organism: Streptomyces sp. B6B3; assembly: GCF_039871525.1. Taxonomy (NCBI): domain Bacteria; kingdom Bacillati; phylum Actinomycetota; class Actinomycetes; order Kitasatosporales; family Streptomycetaceae; genus Streptomyces; species Streptomyces sp. B6B3. Next base: position 29,996 of record NZ_JBDPLU010000002.1, on the reverse strand, counting down.
GGTCGTGGCGATGCTGGCGGTGTGGCGGGCCGGCGGGGCGTTCGTGCCGCTGGACCCCGACTACCCGTCGGGCCGGCTCGGCTTCATGGCCGCCGACAGCGGCGTGGCCGTGATCCTCGGCACCGCCGGCAGCCTGACCCGGCTGCCGTCGAACGTCGGGCGGGCGGTGACGCTGGAGGACGCCGAGCGGGTCACCCCGTCCGGGCCGTCGGGGCCGTTGCCCGGGGTGGCCGATCCGGACCAACTGGCGTACGTGATCTACACGTCGGGTTCGTCGGGCCGGCCGAAGGGTGTGGCGGTGTCGCACCGGGGTCTGGTGAATCTGGCGGTGGCGATGCGTCCGGTGCTGGGTGTGGGTGAGGGTGTGACGGCGTTGCAGTTCGCGTCGTTCAGCTTCGACGCGTCGGTGTTGGATGTGGTGACCACGTTGGCCGCGGGCGGGACGCTGGCGATCGCCGCGGGCGTGGAGCGGGGTGATCCGGCGGCGTTGGCCGCGATGATCCGCGGGGCGGGCGTTTCGGTGGCGAGCGTGGTGCCGTCCTTGCTGGGCGTGCTGGATCCCGATTCGGTGCCGGGGGTGTCGCGTTGGGTGTTGGGCGCGGAGCGGCTGTCCGCCGATCTGGCGTCCCGGTGGGCCGGCCGGGCGGGGGTGTGGAACACCTACGGGCCGACCGAGGCCACCGTGATCGCGACGGCCGTTCCGCTCGACGGGGACATCTCTCCGGAGGACGCGCCGCCGCCGATCGGCCGGCCGATCGCCAACACTCGGGTGTTCGTGTTGGACGACGTGCTCCAGCCGGCACCGGTCGGGTCCGTGGGCGAGGTGTACCTCGCCGGCCCGGGCCTGGCCCGCGGCTACGTGGGGCAGCCGGGTCTGACGGCGGAGCGGTTCGTGGCCTGCCCGTTCCTGCCGGCCGGGGGCACCTCCCAGGCCTCCCAGGCCGGGGGGAGGATGTACCGGACCGGGGACCTGGCCCGCTGGTCCGCCGACGGGCAGCTGCACTTCGCCGGCCGGGCCGACGCCCAGGTCAAGCTCCGCGGCTTCCGCATCGAACTCGGCGAGATCGAGGCCGTGCTGGCCGCCCACCCCGACGTCGCCCGGGCCGCCGCCGTCGTCCGCGAGGACCAACCCGACGCCGGGGGACGGCTGATCGGGTACGTCGTCCCGACCGGCCAGGGCGTCGACGCGGCGGCGATCCGGGACTTCACCGCCGGCCGGCTGCCCGCCCACATGGTGCCCGCCGCCGTGGTCGCCCTCCACGACCTGCCGCTGACGCCCAACGGCAAGCTCGACCGGGCGGCCCTGCCCGCCCCGGCCGTCGTCGCGCCGGCGAACGAGGCCGAGCCGACGGACGAGGCGGAGCGGACCGTGTACCGCCTGTTCGCCGAGGTGCTCGGGCTGGAGCGGGTGGCCGGCGGCGCCAACTTCTTCGACTCGGGCGGCGACTCGCTGCTGGCGATCCGGCTGACCTCGGGGATCCGCGACGCGCTCGGCGTCGAGCTGAGCATGCAGCACTTCTTCGGTGCGCCGACCCCGAGCGGCGTGGCCCGGATGCTGAGGTCGAAGACCCTCCCCGCGCTGCGCCCGGTCGACCACGCCGACGAGGGAGACGAGGGAGACGAGGGAGGGGTGCCGCTGATCTCGGCGCAGCTCCGCAGCTGGCGGCAGTCCCGGCGCGGCGACGACCCGGCGACCCACCAGAGCACGGTGGCGCTGCGCCTCGACGGGCCCCTGAACCGCGCGGCGTTGGGCGAGGCGTTGGCCGACGTCGTCGCGCGGCACGAGATCCTGCGCACCCTCTTCCCCGAGACCGCGGTCGGCGGCGAGCCGCGGCAGCACGTCCTGGCCGCGGACGATCCGGCCGCCCGGCCGGCGCTGCCGGTGACGCCGGCGACCGAGGAGGAGCTGCCCGGCCTGCTGGCGGCCCGCGCTCGCCACGCCCTCGACCTCACCCGGTACCCCGCGTGGGCACCGCACCTTTTCGCGCTGTCGGACACCGAGCACGTGCTGCTGCTGGTGGTCCACCGGATCGCCGCGGACGACGCGTCGGTGGACCTCCTGGTCCGCGACCTGTCGGTGGCCTACGGCGCCAGGCGGGAGGGCCGGCCGGTGGAACGCCTGCCGCTGGCCATGCAGTTCGCCGACTACGCCCGCTGGGAGGCGGAGCTGCTGGAGCGCGAGTCCCTGCCGGACAGCCTGGTCAGCGAGCAGGTCGCGCACTGGCGGGAGACCCTCGACGGCGCGCCCGCCGAGACGGTGCCGCCGACCGACCGGCCGCGGCGGGACCCGGCCGGCACGCCACACCCCGTCGGCGAGGTGCCGCTCCGCCTCGACGCCGAGACCCACCTCCGGCTCACGGAGACGGTGACCCCCGACGACGGCGCCATGCCGATCGAGGCCTCGGCGGGCGCGGCCCTGCACGCCGGGCTCGCGCTGCTGCTGACCCGGCTCGGCGCGGGACACGACGTCGTGTTCGGCACGACGCTGCCGCGCCGGGAGCTGGAGGAGTTCCTGACCGGCGCGGTCGGGCCCTTCGCGAGCCGGCTGGCGCTGCGCGCCGACACCTCGGGCGACCCCAGCTTCGTCGACCTGGTGGCCCAGACGCGGGAAGCCCTCCGCCAGGCGGAGTCGCACGCCGACGTGCCCTTCGCGCGGCTGGCCGAGCTGCTGACGCCGCCCGGCGTTCCCGCCCCGCGCCATCCGCTCTTCCAGGTGATGCTCGACCTGAACGACGACGTGGACGAGGAGTGGCAGACCTTCGGCCTCCCCGGCCTGCGCACCACGGTCCTGCCGGCGGGCGCGCCCGCCTCCGAGCTGGACCTCTGGTTCGACCTGGTCGAGCACCACCGGGAGGACGGCAGCCCCGGCGGCATCGACGGCGTCCTGCGCTACGACACGAGCCTCTTCGAGCCGTCCACCGCGACGGCGCTCGCCAACCGCTTCGTCCGGGTCCTCACGCAGGTGGCGGAGGAGCCGGGGCTGCGCCTGAACGAGGTGGACGTGCTGCTGGACCCGGCCGAACGCCACCGGCTGGTGGCGGACGGGCACGGCGCCGCGGCGGACGTGCTCCGGGCCACCGTCGTCGACCTCCTCGCCGACCAGGCGGTGCGCGCCCCCGACGCCGTCGCCGTCGTCGACCAGCACCGGGCCCTCAGCCACGGGAGCCTGGACGCGGCGGCCGGCCGGCTCGCCGGAGGGCTGGTACGGCTCGGCGTCCGCCCCGAGGACGTCGTCGCCGTGGCCGTTCCGCCCACGGCCGACCTCGTGGTCGCGCTCCTGGGCGTCCTCCAGGCCGGCGCGGCCTGCCGTTTCGTGGAGCCCGCCCGGGCCGCGGAGGCGGTCGCCCCCTCCCCGCACGCGGCACCGCCCGCCGCGCTGGTCTGCACGGCGGCGACCGCGGAACTCCTGCGGGTCGACAGCTCCGTGCCCCTGCTGCGCCTCGACGATCCCGCGCCCGCCACCGCGGGCCGGAACCGGCGCGCCCGGCCGCTGCCCGGCCACGCCGCGGTCGTGCTGGACCCGGCGTCCGGCCGGCACGCCGCGGTGATCGAGCACCGCGCGCTGGCCAACCAGGCGGCGCACCATCGGCGCACGGCGCCGGCCGGGCACGCGGTCACGCTGGACACCCGGGCCGCCGTCGCCACCCTGCTCGCCCCGCTGCTCGGCGCCCTGTGCGCCGGCGGCACCGTCCGGCTCGGCGCCACGTCCCCCGACGGCGCGTCGCTCCTGGTGACCACGCGAGACCTACTGCCCACCGCCCTAAGGGACCCGGCGGGCGACGAGGACACCCCGCAGGACAGCGCACAGGACACCGCGCAGGTCGTCGCACAGGTCGTCGTGATGGACGGCGGGGAGGGCGGCGGGGACAACGGCGAGCCTCCCCCAGTCCCCCAGCCATGGGGGTCCCCCCGGACGAAGTCTGGGGGAGGCTGGGAGGCGCCCCCATTCGCCGGCCTGGGAGGTGCCCCCAAGGCGGAGCGCCGCGAGCCGCCCGGGGGGCGCCTCGTGCACAGCCTGAACGACGTGGAGACCGCCGGCCGGTGGCTCGACGGGGCGGGCGCGGCCGGGGAGCCGGACGCCGGGGAGCCGTCCCCCGGGGCGCGCACCGGCCGGCCGGTCACCAACACCCGCGCCTTCGTGCTGGACGAGCGTCTGCGCCCGCTCCCACCGGGCGTGGTGGGCGACCTCTACCTCGCGGGCGCCTCCCTCGCCCGCGGCTACGCCGACAACCCCGCCCACACCGGCGAACGCTTCGTCGCCTGCCCCTTCGGCCCGGACGGCGAGCGGATGTTCCACACCGGCCGCCGCGCCACCCGCAGCGCCGCCGGCGTCGTCACCCTCCGGGACGAGGAGCGGGTCCGCAGCCGGCCGGCCGCCCCGGCCCGCCGCGCCGCACGGCCGCGCGACGACCTCGACGTGCTGCTGCCGCTGCGCTCGGCCGGCAGCCGGTCGCCGCTGTTCTGCGTGCACCACAGCACGGGACTGAGCTGGGGCTACGCCGCCCTCCTCCCGTACCTGCCGGCGACGCTGCCGGTGTACGGGCTCCAGGCGCGCGGACTGGCCAGTCCGGAGTCGCTGCCGACCAGCCTGCACGAGATGGCGGCCGACTACGCCGAACAGATCAGGACCGTCCAGCCCACCGGCCCCTACCACCTCCTGGGTTGGTCCCTCGGCGGCGTGATCGCCCACGCGGTCGCCACCCACCTCCAGGCGGCCGGCGAGGAGGTGGCGCTGCTCGCCCTGCTCGACGGCTTCCCCGAGGGCGACGCCCGGCTCCCGTCCGCCGCCGAGGGGGCGTCCGAACGGGCCGGACACACGGTGACGGAGCCCGTCGAGGGACAACCGGCGCCCGGCGACGACCTGCTCCGCACCACGGACGGCCCGCTCCAGGGGAAGATGCGGACGGTGATGCGGCACGCGGGGGAGCTCGCGCAGCGCCACCTGCCCGGCCGCTTCCACGGCGACCTCCTCCTCTTCCTCGCGGCCGAGAACCGCCCGGAGGACCTGCCGCTGCCGCGCGCCCGCACCGTCTGGGGCCCGTTCGTCTCGGGCGACATCGAGACGCACGAGATCGCCGTCGACCACCAGGGCATGCTCCGGCCCGCGCACGTGCCGCGGATCGCGCACGTCGTCACGCAACGACTCCAGGCCCCGACGGACGCCGCGCGGGGGACGACGGAAGGGACAGGCGAATGAAACCCGGCTACCTCACCAAGTACCGCGACGAACTGGACCCGTTGCCTGATCTGCACCTGCTGACCGCGGCGTCGCCGATGGCCAAGGAGGACGAGGAGAGCAACACCTGGTTCGCCCTCGGCCGCGACGAGGTGCGCACCGTCCTCAGCGACGCCAGCTTCAGCAACCTGCCCGCGGCGGGGGACTCGGACCCTCCCCGGGTCCCGCGACCCGAACCCGGCAACCCGTTGCAGTGGGACGGCACCGAACACGGCCGCCTGCGCAGGATGCTGGGCCGGGAGCTGTCCCCGCGGCGGGTGCGCGCGATGACGCCCCTGCTCCGGGAGATGGTGACCGAACAACTCGACGTCCTGGAGGCCGCCGGACAACCGGCCGATCTCATGCGGTACTTCGCCTGGCCCCTGGCGGGCCGGGTGTGCAGCCTGCTGTTCGGGCTGCCCCGCGACGACATGGCCGAGTTGGCCCGGCACGCCGCCATCCGCACGCTCCGGGTGGGCCAGAAGCAGACGGCGTCGGCCAAGGCGTACGGCAACTGGGTGCACCGGATGCTGGCCGCGAAGCGGCGCGAGCCCGGTGACGACCTGCTGGGCAGGCTGGTGCGCGAACACGGCGACGCGATCACCGACGAGGAACTGATGGGCCTCTTCTCCTCCATCCTGTTCTCCGAACTGGAGGGGATGACCCACATGACGGGGGCGGGCGTCCTCGCGCTGCTGCGGCACCCCGACCAACTCGCCCTGCTCAGGGAGCGACCCGAGCTGATGGACCACGCCGTGGAGGAGCTGATCCGCTACGCGTCGGTCATCCCCTTCGCCTCGCCCAGGAACGTCGTGGAGGACGTGCGCCTCGGCGGCCGGACGATCAGGGCCGGGGACGTCGTGCACTGTTCGCTTTTCGCGGCCAACCGTTCCCAGCCGCCAGGGGAGCCGCCGGACGGCCTGGACGTCACCCAGGACAGCACCAACCACCTGGCCTTCGGCCACGGCGCCCACTTCTGCATCGGCGCGACGCTCGCCAGGGCCCAGCTGCGGACGTCCCTGGAGGGCCTGCTGCGGCACTTCCCCACGCTGCGCCTCGGCGTGGCGCCGGACGCGATCAGGTACCGCGTGCACTCGCCACAACACGGCATCGAATCGCTGCCCATCGCCTGGTAGCGAACCGCGCACCAGATCGTCGCCGACAACGGAGGGGAGACCATGGAGAGTCGGCCCGGGCACTCGCTGCCCCTGTTCGACAGCCAGGAGGGCATCTGGCTGGCGCAGCGCATTCAGGGCTCCGGCAGCGCGTACACCATCTGCCACCGCGTCGACATCCGCGGGCCCGTGGACCCGGGCGTCTTCGAACGCGCCCTGCACCGGGTCGTCGCCGAGACGGAGATCCTCCGGGCGCGCTTCGTGGAGGACGCGGACGGGGTGTCGCAGGTGTTCGGGCCGGTGCCCGACCACCGACCGCGGTTCGTCGACCTCACCGCCGAGGAGGACCCGTGGGCCGCCGCCGACACGATCGTCCGGGCCGAGGCGCGCCGACCTGAGGACCCCACGGGCGACGAGCTCTTCTCCTTCATCCTGTTCCGCCTCGCCCCCGACCGGCACGTGTGGTTCCAGCGCTACAACCACCTCCTCGTCGACGGGTTCGGCTACGCGCTGGTCAGCCGCCGGGTGGCGGAGGTCTACACGGCGCTGACCCGCGGCGCGCCCGTCCGGCCCGCCGAACACACCCCGCTTCGCGAGCTGTTCGAGCGGCAGGCCGCCTACCGCGAGTCGCCGCGGTACGCCCTCGACCGGGACTACTGGCACGAGCACCTCGCCGACCGGCCCGAACCCCCCGGCGTGCCCGGCTACGGCCCGCCCGCCGCGCGGGGCGCCGCCGCCCGGGACGAGGCGGCGGATCCGCTGGCCGCCAGGTCCCCCCTGGCGCCCGACGTCGCGGCCGCCCTGCGCGCGGTGGCCGGCCGCCTCGGCACCCGGCCCTCCCGCCTCACCATCGCGGCGCTCGCCGCGTTCGTCGCCCGGCTCTCCGGCTCCGACGAGACGGTCCTCAGCCTCCCCGTCACCGGACGCGTCGACGACGAGGCGCGGCGCACGCCCTGCGTCCTGTCGAACCTGCTGCCGCTCCGGCTGCGGGCGGGCGCCGCCACGCGTTTCGCCGACCTGGCCGACCAGGCCCACCGGGCGGTGGACGACCTGCTCCGCCACCAGCTCTTCCGCGGCGAATGGCTGCGCCGGGAGCTCGGCTGGCCCGGCGGCGACCGGCGGCTCTTCGGCCCCGACGTCAACATCCTGCCGAGCGGTGGCGATCTCGACTTCGCCGGGCACCGCGGCATCGTCGACGACCTCACCGAGCGCCACGTCGAGGATCTCGGCCTCATCGTCTCCGGCGGGTCGGACGGGACGGGACCGCGGATCGCCCTGGAGGCCAACCCCGCACGCTACGACCGGGACTGGGTCGAGGCCGCCGGCCGGTCCTTCCGCACCCTCCTGACGCGGATAGCCGAGGACCCCGGGCTGCGGCTCGACCGGATCGACGTGTGGCAGGACGGGCCTCGGCGCCGGGTCGTCCAGGGCTGGAACGGCACCGCGCCGCCGGTGCCGTCGGGCACCTGGCTGGAGTCGTTCACCAGGCGCGTGCGGCGGTCGCCCGACGCGGTGGCGGTGCGCTGCGGGCCCGAGGCGCTCTCGTACGCGGAACTGGCGGCCCGCGCCGACCGGCTGGCGCGCCACCTGACCGGGCTGGGCGTCGGCCGGGAGTGCCGGGTGGGGCTGTGCCTGCCGCGCGGGGTGGACGCGGTCGTGGCGATGCTGGCGGTGTGGCGGGCCGGCGGGGCGTTCGTGCCGCTGGACCCGGCGTACCCGGCCGAGCGGCTGGGCCTCGTGGTGGCCGACAGCGAGGCCGTGTTGGTGCTGGGCACGCCCGAGACGCTGGCCCGGCTTCCGGTCGGCGCGGCGCGGGCCGTGCCACTCGCCGAGGCCGAGCGCGCGGCCGCGGCGGAGCATTCCCCCGGCCCCGGCGGACCGGGAGACCTCACCGACGGACCGCCTGAGGTGCCGCTCGACCCCGACCAACTGGCGTACGTGATCTACACGTCGGGTTCGTCGGGCCGGCCGAAGGGTGTGGCGGTGTCGCACCGGGGTCTGGTGAATCTGGCGGTGGCGATGCGTCCGGTGCTGGGTGTGGGTGAGGGTGTGACGGCGTTGCAGTTCGCGTCGTTCAGCTTCGACGCGTCGGTGTTGGATGTGGTGACCACGTTGGCCGCGGGCGGGACGCTGGCGATCGCCGCGGGCGTGGAGCGGGGTGATCCGGCGGCGTTGGCCGCGATGATCCGCGGGGCGGGCGTTTCGGTGGCGAGCGTGGTGCCGTCCTTGCTGGGCGTGCTGGATCCCGATTCGGTGCCGGGGGTGTCGCGTTGGGTGTTGGGCGCGGAGCGGCTGTCCGCCGATCTGGCGTCCCGGTGGGCCGGCCGGGCGGGGGTGTGGAACACCTACGGGCCCACCGAGGCCACCGTCATCAGCACCGCCACGCCGGCGCCCATCGACCCCGCCATCGCACCGGCGGACCCGGCCCCGGCCATCGGCCGGCCGATCGCCAACACCCGGGTCTACGTCCTGGACGGCTTCCTCCAGCCCGTGGCGCCCGGCCTGGTCGGCGAGGTCTACGTGGCCGGCCCGGGCCTGGCCCGCGGCTACGTGGGGCAGCCCGGCCTGACGGCGGAGCGGTTCGTGGCCTGCCCGTTCCTGCCGGGCCAGCGGATGTACCGGACCGGTGACCTCGCCCGGTGGAACGCCGCCGGCGAGGCGGAGTTCGTCGGCCGGGCGGACGCCCAGGTGAAGGTGCGCGGCTTCCGCATCGAACTCGGCGAGATCGAGGCCGTGCTGACCGCCCACCCCGACGTCGCCCAGGCCGCCGCCGTCGCCCGCGACGACCTCGGGGACAGCCGGCAGCTGGTCGGCTACGTGGTGCCCGCCTCGGCCGGCATCGACCCGGAGGCGGCGCGCGCGATGCGGGAGTACGTCGCCGGGCGGCTGCCGGAGTTCATGGTGCCGGTGACCGTGGTGGTGCTCGACGCGCTGCCGTTGACCCCCAACGGCAAGCTCGACCGGGCCGCCCTGCCCGCGCCCGAGGCCGCGGGCGGGCCCGCGGGCCGGGACGCCGCGACGCCGGCGGAGGAGCTGGTGTGCGGGCTGTTCGCCGAGGTGCTCGGCCTGGAACGGGCGGGCGCCGAGGACGACTTCTTCGCGCTCGGCGGTGACTCCATCCTGGCCATGCTGCTGGTGTCGAGCGCCCGCCGGGCCGGCCTGGTCATCACCTCCCACCAGGTGTTCCGGCTGCGTACCCCCGCCGCCCTGGCGGCCGTGGCCGGCGCGGCGGACGACGCGACGCCCGGCGGCGGGGAGCCGGGGGTGGGCGAGGTGCCGTTGACCCCGGTGATGCGGGAACTGCTCGGCCGCGTCGGCCCCACCGGCGTGCGGGACGTCGTGCAGACGGCCGTGGTGTCCACCCCGCCGGGACTGGGTGTGGACGCGGTGGTGGCGGGGCTGGGTGCGGTGCTGGATCGGCATGAGGTGTTGCGGGCGCGGTTGGAGGTGGAGCCGCGGGCGCGTTTGGTGGTGCCGGGGCCGGGCGGGGTGCCGGTGGCGTCGTGGGTGCGGCGGGTTGACCTTCCGTCGGGGTCGGAGGGTCTGCGGGCCGCGGTCGCGGAGCAGGAGCGGGCGGCGGTGGGTCGGTTGGATCCGCGGGCCGGGGTGATGGTGCAGGTGGTGTGGTTCGACGGTGGGCCGGGGGTTGGCGGGCGGCTGTTGGTGGTGGCCTGTCATCTGGTGGTGGACACGGTGTCCTGGCGGGTGTTGGTGCCGGATCTGGCGGAGGCGTGTGCGGCTGCCGCGGAGGGTCGGGAACCGGTGTTGGAGCCGGTGGGCACGTCGTTCCGGCACTGGGCCCGCGCCCTGTCCGCCCAGGCGGAGAGCCGGGAACGGCTCGCGGAACTCCCCGCCTGGACGCGGCTGCTCGCCGGCGCCGAACCGGCGCTGACCGTCGAGCCCGTGGACCCGGCGCGGGACGTGGAGTCGACGGTCCGTCGGGTGTCGGTGACGGTTCCGGCCGAGGTGACGGCGGAGCTGCTGACGCGGGCTCCCGCCGCGTTCCACGCCGGCGTGGACGACGTGCTGCTGGCGGGGCTGGCCGCGGCGGTCGCCGAATGGCGGGGCCGGGACGCGGCCGGCGGGTTCCTGGTGGACGTGGAACGACACGGCCGGGTCCCGCTCGACGGCCGGACGGAGCTGTCCCGGACGGTCGGCTGGTTCACCGCCACGCATCCGGTCCGTCTCGACGCCGGCGGAATCGACCCGGCCGACGTGCGGGCGGGCGGCCCGGCCGCCGGCCGGCTGCTGAAGCGGGTCAAGGAGCAGGTGCGGGCCGTGCCGGGAGACGGCCTCGGCCACGGCCTGCTGCGCCACCTCAACCCCACGACCGAGCCGGTGCTCGCCGCGCTCCCCGCCGCCCGGATCGGCTTCAACTACCTGGGCCAGGTGACCGGAGCGGGCGGGGCGCACAGCGCTGCCCGGGCGCCGGTGATGCACGCCCTGGAGATCCTCGGCGTGGTCGGCGAGAGCCGGCCGGAGGCCACGTCCGGGGCCGCGGGGCCCGGGACGGGGCCGGTGCTCACGCTGACCCTCGCCTGGCCCGAACGGCTGTTGGCGGAGCCGGACGCGCGGGCCCTGCTGGACGCCTGGGCCGCGCTGCTGGCCGGCCTCGTCGCGCACGCCGCCCGGCCCGGCAGCGGCGGCCACACCCCCTCCGACTTCCCCCTCGCCGCGATCGACCAGGCACACGTCGACGAGTTGGCGGCCAACGCGGCCGGCCTGGCGGACGTGCTGCCGGTCTCGCCGCTGCAGGAGGGCCTGCTCTTCCACGCCCTGTTCGACGAGCAGGGCTCCGACGTCTACGTCGAACAACTCGTCGTCGGCCTGGCGGGCCCGCTGGACGCCGCGGTGCTGCGGGCGTCCTGGCAGGCGCTGCTGGACCGGCACCCGGTCCTGCGGGCCGGATTCCGGCAACCGGCCGGCGCGGACCGGCTCTTCCAGGTCGTCGCCCGGGACGTGACACTGCCGTGGCGCGAGGAGGACCTCGCCGGCCTGGACCCGGAGGCGGCACGGGCCGAGGCGGAGCGGATCGGCGCCGAGGAACGCGCCCGCGGCCTCGACGTGACCCGACCGCCGCTGCTCAAGGTGGCGCTGCTCAGGGTGGCGCCCGCCCGCTACCGGATGGCGATCACGCTGCACCACCTCGTGCTGGACGGCTGGTCGCTGCCGATCCTGATGCGGGAGCTGTGGGCCGTCTACGCCGCCGGCGGCGCCACCGCCGGCCTGGCCCCGGTGACGCCCTACCGCGACTACCTGGAGTGGCTGGGCCGGCAGGACCAGGAGGCCGCCCAACGGGCCTGGTGCGCGGCGCTCGACGGCGTCACGGAACCCACGCTCGTCGCCCCCCACGCCTCGCGGTCCCGGTCCGGCCTCAACCGGGTGCTGGCCGCCGGGTCGGGCGGGCGGCTGGCGGCGGCGCTGCGGGAGACGGCCAGGTCGTGCGGGGTCACCGTCAACACGGTGGTCCAGGTCGCCTGGGCGATGGTCGTGCGCCACCTCACGGGACGCCGGGACGTGGTGTTCGGCGCGACCGTGGCGGGGCGGCCGGCGGAGCTGCCGGGGATGCGGGAGATGCTCGGGCTGTTCCTCAACACCGTCCCGGTCCGCGTGCGCCTCGACCCGGCCCTGACCCTGGACGAACTGCTGGGCCAGGTGCAGGCCCAGCAGTCGGCGCTGCTGGACCACCAGCACCTCGGGCTCGCCGAGATCCAGCGGCTCGCCGGACCGGGCGCGGTCTTCGACACCCTGCTCGCCTTCGAGAACTTCCCCGGCGACCTCGCCCAGGAGCCCTCCGCCGACGGCCTGACCATCACCGACACCCAGCTGCGGGAGTCGACGAACTTCGCCATCGCCCTGGGCGTGATCCCCGCGGACGAGTTCACGTTCCGGCTGGACTACCGCACCGACCTGTTCGACGCCGACACCGCCCGGAGCCTGCTGGACCGCCTGGTGCGCGTCCTGGACCGGATGGCCGCCGATCCTCCCCCGGGCCCCGGCGGGCCCGGGAGGTGCCCCCAGGTCCGGCTGCGCGACCTCGACCCGCTCGCCGAGGCCGAACGGGCGCTGCTCTCGGAGTGGAACGACACGGCGCGGCCGATCCCGCCGGGCACCTGGCTGGAGTCGTTCACCAGACGCGTGCGGCGGTCGCCCGACGCGCCGGCGGTGCGCTGCGGCTCGGCGTCCCTGACGTACGCCGAACTGGACGCCGAGGCCAACCGGCTGGCGCGGCACCTGCTCGCCCTGGGGGTGGGGCCGGAGTCCCGGGTGGGCCTGTGCCTGCCCCGCGGGGTGGACACGGTCACCGCGATCCTGGCGGTCTGGCGCGCCGGCGGCGCGTTCGTGCCGCTGGACCCGGCGTACCCGCCGGAGCGGCTGGCCGCCGTGGTGGCCGACAGCGGCGCCGACGTGGTGCTGGCCTCGGCCGCGACCGCCGCCCCGGCGCGGCGCGCGGCGCCCCGGACGGTGCTGCTCGACGAGCCGGACACGGCCGCCGCCATCGCCGCGCGGCCGGCCCGGCCCGTCGACGCGGCGCCGGATCCCGACCAGTTGGCCTACGTGCTCTTCACCTCGGGTTCGACAGGCCGGCCGAAGGGCGTGGCGGTCGCGCACCGGGGCCTGGCCATCCTGGCCGAGGCGATGCGTCCGGTGCTCGGGGTGGGCGAGGGCGTGACGGCGTTGCAGTTCGCGTCGTTCAGCTTCGACGCCGCCGTGCTCGACATCGTCACCACCCTGACCGCGGGCGGCACGCTGGCCATCGCCTCGGACGAGGAGCGCGCCGACCCGTATCCGCTGGCGCGGATGATCCGCGAGGCGGGCGTGTCGGTGGCGAGCGTGGTGCCGTCCCTGCTGGCGGTGCTGGACCCGGAGTCGGTGCCCGGGGTGTCGACCTGGGTGGTCGGCGCCGAGCTGCTGACCTCCGACCTCGCGTCCCGGTGGACGCCGCGCGCGCGGGTGCACCACGCCTACGGGCCCACCGAGGCCACCGTCATCGCCACCACGACGCCGGTGCGCGGGGACATCGCGCCCGAGGACGCGCCGCCGCCGATCGGCCGGCCGATCGCCAACACCCGGGTGTTCGTGCTGGACGACTTCCTTCAGCCGGTCTCGATCGGGTCCGTGGGCGAGGTGTACCTCGCCGGCCCGGGCCTGGCCCGCGGCTATGTGGGGCAGCCCGGTCTGACGGCGGAGCGGTTCGTGGCCTGCCCGTTCCTGCCGGCTGGGGGCACCTCCCAGGCCTCCCAGGCCGGGGGGAGGATGTATCGCAGCGGCGACCTGGCGAGGTGGTCCGCCGACGGGCAACTGCACTTCGTCGGCCGGGCGGACAACCAGGTCAAGCTCCGCGGCTTCCGCATCGAGCCCGGCGAGATCGAGGCCGTCCTCGCCGCCCACCCCGACGTCGCCCAGGCCGCGGTCCTGCTCCGGGAGGACCCACCCGGCCCCCAGGACCCGGGGGACGCCCCCCGGCCCGGCGAACCCCGGCTGGTCGGCTACGTCGTTCCGCTCGGAGGCGGGCTCGACCTCTCTGAGGTCCGGCGGTACGTCACCGACCGGCTGCCCCCGTACATGGTCCCGGCGACGCTGACGGCGCTCGACGGGCTCCCGTTGACCCCCAACGGCAAGCTCGACCGCGCGGCGTTGCCGGCCGTCGAACCGGACGGCGACCGGACGGGCCGGGACGCCGCGACGCCGGCGGAGGAGCTGGTGTGCGGGCTGTTCGCCGAGGTGCTGGGCCTGGAACGGGCGGGCGCCGAGGACGACTTCTTCGCGCTCGGCGGTGACTCCATCCTGGCCATGCTGCTGGCCTCCGGCGCCCGCCGGGCCGGCCTGGTCATCACCTCCCGCCAGGTCTTCGAGTGGCGGACGCCGGCGGCCCTGGCCGCGGTCAGCGAGCCGTTGGACGGCGGCGCCGCGATCGATGCCGGGGAGCCGGGGGTGGGCGAGGTGCCGTTGACCCCGGTGATGCGGGAACTGCTCGGCCGCGTCGGCCCCACCGGCGTGCGGGACGTCGTGCAGACGGCCGTGGTGTCCACCCCGCCGGGACTGGGTGTGGACGCGGTGGTGGCGGGGCTGGGTGCGGTGCTGGATCGGCATGAGGTGTTGCGGGCGCGGTTGGAGGTGGAGCCGCGGGCGCGTTTGGTGGTGCCGGGGCCGGGCGGGGTGCCGGTGGCGTCGTGGGTGCGGCGGGTTGACCTTCCGTCGGGGTCGGAGGGTCTGCGGGCCGCGGTCGCGGAGCAGGAGCGGGCGGCGGTGGGTCGGTTGGATCCGCGGGCCGGGGTGATGGTGCAGGTGGTGTGGTTCGACGGTGGGCCGGGGGTTGGCGGGCGGCTGTTGGTGGTGGCCTGTCATCTGGTGGTGGACACGGTGTCCTGGCGGGTGTTGGTGCCGGATCTGGCGGAGGCGTGTGCGGCTGCCGCGGAGGGTCGGGAACCGGTGTTGGAGCCGGTGGGCACGTCGTTCCGGCACTGGGCCCGCGCCCTGTCCGCCCAGGCGGAGACCGAACGACGCCTGGCCGAGCTGCCGCGGTGGACCTGGATCGCGGGAGACCGCGAGCCGGCGCTCACCGCCGAGCCCGTGGACCCGGCGCGGGACGTGGAGGCCACGGTCCGTCGCGTGTCGGTGACGGTTCCGGCCGAGGTGACGGCGGAGCTGCTGACGCGGGTTCCCGCCGCGTTCCACGCCGGGGTCGACGACGTGCTGCTGGCGGGGCTGGCCGCGGCGGTCGCCGAATGGCGGGGCCGGGACGCGGCCGGCGGGCTCGTGGTGGACGTGGAACGACACGGGCGGGTCCCGTTGGCCGAGGGCATGGACCTGTCCCGGACGGTCGGATGGTTCACCGCCATGCACCCGGTGCGGCTCGACGCCGGCGGGATCGACCCGGCCGAGGTGCGGGCGGGCGGCCCGGCCGCCGGCCGCGTCCTCATGGACGTCAAGGAGCAGGTGCGGGCCGTGCCGGGAGACGGCCTCGGCCACGGCCTGCTGCGCCACCTCAACCCCACCACCCAGCCGACCCTGGCCACCCTGCCCACGCCACCGATCGGCTTCAACTACCTCGGCCGGCTCGACGTCGACGCGCCCGGCCGGGGCGCCGCCGGCCGCGACTGGTCGGTGACCGACGAGGGCACGCCCGGCGGCGGGGTGGCCGGCGCGTTCCCGGTCCTGCACGCCCTGGAGATCCTCGGCGCCGTTCGCGAGAGCGAGACGGGCACGGGGCCGGTGCTCACGCTGAGCCTGGGATGGCCGGAGCGACTGCTCGACGAGGCGGACGCGCGGGCCCTGCTGGACGGCTGGGCGGCGATGCTGGCCGGCCTGGCCGCGCACGCCGCCCGGCCCGGCAGCGGCGGCCACACCCCCTCCGACTTCCCCCTGGTCGAGCTGACGCGGAGCCACCTCGCGGAGATCGAGGCACGGGTCGCCGACCCGGAGGACGTGCTGCCGGTCTCGCCGCTGCAGGAGGGCCTGCTGTTCCACGCCTCGTTCGACGAGCGGGGCGGCGCCGACGTCTACGTGGAGCAGCTGGTCATCGGACTGGCGGGCCGGCCGGACCCGCGGCTGCTGCGGGCGTCCTGGCAGGCGCTGGTCGCGCGGCACCCGACCCTGCGCGCCGGCTTCCGGCACCTGGACGGCCTGCGGCGGCCGGTCCAGGTGATCGCCCGGGACGCGACGCTGCCGTGGCGCGAGGAGGACCTCGCCGGCCTGGACGCGGAGGCGGCGCGGGCCGAGGCGGAGCGGATCGGCGCCGAGGAACGCGCGCGGGGCTTCGACCTGGGCGCGCCGCCGCTGCTGCGGGTGGCGCTGCTGCGGACCGGCGCCACCGGGTACCGGATGGCGATCACGTTGCACCACATCGTGCTGGACGGCTGGTCGCTGCCGATCCTGATGCGGGAGCTGTGGGCCGTCTACGCCGCCGGCGGGGACGCCGGCGGCCTGGCCCCGGTGACGCCCTACCGGAAGTACCTGGAGTGGCTGGGCCGGCAGGACGGGCGGGCCGCCCGCACGGCGTGGCAACGGGCGCTGGCGAGCGTCGCGGAGCCCACCCTGGTGGCGCCGCTCGCGCCGAGCACCGCGTCGGGCCCGATCGGCGTGCTGACCGCCGAACCGGGCGAACGGCTGGCGACGGCGGTGCGGGAGACGGCCCGGTCGTGCGGGGTCACTGTGAACACGGTGCTCCAGGTCGCCTGGGGCGTGGTGGTACGAGGGCTGACCGGGCGGCGGGACGTGGTGTTCGGCGCCACGGTGGCCGGACGGCCGGCGGAGCTGCCGGGGATGCGGGAGATGCTCGGGCTGTTCCTCAACACCGTCCCCGTCCGCGTGCGCTTCCACCCCGCCGACGGCCTGGCCGACGTGCTCGACCAGGTGCAGTCCCAGCAGTCGGCGCTGCTGGACCACCAGCACCTCGGGCTCGCCGAGATCCAGCGGCTGGCGGGGTCGGGCGCGAGCTTCGACACGCTGCTGGCGTTCGAGAACTTCCCCGGCGACCCCCGGATGCAGCCCTCGGTCCCCGGCCTGACCGTCACCGACGCCGCGCTGCGCGAGTCGACGAACTTCGCGCTCGCCCTGGGCGTGAACCCGGCCGAGCACCTGAGCCTCCGGCTGAACTACCGCGCCGACCTGTTCGACCCGGACACCGCCCGGAGCCTGCTGGACCGCGTCGTGCGGGTGCTGGACCGGATGGCCGCCGACCCTCGGGTCCGGCTGCGCGACCTCGACCCGCTCGCCGAGGCCGAACGGGCGCTGCTGCTCACGGGGTGGAACGACACCGCGGCGCCGATCCCCACCGGGACGGTGGCGGAGCTGGTCCGGGCCCACGCGACGCGCTCGCCGGACACACCCGCGGTGCGCTGCGGGGCCGAGGCGCTGACCTACGGAGAACTGGCGGAGCGCGCGGACCGGTTGGCGCGGCGCCTGCTCGCCCTGGGGGTGCGCCGCGAGTCCCGGGTGGGGCTGTGCCTGCCCCGCGGGGTGGACATGGTCGTGGCGATGCTGGCGGTCTGGCAGGCCGGCGGCGCCTACGTGCCGCTCGACCCCGACCATCCGGCCGACCGGCTCGGCTACCTGGTCGCGGACAGCGGCGCCCAGGTGGTGCTGGGCACCGCGGACTGCCTGACCCGGCTGCCGTCGAACGTCGGGCGGGCGGTGACGCTGGAGGACGCCGAGCGGGTCACCCCGTCGCGGCCGTCCGGGCCGTTGCCCGGAGTGCTCGATCCCGGCCAACTGGCCTACGTGATCTACACGTCGGGCTCGACCGGCCGCCCGAAGGGCGTGGCGGTGTCGCACCGGGGCCTGGTGAACCTCGCGGCGGCGATGCGTCCGGTGCTGGGCGTGGCGGAGGGCGTGACGGCGTTGCAGTTCGCGTCGTTCAGCTTCGACGCCGCCGTGCTCGACATCGTCACCACCCTGGCCGCGGGCGGCACGCTGGCCATCGCCTCCGAGGAGGAGCGCGCCGACCCGTATCCGCTGGCGCGGATGATCCGCGAGGCGGGCGTCTCGGTGGCGAGCGTGGTGCCGTCCCTGCTGGGCGTCCTGGACCCCGAGCTGGTCCCCGGCATGGCGAACTGGGTGCTGGGCGCCGAGCTGCTGACCGCCGATCTGGCCTCGCGGTGGACGCCGCGCGCCCGGGTGTGGAACACCTACGGGCCGACCGAGGCCACCGTGATCGCGACGGCCGTTCCGCTCGACGGGGACATCTCTCCGGAGGACGCGCCGCCGCCGATCGGCCGGCCGATCGCCAACACCCGGGTGTTCGTGTTGGACGACGTGCTCCAGCCGGCACCGGTCGGGTCCGTGGGCGAGGTGTACCTCGCCGGCCCGGGTCTGGCCCGCGGTTATGTGGGGCAGCCGGGTCTGACGGCGGAGCGGTTCGTGGCCTGCCCGTTCCTGCCGGCCGGGGGCACCTCCCAGGCCTCCCAGGCCGGGGGGAGGATGTACCGGACCGGGGACCTGGCCCGCTGGTCCGCCGACGGGCAGCTGCACATCGCCGGCCGGGCCGACGCCCAGGTCAAGCTCCGCGGCTTCCGCATCGAACTCGGCGAGATCGAGGCCGTGCTGACCGCCCACCCCGACGTCGCCCAGGCCGCCGCCGTCGTCCGCGAGGACCACCCGGGAGACCGACGCCTGACCGCCTACGTCACCACCGCGGGGCGGACCGTGGACCCGAGCGAGATACGCGCCTTCGCCGCCGCCCGGCTGCCCACCTACATGGTCCCCGCCGCCGTCGTGCCGCTCCGCGCGCTGCCGCTGACCCCCAACGGGAAGGTGGACCGCGCGGCGCTGCCCGAGCCCGGCGCCGCGGCCACCGCCCGGGACCCCGGAGACCCGGGCGGCGAGCCGGCCCCGGCGGCCGGCAGCCACGAGCCCACGCCCCAGGAGGTGATACTCCGCTCCCTGTTCGCCCAGGTCCTGGGCGCGCCCGAGGTCGGCGCCGAGGACAGCTTCTTCGATCTCGGCGGCGACTCGCTGCTCGCCACCCGCCTGGTCAGCCGGGTGCGGTCGGTGTTGGGCGTGGAGATGTCCAACCGGATGCTGTTCGAATCCCCCACCCCCGAGCTGCTGGCCAGGCGGCTGACCGAACTCGGCGCCGCCCGGCCCGCGGTGGTGCCGGCCGAACGCCCCGAGGTGCTGCCGATGTCGTCCGGGCAGCAGCGAATGTGGTTCCTCGACCGGCTGGCCGGCCCCGACGCCGCCAACAGCATCCTGCTGTGCCTGCGGATGCGCGGCCGGCTCGACGTTCCGGCGCTCCGCACCGCCTGGGCCGACGTGGTGGGGCGGCACGAGCCGCTGCGCACCGTCTACGGGGAGGTGGACGGCGTCCCGTACCAGCGGGTGCTGGCCGAGGTGGCGGCCGGGACCCGGCTGGCGACCGGGTCGCCGCGGGAGCACGAGCTGGCGGCGGTGCTCGCGGCCGAGGCCGCCCGCGGGTTCGATCTCGCGTCCGACGTGCCCTGGCGGGCGACGCTGTACGGCACCGGGCCCGACGCGCACGTGCTGCTGGTGGTGCTGCATCACATCGTCGCCGACGGCTGGTCCATGGACGTGCTGACCCGGGACCTGGCGACCGCGTACGCGGCGCGGGCCGCCGGCCGCGCCCCCGACTGGGCGCCGCTGCCGGTGCAGTACGCCGACTTCACGCTCTGGCAGCGCGGGCTGCTGGCCGACGACGGGAACCCGCTCAGCCTCTTCGGCAGCCAACTCGCGTACTGGACCGGGGCGCTCGCCGATCTGCCCGACGAGCTGGAGCTGCCGACCGACCGGCCGCGCCCGCCGGTGGCGAGCCACCAGGGCGGCCGGGTCGCCGCCGTCACCTCGGCGCGGACGCACCGGCGGCTGCGCCGGCTCGCCGGCGACTGCGACGCGACCATGGCGATGGTGACCCAGGCGGCGCTGGTCGCGCTGCTGTCCCGGCTGGGCGCCGGCGACGACATCCCCCTCGGCTCGCCGATCGCCGGCCGCGTCGACGAGTCGCTCGACGACCTGGTGGGGTACTTCCTCAACACCCTGGTGCTGCGCACCGACGCCGGCGGCGACCCGGCGTTCGCCGAGCTCGTCGCGCGGGTCAGGGAGACCGACCTGGCCGCCTACTCCCACCAGGACCTGCCGCTGGAACGGCTGGTGGAGGCGCTCAACCCCGACCGTTCGCTGTCCCGGCAGGTGCTGTTCCAGGTCAGCTTCGCCTTCCAGAACACCCCCGCCTTGCCGCATGTCCGCGACGCCGACCTCGGCTTCCCCGGCCTGGCGGTGCGCCACGAGCCGGTCGGGACGTCGGCCACCCAGTTCGACCTGTCGCTGCTGGCCCGCGAGCTGGAGGAGGCGGACGGGGCGCCCGCCGGGCTGGCCTGCGACCTGGAGTACGCCACCGACCTGTTCGACGAGGCCACCGTACGGCGGCTGGCCGACCGCCTGGTCCGGGTGCTCGACCAGGTCGCCACGGACCCGCGGCTGCGGCTCGGCGACCTGGACGTGCTGGACGAGGCGGAGCGCGGCCGGCTGCTGGGGGAGTGGAGCGACGCGGGCCGGCTGGCCGGCTCCGGACCGCTGGCCGAACTGGCCGAACTGGCCGAACGGCTCGGCGGCGGGCGGCCGGGCCCGGGCGACGACACGCGGCTCTACCTGCTGGACCGGCACCTCGCGCCGGTGCCGGTCGGCGTGCTCGGTGAGGTCTACCTGACCGTGCCGGCGCCGGCGCCGGGGTCCGAGGGGCCGGCGGCGGTGCAGCGGCTCGTGGCCTGCCCGTTCCTGCCCGGGACGCGGATGTGCCGGTCGGGGCAGCTGGCCCGCTGGACGGCGGAGGGCGAGTTGGTACTCGCCGGACCGGCCGTCGCCCGGGCCACGTCCGGCACGTCCCGCGCGGGCCGCGCCGGGCCCGAGCCCGGCCGGCCGGCCGCCGACCGGGGCCCGCGGACCGAGACCGAGCACGCCGTCCACCGGATCTGGCGCCAGGTGCTGGGCCGAGCCGACCTCGGCATGCGGGAGAAGTTCTTCGACATCGGCGGCACCTCGCTGACGCTGCTGACCATCCGGGCGGAGCTGGCCCGGCTCTGCGGTGACGGCGAACTACCGGTCGCGCTGTTCTTCGAGCACTCGACCATCGAGTCGATGGCCGAACTGGTCGACCGGCTCAGGCTCGCGGCCGTCCCCGACGAGCACAGCTATGAGTTGTGACGAATCCCGGTCCGTCCCGGATCGTTCGAGCATGGGAGAAGTGGATGAGGAAGGACGACGTCGCGATCATCGGGAGCGCCGGGATCTTCCCGGCGGCGGAGGACCTGGAGACGTTCCACGCCAACCTGCTGTCCGGGCGCGAATGCGTGACCGCGCCGGGTGAGGACCGGGTGCGCTCCGGCGACGACGACCCCGGCGAGCGCTACCTGAACATGGGATACCTCGACCGGATCGACCTCTTCGACCACGAGCTGTTCGGCCTGACGCGCCGCGAGGCCGAGCAGATGGACCCGCACCAGCGGCTGCTCGTGCAGCTCACCCACCAGGCGATCGAGTCCGCCGGCTACGCCCCGACGCGGCTGCGCGGCGCCGCGGCGTCGGTCATGCTGGCCGCGATCGATCCGGGCGCCGCCGTCCCCGACGCGGACCGTGACGTGGAGACGATGCTCGGCACCTCCACCGCCGCGCTCGCCGCCCGGATCGCCTATCTCTTCGACCTGCAGGGGCCGGCCCTGGTGGTCGACACCGCGTGCAGCAGCGGCCTGACCGCGCTGAGCCTCGCGGTGCGGCAGGTCCGCGGCCGGGAGGTGCCGTTCGCCGTCGTCGGCGCCGTCAACGTCTTCCCGCGGCTGGTCAGGAGCGCCGACTGGATCCCGATGCAGAACCTGGAGTCCACCGACGGGCGGTGCCGCCCGTTCGACGCGGGCGCCAACGGCCTGGCGGCCGGGGAGGGCGGCGGCGTCCTCGTGCTGAAGCTGCTGTCCGAGGCGGTCGCCGACGGCGACAACGTCCTCGCGGTGCTCAAGGGCATCGCCGTCAACCACAACGGGTTCCGCGCCGCCAGCATGGCGGCGCCCAGCCAACTCGGCCAGGCCAACGTCATGACGCAGGCCTGGCGGGACGGGGACGTCGACGCCGACAGCATCGGCTACGTCGAATGCCACGGCTCCGGCACCCCGTTGGGCGACGTCGTGGAGGTGGAGGCGCTGAACCGGGCCTTCGCCGACGCCGGCGGGACCGGGCGGGAGTGCGCCATCAGCTCCGTGAAGGCCAACATCGGCCATCTGGGCAACACCGCCGGCCTGGCCGGCCTGTTCAAGGTGATGTCGGCGCTGCGGCACGGCACCCTCTACCCCGCGGTCAACTTCACCGAACCGAACCCGCTGATCGACTTCTCGGGCCCGGTGTACGTGAACACCGAGGCGCGGCCCTGGCCGAGCGACGCCACCGGCCCGCGCCGGGCCGGCGTGAGCAGCTGGGGCCTGACCGGCACCAACGTGCACGCCGTGCTGGAACAGGCCCCGGTCCTCGCCCGCCGGACCGCGCCCGGCGGGCCACGCCCGGAACTCGTCACCGTCTCGGCGAAGTCGGCCGCGGCCCTGGACCGCTACCGGACCCGGCTGGCCGAGTTCGCCGAGACCACCGACCAACCGCTGCGCGCCGTCGCGCACGTCCTCAACCGGGGCCGCGACGACCACCCCTACCGGTTGGCGGTGACCGCCGGCGGCACCGGGGAACTCGCCGAACGGCTGCGGACGGCGGCCGTACCGGAGCGGCCCTGCGCCGACGCGCCGCGCGTCGTGCTGTTGTTCTCCGGGGACGCCCTGCTGGACGACGCCGTGTGGCGCCGGCTGCTGGCGGAGTTCCCCGTGCCCGCCGAATGCGAGGAACTCGACGCCGCCGCCGAACCGGCCGGCCGGCTGGTGGCCCGGCAGTACGCGCTCTACCGCGTCGCCGAGACGCTGGGCCTGACGAACGTCGCCCTCGTCGGCTCGGGAGCCGGCAACCTGACCGTGCGCGTCGTCCGCGGCACCACGACGCTCGCCGCCGCCGTCACCGAGGCGGCCGCGACGCCGCTCGCCGCCGACCCCGACCCGGCGCGGCTCAAGGCCGCGGTGACGGGCTTCGTCCGGGACGGCGCCCTCCTCGTGGAGATGGCGCCCGGCGGCGTCCTGGCACGGGAGATCGGCGGCCTCGCCCCCGAACTTCCGCTAGTCGACCTGGTCGTCGACGGGTCCCGCGCGGGCGTGCTCGGCATGCTCGGCCGGCTGTACGCGCTGGGCGCCCCGCTCGACTGGGACCGCCACTACCGGGACGTCGCCACCCCGCGCATCGAGGCCCCGACCTACCCGTTCGAGCCGACCAGGTGCCGGATCACCGCGCCCCGCCCGGCCGCGACGAACCCCGCCCCGGCCGCCGCACCCGCCCCGGCGGCGCCGGCCGACCTCGCCACCATCGAGCGCCGGGTCGCCGAGGTCTGGTCGGAGCTGCTGGAACAGCGGGACGTCGGCCCCGACTCCGACTACTTCATGCTCGGCGGCACCTCGCTCGTGGGCGTCGGCATGCTCCGCCGCCTCCAGCAGAGCTTCGGCGTAGAGGTCACCTTCGCCGACCTCTACGCCCACCACACCGTCCGCGCGCTGGCCGCGCGGCTGCACGCCCTGGCCGCCGAACGCGGCGAGACGCGGGACGCCGAGCCGATCGCGCTGCTCGAACGCGGCGGCCCGCTGCCGCTGTCCCCGGGGCAGGAGGCGCTCTGGTACCTCGACCAGATCAACCCGGGCAGCCCGCTGTACAACGTGCCCACGCCGATGCACCTGGTCGGCCCGCTCGACGAGGCCGCGCTCCAGGACGCGCTCGTGGACATGGCCGAGCGGCACGAGACGCTGCGCAGCGTCTTCCTGACCGACGACGGCGGCGTGCCCTACCTGCTGCCGACCGCCATCGAGCCGCTGCTCAGCGTCGTCAACCTCAGCCGGCTGCCCGCCGAACGGCGCGGCGAGCGGGTGCGGGCCCTGATCCGTCAGTCGGTGTCCATCCCGTTCGACCTCACCAGGGACACCCCGGTGCGGGCGATGCTCGTCCGGCTGGCCGAGGAGGAGCACGTCCTGGTCCTGACGTACCACCACATCGTCTTCGACGGCGGCTCGCAGCCGCTGTTCGGCCGCGACCTGGGGGAGTTCTACCGGGCGCGGAGCACCGGAACCGAGCCCCGGCTGCCCGAACTGCCCGTCCAGTACCAGGACTACGCCGCCTGGCACCGCGCCCTGCTGGCCGGGCCGCGGCTGGAGCGCGGCCTGGAGTTCTGGCGCGCGGAACTCGACGGGCTCACCCGCCCCGAACTGCCCCTGGACCACCCGCGGCCGGAGCGGCAGTCCTACGCGGGCGACATGATCACGTTCGTCGTGGACGCCGAACTCGCCGAACGGGTGCGCGACTACAGCCGCCGCAACGGCGTCACCACCTTCGTCACGATGCTCGCCGCGCTCGACTCGCTGCTGCACCTGTGGACGGGCCACACCGACGTCGTCGTCGGCGTCGCCACCTCGGGCCGGATCCACCCCGACGTGCAGGACCTGATCGGCTACTTCAACAGCATCCCGCCGTTCCGCACCGGGATGAGCGGAGACCTGCCGTTCGACGAGATCGTCCGCCGGTGCGCGACCACCGTCGCCGGCGTCCTGGACCACGAGGAGATCCCGCTCAACCGGATCATCGCCGCCGGCCGGGCCCCCCGCGACCTGGCGCGGCACCCGCTGTACGACGTCACGTACACCTACCAGAACGTGCCGCGGTACGAGCCCGGCATGGGCGCCCTGGAGAGCACCCGCTTCGTGGACACCGAGGTCGGCGGCACCGTGCCCGGCACCGCGAAGTTCGACCTCACCTTCGCGCTCGTGGACGCCGGCGCCGGCCCGATGGACGGCGAACTGGAGTACGCGACGTCGCTCTTCGACCGGTCCACCGCGGAGCGCCTCGCCCGCTGGTTCCCGGCACTGGTCGCGGCGGTCATGGCAGAGCCGGACCTGCCGCTCGCGGAGATCGGACCCGAGGCCGCGTCCGCGGAAGGACCGGCACCGGCACCGGCACCGGAGCCGCTCCCGCCGGCCGCGGAGCCGGCCTCCGCCGCCGCGCCGTCGCCCGCCGCGGAGCGGGCGCGGGAGGTGCTGCTGCGGCTCTTCGGAGAGCTGATGGAGTCGGACGAGGTCGGCGCCGACGACGACTTCTTCGCCCTCGGCGGCGATTCGGTGATCTCCATCCGCCTGGCGGCCCAGGCCCGCCGCCACGGCGTCCGGATCAGCCAACAACAGGTCTTCGAACTCCGCACCCCCGCCGCGATGGCCGCGGCGGCGACCGTCGACCCACCCCAGCCCTCCGCCACGGCGCCGGCCGTCGACCCCGCCACGGGCGCGACCCCGCAGCCCGCCGGGGGCCTGACCACGGGGCACCCCGCTGCCCCACCCACGGCCCCCGCCGAGGGCCTCACCGCGGGGTCGGCCGTGGATCCGACCGTGGGCTTGCCCACGGAGCCCAGGGCGCGCCTGACCGCGCAGCCCGCGCCGGTGCCGACCGCAGGGCCCGCCACGGCCCCGCCCACGACACCGGCCGTGGACCCACCCACGGCCCCCGCCACGGGCGGACCCGCGCAGCGAACACCGGCCCGGGCCACGGCCCCGCCCACCGCGAAGTTGACCGCGCAGCCGGTCGTGGACCCGACCACCGGGCCCGCCGCAGGCGGACCCGCACAGCCCGCCGAGGGCTCGACCGCGCGGCCCGCCGTGGACCGGCTTACGGCGTCCGCCGCAGGCGGAGCCGCACGGCCCGCCGTCCCGGATGCGGCCCGGGACCCGGAAAACGTCCCGGCAAGGGGCAGCGTGCCGCTCACCCCCGCGATGCGGGACTTCGTGGAACGGGCCGGTGCGCCGGGGCGTTTCACGCAGTCCGTCGTCGTGACCACCCCCGCGGGTGCCGACCACGCCACCCTGACGGCGGCCGTCCGGGCCGTGGCCGGGTGCCACGAGATGCTGCGGGCCCGGCTGGTCGCCGCCGGCCCGGTCGCCGACCCGGGCACCTGGTCGCTGACCCTGCCGGCCGATCCCGACGAGCCGCCCGCCGTCGAGGTGAGCCGGGTGGACGCCACGGGCCTGGACGCGGCGGCGCTCGACGATCTGGCGGGCCGCGAGCGGCAGGCCGCGGCCGGTCGGCTCGATCCGTGGGGCGGGGAACTGGCGCGGTTCGTCTGGCTGGACCGCGGGCCGGCCACCGCGGGCCGGCTCGTCGCGGTCGTGCATCATCTGGTCGTCGACGTCCTGTCCTGGCCGGCGCTGCTCGCCGACCTGGCGGGCGCGTACGCCGCGCTGGCCGCCGGCCGGCCGGCGGTGCTGCCGCCGGTGCGGACCTCGTTCGCGCGCTGGGCGCGGGCGCTGGCCGCGCACGCCGAGGCGCCGGCCCGGCGGCTGGAACTCCCCGTCTGGCAGCGGACCCTCGCCCCCGGTGCGGCGCTCCTCGGCGGTCGGGAGCTCGACCCCGCCCGCGACACCGCAGGCAACGGCAGGGCCGCCACGGCCCGGGTGCCGGCCGCGGTGACCGCCCGGTTGCTGGCCGACGCCCCCGCGGCGCTCCGCGCCGGGACCGGCGACCTGCTGCTGGCCGCGCTGGCCGCCGCGGTGGCCGAGCGGCAGGCGGCCCGTGGCGCGGCGCGGGAGCCCGTGGTGGTCGAGGTGGAGAGCCACGGCAGGGAACCCCTGACCGACGACATGGATTTGTCCAGGACCGTCGGCTGGTTCACCGGCCTCTACCCCGTGCGTCTCGACCCGGGGCCGGTCGACCTCGCCGAGGCCCGCGCCGGCGGCCCGGCCGCCGGGGAGATCGTCAGGCGGATCAGGGACCAGCTCGCCGTCGTCCCCGGCAACGGCCTCGGCTTCGGCGCGCTGCGCCACCTCAACGCCGAGACCCGGGAGACGTTGGCCGCCCTGCCGGCCCCGACCGTCGGGTTCAACTACCTCGGGGAGCTGCCGGGCGCCGGGCCAGCCCCCGAGCCCGCCCCCGGTGACCCGGAGCCGCCCTGGCGGCTGCTCGAAACCGACGGAGACGTGGCGGAGACCACACCCTTCGCCCACGCCCTGGAGGCCAGCGGCGTCGTCCGGCACGACGGACCCGAGGGGCCCGAGTTCGACCTGTCGCTGTTCGCCTCGCGGCACCTGGTCGACGAGGCCGAACTGCGGGCCCTGTGCGAAGCGTGGGTGGCGCTGCTCACCGGACTGGCCCGGCACGCGTGCCCGGAGCCCTCCGGGACGGACGACACGCCGCCTCCGCCCGACGACGACGACCGACCGGGACCCGGGGACTTCCCGCTGGTCTCGTTGAGCCAGTCCCAGATAGACCTCCTGGAAGCGGAGTACGGCGCGTGAACGGCTACCTGCGGACCACCGCCACCCACCTGCCGGGTCGCGTCGCTCTGGCCGATCTGCCGGAGCTCGCCGAGCAGGACGAGCGGGAACGCGCGGCGTGCCAGGCGCTCGGTATTGAACGGGTGGCGGTCGCGGAGGATCTGACGGCGGTGGACCTCGCGGCGCGCGCTGGTCGGCAGGCGCTGGCCGCGGCTGGTCTCGAGCC
This sequence comes from Streptomyces sp. B6B3, assembly GCF_039871525.1. Lineage (NCBI taxonomy): Bacteria > Bacillati > Actinomycetota > Actinomycetes > Kitasatosporales > Streptomycetaceae > Streptomyces > Streptomyces sp. B6B3. Next base: position 2,612 of record NZ_JBDPLU010000002.1, on the reverse strand, counting down.
TGGCCAGGTGGATGGCGTGGTTCTCGTGGAGTCCCGGGCGCCGGAGGCGCTGTCCAGTTCCGAGGCGACGCGGTTGCAGGCGGAGTTGGGTGCGGACCGGGCTTGGGCGTTCTCGGTGGGTGGTCTTGGTTGCGCTTCGGTGGTGCCGGCGTTGCTGACCGCGTCGGGGTTGCTGGCCGCTGATCCGCATGCCTCGCATGTTTTGGTGGCGCATGGTAGTAAGCCGGTGACCACCCGGCGTTATCGGCATCCGGTGACCGTCAACGGTGACAGTGGTCAGGCGGTCCTGGTCTCTCGGGATGGACCGTTGCGTGTCCGGGATCTGTTGTTGGAGACCAATGGCGGTTACTGGGACCTGTTCCGGGTGGATTATCGGGCGGGTCCCCAGGAGCGGTGGCGTGAGGAGTGCACGGACCTGCCGCGTTATTCCTTTGCGTTGGCGGTGGAGTCCCGGAAGCGTGTGGCGTCGTTGACGCGGCGGCTGTTGGAGCGTAACGGCGTGGATCGTGACCAGGTCGCGTGTTGGGTGGGGCAGAACCTGTCGCTGGCGGCGTTGCGGGTGGTCGGGGAGTCGCTGGATGTGAAGGTGTCGCAGGTGTGTGCCGAGAACCTGCGGGAGTACGGCCATCTGGGTCCCAATGATGCGTTGTTGAACCTGGAGACGGCGATGGCGCGTGGTGAGGTGCCGGAGGGTGGCTTGGCGGTGGTGCTGAACATGAGTCCGGTGGCGGCGTGGAGCGCGATGCTCGTCGAACACGGCACGGGGGGTGGCGGAACCCTGCTCCTCTAGCCGACCAGTGCACCTCAGCGACACACAGAGATGGGGGACGACCTTGCCTCAGCAAGCGACTGATGAGATCACCGGCAGGATCTTGGAGTTCCTGTCCGCCGCCACTGGCGGGCGGGAGCTGGCGGTGGATCAGGACTATGTGGCGGAGGGGTTGATCGACTCGTTACTGGCTCTGGAGTTGGTGACCCAGGTTGAGCAGCTCTTCGATGTCGAGGTCGATGTGGCGGATCTCGACCTGGACAACTTCCGTACGGCTGGGCGGATCGCCGCGTTCGTCCGGCGCAAGCGCGGCGAACCGCAGCCGAAGCCGGGGCCGGCCGATGGCTGAGTCCATGGACCCGGCACGGCCTGCGGCGCTCGCCGCGGTGGTCGACTTCGTGGAGGGTGTGCGGGGTGACGCCGGCGCTTGGGATCGTGCCGGTGCGTTGCCCGCGGAGGTGGTCAAGGCGGTCGCGGCGGCCGGGTTGCTCGGCGCCGATGTGCCCCGTGGGTATGGGGGTGCGGGTCTGAGCGCGCGGTCGCTTGGTGAGGTCTGTGCTCTGTTGGGTGGGGTGTGTAGCGCGTTGCGTGGTCTGGTCACGGTCCAGGGGATGGTGGCCGCGGCGTTGTTGCGTTGGGGTACGGATGAGCAGCGGGCGGTGTGGTTGCCGGCGTTGGCTGGTGGTGACCGGCTTGCGGGTTTCGCGGCCACGGAGGCGGGCGCGGGCAGCGATCTTGGTGCGCTGGGGGCCAGCGTGGTCCGGCACGGGTCCGAGTTCGGGTTGACCGGGCGCAAGGTGTGGGTGACGTTCGGGGAACTCGCCGACGTCTTCCTGGTGATCGGCCGGCTCGATGAGGGGTCGGGCGCGCGGATGGTGGCCCTGCTCGTCGACGCCGACCGGCCGGGTGTGGCGGTGGAGCCGGTGCGTGATCCGTTGGGGATGCGTGCCGCGCGGTTGGCGCATGTCGCGTTCGATGATGTGCGGGTCCCGGCCGGGCGGCTCGTGGCCCCGCCGGGTTTCGGGCTGAGCCATGTGGCGGCGACGGCTATCGATCATGGGCGGCACACGGTGGCGTGGGGCTGTGTGGGTATCGCGGAGGCGTGTCTGGCCCTCGCGGTCGAGCATGCCGGCCGCCGTACCCAGGGTGGTGTTCGGCTCGCCGATCACGAGGCGGTGCGGGCGGTGTTGGGTCGGGCCAGGGTGGCGGCGTCCGGCGCGCGGCTGATGTGTGCGCACGCCGCCGGGTTACGGGACGGTCGGTCGCCCGCCGCGTTCGCCGAGACGGTGGTGGCCAAGTACGCGGCTGCCGAGGCCGCGGCCCGGGTCAGTCAGGACGCGCTGCAGTTGCACGGCTCCGCGGGTTGTGGTGCCGACAGCGCGGTCGGGAGGCATTTCCGCGACGCGCGGATCATGCGGATCATCGAGGGCTCCCGTGAGGTGGCCGAGGTGCGGATCGGGGACCTCGCACTCCGCCACGGCCAGCCGGCCAGCCGGCCAGCCGGCCGGCGGGTCGCGGGGCCTCTGAGGAGGGAGTGACGTGATGTCGACCGGCATGTCGACCGGTACCGCGCAGCATCCGACCGTCAAGTGTCTGGTCTGGGATCTGGATGACACCGTGTGGGACGGCGTGGTCGTGGAGGGTGACCCGGCGCGGCCCACGCCGGCGGCGTTGGCGGCGTTGGCGGCGCTGGATGAGCGCGGCATCCTGCACGCGGTGGCGAGCAGGGGTGACCACGACGTGGCGCACGCGCATCTGACCGCGCACGGGCTGGCCGAGTACTTCTGCGCGTTGGAGATCGGGTGGGGTGCGAAGTCCGAGGCGGTGCGGCGGATCGCGAGCA